>JAFUVB010000012.1 GCA_017471245.1 Prevotella sp.
AAACATTGACTGCTTCTTGCTGATTCTCGCGTAGTACGCCATTAAAATGAATGGATATTGCCCTACCGTGATTCGTCTTGTCCTCAAACCGATAGGCAACATTCTTCTCCTGAAATAGTGTGGTAACTGCATCCTCACATCCGCGAGGAAGTGCAAGATATTCGTCCGTCAGGTCTGCGCAGGAAATAATGCGTGGTGTCTGGTAGGTGGACAGTCGTAGAGCCTGTTTGCTATAGAACTCAGGATTTCGGAACGATGCAATACGTCTGAGATGGTTGAGGACTTTAGAGGAAAGCTGGCTTAACGGGATGTAAAGCATATTCGACCGTGTGACGACAATTTCCGAGGAGAAGTCAGACTTCTCTATCTTAGTGTTTGTCGGCACTTCCCATGGTTTGCTTTCGCTTGTTTTTGACAGATCTCCAAGTGGTATGATATTGGCTGTTTGTTTCAATATCTCTTCCAATACAGATGCTGAGAGCTTACCTACATTCAGCAGGTATTCCCATTGGTCAGGGAAAGGCTCAAAGTATTCATTCACGAAAACGCTATTGCCATTCTTCCGAGCATTACCTTGTAGAGGTAGTGCAACGAGATTGCCGAGTCCACCTTCTGGCAAAGTGTCCTGGTTAGGAAAGAATCTATCATATGACTTGAAAGAAATCCGTCCATCTCTATTCATCGCTTCTGTTAGGATAGCATTACCCAACCTCCGAGCTTTGACTGCCAAAACAGAGGTTTCAAAGAAAATCCAGATATGAGCACCACTGCCAGAGCGCGAACGCTCTATAGAGCAAGGAACACCCCAACTCTTACAGACATCAACAAAGGCCACCACGTCTTCCTGATAGCCATGTTCACAATTTTTATCATCGAAATCGGTACACAGCAAGTTGCATGTATTGTCCTCATTGAGTACATAGAGTCCTATCACATCCCTGCCAGCTGCGTCTTTTCCTTCTAAATGGCGGTAGACATCATTATCCGTCAATGGAGCAAACAGACGATTCGGGCATTCTGCACACTTGAACTTTCGTTTATCGCAGAGTTGACGATTCCATTCGTTCAAGCATACTGGCTGATAGCCACCCTTTCCGCTCGTCTTGCTGTACCACCTCCTGGCAAAAACATCCTCGCGTCCTTTGAACAAGCTCCGAAACAAGTCTACTTTTTCTTGAAGCGAAAGAGCTTGCATGGCAGTGGGTTTCCGAACAACAGGCACAACATCTTCGCCCAACCGTTTCTTTAGTTCGGCATTCTCGGTTTCCAACTCCTTGATACGCTCAAGAAGCTGTTGACGTTCAATTATCCAGTTGTTATAGTTCTGAATTTCCATTCTTGCATAGCCTCCCCTTCTGATTACCCTATGGCCGCCTGCATTTAATTACTATTTGTTGAGATTGCCAAGCAATTCAAATACCTTGTGAATCTCTGAATATGCAATTCTGTCTTCTGGATATGTCTTACTCATGGCAGAAAGCCTTTCAGCATTCGCTTTGGCTCGTTCCAAATCGCCGTTGGCAACAAGGAAGTCGTAAAGCTTGGTTTTGATAAAATACCGTTTGGTCTTCTCGTAGCCTGGCATATACTTCCTAAGCTCGAGTATCAGTTGGTCATAATTCTGGTATCGTCTGACAGTATTATCGGGCAAGAAATGCAACAGGAACCAAAACTCCGTGCAGGGACAGGTTTCGATGAACATGATGTCATGATTCTCCTTACGGTTCTTGAAAGACTGATATTTCTGCATTTCTGCCGGTTTCTCATAGAGCCTGTCCATGTCTATCAAGCATACAACATAGTCATAATGCTCCACCAACTTTGCCTTGGCCAGTTTCAAAATGTGCTCAATATCGGCATGTTGAGGGAACCCCGGCGACAACTTAAATGGATATCGTTTGGCGATGCGAAGAGATTCAAAGTAGAACCACTCTGTTTCGCCTTCGCCAATGATAGCAATTGACTTTTTCATCCCTCTATCTCTTTTAAGTCCAGATACTGACTGCCAAGGAATGGCAGATTGACGAGTTTACCCTGCTTATAAGCATTATACGGTGACAGGTTCTTGTGTAATCCCATAGAAGAAAGCCGCTCTATATGAGTTTCTCCTTCTGAATTCTTATCCGTGAACCACACCGTGTCACGACGCACAAAGTCTTCGTTCAGCAGGTTGATGTCGTGGGTCGTGAAGAGCAATTGGGAAGTGTTGTCACTATTGGCGATAAACACTTTAATCAAATAGGACAACAGTTCGTAATGAATGCTCGTTTCCAACTCGTCAATGGCAATGAAATGAGAATCGAAGAGCAACTGTTTCAGAATGGTGGTCATACCCATGAAGCGCATGGTACCACGTGACTCATAGCTTTCTGGTAGGTCAAAAGTGCCATTGTCCGTTTTATGCTTGAAGAGTAGTTCGGGTGTAGTCCCCATCTTTCGTAACTCCACATTATCAATATTGAAGTCGGAGGCTTTTAGCATAAATACCAAGAAACGTTTAAGTGAACCGTTGCGATCATTCTCCAAATAGTTTCGAGTGAAGTCAGAAAGTGAAACATCTGGTGTCAACTGGTCACTGCAATGCCTCGAGAAAAAATCATAGACGGCATTCAACTGAGATGCCTCGACATTCGACTTTCCAAAAGCAGCAATCACGCTACAATTATTGACGGTATTGCCCTCAATAATCGTCTGGCTCTTCTGAGTCAACTTGGCTTTAGTACTGAAAGTAATCTCCGTAGCATCCTTTACCTTATTATAAATACGGCGATAGAGGTTCGTTGGACGGTTTGTGGTATAGACCATCAACGTCTCTTCATAGATACGAACGTCATCAAACTCAATATTCAGCACATAGCGTACCCCTTCAAGATAGAAGTCCATACCCATACGGCAATGTCCGTTTCTTGACTGTTCATCCAGCAGGAAGGGAACCAGTTTCATCGACTCGTTCCTGTCCTGAGGCACACGCAGCATCAGTTGTTTGAAAAATGAGAGTGCCTTTAATACATTACTCTTACCTGAAGCGTTGGCACCATAGATAACACCAATCTTTAACAGACTGACGTCATCCGTCACTTTGCTACAATACTCCTCGTTCATAAACTTGTCGGGCGTGGCCACGAAACTAATCATCTGCTCACTCCTGATGGAGAAAAAATTACTGACTCTAAACTCTGCTATCATACGCTTATCATTGAAAATCGCTACAAAGATAGAATAAAAATATCTAATATCAAAATTTATTTTGGATTTTCGTAGAATATTTACGATTTTCTCAATTAAAATGAGTTTATAGTTAAACCAATGACTGCAGTAAGCACCGTTGCATTTTTTCCGTAATGACAGCACTTGAAGTAGCCAAGCAGGAATATATCGCATACCTTTTCCTCCACACCCTCCAACTTCATATCCTACATAGCATCTATCTCCTCATCTATTAGGTAGATCTCAGTCCGAGTTTCTTCCTCCTTGACTGTCCTCTCCTTCCATACCTTCAGCGAAACGGCATTCGTGTTGTACCCTCTTTGCTGCAAAGTTGCAGAGTTTGCGAAAGCAGGTCACGTATTCCTTTTTTTTGTAATTTCTCGTGTTTTTGACCGTTGAGCATTAAATATTACATTGAATACTGTCCTCTATAAGTGCAAAAGCATAGGTTTCAGTAACCTAAAGCGGAGGTTTTGGTCATCAAAAGCTTAGTTCTGCTACATAAAAACTTAGGCTTTTCTTGAAGAAAGCATTGAACATTAACCATTGAACATCAACGATTGTTTATGATGATTATATCTCATAGTCAACGCTCAATGGTCAATGTTCAATGGTCAATGGTAAAAAGGTCAATGGTTTTCAACACTTCCTGCAAGGGAAAATGCTTTTCGCGCATCGGAGCACAAACCGTTGGTAATTAGGTTCAAGCAAATTGCCTTTTTATCGATGGTAGAGCGATTGAAATGATGTGGCCGACAGCCGCATTTTATTTCAACTGTTTGCCGTCAGCGAAAGCCTTGCCAACGGTTTTGCCAAGCTGAATATAAGTGTGGTGAACAGGATCGTAGGTGATAATACCCATTTTCTCCACGTCAGGTTTTCCGTCGGCTGCCAGATACTTTTCGTCGCAGAGCACGTTCACAATCTCTGCCACAAGGTTGTACCCGCTTTCAGATTCATCAATTTTCTGCTTCACGCGGCATTCGAGGGTCAATGGCAGATTCGTGAAAACCGGTGCATTCACGTTGGGAGCCTTCTCGATATTCCAGCCAGTGCGCTCCATCTTGTCGGGAGTGTTTCGTCCACTTACGATGCCCACATAGTCGGCTGCCACCATTGTCTCTGCTGTAGCGAAACTGATGGTTAGGGCATCATTGTTCTTGAGGTTGTCGGTCGTGGCATGGGAACCGAGCGAAATCATAATCTCATGCATGTCCCACTGACCGCCCCAAGCTGCATTCATAGCGTTGGGCTTACCGTTCTTGTCGTATGTGCCAATAATCAGCACGGGTTGTGGAATTACCCACGGGTTTGATTTGAAACTTTTCATCGCTTTTACTGTATTAGTGTTTAACTTGCTGTTTAATGCTTTTTGTATGTCGGCATCAATGTTTGCCATTTTGTCTGTCGGCTCATATCGTTTCACCACTTGGCCGTCACGAGTAACGAGGAACTTGGTGAAGTTCCATTTGATGTCAGATTTCTTGTCGTAATCAGCATCTTTCTTGCGTAGCATGCCATCCATCATCTTGCCCCTTTGGTCGGTGAGGTCAAAGCCAGAGAATCCTTTCTGTTGTTTCAGATAGGTGAACAATGGTGACTCATTGGCTCCGTTCACATCTATTTTGTCGAACTGAGGAAACTGAATATCGAAGTTGGCTGTGCAGAATTCGTGTATTTCCTGAATGGTGCCAGGTGCTTGTGCTCCAAACTGATTGCAGGGGAAGTCGAGGATCTCGAGTCCTTCGGCTTGATACTTCTCGTAGAGCGCCTCCAGTTCCTTGTACTGAGGAGTGAATCCGCATCGGGTGGCAGTGTTCACGATCAGCAGTACCTTGCCTTTGTACGCCGACAATGACACGTCTTTTCCTGCATCGTCCTTCACCTTGATGTCATAGATACTCTGCGCTGATGCTCCCAGCGCACATAAAGTTGCCAATAGGCAGATAGTCATTAGTCTTTTCATTGCTGTCAATTTGTTTTCTAATCATTATAAAGTTTCTTGCCGTTCCCCCAGCCGTCGGTCAACTACGGGTTGGGGAAAGCATTTGTTCAATTCTTCTTCAGCGTTTCTATCAGTGCATCCAGTTCTTGCGCCAAATGGTGGTAGTCCTTTGGTTTAAGCGGACATGCTGCGAGTTGCTTGCCCATGCCAGCGGGGATGAGTTCGCAGGCTCGCTCCTCCATCGCCCTGCCCTTTTCCGTCAGGCTGACGATCTGCTGGCGTTTGTCCTGCTCACCTTTATGGCGACATACGAGACCCAGCTTCTCCATGCGCTGGAGCAATGGAGTGACGGTGTTCGTCTCCAAAAGCAACCTGTGGGCAATGTCGTTCACGGGCTGGGTGTCCTTTTCCCACAGCACCATCAGTACCAGATACTGCGGATAGGTGATGCCCAGCTCCGAGAACATCGGCGTATAAGCCTGCGTGATTAGTCGAGCAGCTGTATAGAGCCGGAAGCAAATCTGATTGTCAATCTGTAATTCTGCGTGAGCCATCCGATTATTCAGTATTCAATGTTCAATAATTAATGATCAACGGTCAATGATCAATGGTCAATGCTCAATGGTCAATGCTCAATGGTCAAAGCAGCTCCTCCACGTCCTTTTCAAAGTCTTTCGGCTCTGTGGTGGGCGCATAGCGTTTGATGGTCTCACCGTCTTTCGAAATCAGGAACTTGGTGAAGTTCCACAGGATGTCGCTGCCTTTCTCCACGCTCTTGCTGATCTTCTTCAGCATGGCGTGCGTGGCCTTAGCCTTCAGCCCCTTGTATTCTTCAGTGGGAGCCTGCTCCTTGAGATATTCAAAGATAGGCTCGGCAGCAGGACCGTTCACGTCGGTTTTCCTCATAATCTGGAACGTCACCCCATAGTTCAGCTGGCAGAACTCCTCAATCTGACTGTCAGAGCCCGGATCCTGCTCCTTAAACTGGTTGCAGGGGAATCCGATAATCACCAGTCCGCGGTCTTTATACTTCTGGTTCAGCTCCTCCAGTCCAGCGAACTGTGGGGTGAAACCACACTTGCTTGCCGTATTTACAATCAGTATCACCTTTCCTTCAAACTGCTTGAAGTCAATCTCTTTTCCTTTGCTTGTTAGCGCCTTGAAATCATAAATCTTTTTCATGTTCTTTTATCGTTATTTGTTTTTTGTTTTATTGTTTGGGGAATGTTGCCGTATGACAGATGTTGCATGCCGAACATCCAGAAGAATTCTTCCCTATTTTGTTATATGTCGCTGCAAAGGTAGTGTATTTATTTTATATCGCAAGCGATTTAATTAAAGCTTTAAGTATGTTTAACAATAAATCGCTTGCGATATAATTTCTTTTGGAATTACAATCTCTTTCAGATTGTGCGTATCACCTTGCACGGATTTCCCACGGCAACGCTGTTTGAGGGAATATCGGCAGTGACCACTGACCCGGCTCCGATGGTCACATTGTCGCCAATGGTCACACCGGGCAAGATAGTGACGCTGCCCCCAATCCACACATTGTCTCCAATTGTTACGGGCTCTGCCCATTCTTGTCGCGAATTGCGCTCAATGGGGTCCGTGCTGTGGCAGGCAGTGTAAATGCTCACATTGGGACCAATGAAACAGTCGTCGCCAATGGTGACGCGGGCTTCGTCGAGAACGGTGAAATTGAAGTTCGCAAAAAACCGTTTTCCCACGCTTATCTGCTTTCCATAGTCACAACGGAA
The DNA here is from genome assembly GCA_017471245.1 of Prevotella sp. Taxonomy (GTDB): domain Bacteria; phylum Bacteroidota; class Bacteroidia; order Bacteroidales; family Bacteroidaceae; genus Prevotella. The sequence goes on from JAFUVB010000012.1 coordinate 6,913, forward strand.
TGGTTGATTCACAATAATTTCTTCATCGTCGATATGCCCCAGCAGACCAAACAGGATTTCCTTCATCTTTTGTTTCTCCGACGGGTGCAGCGAGTTGAACAGATGAATCTTTTCTCTGGTCTCGCCCAGTTCGCGGATCAATTCCGGATCAATGGCAGAATATATTTCCCCTGCCAGCATCTTCTCCTTTTCGCTCATTCTTGGTTCTTTCATAAACATTCTTAAATAATTGCCGCAAATATAAATAAAAATTGCCAATTTGCGTAAATTTGCCCTTATATTACAACAATGTTTAAGAATCAGCACCTATGGCATGGAAGAAGAAATACCGTTGCAAGGCATGTGGATACGAGGCGGATGTCTATGAGGGGCGCGGTCTGTTTCGGCAACAGATAACAGCTATGTCATGCCCCGACTGCAAGACCATTCAAAATATTGTCGTGGGTGGCATCATTGCCGATGTGGCACCGTCATACAGGAGTGAGGTGGGGCGCCTGTGCCTGCGCTGCGGCAGCGACAACATCAGGATATGGGACAAGAAGACTTGTCCGAAGTGTCAGGGGATGATGGAGGAAACGGGAGAGAAAGAGTTCTGGACATAGCGCTCATATTCCTCCATTCATGGCATTTATGAAGAAGCCAAGCCCCTCATCCCTCTACCTTATTACCTATAGAACGTGATGGTTGATATTCATGAATGTATACTGTTGTGGTTGATGGACAGTTGCTTATTAAGCCGACAACCGACTAATGCTGAACCTCTGATTTATTTCTTCCTCAATAAATTCTCCTTTTAATGTCATATTCAACGACATCCCCCAAATAGTACTCTATCATTCTGTCTGGTTCTTCATTATAGATGACATCTTTCACTCTGACAAGGAGAACATCGTGGTCTTTCGTATAACTTGTATATAGCCTTAATATATCAGGTCGGCGAATATAGCGTTTTCCCGTCTCTTTGTCAACACGAGTTAGTTTGCCCATCGTGGTAGGCTTCAGTTCTCTGTATTCGATATCTTTCTCGCCTTTCAGTATCTGGTCGAAATATACTTGCTTGATGCTTAAACTGAGGACATCAAGACCTGTGGTGTCAAACTTCGCCGTACGTATTCTATTGAAACTATCATAGATACTATGCTCCAATGCCTGCTGTTCCCTGTTATACGTATAGTCTACGATACTGCCATCAATAAACTTGACGATGGCTTCGCGTATAATGGGCAGTGGCACGACAAACCATTCCTTTGGATCTACGCCATCCATATTTACATAGAATCGTGCTGTATGGAAGAAGTCGTGAATCAGTCCTTCCAATTTCTGCACATTGGCATTATACACACGATAGGTACTTACTACCTCCACATCAGCCATCAGATAGGTTGCCTCATTTCTGGCATTTTGAATACGCTCCTTTACTGGATTCGTTGTGAATCCTATTTTATACAAGTCCTTTACTGATGCAATACGCTCATCTGTCGATTTCGAGCGAAGAATGTATATCCAACCTTGCGGCAGGTCTTCATCTGTGATGTTGGCACCAGATAGCCCGTCCAACTCATGTCCGTCATTTAGTTCTGTAATCACATAACCGTTGCGGGTGATGTTCTTTCCGATTGTTCTAAACAAGATGTTCGATTCCGTCCCGTCTTCATAGACGACCCTCGAACGTCCGTCTTTTCTGACGCGGTCTTTAATCTGTCGCTTGGCCACATCGAGTACGTCAATGTATCCCATCAAACCATCGGCAATGAAGAAAGTCTTCTCCTGTACATTATCCTCCTTATAGCGCACCAGCGAGCGTTTGCCCTCTCTGAGTTCCTTATGTACTTGAGCAAACAAGTGAGCATAATCGGCAAAGTTTTCGCACCTTTTCTTCTGTGCGATTTCCTCCACCTTACGTTTCTTTGACCTGCCTTTCTTCACTGGCTCTGGAAGATCAAAGAGTTTCTGCTCCTTCTCACTAATGTCAAACAGCGGATCGTTCAGTATTTCGTCAAGTTCCTTATCGCTCATCGTAAACAGTATCTAATAGTTTATACTCATCTTCTGCTCTTAGCATCTCTCGCCTCGCATCATCCTCGATGATTCCTTGTAAACGACGAGCCAAGAGCCATTCATCCCTATTGCGTTTATCCATACGTGGTGCAGCACCTTGATGCCTACTGCTCCATTGGCAGAGCACCCGGAAACCATCTCTCACCACCTCTTCTTCTGTTGGTTTAGGAACCCGTGGGTGCACATTGGCAAACAAAGGGTCTTCAAATATCCTTAATAAGTCTTCCGGCCATGTAGCGGAAACAAATTTTTCACTCTTCATTCTTCATTTTTCACTTTACAAAGTCCAGTCCCATATCCCTACGAATCTTATAGTTTTTCAATATTCTGATAGCTTCAGCCATCCGTCTCACTGTCGGGTCTGGATCTTGCAGTGATGGATGGTCACCATTAGTCTTTCTCCATTCCTGGAATACTGTCAGGTAAATCTTCTTGGCCTCATCAATGGTCATGTTGATTTTCTTGTCGGCAATGGTATCTTGAATAGCTTTCAAGACAGGTGCGTCAATCTCATTCGACATAATCTCGTATGCCCTCTGGAAAGGATTGACAGACTCTATCAGGTTGATGCTTAGGTCATCTATATTAATAAAGGTATTGGCAATCTTCACCAGCCTACTTCCTTCGTGATTCTCTACATCCTCCACAATGTCCTTGCCTTTCAACACGAAGTCGAGAACCACTCGCTGACTGATGGCTTCAATCTCTTCCTCCTCCAAGTCAGGGTGCAGCTCTTCTACTATTTTGGGGATATACACCTTGTTGATAATCTCTGGTGCCACGCCCTCAATAGCCTCCCTAATCAGCGGATGCTGCAGGATACCAGCTTTCAGGTCATCCAACTGTTCCTCCACTATCTGGCGGGCGCGATCTGTTCCCAAAGGCTTCAAGCCTTCAACAACCACATTCCTCCGTGGGTCTCCACCATCCTCTTCATCGCGACTTGTCTTGAAGTTCCACTTAGGTGCCATTACCTGCTCCATCAGTAGCGAGGCCGTAATGGCTTTTAGCATATCATTCACAGCCACCACCACATCGTCTTGCGTCTCATCAGGTGCTGCTATCAAGTTCGTAAACTGAGCATGGTCTTTGCCTTCGCAGTCACGCGTACAGCGACCTATTATCTGTACAATTTCTGTCAGCGACCCTCTTACTCCAATCGTGAGACAGTGTTCGCACCACTCCCAGTCGAAGCCTTCCTTGGCCATCCCCATTGCAATGATGATGTCGATGTCATCGCGGTTCTTCATCCGTTGCAGATAGCCTTGAACGTGGTTGCGATGGTCAGCGTCAGGATTCACGAGGTCTGCAATCTTCAGCAGTCTGCCATCCTTGGTCTTATAGGTAACGATATTGGTGTTATAGTCCTCATCCACTCTGTTTCCTATCAGGTCCATAATCTGCTTCACCTGTTCAAACTTGTCGTATGCCCCGGCAGCCTTTGAGTTGGTAACAGGGATGTGGATAAGTGTCTTCTGTCGAGTATCCAGCACCTTGTCAAGTGCCGACAGGTAATGACCTTTATAGAAGTGGTAGCCCAGTTGCAGGGTCTTCAGGTAGCGATAGCCATTCAACTGGTCGTAGTAGTTGAACTGAACTGGTACGAACCGCGTCTCGTCTTCCAGTCTCAGCACTGGTGTTCCGTCGCCACGGAAGTAGCTGCCCGTCATAGCCAGTATGTGGGCATTCGTCTGGTTTATCAGTCGTCTCACCAGTTCTCCCAGTCCATTGTCTGCATCTGCAGAAGTATGGTGAAACTCGTCAATGCCAAAGAACAGGTCGTTGAGTTTCTCGTCTGCCAGTTCCTTCAGGGCAAAGCGCAGGGTGGCATGGGTGCAAACCAGTGTCTGAGCCTTGGTATACGGTTCCACAAACTCTTTGAAGCGTTTCACCTTTTCTTTCTCATTCTCAGTGTCGCATAGATTGAAATAGGTCGGTACGTTCCAGTCCTCAAAGAAGCCGAACTTCTTCAGCGCTGTGTTTTTGAACGAGCGTCCTATGCTCTTTTCTGGTACAGCCACAATGACCTTCCTAATGCCTTGATGCGCCAACTTGTCGAGTGCCACAAACATCATAGCTCTCGATTTGCCCGAAGCAGGCGGAGCCTTCACCAACAGATACTGCTCTTCCCTACGTTCATAGACTCTGGCTTGCATTTCGCGCATACCCAAGCTGTTGGTATTTGTCGACCTCCCCGTCTGTTCATACGTGATGGTCATCTGGTCCTGATTATAGTTTTCTCGCATATTTTCGTTTTTTGTTTGTTCTTTCAGAATTTATTCGTAACTTTGCTGACGAATTACATATATAAAAGATTTATGACAGCAGTACAGCTAAACGCACAGAACACAAAGCTCTGGCAAGATATAGGGGCAATAGCCGACAGCGAGCAGTTGATGAAACGGCTGGCTAAGTATGTTGCGAAACTTGTGAAAGAAAAGGAAAATTCAACACTCATGTCCAAGGAAGAGTTCTTCGCGAAGATTGAAAAGGCAGAAGCCGATTTCCGTGAAGGTCGAACATACGCCATGCTCCCGGGAGAGAGTTTCACAGACTTCCGTAAACGTATTGGCAAATGAGTTATATTGTTAGCCTTTCTGAACAGGCTCTGGCTGATGCAGATCGTTTGGAACAGAGCGAGCCCAAGGCTTTCCAGAAGTTTCAGACTTTTCTGACTGAACTGGCTGAGCATCCAAGGACAGGTACTGGTCATCCTGAGCAATTGAAGGGACAGCCAGAAGACCGCTGGAGTCGTCGTATCTCCAAAAAACATCGTTTGGTCTATCGCATTTACGATACCGAAGTTGTTGTGCTTGTTATCTCTGCATACGGGCATTATGATGACAAATAGTTTATCCATTTTTCTTCATCTTTTCGTATAACTTCAGCAACAACTCCAGCCGCTCGTTCTCATCTGCAAAGGGGCGGTCGCGATAACAGCTATCTACCAACAGGTCCAACTGATGGTGAGCCTCGCGCAGGTCTGCAGGCATTTTCTCTGGGTCATAAAGCTCTGCCAGCGTCTTGCCATGATGCGCCTCACGTGCTCCTAACACCTCGTAGGCAGCATCTTCTATTTCCTGTTTCTTGGCTTCCGTCAGTTTGGGGAAGGGAAACGGATTATAACAGAGACCGGCAGAATAGCGATAGTCAGTTTTCAATCTTCCACCTATGGCACGTACCCACGCCATGTGCATAGCGGAGGTGAGAATGCCAAAGAGCCAATAGGGGGCATCGTAAAGGGCAAAGGCCGAGTCAGAGACCACAGTTTCTTCATCAAGAAACTTCATGGGTATATATTCTCTTTGTTCTGATGAAACACGGGGTATTATGACAAGTCTCTTGTTCTCATGCCTTATCTCACCAAACTTATATGGAAAAGCAGCCAACTTTCTTGTGGCGCCACGCTTGCTACTGCCTCTGACTTTTTCACATAACAATATTCTTTCCTTAATAGGTGGTATTCTGTATGCAAAATCTTTGTCAACATCAGTAATCCACAAACAGAACCTATCTACTCTTCGTATTAACTCTAACGATCCCATCAGTGGCTTTATGATAGAGGAAGCCTCTGGGTATTCATCAAGAATTTTATCTTTCTCGTATTTGTCTAATGTAAGTGCCCCATCATCATTTGCCATGCTGCCAAACACAATCTCAGGAACCTTTGCAATAGGCGACGATTGTGGTGAAACTATTACATTAGATCCTTCTGTCAAATACGGGTTAATATTATTTACCAATCTTGCTTTGTCACCATCATACAGATATTTATCGCCTTTCTCAAATTCACGAATGCCAACGATAACACAAGTAACTCCTGCATTATACTTCGCATTGTTAGTCCATTTAAAAGAGTGATGGGCAAAGAATATTTCTTGATTGTTCGCAAATACGTGTGGCCAAAGTAGACTCACTTGCAAACCTTGACATACGGAATTAGTACTCACAAAGGCGAACTTAGCTTGCGTGCCTTTTATATATTGAGAACCAAGTATGAACCAGCAGGCAATGTAGTCGAGGTTATCGCAACCCTTTTCATGATTGAAAACATACTCAACATCTTCTTTTTGTTTGTCATCTTGCAGACGCGCACCCAAATACGGCGGATTTCCCATCACATATACTTCCTCGTCTGCCGTATGCGGACAAATCTTGTTCCAGTCCTCTCGGCAGGCATTGCCACAATGGAAATTGTTGTTCGACTTTAGGGGCAGTGCTTTGATGTTCACGCCAAAGTCTTTCATGAAGAGACTATTCATCTGGTGCTCTGCCAGCCATAGCGAAAGGACTGCCGTCTCGCAAGCGAAATCGTTGATCTCTAAACCATAGAACTGGTTGATGGCGATTATGCTGCCGTCTACAAACTGCATCTGCACGTCAGGCGTCATCCGTTGCATCAGCTTCAGAATCTTCATTTCCAGCATGCGCAATTCCTTATAGGAAATGATGAGGAAGTTACCACTACCACAGGCAGGGTCGAAGAACTTCATCCGCTTCATCCGCGACAACAATCGCTGGCATTGGCGAATCAGCGGCTTACAACTGCTGTAGTATTTCTCTCGTCCCTCCTTCGACTGGTCAAAGATGCCGTCTTGCTCCTTCTGTTTCCGCTCTATGTTTCTGTATTCTTCATAGAGGCCATCAAGAAATAGCGGATTGATAACCTTCTTGATGTTTGAGACGCTGGTGTAGTGCATGCCCAAGCCACTGCGCAGCTCTGGATTCACCACGGCCTGAATCATCGAACCGAAGATGTCGGGATTGATCTTTGCCCAGTTCAGATTGCCACACTCCAAGATGAGTTTCCTGATGCGGGCATTCATCCGCGGGATGCGAATCTTCTGGGTAAACAACCCGCCATTCACGTAGGGGAACTGGGCAAAGCGGCTGTTGATGCCTATGCGCAGTTGCATCATCATGGCTTGGAAAGCACCGTCGAAAAATTCCTCTAAGTCAGAACAGTCAGGGCGCGTGGTGTTGTTGATGGCATTGGTAAACAAATCCTTTTCGAAGATACCCGTGTCTTCGGCAAAGAAGCAGAAGAGAAGGCGCGACATAAAGACGTTCAGGTCGTGAGTATCGTCCGTGATGCCTATTTGGTTGTATCGGCGAATCTCATCATGTATCTGCCCCATCTTGTAGGCCGCCTTCACGTCAGCATCGTTCTCCTCAATGTTGCGAATCTTACGCACTCCCCACATTGGCGAGAAGAATTCATAGTCTGTAAACAGGTTGTTCAGATGGTTCTCGTAGGTCTCTTCCACCGCTGGGTCGAATGCCTTGATGACTTCACCATCCGACACTGCCAGTATGGCGGGCTTGTTTTTCAGAACCCACTTGTCGCGCTTCATGTCTTCCAGCTGGGCGTTCATGTTTTCTGTCCGCACCAGCCGATAAGCCAACACGTTCTTGATGAGCAGACCTTCAAACGAAGCCACCGTGCTCTTGCCCTCCCTATACCGTTGCAGGATGGTAGGCGACGCTCCGATGGCTCCCATCAGCATAAAGGGGATCTCCTTTACAGGATACGCCTCCTTGAATGCTTCCAGCCCAAGACCTATCTGCACGTAAGTCTTGGCCGTCTTGATAGCAGCCATAATACTTATAAGTCTTAAAGCACTTTGGGCAACTCATCGGGATTCTTTGGGCAAATACAACTTGGCCTCTACGTACGGAAAAAGCGTGAACCTTCGCTTACCGAATGTAGAGGCCGTGAGAATTGCCCTGTCCGAATGATAAGTGATGCCCACGCTATCAAGCGCGAACATTAATTCACCTATTCATTACTCGGATTATTATTTAGAAGTTTCTGACGTTTCTATGTTCACCGAATAAATGCTTAATGTGCATATTATTACTTCCTCAAAATTAGATAAATCGCTCTCGCTCGACCATCTACAAGCAAGCTTGTATGGTGCTCGCTTAATCGCGATTTCCATACCGCCTCCCTGCGCTCAGGGAATCAAGCCTTGGCTTGCGCCGTTCTTAAGACTCGCTTCGTTGATATAAGCAGCAAAGCGGAGCGACGGCGATTGGCTGGTATCAAGTGCAAAGATACGAAAAAAAACGGAATAAAGATGCTTGGAGAGGAAAAAGTTCGAAAAACTTGTGAGAAAGTAAAAAATGCTGATTCTTCAGTTGCAACCGCCTCCTTGATCGCAGGAATGAGCGCTGATGAAATCGTCGCATTTTCGCTCTTTAGAAAGTATGATCGCGAGTTACTCGGAGTGTTTGCATTAAAAACAGCGACTTTTTGAATTGAAAACTGCGTGTTTTTGCGATAGAAACTGGCAGTTTTTGGCATAAAAACTTTCGCGAACTGTTTTTCGAGTCCAAATGGAAGCATAATGGCAGTGGCAGAAGCGGTGGATACGGACAGGGAAGAGATGGCAACCCACGTCGTGGAATGAATGCTCTTGGCGGTTCAACGAGCCGCGCAGTTTGCCTGAATGAAGGCATGGAAGATGAGTGGTAAGGGGGGACAATTCTTAAAATAAGTGAAAAAATACGTATATAATAAGGTGTATGCAAAAGTTTTACCTACTTTTGCATCCCATATTTAAAACTGTAATTGGATTATGCAACAAAATCTGGTGATTGTAGAGAGCCCCGCAAAGGCTAAGACAATTGAAAAGTTTCTCGGCAAAGAGTATAAGGTGATGTCTTCATACGGACATATCCGCGACCTGAAGAAGAAAGAGATAAGCATCGACATGGACACGCTGGAGCCTGCCTATGAAATTCCCGAAGAGAAGAAAAAACTGGTGAGCGAACTGAAAAGCAACGCCAAGAAGGCAGAGAAGGTGTGGCTGGCATCCGATGAAGACCGCGAGGGAGAGGCCATCTCGTGGCATCTGTGCGAAGTGCTCGGTCTTGACGAGGAGAAGACGAACCGCATCGTGTTCCACGAAATCACCAAGCCAGCCATCCTGCAAGCCATTCAGGAACCCCGACATCTTGACATGAACCTGGTGAACGCGCAGCAGGCACGCCGCGTGCTCGACCGCTTGGTGGGTTTCAAGCTGTCGCCCGTGCTGTGGCGCAAGGTGAAGCCGGCACTCTCTGCCGGTCGCGTGCAGAGCGTGGCAGTAAGACTGATAGTTGAGCGCGAGCGCGAAATACAGGCTTTCAAGAGCGAATCCTACTATCGCGTGAATGCCGTGTTCGGACTTATCCATGAGGATAACTCGCAATCGGAGGTGAAGGCAGAACTTGACACCCGCTTCAAGACGCACGAGGAGGTGCTGTCGTTCTTGGAGAAATGCAAGAACGCCCAGTTTGTTGTGAACACCATTTCCAAGAAACCGCTGAAACGCACTCCGGCGCCGCCATTCACCACTTCCACCCTTCAACAGGAAGCCGCCCGCAAATTGGGGTTCACGGTGAGCCAGACCATGATGGTGGCCCAGCATCTCTACGAGAATGGACATATCACCTATATGCGTACCGACTCTGTGAATCTTTCAACACTTTGCCTCGGCACCAGCAAGGAGGAAATCACCAAGCTGTGGGGCAAGGAATACAGCAAGACGCGACAGTTCCACACCAATGCCAAGGGCGCACAGGAAGCGCATGAAGCCATTCGCCCCACCTATATGAGCCAGCAGGAAATAGAAGGCACGGCACAGGAGCGCCGCCTCTACGACCTGATTTGGAAGCGCACTGCCGCCAGCCAGATGGCAGATGCAAAAATAGAGAAGACAACAGTGAACATCGGCATATCCGGCACAGCAGAGCAGTTTATCGCTCAGGGTGAGATAGTGAACTTCGACGGATTCCTGAAAGTATACAGAGAGTCTATCGACGATGAGGAGAATGCAGAGGAATACGCACACGTGCTGCCGCCGATGAAAGAAGGCGACAAGCTGGTGAGACGCGAGTTGGTGGCAACGGAGCGCAACACCCAAGGACCGGTGAGATATACCGAGGCAAGCCTGGTGCACAAGCTTGAAGAGCTGGGCATCGGCCGCCCGTCAACCTATGCGCCAACCATTTCGACCATCCAACAGCGCGAATACGTGCAGAAAGGAGACAAGAAAGGCGAAGAGCGCACTTACTCCATCGACGTGTTGCAGGGAAACCGCATATCGACGAAAAACCGGAAGGAGATTGCCGGCAGCGACAAGGGCAAACTGCTGCCTACCGACATCGGCATTGTGGTGAACGACTTCCTGTTAAAGTATTTCCCCGGCATCATGGATTATAATTTCACAGCCAAGGTGGAACAGGAATTCGACCAGATTGCAGAAGGCAAGAAACAATGGTCGGCCATGATCAAGAAATTCTACAAGTCGTTTGAACCTTCCGTAGAAAAAACAATGAACGCGCGCGAAGAGCATAAGGCTGGCGAGCGAGAACTGGGCAACGACCCGAAGACGGGCAAGCCAGTGTTCGTCAAGATAGGAAGATTCGGCCCGGTGGTGCAGATTGGCGCCGCCGAAGACAAGGACAAGCCGCGCTTTGCACAACTGCCGTCAGACAAGAGCATGGAGACCATCTCCTTAGACGAGGCACTGGAACTGTTCAAACTGCCGCGCACACTCGGCACCTACGAGGCATCGGAGGTGGTTATCGGTGCAGGGCGGTTCGGTCCCTACGTGCTTCATGCAAGGAAATACGTGAGCCTGCCCAAGGGAGAAGACCCGCTGAGCATCACGCTGGAAAAAGCCATCGAACTGATTGAGGAGAAACGCAAGCAGGAGACGCAAAGACACCTGAAGACTTTCGAAGAAGAGCCCAAGCTGGAAGTGATGGACGGCAGATACGGTCCCTATCTGGCTTATGACGGAAAGAACTACCGTCTGCCTAAAGCCATGCAAGGCAAGGCTGCACAGCTCACGCTCGAAGAGTGCATGGGAGTGATTGAAGCCCAGAACACGAAAAAGAAATGACACCTGCCCATTCCTGAATATATGAAGAGAATCATCATCATCGGATACATGGGGGCAGGCAAGACCACCGTAGGCAAGGCTCTCTCAAAGGAATTGGGAATACCTTTCTACGACCTCGACTGGTATATTGAGAGCCGCATGCGCAAGACCGTGTCACAGATTTTTGCCGAGAAAGGCGAAGAAGGATTCAGGAAGATTGAATACAACATGTTGCACGAGGTGGCAGAGTTTGAGAACATCATCATCAGCTGCGGCGGTGGAACGCCCTGTTTCTTCGACAACATCGACTATCTGAACCAGCAAGGGGAGACCATCTACCTGAAAGCGCGGCCCGACGTGCTCTACGGACATCTGAAGATGGCAAAGGTGGAGCGCCCGCTGCTGAAAAACAAGAGTCCGGAAGAGATGCAGCAGTTCATCGGTGAACAGCTGGAAAAGCGGGAGCAATACTATCTCAAGGCGAAGCATGTGTTAGATGTAAGCCTGCTGGACAGCTATGAGAAAATAAAAATCACGGTGGGGAAGATCCGCCAGCTGCTAAATGCCTAAACAACACTAAAAATGAAAAAATGGACAATTGAGGATTCCAAGGAACTCTACAACATCAACGGATGGGGAACATCCTATTTCGGTATCAACGAACAGGGACATGTGTTTGTAACCCCATGTAAGAACGGCACGCAGATTGACCTGCGCGAGGTGATGGACGAACTGGCGCTACGCGATGTAACCGCTCCTGTCCTGCTCCGTTTCCCCGACATTCTCGACAACCGCATTGAGAAGACATGGAGCTGTTTCAAGAAAGCCAGTAAGGAATATGAATACAAAGGCGACAACTATGTGGTCTATCCCATCAAGGTGAACCAGATGCAGCCTGTTGTGGAAGAGATCATCTCCCACGGCAAGAAATTCAACCTTGGGCTGGAAGCTGGATCAAAGCCAGAGCTGCATGCGGTAATCGCCATGCAGTGTCAGAGCGACTCCATCATCATCTGCAACGGCTATAAAGACCAGAGCTATATCGAACTGGCATTGCTGGCGCAGAAGATGGGCAAGCAGATATTCATCGTTGTGGAAAAGATGAACGAGCTGGAAATCATTGCCAAGGTGGCAAAGAAGCTCAGCGTAAAGCCCAATATCGGCATCCGCATCAAGCTGGCTTCCTCCGGCTCAGGGAAATGGGAAGAAAGCGGCGGCGATGCGTCCAAGTTCGGACTCACCAGTGCAGAGCTGCTTGAGGCTCTCGACCTGCTCGACAGGAAAGGCATGCGCGACTGTCTGCGGCTGATTCATTTCCACATCGGCAGCCAGATCACCAAGATACGCCGCATTCAGACGGCACTGCGCGAGGCATCGCAGTTCTACATCCAACTGCATAAGATGGGCTACAACGTTGACTTCGTGGACTGCGGAGGCGGACTTGGCGTTGACTACGACGGTACGCGCTCTCCGTCGAGCGAGAGCAGTGTGAACTATTCTATCCAGGAATATGTCAACGACTGTATCTACACCTTCGTGGATGCTGCCAACAAGAACGACCTTCCCCACCCCAACATCATCACTGAAAGCGGACGGTCGCTGGCAGCCCACCATTCGGTGCTGGTGATCGACGTGCTGGAAACAGCATCGCTCCCCGAGATGCCTGAGGAGTTCGAACCCGATGAGAACAGTCATCAGTTAGTGAAAGACCTCTATGACATCTGGGACAACCTGTCGCCCCGCAACGTGCTGGAAGACTGGCACGATGCCGAGCAGATACGCGAAGAAGTGCTCAACCTCTTCAGCCACGGCATCGTAGACCTGAAGACGCGCGCCGAGATAGAGGCCATGTATTGGAGCGTCTGCCACGAGATAAACGCACTGGCTAAGAACATGAAGCATGTTCCAGAGGAGCTGATGAACATCGACAAGCTGCTGGCAGACAAGTATTTCTGCAACTTCTCGCTGTTCCAGTCGCTGTCAGACTCGTGGGCCATTGACCAACTGTTCCCCATCATGCCCATCCAGCGACTTGATGAACGCCCTACGCGAAACGCAACCCTTCAGGACATCACATGCGACAGCGACGGAAAGATAGCCAACTTCGTGACCAACCGCAATAACTCTCACTCGCTGCCCGTGCACGCTCTGAAGAAGAATGAGAACTATTACCTCGGCGTGTTCCTTGTGGGAGCCTATCAGGAAATCCTCGGCGACATGCATAATCTGTTCGGCGACACCAATGCCGTACATATCAGTGAGAAGGACGGACACTACCATATCGACCAGATCATCGACGGAGAGACGGTTGCCGAGGTACTCGACTATGTACAATACGATGCCAAGAAACTGGTGCGCCAGTTGGAAGTGTGGGTTGCCAAGAGTGTGAAGCAGGGCAAGATTTCACTTGAAGAGGGCAAGGAATTCCTCTCCAACTATCGCTCCGGACTTTATGGATACACCTATTTGGAATAGGTTTTCTAAAAGCGAAAGAGGAACAGGTAACGAATAATCAGAGTTTAATCAGATCAGAACCATCAAATGAAAGAGAGCCTGACCATTGTGAAAGTAGGCGGCGCCATCGTGGAAGATCCCCAGCAGCTGGCTCAGTTGCTGAAAGATTTCAGTGCTATTGAGGGAAAAAAGGTATTGGTGCATGGTGGCGGACGCCGCGCCACTCAGGTTGCCGCTCAGCTGGGCGTGGAAAGCCAAATGGTGAACGGCAGGCGCATCACCGATGCCTCCATGCTGCAAGTCGTGACCATGGTTTACGGCGGACTGGTGAACAAGAACCTCGTAGCACAGCTACAGGCAAACGGCGTGAATGCCCTTGGGCTGACGGGTGCCGACATTAACGTCATCCGTTCTCACCGCCGACCACCCGTAACGGTCACCGAACAGACTCCCGACGGGCAACCTCGGCAAAGAGTGATCGACTACGGATATGTGGGCGATGTGGATAAAGCCGACGGCGAAATGCTCTCCACACTGATTGAGGCTGGCATCACGCCCGTAATGGCTCCCCTGACCCACGACGGTCAAGGCAACATACTGAACACCAATGCCGACACCATTGCCAGCGAAACGGCAAAGGCACTGGCTTCATTCTATGATGTCACGCTCATCTTCTCGTTTGAGAAGAAAGGCGTGCTCAGCAATCCAAACGATGAAGAAAGCGTCATCCCCGTAATCACCCACGATGACTTCGTACGCTATGTTGCCGACGGCACCGTTGCAGGCGGCATGATTCCCAAACTCGAAAATGCCTTCAGCGCCATCGATGCCGGCGTGAAACAGGTGATCATCACCCTCGCTACAGCCATCGACGGCAAGCACGGTACCATCATCAAACAATCATGACAGATTGCCGGCTCGTGAAATCATTGGATGTTTGTAAAGACGAGCACACGGAAACAACCATTGTAAGGTTAACAGACGTTAAAAGCATAGATAATTCATCCAATTGCTGTAACTTTGTTGCCAGTGAATCGTCGTTTAAATATAGAGTGCAGATGAAAACAATCAGCTTTCGAAACGATATATTGCCGTTGAAAAACGTGCTATATCGTCTCGCATTGCGTATAACTCTGAATCATGAAGACTCGGAGGATGTGGTGCAAGACACGCTGATGAAGCTATGGAACAGGCGCGACAACTGGCAAGAAATCGAAAACATGGAGGCCTTCGCACTGACCATCTGCCGCCATCTCGCACTCGACAAGGTGAAGCGGGCTGCCACTAACGACGTGAGCCTTGACGAAGGACAGGTGGCGGAGCTGATGCAAGCACCGAATCCCTTTGAGCAGATAACGCTGCGCGACAGGATTGAAATGGTGAGGCAACTGCTGAATAGCCTGCCGGAGAAGCAAAGAAGCTGTATGCAACTGAGAGACTTCGAGGGTAAGAGCTACAAAGAGATTGCCGATATCCTGCAAGTGAGCGAGGAGCAAGTGAAGGTGAACATCCACCGTGCGAGACAAATGATTAAGCAAAAATTCAAAGAAGCCGAAGAATATGGACTATAAGTACATTGAGCAACTGCTGGAACGCTACTGGGCGTGCGACACTTCTCTTGAAGAAGAGGAGATACTGCGCACGTTCTTCAGCCAGAAAGATGTTCCCGCTCCCCTTCTCCGATACAAGGCTCTGTTCATTTATGAGCAGACATCGAAGAAGGAGGACATGTTGGGCGATGACTTCGACCAGAAGATGATGGAGATGATCGACGAGCAAGCACCTGTGAAGGCAAAGACCATCAGCATCACCCAGCGCTTCATGCCGCTGTTCAAGGCTGCTGCCGTTGTTGCCATCATCCTCACAATGGGCAATGCCCTGCAGGTGGCATTCAATCACGACGGACAGTTTGATGAGCAGACCATCAACATGGCAGGATTCCAGAAACCGAGCGAGGGTCCTTCCATGGCGATGAGCGACTCCATGAAAGTGGACACGCTCAAAAAGGTTGAAATTCCTTCTGCAAGCATCCGCTAAGGCTGCGAACAGATAATATGATGAAGATATATTTCTATGCTTTCTCTATAAAATCATGTTTAGTAAAACACATTTTTAAACGAAACTGTGAAGTTTCAATTCTCTCAAATTTTTCATAACATACTAACGTAAAGAGGGGAGCGCCATCAAAGTTTATTTGGTGGCGCTCAATTTTTTCAATTGAAAGTTTGGAGCATTAAAGGTTTTTTGCTATTTTTGCAGACAATTGAAACCATTAAATAAACGAATCCGTGCTGACATCTTCAACCTTCACATACATATTATTATTGGGAGCCTGCATGCTTCCTTTTGGCATATACTACCTGTTTTCCATTCATCGCAACAGGCAGAAGCACACCAAAACCACTTCTGGCAATGAACTGAGCACAGCGGCAATGAACAATTCACACCTGCTGCAATCAAATATTGAGAAAAAAGCAGATGGCAAGAACATCCTGAAGACAGAAAGACAGCAGATGTCAGAATCGGAACAACAGATGATGGCGAGGATGGACAAGTATATCAAAGAAAACATTGGCGATCCAGACCTGAAGATTGAGGATATTGCCAATGCCGTCAACCTGAGCCGCACCGTCTTCTATGAAAGGATGAAAAGCCTCACGGAAATGTCGCCATCAGACTATCTGCGGCATGTGAGGATGCAGCGAGCCAAGGAACTGGTCGCTACATCCGACATGACTTTCTCACAAATTGCCTATCAAGTGGGGTTCACCGATCCGAAATACTTCCGTATTTGTTTCAAGAAGGAAACGGGAGTCACACCATCTGAATTCAGGCGAACCTCACAGTAATTGCTTAACGGGCATTGATTTCCTGCAACAGACGGTCGGCATGTCCCCACTTGTCCATCATGAAGAGCACAAAGCGGATGTCTACACCGATACAGCGAGCCAGCACCCGGTCGAAGTTGATGTCGCTGGCAAGGCTGTCCCAGTTGCCGTCGAAGGCAAGTCCTATGAGTTCACCTTTGCCGTTGAACATCGGGGAGCCACTGTTTCCGCCTGTGATATCGTTATTGGTCAGGAAGCAGAGTTGCATCTTACCAGTATTCTTGTCGGTGTATTTGCCGAAGTCCTTGGCTGACATAAGGTCAATAAGTTCAGGCTCTGCAAAATAGTCGGCAATTGTGTTCTGCTGATTCATCTTTTTCACTAAGCTCTCTGCGGTGGTGTAATAGCCCGACGGCTGCCCGTTGAGCAGGTACTCGCCCACTTGTCCGTAGGAGAGTCGCATGGTGAAGTTGGCATCTGAGTAATGAGGCAGGTCTTGCTCCATTCTCAATTTTGCCGCACAGAGGAGCTTCTCCTGCTGACCGATGTCGATGGATGCGCTGGCAATGCGGCTCCGCAGCTCGCCCATCGTGGTTGTAAGGTCGAGTCCCATCTGCACGCCTGGGTCTTTCAGATAGCTTTTCTTCGAGAGGAAAATCCTCTTTCCCTTCATCAGGACAGACTTCTTGTAGAGATGATTCACGAAGGCAGTATAGTCGTTGTTATACTTGTCACTGATGGTCTTATAGAAAGCAGGCAGGTCGCGCGCATCCACATGCTCCTTATAGTTCTTCAGCAGTGCGGCAAGCACCTCTTTGTCGAGGTTTGCGTCCCACTCTTCGCTGTTGTCCTTAATCTCAAAGTACTGCTTTTTCACCTTGTCTTCCGGACCTTTCAGCTCATAGCCACCGTTGTTGGCACGGAGGGAACGAGTAACAAGCTCGTTGGTGCGCATGAATGTTTCTGAGAAATACATCAGCGTGCGCACGTCATCGAATCGTTTCTCATAGAGTTCCTTCATCTTGCCGAAGTCGAGCTGCCCTTTCAGATAGCCAGTCTCGTTCTGGAAATTGCGGATACGTGCCTCATAGTCTTCCTTCTGCTTGATGATTCCGATGGAATCAATACATTTGTTCATACCCATGGAGTTCTTCCAATAGTTTGAACTCTGCGCGTACTTGGAGTCATACTTGATGCGCACCGCCTCGCTGGCATCCATGTGGCGCTTCATGATTTCCTGCTTGATGCCGCGCACCTGCACACGTGTATTGTTCTCCGCATCGCGCATCTCGCGGATGCCATAGCTGGAGAGATAGCGACTGGTGCTTCCGGGATAGCCGATGGTCATGGCGAAGTCCTTGTCCTGATAGCCCTGCATGGATACGGGAGCCCATGAAGCGGGATGATAAGGCACGTTGTCCTTGCTGTATTCTGCCGGTCCGTTGGTCTTCGGATTCGCATAGATACGGAACACCGAGAAGTCGCATGTCTGGCGTGGCCACATCCAGTTGTCGGTATCGCCGCCGAACTTACCCATCGACTTGGGGATGGCGAATACCAGACGCACATCGGGGAACAACTGATAGGTAGTGGCATAGTAAGCATTTCCTTCATAGAATGCTTCAATCTCCACGTGAAGTGTCTTGTCTTTCTTCTTCACTTCGATGTTCATGGCATTCTGAACAGAATCAATCATGGCATCCCAGTCGGTATCAGGAATATTGTTTCTTTTGGCGATTGCCGTCAGTTCATCGGTGATGTCTTTCTGCTCACGCATGAAACTCACGAACATATTCTTGTTCGGCAATTCCTCGTCGTAACTCTTTGCGCAGAAACCGTTCAACATATAGTCGTGCTCCACGGTGGAGTGACTGCGAATAGACTCGAAGCCACAGTGATGATTGGTGAACACCAAGCCGTTGGGCGATACCACGACACCTGAACAGTAGCCTGAGAAATTCACCACACAGTTCTTGATGGCGTTATTACTACTGTAGAGGTCTTCGTAAGACATTGTGAAACCTTCTGCCTTCATCTGCTCATACACTGCCTGCGGCAAGTTGTAGAGCGTCCACATGCCTTCGTCTGCATGCATCGGCAGGAACGTAAAAAGATAAAAAGGTAATGCTACCAGTAATGCTTTTTTCATTGTCGTAATAAGTTTGATTATTTTGTCGCAAAGGTAGCACTTTTTCCCCATCCACACAAATTTCCCGTTTGAAAAGATGCAGAAGCCTGCGTGCCTGCATCTCTTTTTTTTCGTTAATCCTCTGAAAACATTTCAATATTTCGGCTAATATCTGTATTTTTGCAGACAAATAAAACGTTATGACAATGAAAAAAGCATGTTTGATGATGCTGGCACTGATTTGCCTGACGGCATCTTCACAAGGGAACTATCGCGAATACCTGCCTTTGAACGGCACATGGAGGCTGCAATTAGATCCAAACGCAACCGTGAAACCGAATGACGTGTTCGATGACCAGCTAATACTGCCCGGTACGACCGACACCAACCAAAAGGGTTATCCCCTGACAAAGAAAGACGAGACCACCCACTTGTCAAGACTTTTCTCATACGTGGGGCGCGCATGGTATAAGAAAACGGTTGAGATTCCCATGACGTGGAAGAAGAAACGAATCTTCATGCACTTGGAACGCACCAAACCCACCACGGTATATGTAGACGGAAACCTTGTGGGGTCATCACAGAACATCTCCACACCGCAGACCTACGACCTCACCACGTTCATGAAACCCGGCAAACACATCATCGCCATCATGGTGGACAACAGCGAGAACGCCATGCCAAAGCAGATTATCAGCAACTCACATGCCTGCACGGAAGACACGCAGACCAACTGGAACGGCATCTTGGGCAACATGACATTGGAGGCCGCAAACGACCTCATGATCGACAACATCCAAGTGAAGACATCGGCCGAAAAAAGAGAAATAGAGACGACAATAGCCATCAAGGGAGACATGAGCAAGGGAACCACCTTGCAGCTGATGCTCATACCTTGGGGAAACGACTATGGCTATGTCATCGCCACCCACGAAATCGCAAAATCGAAAGATACTGAATCGACGTTGCGCTTTGCATTTCAAGTGGACAGTATCAACCTATGGAGTGAGTTCCATCCCACCTTCTACCGAATCAGGGCAGAGCTTCTGAAGAAAGATCAGATGGAGACCACCTTCGGTTTGCGCGACTTCACCACAAGGGGAACGCAGTTTTTTGTGAACGGCAACCTCACCTTCCTGCGGGGAAAGCACGATGCCTGTGTCTTCCCGAACACCGCCCATGTGCCAACCAACATACAGGAATGGCGCCGTTATTTCCAGATATGCAAGGGATATGGCATCAACCATGTGAGATTCCACTCCTGGTGTCCGCCCGAAGCATGCTTCCTTGCCGCCGACATCGAAGGCATCTACCTGCAGCCCGAGCTTCCTTTCTGGGGAGATTTCAACAAAAACGACAGCAAGCTGATGGAGTTTCTGCTCAAGGAAGGCATCAACATCATGCGCACCTACGGTCATCACCCCTCGTTTGTGATGATGGCACTGGGCAACGAACTGTGGGGCGACATTCCCACGATGAAGCTTTTCACAGAAACTTTCCGTAAGATAGACAACACGAAGCTCTACACCTTCGGATCAAACTACTATCTGGGCTATCAGGGATGGAAAGAAGGAATGGACTATTTCACCACCTGCCGCAACGGCGGTGAGGCATGGGGCGACCACAACACGCACACTCGCGGCTCGTTCTCGTTTGCCGATGCTGCTGACGGAGGCATGATCAACAGCCTGTATCCTAACACGATGATGAACTTCGAAGAAGGCATCAAGGGATGCCCTGTGCCTGTCATCAGTCATGAAACGGCACAGTTCCAGACCTATCCCGACTTCAATGAGATCAGGAAATACCATGGTGTGCTCTACCCTTATAACATGGAGGTATTCCGCTCACGGTTAGAGAAAGCAGGAATGCTCGATCAGGCTGCCGATTTCCATAAGGCTTCTGGCCTATGGAGCGTGCAACTCTATAAGCAAGACATAGAAATGGGGTTGCGCACTCCTGGCTTCGGCGGCTTCCAGCTGCTCGATTTGCAAGACTATCCCGGGCAGGGTTCCGCCTATGTGGGCATTCTCGATGCGTTCATGGAGAGCAAAGGCATCACCACACCGCAGGAGTTCTCTCAGTGGTGCAGCCCCATAGTGCCGCTTTTCCTGATGGAAAAATACTGCTGGACAGCCGACGAAACCCTTGAAGGAAAGGTGAAACTCGCCAACTACAGCGAACCCACAGGACTCACCAAATGGTTGGACGGCACACTGAAATGGGAACTTCAGGCAGAAGACGGCACGGTGATGAACACGGGTGAACTGCCAATTCCCGAACAAAGCATCGGACTGACCGACATCGGAAACATCCGCGTCAACCTGTCACACATCACAAAGGCACAACGGCTGAACCTGATACTCCACACGTATTACAGCAAACTGAGTTCTATCCGCTATACCAACTCCTACCCCATTTGGGTGTATCCTGCCAGGAAAACCGCAGGCATTTCCGCAGGGAATGTCATTGTTTCGGGAGAAATATCCGATGAAATGGGCAAAAAACTACAAGAAGGGGCATCTGTGCTGCTCATTCCTTGCAAAGGTCTTCACAGTCTTGAAGCGAACAAGAACGAAACAGAGCAAACACAAAACCACGCAGAATTAAGCAAAATACCCGCTCTCGACTCCTTGGAAATAGCACATTTCATCGAAGGAATGAACCCAGAGCTGACCGTTGGAGGGCTCTTCCAGACCGACTATTGGAACTATCGAATGTTCAAAACCATTTCAGAGAACAACAAAAAGCCTGTTTCCCCCGGCACTTTAGGCATACTCACCAATCCTAAACATCCTATCTTCCGCGATTTCCCCACCGATATGCACACCAACTGGCAGTGGTTCCCAGTAATCAAAACTTCTCGTCCCTTCATCCTCGACAACACAGCCGCAGCCTACAGGCCTATCGTTCAGGTGATTGATAACATAGAACGGAACCATAAATTAGGACTGATCTTCGAATTCCAAGTAGGCAAAGGCAAGCTGCTTGTTTGCATGTCGCCACTCCTGCAGCTGCAACAATACCCTGAAGCCCGACAACTATACAGCAGCATCATGCAATATATGCAGTCGGTAGATTTCAATCCAGACACACAAATAACGTTTGACGACTTGAAGAAACTGTTCTCCACGCCCGTTAAAGAGGGCGCAATCGGTGAACTGAACAATATTTCTCCCTATAAATAATATCGATCAAACAGAGCCCCATGTCTGTTTTTTCATAAAGAGAACTGAAAACGATGGTGTGTCAAAATACAGATATTCCTATAGAAACAACGGATTTCACAGATTAAACGGATTAAAGTCATGCTGATAATCAGGAACTAAAAAAATCCGTTTAATCCGTGAAATCCGTTGTAGTTTCTTTTTGGCGCGCCCTATGCCTTCACATTTATTTCTTCCTTGGTTTCCGTCTTGCCCATCCTTCTTCTGAGAAGTCAGGCTCCGGACCCACCAACTTCAAATCCTTCTTTGGTTTACTGTCATTCCTGAAGAACTGTCGCCAGTCACTGGTGTTGCCGTTCTCCTGCATCATAACGGGCTTCGCACGCTTTCCTTTCTTCTTCTTGGAGAACGCTGAATCGTCATCGAGGAACTCCACAGGATACTCAAAGACCTGCTTCTTGCTCTTGGCCGACTGCCGCGGAGCACCTTTGCCGGCATCCCTGCCGCCACGCTGCGAACCTCGCGCTGCACCTGACTTTCCTCGTGAACCGCCTTTTGTCGGCTCATCACCCTCGTTGCAGCGCACCTCACGCCCTTTGAAATAAGTGCCTGTGAGATATTTCATCACGCGCGGTGCATCATCGGCAGCCACGTCGAAGAAAGAAATCGTGTTCTGCAAGTCGATATGCCCCACTTCAACGTGTCCTTTCACATTCTTGTTGAGCAACTGCATCAGCTCGCTTGGGAAGAAACCGTCTTTCTTTCCGAGGTTGATGAACAGGCGGCGATAGCCATCCTCAGCCTGGCGAGAACCTCTGCTGCCACCTTTCTTGCCGCTTCCGTCGCGCCTATCGCCACGCGATGACTCGCGCTCCTCTCTTCTTGACTTCGGTTTCTGTATCTCAGGAGCATTGGCATAGTAGGCAAGGAACTTGCCAAACTCCATGCTCACCATCTTCTTGATGATGTCTTCCTTGTCGATATATTCGAAATAGCGGTTGATATCATTCATGAACGGGGCTATCTGCTCCTCTTCCACATCGGTCTTCAGCAACTGATCCATCACCTTGTACAGCTGTTTCTTGCAGATTTCCCTTGGTGAAGGAATCTCCTCCTCCACGAATTCCTTGCCTATTTCCTGCTCTATGCGACGGATTTTATGCTTCTCGCGCGAGTGTACAATAGATATACTGGTACCCTTTTTACCCGCACGCCCCGTTCTGCCTGAGCGGTGCGTATAGTTTTCAATGTCCTCTGGCAGTCCGAAATTAATCACATGCGTCAGGTCATCCACGTCCAAGCCACGGGCTGCCACGTCAGTGGCAACGAGCAGCTGGGTGAGGTGCTGACGGAATTTCTGCATGGTGAGGTCGCGCTGCTGCTGACTCAGGTCGCCGTGGAGGCTCTCTGCATTATAGCCGTCTCTGATCAGCTTGTCGGCAATCTCTTGTGTCTCAATCTTCGTGCGGCAAAAGATAATGGCAAAGATGCGCGGATTGAAGTCAACGATACGCTTCAGTGCCAAGTATTTATCCTTTGCGTTCACCATGTAATAGATATGGTTCACGTTCTCTGCACCCTCATTGCGGCTACCCACAACAATCTCCTTATGGTCGTGCAGATAGGTAACGGCAATCTTCTCTATCTCCTTGCTCATCGTGGCAGAGAAGAGCAGCGTGTTTCTTTCTGCGGGTACATGCTCCAGAATCTCGTTAATGCTCTCAGAGAAACCCATGTTGAGCATCTCGTCGGCCTCATCAAGCACCACGTTCTTCACCGTTTCAAGGTTTGCGTAGCCACGCTTCATCAAGTCGATCAGGCGCCCTGGCGTGGCCACAATGATCTGCGCGCCATGGCGCAAGGCACGCATCTGCTGCTCAATGGATGCTCCTCCATATACCGGCACCACATGAACACCGTCCATATACTTAGAGAAATCGCGGATGTCGTCCGTGATTTGCAGGCACAGTTCTCGCGTCGGCGAGAGAATCAGAGCCTGTGTCTCCTTGTTGCTGAAATCTGTTTTCTGCAACAGGGGAATACCAAAAGCAGCCGTTTTGCCCGTTCCCGTCTGGGCAAGTGCAATCACATCATTTCCTTCACCTAACAAATAGGGAATCACTTCTTCTTGGACGGGCATCGGCGAAACAAAGCCCATCTCGGTAATGGCGCGCAAAATCTCATTGCTCACGCCCAATTCTTCAAATGTCTTCAATGCTTAAAAATAAAAATCCGGTGCAAAGGTAGTGATTTTTAGGCACTTAATTGTCTTTTCTCAAATATTTTATGTATTTTTGTGCAAAATTTCATGCGTTATGAAAATCTGTATCTTCTGTTCCGCCAATCACAACATCGACAAAGATTTCTTCCTGATGACGGAAGAATTGGGGGCGGAACTGGCTAAAAAAGGGCATACCATCGTGTTCGGCGGCTGCAATTTGGGACTGATGGAGTGCGTGGCAAGGGCGGCAAAAGAGCATGGTGGACACACCGTCGGCGTGGTTCCCCGCCTTGTGGAGGA
Organism: Prevotella sp.; assembly: GCA_017471245.1. Classification (GTDB taxonomy): domain Bacteria; phylum Bacteroidota; class Bacteroidia; order Bacteroidales; family Bacteroidaceae; genus Prevotella. Next base: position 30,942 of record JAFUVB010000012.1, read on the forward strand.
GCGCGGCAGTGTGAGCAAATATGTGGATGTGCACATCCCCTGCGACAACCTCAACGACCGCAAGGCACTGATGATGGCGCAGAGCGATGTGTTTGTTGCACTGCCAGGCGGCATCGGCACCCTCGACGAGATATTCTCCGTGGCGGCATCGGCCACCATCGGCTACCACCACAAGCCCGTTATCCTCTACAACATGAAAGGATTCTGGGACTCGCTCCTTGCCATGCTCAACGACCTGCACAGCCGCAAGGTGACACGCAAGCAGTGGGATGCCTATATCAAGGTGGCCGATTCGCTCAGCGAAGTGATGGCTTTGATTGAGTCATAATGCCGCTATCGAACCGGCAGGACCACGGTTATCGCTCGGCGATGAGCTTCTCTGCCATGGCGCGACCGAGGGCTTCGCACTGTGCGAAAGTGTCGTCGGTGAGACTCTGTTTGATCTCCACCGGCTCACCCACAGCCTCGAAATGCAGGCGCTCGTCGTTCCATTTCTGAATCTCGGCAACAGCTTTGCTCGCCCATCCGAAGCTTCCGAACCAACCCATGTAGTGGTTCTTGATGTCCTTGCCGGCAAGTTCTGAGAGCAAAACGTCCATTTCGTGATAGAGCCCTGTGTTGTAGGTGGGTGCTCCAACGATGAGCGCCTTGTAGCGGAACACGTCGCGGATGATGTAGGAATGGTGAGTCTTCGACACGTTATACATCACGATGTTCTTGATTCCTGCCTGACTTGCGGCGCGGGCAATAACTTCTGCAGCGCGCTCAGTGTTGCCATACATCGTGCCGTAGCATATCACGATGCCCTCTTCTGTCTCGTAGCGGCTCATGCGGTCGTACATATCCAACACCTTATTGATATATTCATGCCACACAGGGCCGTGGGTGGCACACACGTAATCCAGCTTCACGCCAGCCAGTTTCTTCAGTGCGTTCTGCACGGGCGTGCCGTATTTGCCAACGATATTGCTGTAGTAGCGCACCATTTCGAGCCAGAACGTGTCGCAATTGATCTCACTGTCGATGATTCCTCCATTCAAAGCACCGAAGCAACCGAAGGCGTCGCCCGAGAAAAGCACATTGCATGATGTGTCGAGCGTTACCATTGTCTCAGGCCAGTGCACCATCGGCGTGAGCACAAAGTTCAGCGTATGACTGCCGAGAGCGAGGGTGTCGCCGTTCTTCACCTCCACTTCGTTGCCCTGAACGCCGTAGAATCCGCTCATCATGCCGAAGGTCTTCTTGTTGCCCACAATCTGTATTTCGGGATAATACTTCTTGATCAGAGCAATGGATCCGCTGTGGTCGGGCTCCATGTGGTTAATCACCAGATAGTCGATGGGGCGGTCGCCGATCACCTCTTGTATGTTTTTCAGGAAGGGAACGAAGAAGTCCACCTCCACCGTGTCAATCAGGCACACCTTTTCGTCATCAATCAGATAGGAATTATAACTCACCCCGTTGGGCAAAGGCCACAAACCCTCAAACAGGTTCTTGTTGCGGTCGTTCACACCTACATAGTAGATTTTGTTGGTAATTTCAATCATGTGTATGTAATTTTTAGTTATGATTCATGCTCAGCTAAGTTTCATCTGCTCACCGAACTCCTTGCTCACCGAATTGCTGATGCTCTGGCAGCAGTTGGCCGAGAAAAGCTGTGCGCAACGGATGATGTCGTCCCACTGCTTCTCGGTGAGTCCTTGCAGCAACATCTCGCGCGTGATGCCGTATTTCACAAGTCCGTAAACCAGTCCGGCGTTGAAATTGTCACCTGCACCTACGGTGCTCACCGTCGGCGTGTCAATCACCGGATAGTCTTTCTTCAGCATTTGCGTGCGCAATGCCACGGGTTCCGCGCCCTGAGTATAGATGAACTGTCGGCAATAGAAGGAGATATCCGAATGATAGATGCGGTCGGCATCGTCTTTTCTGAACACCACCTTGAAGTCTTCCTTCGAACCTCTCACAATGTCAGACATCTCCAGGTTCTCCAAGAGATTTGAAGTAATCTTCATCACCTCATGCTGATGGGCGGGGCGGAAGTTCACGTCGTAGTAAAGGATGGCACCATGCTGGCGCGCATAGTCGAGAAAGGCGAACACCTGTTGGCGGATAACGGGGTTCACGGCATAATAGGAGCCGAACATCACGATGTCGTCTGCCTGCACGTCGGGATACACGAAGTCGAGCCTGTCATGTGGATGATCCTTATAGAAGAGGTATTCTGCGTCGTTGTTCTCGTCGAGAAACGCCAGCGACACGGGCGACTTGGAGTCGGGAAACACATTCACGCTGTCGGCATTCACGCCGTTCTCCTGCAGGAATCCGATGATCTGGCGCCCCACACGGTCGTTGCCCGTCTCGCTGATGAACGATGCGTTCACGCCGCAGCGCCCTAATGAGATGATTCCATTGAACACGCTGCCGCCCGGAACGGCACCTATCGGCTGTCCGTTCTTGAAGATGATGTCGAGCACCGTCTCCCCTATTCCTATTACTTTCCGCATTTTCGTATCCTTCAATTTCGCGTCCGCAAAATTAAAAATTATTCATGAGACAACCAAACGAACCCCTTTTCTTAACTCCATTTAACGTCTTCGCCCGCCGCGCCTACTTGCCTGCCGCGTGGTCGGTCACCCACTGCCAGCACCGGTCGCGCCCTTGCAGCACATCGTCCCAAGTTTCTTTGATGAGCACGTCGGGCATGAGCTCCGCCTCTTCCAGCTTGCTGCGGTCGGGACGGAAGCAGGCGCGATGGCTCACCATGCCTTGTATGCCGGTATTGGGCAGTTGCCACGACAGGGCTGAGCTGTAGTTGCTCGGGCGGTAGCTGCCTTTCGTGCCTATCACCTTGCCTATGCCGTTGTCTCTTGCCATGAGAATGATGTCGGCTGCCGCACTGAACGTCTTCTCGTTCTGCAGGAAATACACGTCGCCGCTGAAGATTCGGCGGCTGCTCAGGTTATAGAGTTCTGAATTATCTTCCACTCCGCTGAACCCTTCAGGCACAACCATCAGCGCTGAGAATGCCTTGTCGGTGTCGGCATCATAGAGCAGGTCGCTGCTGAATATGCCGTCGTTGGCTTGTTTCACGCGCCGGATGTCGCCGTCAGCTTCGGCTGCATAGAACTGCTGATACAGTGGCGAATAGCGGATTGCCTCGCTCACGCACTTCAATTGGCGGATGGGATAGAGCCAACTGAGCAGTTCGTAGCTGATCAGCGAGCATCCGCCGCTGTTGTCGCGCAGGTCCACCACCAACGTCTTGATCTCCAAGTCGGCCACATCGGTGAAAAAGTCCTTGAGGAACTCATGGAAATTGGGCTTTCCCTTGAAGCTGTTGGTGAGCTCCTCGGTAATGGGAACGCCGCGCATGCCCAGTATCAGCAGCGTGGTATAGGGGTCGAAGCAGGTGTTCAGCTGCAGATAGGCGATGCTTCGGTCCTCATCGATCGATGCAACGAAGGGGTCTGAAGTGTTCGTCCGTGGTGTTTCCGTCGCCTCGCGCCTGCCTCTCGGTTTTGCCTTCCTGAGCTCTGCATGCCCGTTCAGCGGCCTCACCATGGCGGTCATGCCATTCTTGAACGTGATCATCAGCGTGGAATCCTTTCGCCAGAACGGTTTGTCGGTCCAATAGCTAAGGTTTGGAAACACATAGTCGCGCAACCGCTGCTCACGGTCGGCGGCATTCTCATAGCTGAAATCGTTGCGGAAGGCATCCACCACCTCGCCCACCGGCACGCCGTTGATATGGTTGATCTCCTGACCCAAATAGATGACGGTCTGCTCCGTACCCTTCCACAGGTAGTAATGCCCGTCTTGCTGATAATAGGTCACGGGATAAACGGCGCTGTTGTCATACATCATCGACGTCACCATCGTGTGTCCGTCGTGCATCTTCGTGAAGATTCCTTGCAGATAGCGCATCAGCTGCTTGCTGTCTTTCATGCCTTGCGCCTCCTGATAGCCCTTGCGGGTCATCTCGGCTATGCTGAACGGTGCCTGCATGCCGTCGGCAAAGGCGGGGTGAGACTCTTTCAGCAGCTGCATTGCCAGCAGGAAATCCTTCTGAAAGGCATTGCCCTTCTGATAGTCGCCGCTGTTCTCCACGCCCTGATGATGATAAACCACCTGGTTCATCAGCACATCCTGCGCGGAAACACCCCTCGCAACCGCCAACAGGATAAGCAAAGCGACAGCCTTCCATGTTTTCATACCACAAAAATAAGCATTAATCTTGGAAACACCAAATTATTCGGCAAGTATTTGCCGCAGTGGTTACAAACGCACGCCTTCGCGCGTCATATCTCTGACAGCGCAACCACCACGCAAAGCGCTCTGCGCGCCAATGAACAGGATTATGATCATAAAAAACTAATCAATATGAAGAAACTGATATGTCTGACCATCCTCTCACTCTGCATCACCACCCATCTGAAGGCGCAGGAGATTGACGAGGGAAGCATGAAGAAAGCAACGGGCTGGGTTACAAGTCTGCAGCTCAACGACAAGGCCAAGGAAGAACGCCTCATACGTGTCATCGCAACACACCTTGTTGCCATTCGCGACTGGCATAACGACCACGGAAACATGATTCCCGATGGCGCCATCAATCCTCTGACAGGAAAGAAACTGTCATCACTCGACCGCATGGTGATTGCCGACTCTTCGCAGCCGGCTTCCATAAGACAGGCGCTCTTAGACGGACTCAATGCCGACCTGACACCCGAACAGGTGGAGCAGGTGCTCGACCTTTACACCGTGGGGAAGGTGGCTTTCACCATGAAAGCCTACAAGGAAATGGTGCCCGACATGACGGCTGAGGATGAAGCGGTGCTCACGAAAAACCTGAAAGAGGCGCGACTCATGGCTGTCGACTACAAGAACATGAAGGAAATATCCGCCATCTTCGAAATCTTCAAAACCAAGAACGAGCAGTATTTCACCAACAGCGGAAGAGATTGGCGCACCATGTACAGCGCTTACGTGAAAAAGCTGAAAGCCCAGAAAGAAGCCGAGAAGAACAAATAGCCGCTCATGCTTCATCATTGGCAGATATAGGGTTCCCCTGATATCTCGGAGATGCGTTTTTTCAGATTATGTCAGGTCGTGAGAACTCTACTGATTACACAGAGAACTCTACTGATTACACTGAAATCATCTCTCGGAATAAAAAAGTGAAGAATCCATCCCAATGTCACTTTTTGCCGTATCCTTTTGATTACAAACAAGTTACATAGGGTGACATTGAAATTTTCAATGTCACTCAATGTCATGTCTTCATCACTACGATGTCATTTATTCAACATCATAATGTCACTTATTTATCATTGTAATGCCATTTCTTCATCATCGTGTTTTGCATTGCCGTCGTAAAAAAATACACTCTTCAAAAGTAAAACAACTTGTTTTACCTCCTTAAAACTATGCTTTCATTCTCTAATAGCTGCACTCCACAACCCAAAACAACTTGTTTCCCTCCCATAAAAACAAAGTGACATTGAATCATTCAATGTCACCCAATCCATCATACTGTATATCAGACACTTAAAACAAAAAGTGACATTTACATGTTATTAGCTTTTCATCCCTTCATTGTGACTCCAGTATCTCCAGCATCTCGGCAGGGGTCACCACAATAGGCGTTCTGGGGAAGTGCTTCTTGTTGCCCGTCACCAGATAGGCATCGTCCTTCGAGAGCGCAACTTCATAGAACACAACGTCTTTCGGGTCGGGAAAATGCTCCTGGGACGGAACTCGCTCGCCATGAATTCCGTTCATAAGCACTCTGTCTATTGCCCACTTTATTAGATGTTCTGGGATATCGAACTTCTTACGATGCAACACCTCAGTATATTCATCAATCATCTCATCGCTATAAACAGGCTTGATTCTCCCATCCAGAACAGCAGCCCAGACCATTGAGGTCGCCGCCAAAGGATTCTTTGTAATGTAAGCTGACACAATAACGTTTGTGTCGATAACTGCATAAATCATACCGCAGCTTTCTTTCTATCCGCCATTTCCTCGCGTGCCAAGCGGATTTCCTCATTTATTTCTTCCATCGTCAGTTCAGGGCGTTCACTGGCGGCTACTTGATTGCGGAATTCGTAGAAGTCTCTCAGCACATTATCCTCGGTTGGGTATGCTGAAATCTTAAAGGGAATACTCCTGGTCTTAACCACCGCATTTACAAACACGTTGATGGCGGTGTTGACGCTCATGCCAATCTCATTGCAGAGTTCGTTGAACTGCTTCTTCAGTTGTGAGTCCATCCTCACGGTCATTGATACTTGTGCCATAATTCTTTATATTTACGCTGCAAATATAAACAATTTATTTCACTATGACACCATTATGACGTAATTATTGTAATATTTAACATTCCTACTCTGTTCCTTACAGTTGACTGTTAAGGATTCACTGAGTCGGTTCTATTATCATTTTTTGTAACCAAGGAACCGCATCCCATGATTTAACGGTGATTTTGGGTTATCTCAGGATCGGTCACTCTGTTTTTTGAAATGTAATTTTTATAGTATCATTAATCACAGGATCGTTTTTATACAATATATAATTAGAGGGAATCATATAGAAGGATACTGTATCATTATCAATTTTTGTTTTATAGATAATGTCGAACATCTGTTTTACAACTTTCTCTTTCTTACCAAATAATTCATAGCTGGTATAAGTTTGAGCTGATTGTCCGAATGATTTCCCTTTTTCCTTTACGGGAATCATTGAGATAGTGGAAGAAGATGGCACAATACGTAGTGAATCCGGGTAAATGGAGAACCCTTTGCCTTGCAAAGTAGTGGAAAGAACAAGTCTATACGCATAGGTTGAGTCACCTTCCCATCTGCATTCAAGATATGATTGATCATTATTTGGCATTATGTATTTCTTTCTTTCACCATCAAGCAACATGAACCTGATTTTTATTACCTTAAAACCAAAAGTGCAAAAACAAATGCAAATAATACTTATTATCTTAAACCATTGTCTTTTTAAAAACATAATGAAACTGTTATATTAAACTTGTAAATAGCACCACTTAGAGTAACCGGGGGACGAATCATCACTTGTGAATCTCCAAGAACTTATACCCGTTGAGGTGCATCATGTGATTGGGTTCGTTGGCAAACCACACCTCCGTTTCCCAGGCAATCTCCTTCAAATGCTTCAAACCTTCCGTTTTGGTAAGGAATGCTGTAACATACACAACGCTTGCCTCGCAATTGGCCACGAGTTGTTTCAGAGAACTGACACGCTCATTGTTCATCGGGTTTGAAGAGTGATATGCCTCAATCAGAAACAGCAGATTCTTCTCGCGGCTATAGGCTACAATATCAGGCAACGTGCCATGCTCCAATGTGATATGGAGCTGCTTCAATGCCTCTGCGTCGCGATGAAGATATTTATCGATGCTGTCACCGATATAAAGGACTTCAGCACCCATGCCATACACAGACAGGAAATCCTCAACGATTTTCTTCTGTAGCAGGTTATGCTCGCCTGTTGACAACTCCAATGTCACTCCAGAAGGCAAGGTGACGGGAATACGTTCCATTGCACGCTTCTTTTCAAGCTCTTCTTTTGCTTTAAGGTGTATTTCAATGAATTTGAATAGTTGAGTTTCCCATTTGCTGGTACCATACGCTTTCAGTAGGTTCGCAAACGGTGCACTCAGCGTATAACCGCGATTGGGATCATTGGTAGCAGCCTGATCTAACTCAGAGGAGTTTATCACAAGTCCCTCATCAAGCAGCGGTTTCAAATCCTTGCGGCGAATATCATCGTAAGAACCTGATGAAATTTCCTCGCCGTAGTGTTTGTTCTCAAACTTAATGATGTCCCTCGTTTTCAGGTAACTGCCATCCATAACTGACTTGGCCTCCTTGAACGACTTTACAATCTGTCCTGCGGCCAAGCATGCGCCAGCCATCTTCTCTCGCCTGCGGTCGGAAGGAAGCGTGTCAACAGGGATTCCTACGGCCATTAATATGTCAAGCATGTCAGAATACAACTTCTGGACTTGCTCACTTTTACCTTCTGTAAATTTTATACGCATACGGTATCAAATAAAGTCTGTCCTTGGAAAATGTTGATTTCTCTGATTTCCGCTTCCATCTTTGGTGAAGAATGGTAAGTGTCCTTCAACGCTAATGCCAGTTTGTATGCCAGTAGTGGAGGTACTGCATTACCTATCTGATAGAACTGTCGCGTTTCTGTACCGCAAAATTCAAACCAATCTGGGAAACTCTGTAGGCGCGCAGCCTCACGAACCTCAATCCTGCGACGCCGCCCATCAGGCAACTTCACGCGTTGCATATCGCTCGTTGCTCCTGCCAGATTGCGGCAGGTAATGGTACGGGCAGGTTTGTCTGGATGCAGGTCACGAGGATTGATACAATGCGACTTCTCTTCATAGACAGCAATGTAGCGTTCTTGCTCTGGAGTCAGAAATTTACTGTTCTCATCAGACTTAGTCATCAAGTCGCCTATGGCCTCGACTACAGTAACCTTCTTCTGCTCTTTCCTGGGGAACCTGAATGTAGAGCGATGGCCTACGCAGATAAGCCGCTCACGGTTTTGCGGCACACCGTAATCAACAGCATTCACTATTCTGTATTCCACGACATATCCCAATTTGCGAAGTTCGGCTACGACAAGTTCAAGATACCACTTGTGGCGACCCAAGATGTTTGCCACGTTTTCGAACATGAATACTTTGGGCTTCAGACGCTTCACGGCATCAATGAATACGGGGAAACCATCACGTGCATCCTCAATGCCTTTCTGGTTGCCAAAACGGCTGAAAGGCTGGCAGGGAGGACCTCCTATGATAATGTCTATCTTGTCGGATTCTGGATAGTTGAAGCCTACCTCTAAGAACTGATTATAGCATGTACCCTTCAAATTCTTATTATAGGTATCTACAGCGGCATCAACCATTTCGTAGCCAATGGTACGGAAGCCTGCTGCTTCGAAGCCAAGAGACAAACCGCCACACCCCGCAAACAAGTCGAGCACTACAGCCTCTTCTTCAATCTTTGGGGTAAGCCTGTCGTGTATGAGGTAACTATATTCTGTCATCTATTCAAATATCTTTGCTGCAAAATTACGAAATTTCTGTGATACTATGATGAAAGTCAACAGAAAATATACGTATTTTTTAATAGATGAGACAGGAAATGGCAATCAGGGCCTACCCCATTCCGTTCTAATATATGTTGTGCAATCACTGACAGAAGTGTCTATTTTGAAGAAATCTATTCCCATTTTCAACAGATATTCTTTTATAATAGAAAAGTTCAGCCTGTCTTTTATTCTTCTATTATTATATAATCAGGGGACGGTTCTGTGATCATTTTGTTTTTCTGAATGGATCCAAATGAAACGTCCGCAAGCATTGAAGGATTGCGGAATTCCGCATTTCTTTTGTTGTCGCAGTCTTCATACATATATATTAGTTAGATGTTTTTCGATGACAAAGTTACAGACTTTTTCTCAAACTACCAAATATATCCGATTAAAATGATCACGGAACCGTCCCCTGATCATTCTTATTAACTATGCTGCCACCCCCAACTCGTAAAGACGCTCGGGTGCGATGTCGGCGCCATTCTTCCAGAATATGGTCTGGTCGAGTCCGAACTGGATGAACTCGTTCTTGTCCCGAAGTTCCTCGAAAGCGGGATACGTGAGCAGCGGCGTGAGGTCAACCTTGCGGCGCTCGCCCGTGCTGAACGTGCAGAGCAACGTGTAGTCGCCCAGGTACTCTACATCTGTAATCGTCAGTAACATAATCTTGCCTCCTTATCTTATTTTGGTTATTTTCTCTCCGCGCTGGGCTCTGCCCCAGAGTTCCATCAGTTCAGATTCGTGCTCGTCGATGAAATCGTTGATGATTTTGACGGTCTTCGAACGGGCCTTTCCCTCGATGATGCGGTCTTGGATGGTGATGGAAAAGTTGTCCGTGCCGCTCCGCACGTGGATGTGCGGCGGGTTGTGGTCGAAGGCGTAGATGTAAATCAGTATGCCCTGAATGATGAATATCGAACCCATGCGTTTTGAATGTTTATTGTTCTTATGTGTGCAAATTTAGATAAAATTTTCGAGATTATAAGCCAATCGAGATAAAAATGTGAACAAATTGCCCCGAAAAGTTAGAAATCAAGGCCGACATACGATCAATCCTATTCATTTCGTGCTCTTACGTCACATTTCTTTTGTA
>JAFUVB010000013.1 GCA_017471245.1 Prevotella sp.
CACGTTGCTGCCCCGCTCCGTGATGAGATAGACAAAGGGGCGGTCGGCATGGAACTCCACCTTGCGCGGCTCGGCAGGTTTTGACGGAGCGATGCTGGTGGTATAGTTGACACCCGCTATTGTCACGGCGGCAGCCTTCGACCCCGTTTCGTTCACCTCGATCTTTGCCTTCTGCTTCATCATGCCCACATAGAGCGTGCCTTCTTCTGCCATTTTCGTGAGCTCGGCATATTTCTGATCAAACATCTGGCGGATGCCCATCTTCTTCAGAACATCAATCAGCGGTATGTCGGCATTGGTATCCCAACGCGGTATCTTCACGTCAACCTCGCACGATTGCTCCTGTAATTCCTCAGGCCAGAGACTTTTCTCGCCCGACATTTCGTGATAGAGACGGTTCACAACATCATCAATGCTCTTTCCCTCCTTCGGCAACAGGATTCGCATGCAGAAGTCGCCGTTGCCATAGGGCAATGAAATCGACGTATAGTCGCCCGACTCGCCATAACGTGCCACCACCTTCTGGTGCATCATATCAACCTTCTTCTTTCCCGAAGGCGCACGGAAGTCTTCCTTCTTGGTAAGGCTTTCGCTGAACTTCTCTGCCCAGTCGGCCTTGAAATAGATGGCATTCAGCAGATACATCACCACATCAGGCTTGAACTCATCATCTTCGAGAATCTTCGGAATCATGCCGTGCGTTTTGTCGTTGCACCAGTTGTTGATGCGATCCACGTTGCGCACGTTCCTGAAATCCATGTCCGCCACCTGTGCCTCGTAGAATTTCTCCATCTCCTGCTGATAGGGCTTGGCGATGGTTCCGATGTTGTTGTTCACGAAAATGCTGTTGGCAATCTCTAATGTCACCTTGGGATCCACTTCGGGAGCATCCTTGATCAGCTTCTCACAATAGGCATTTACCGCCGAAGGGTCGCCGTCGCCGAAGCCCAAAGCCTGCTGTATCTCCTTCTGCGTATTGCCTGTGGCTCCTGCATTGAGCATTCCCAACACGTAGGTGACGCTCAGCGGCGAGCAGAAAGTGCTCTTGTTCTCTTCCGCTTCACTGATGTTGCGGAACAAGTTCAGCGAGAACAGGTTGTTGGCATTCACAAACTGCCGCTGCTCGGTGGTCAGCCGAATGGTCTTTTCGGGATACAACATGTTCACCGCACCCGCCTCTCCTTCAATCACATCGTCCTTGTCTGACGAGCAAGCCGCCATGAAAGCGACCATTGCCAGCACTGCCGGCATCATTTTCCAAAACTTTTTCATGCTTAATTTCTTTTTCTAAGAAACACCATTCGCCACAAAATCTTGCGTCATTAAATGTTAAATAGTGTTATTCTTCCTATCGAATAAAAAGACACTGATGTGCATATACGCATAACAATCTGGTTTCCAATCCGTTACTCCATCCGCTGCGTTACCCGCTGCGTTACCTGCTGCGTTACCATCCGCGTGTTTTTATGTCATGCTTAAAGACGTAAGAGGCAAAATAATGCAGAACGTGGCGCAGCAGATGACGCAGCGGGTAACGCAGCAGGTAACGCAGAGAATTTTACAACATGCTGACAATCAACGCTTTATGCACATACTCACATAAAATGCCTTTTAAACCAATGGAGGTTAAACCATCATCATGCCACACAATCTGCAAGAACCAAAAAGAGAGGTGAACAGCCATTGGTTTCAAAACCTATGCTTTCACCCCTCAATATCTATGCTTTTGAGCTCCAAAACCTATGCTTTTGAATGCCAAAACCTATGATTTTGAGCTTCAAAACCTATGCTTTTGAACTCCGAAACCTATGCTTTTGGGCATTAAGGCTTTCGTTGTTCCACGAATCGACTTGTTTGTCTTACTCGTAGTGAGTGTCGAGATAAACCACCTTGGTCACGAGATACTCTTCCATACCGTGCTTGCCGTCCGCACCGCCGATACCGCTCTTCTTCACTCCGGCATGGAATCCCTGGATGGCTTCGAAGTGCCAGCGGTTCACGTAGGTCTCTCCGAACTCTATTTCACGGCAGATTCGCGTGGCGGTATCAATGTCCTTGGTGAACACGCTCGATGCCAGACCATACTCACAGTCGTTAGCCCACTCGATCACCTGGTCGATATTGTCGAACTCAACCAACGGAAGCACCGGACCGAAGGTCTCCTCATGGATGATGTCCATGTCCTGCGTGCAGCAGTCGAGCACCGTGGCGGGATAGAAATAGCCCTTTCCGCCTGCGGGCGCACCGCCACAGAGCACCTTGGCACCCTGCTCAACAGCATGGTTCACCTTGGCAGTAACACTCTCCAAAGCAGCCTTCTCAACCAGCGGTCCCATATCAACATCCTTATCGATAGCCGGATTACCGAACTTCACTGCCTTGAACTTCTTCACGATCAGGTCGGTGAACTCCTTCTTGATGTCCTTGTGAACGTAAACGCGCTCGGCGTTGTTGCATATCTGACCGGAGTTTCCGATGCGGCTTTCCAATATTGCCTGCGCTGCCAGTTCGAGGTCGGCATCCGGGAAAACGATGGCTGGTGCCTTGCCGCCCAGCTCAAGCGACACCTTCGTAATATTGGGAGCGGCAGCCTCCATAATCTTCACGCCGGCGCCGACACTACCTGTCAGGCTCACGATACCCACCTTGGGATGGCTTGCCAGGGCATTGCCCACCACTGAACCTTTACCGGTAACCACGTTGAAAAGTCCTGCGGGCAGACCGCTGTCGTGAACCACCTTGCATATTTCGCAGCAGTTTTCAGGCGTGATCTGTGCCGGTTTGATCACGATGGAGCAGCCTGTGATCAGGGCAGCAGCTGCCTTGCGGGCAATCAGGAAGAACGGGAAATTCCATGGCAGGATGCCGGCAGCCACGCCGATTGGTTTCTTCACCAGAATCATGGTCTCATTGGGTGCATCGCTTTGAATCACTTCACCCTCGATGCGGCGTGCGAACTCGGCCATGTAGTCGAAATAAGTGGCAGTAACTCCCACCTCGATACCAGCCAATGCCTGTGTCTTGCCCTGCTCGCGAACCAGGATTTCCTGGAACTTGTCGAAGTTGGCGCGGATGCCGTCGGCAATCTTGTGAAGATAAACGGCACGCTCGGCAGCGGGAACCTTTGCCCACTTCTTCTGTGCAACGTAAGCAGCCTCAACTGCCTCGTTCACATCTTCCACGGTACCGGCGGGCTGGCGGCTCGTCACCTCCTCGGTACTGGGGTTCAACACTTCAATCCATTCTCCGGAACGGCTCTCAACGAACTTGCCGTTGATGTACATCTTAAGATCTTTCATACGCGTAGTTTAATTATTAGTTTGTTTTTTAACGGATGTAGTTTGTAATAATTTGTTACAAAGATATAAGTTTTTCGCGAAAGAAACAAATATCTCTCGCGAAAAACTTATGATTTAGGATTTTTTAGATATGTAGGAGTGAAGCCCCATGCTTCACTCTTGTTGATCAATACTCCGGATTCTGAACCATCTGCGGATTAGTATCCATTTCGTATTTGGGTATCGGCAAGATGATCATGTGGAAGTTCCAGTCGAACTCGAGATACTGCGAGAAGTGATTCGGGGTCTTCGAGATGGCACTTACCGATACGTTCTTGCGCTCCACCTTGAGACCGTTGCGCATCAGGTCGAACATGCGGTGTCCCTCGCCGAACAGTTCTTTGCGGCGCTCAGTGAGCACGCGGTCGAGCGTAATAGTCTCACCCTCAACGGTCATACTTGGGTTGGCACGCTTCACAATGGGGTCGAGATATTTCACGGCGTTGGCATTGTCGCCCAGTTTCTGCGCAGCTTCGGCAGCATTCAGATAAGCCTCTGAGAGGCGGATGAGCGGAATGTTGGCATCGGTGATTGCCTCGCCCTCCTGCGGTTGGTACTTGTTACAATAGCCGATCTTGCTGGCTATTTTCACAAGTTTCAGTCGCACGTCTTTTGAATCGCTGCTGAGCAGTTTATAGAACGAACCCGTGACACACAGATCCTTGTATCCGCTGCCCGAATGGAGATATCCGAGGCTTTCCTTTCCTGGACTGTCTGTGGTGAGGTTAACGATTTCGAAGAGCACCTCGCCAGGTTTTGTGGCAGATGCGTCATTCGCCCAGGCGGTGGGATACTCATCGGTTGTCCACAGCGCATACTTGTTTTTCTCAGCTCCGGCTATGGCTTCCTGAGCGGTTTTCAGCGCATTGGCATTGTCGCCCTTGTAAAGATAAACGCGGCTGAGCAGGGTGAGAGCTCCCCACTTGTTGATGTGTCCCTTCTGGAAATCCTCGCCAATGAGGGAAACTCCAGCAGTGAGGTCGCTGATTATCTGTGTGTAGCACTCGGCTACGGTGCTGCGTGCAGGCTTGCTGTCGATGCTTCCAGGCTCTGTAACGATGGAAGCACCAAGGCTTTTTCCACCATCTTTCATATAAGGATAGCCATAGAAGCGGCAGAGATCAAAGAGTGCCATGGCGCGGAGCACAAGCGCCTCGCCCTTCACCTGCTGCCCCAGCTCTTTCTCATCGTCGTTCTGAGCAGGCAGGTTGTCTATTTTATTAAGCACCACATTGCAGTTGGCAATCATATTGTAGAGATAGCTCCAATGTGTGGAAGGAGCATTGTCGCGCGAAAAACCGAAGCGGTAGTAGTTGCCGGTGCGCTTGGTGGAGCTCACGGCAATCATGTCGTCGCCCGTCACATCGCCGTAATATACCAGCCTTCCCGAATAAGCGTAGGCATCTTGCATGGTGTTATACACGCTGTTGAGCGCATATTTTGCCTCTGAGACCAGATTGATGCTTGTTGCAGACTCAACCCTTGTTGAAGGCTCAAGGTCGAGCCAGTCGTTGCCACACGATGCCATGGCGGCAGCGGCAGCAATGATGAGAATATATTTATTTATTTTCATTGTTCTTTGATTTTAAGGGTTATAAGTTAACGTTTACTCCAAAAGCAATGGTCTTAAGAGGTGGTGTGCCCCAAATAGCAGCACCTCCCGACACTGATTCAGGATCGTAATAGTCGTAGGATGCCCATGTCCAAATGTTGTTGGCCGAAGCATAGAGGCGCACGGAGTCGAATCCTGCGGCGCGGCTCCAGTTTTTGGGCAGCGTGAATCCCAGTGTGATGGTTTTCAGGCGAATGAAATCAGAACTGTGGAGGCGGCGCGTGGTAGTGCATTTGTGCATGGATGTGTAGCCAGGGCCATAGTCCATGCGCTCGTAGTTGGTAACATCACCTGGCTTCTTCCAGCAGTCAGCATAGTAGATAGGGATGTTTGCCTCCGAGTCATAGCCTGCGCTCTCAGTCTTTTGCGCCCAAGTGTCGTAGCTATATCCCCCGAACTGATATGAGAACATGAAGCTGAGGTCGAGCCAACGATAACGCAACTGGTTGGATAAACCGCCCGTTACGGCCGGCTCTGCATGCTTGTCGAGCGCGATGGCATGGGCTGCAGAATAGTCTTCTGTTATTTCCTTCACATAGTTACCCTTCTCGTCAATGTCGTTGGTATAGAACTGCGGGGCACCTGTTTCAGGGTTCACGCCTGCAAATTCCACCATGTAGAATGTACGATAGGGCTTGCCCACCTTTCTGATCTGCGTCCCGCTGATGATTTCGGTCTGCATACCGTCGAGTTTCACCACTTCGTTCTTGTTGTGTGATATATTGAAAGAGGTGGTCCACTCAAAGTTCTTGGTGCTGATGTTGGTGGAATTGATGTCAACCTCAACACCCTTGTTCTTCACCTCACCGATGTTCATCAGATAGGAACTCAAGCCTGTGGTCAGGGAAATAGGCATGTCCATGAGCAGGTTCTTGGTGGTGCGGGTGTAATATTCAACAGTGAAGCGCACGCGGTTGAACAGCGCAAAGTCAACGCCAAGGTTAAGATTGTAGTTGGTTTCCCACTTCAAATCCTTGTTTTCTATCTGGTTGATGCCCATGGCTGGTTCAAGATTATAGCCTCCGCTCACAGAGCTGAGACCCATATATCCGAAGAGATCGGAAGGAAGCGTTCCGTTTACGCCATAGGATGCGCGCAGTTTCATGTCGGTGAGCCAGTTGCTTGCAGGCTTCATGAACTCCTCTTCAATCATTCTCCAAGCACCCGAAACCGACCAGAAAGAGCCCCAGCGATGGTCGCGATGCAGGCGCGAGCTTCCGTCAACACGATAGCTTGCACCGAGATAGTATTTGTTGGCAAAGTCGTAGTTGGCACGACCGATGTAGGAAACCAGCCTGGTGCGCTTGCTGCTTCCTCCTGCCGACTCGGTCTTCACACCGTTGCTGATGTCGTTGCGTGAAGGAGTAGCGAAGTTGGAGGTCTCTCCTGAGAGATAGTCGCTATACTGATCGTCGATTTCATATCCCAGCAAACCGTCGAGATGATGGTTATCGCCCAGGGTGGTGTTGTAGGTGAGCTGGTTTGTCCACACCATTTTCCGCATTTCATCATACTCTTTCGACATGCCGCCATTGATGTCGTCGCCGTTAGAAGTGCGAGGATCTGCCCAGTGTTTTCCCTTTGTAATGAGGAAGTCGTAGGCAAGTGTGGTTTTGAATTTCAGGTTCTTGATGAACTCATACTGCCCATAAATAGTATTGAACGCACGCGTAACGTAGTTGCGGCGGAAGTCATAGGTCTGCGCAAGCTTAGGGTTACGGTCGGCTATTCGGATGAGTTCACGGTTCCATGAGCCATCCTCGTTGTAGACAGCATCCGAAGGAGTGACGGCGTTTCGGGATGTATAGAAGGGCGATGTGTAAGAAGTGCCTTCCTCATACACGTCCTGATTCACGTTGGAGAAAAGCAGGTTGGCTCCCAATGTCAACCGGTCGGTGGCAAGATAGTCAACATTCATGCGGCCGGATATGCGCTCCAAGCCTGAAGTCATCGTCACACCGTCTTGCTTGAGATAAGCCAGCGAACCGTAGTATTTAAAACGGTCGCTTCCGCCAGTGACAGATGCCTCGTAATTGGAATGACCTCCTTTGCGGAAGAGAACATCGTCCCAGTCAACATACCCGCACCAAGGCTTGGGGGCAAAGTCATCGATATACTCGTCGGCGTATGCCCTTGCTTCTTCGTCTGTCTCACCTTTGGTATAGAAACGGTAGTTGTAAAGTCCGTTGTAAATATACTCCCTACGCTGCTCACCATTCATCACAGGACGGTAATCCATGGCGAAATCCGACTTGCCCCAGTCGGCCTTGAGGGAAATTTGCGGCTTGCCCGACTTGCCTTTCTTTGTGGTTATCACCACCACACCGTTGGCTGCGCGACTTCCATAGAGTGAAGCGGCGGCGGCATCCTTGATAATGGTGATGCTCTCGATGTCATCGTTGTTGAGTGTGGACATGATATCGAGTCCGGCGTTTGAGCTGACTGCACTGATATCACCGCTGCGCATGGGCACTCCATCGATAACATAGAGGGGCGAATTGCTGGCATTGAACGAACCCATTCCACGGATGTTCAGCGAAGAAGAAGATCCTGGCTGACCAGAAGACTGCGAGAACTGCACACCGGGAGCATTGCCCTGAAGCATGTCCTTGAACGAAATGGCGGGAATGTCCTTCATCTTCTCACCTCTCACATTCGAGGCTGAGCCGGCATAGGCTGATTTCTTGAACGTTCCGTAGCCAGTGACAATCACTTCGTCAACCATCATGCTCTCGGGCTTGAGATGTATGGTGAGCGGCTTGGCAGAACTTACCGACACTTCCTGAGTGGCATAACCGATGGAAGAAACCACCAGCCTGACAGGCAATTGGCTTACAACGAGGGTGAAACGCCCATCGACATCGGATACAGTTCCGTTGTTTGTACCCTTTACGAGCACACTCGCCCCGATGACAGGCTCTTGGCTTTCGGCATCCACCACCAATCCGGTGAGCGATGCAGCCCTTGCACTGCCGTAGAGCTGATGCAACCCTGGTATTGCCGAACCAAACAGCAACACCCACAACAGGAGCATTTTCAGGCTCCCGTGACAATGATCATTTGCTTTACTTAATCTCATAAGACATTCAAAATAATTAAGGTTAATAACTAATCATCTTCTATTACGCTTCCACATTACTCGTCTTGTATCAACAAAAAAGCACGGTCTTCATGGTAGATGCTTATCATCGGATGGCGCACTTTTCTATGGTATTTCGATTTCGTGTGTCGCTTTGCTTGGCAAAGATATTTAAAAAATTCTAAATCGCAAGCAGATTTTCTTGTTTAGGACAATAAATGAGAAATTCCGAATAAAGATTCCCGCATTTCGTAGAATTTATTCGGAGTTTTTCAAACCAAGGTATTCGCAATTGTCAGCGTGAAAGCGAAGCCATCCAACGCCTCACTTCACTCCAGCGGTAATAGGGTGCGCTGTCAGTTGCTAATGGGATCGTGCGTTCTGTTTCATTATACACGAACTTCACCAACACGTCATCGGCTGAACTTACACCGTTTTTCCTGTAGAAAACCACTTGCAGGTTGGCTGCCATGGGAGTGACCTGATAATTAGCCCAATGCTTCCAGGCATCGCGATAATTCTGGGGCGTGCCGTTGCAACCACTCAGTTGGAGCAGGTAAGCAAGCGAAGCAAGATTGGTGTCATGCCCAAAGCGAAGCGTAACTGCAGGCTTTCCCGTCTGTATCACACTGTCGGCCTGGCTCACGATGTCTTCCACGATGCGGCGGGCATTACGGTGATAGCGGCGCGAACATCCCGGCAGGATGCCATAGGCATACAAGTCTTCTGCATTATCCCACTGCCACAGCCTGAACAGTTCATCATGGGTGAAGAGATTTCGGAACGATATGCCAAGCTCTGGAAGGTTTTGCATGTCGGCAAAAATATGCCAGCAGTCGAGCATCATCTGCCTTCCTGCTGCCTCGTCACGATAGTTGGTGAACAGTAGTTCAAGAAAACGTGAGGGCTGAACAATGCTGTCGGTAAACTGACGGAACTGTTCTTTGCGCAGCGAATCACACTCGCCCTCTGCCACTTCTTCCTTGTTTACCAACACGGGCATAAAGCGCGCTGCCGACTGCATGGTGATATCGAGCGTGGGGTTCAACGCCCTGAGTTCCATGCAACAGTTCGCCATACTAATAGCACAGCGCATGGCTGTGGATGAACGGGCTTCTATGTGAATCGGCTTAGAGAGCAACGACTGATACTGTCGATACATCCGGGCTGCTATCTGCCTGTGCTGCCGTGCGCCTAACAACGAGAGCGCACCGTCGTTGCCCTGCGAATAGTCAAAACATCTCTGCATCCGTGAAAGCACATCCTTGCCAAAATCGGTGAGCTGATGCCCGGTGAGCAAGGCAATGACCGATTCATACTTCTTATTGGAAGTGAGGAAACGAGAACCGTGCCGGCCATAGTGGCTTATATAAAACGGCTCATAGCCGGCAGGGGCAGCCGTGTATTGGTAGCCGGCAGGAACGCCGGGGTAATTGTAATAATAGCCTGCATACTGCATTTCCTGCTTCGAAATATCCTCCGAAGCTTGCTCTTCGGCCATTGCAAGACCTTCAGTCTGAGCCATTGCCGACAGCGCACTCGCCCAAATGGCAACGCTGGTGATGATGCTTACAACCAATCTTTTCATTCGCCTATAAAATAATCCTTTCCATTCTGAAACCGGTGGTTCAGAAAATGGCAATCCAAAAATGAACAACGTCAGTCACGCGAGGTGACGCATCAAGACTTATCGCGATAGATCACCTTGTTGGCTCCGCTGGTGATTTTCAGTGCTTCGGGATGCTCTCTGATGAAGCTGTCGATGTGGCGGATGCGCTTCTGCTCAAGTATCTCGTCTACGGCAATCAGGATTCCCGTCTCCTCCACCTCGCCGAATCCCTCGTTGATGGCAGTGCCGAAGAGTTTCATTGTGGGCGACAGTCCCATGTAGGCATTCACGAGCGGCGGGATGTTATAGCCCATCTTGCGGATCTCTCCGTTCAGGATGCGGTAGTCCTCCTTGAAGTTCTTGCCGCAGAAGAGTGTTTCCAGCTCTTTCGGATCGGCCTCTAATTTGAGCGGACACATCGGGACAATCAGGTTTTCCTTGTCGTCGAAGTGCTTTTTCAGGAAATAGAGAATCATGTCGCGCCCGCGGCGGATATAAGACGGATACATGGTCATCTTTCCGAAGAAATATTTCAGGTTGGGATTCAGCACGGTGAGCGCGCCAAGTCCGTCCCAGAGGTTGTCGAGTGCGAAGATGCTCTTGGTGTTCTTCTGCACATTCTGGTATTCCAACGACACAAACGACCGTCCCAGCTCCACCGTGTAAGGCATATAGTCACGCAGGAACTTCTCAGAAAAATGGAACATGTGGCTTGTAGCCAGCTTGGGCTGACCGTCTGCTCCCATCGCCCAGTCGCGCCCGTGCAGATAGCGGTAGCCGCCGATAATCTCCTCGGCTTCAGGATTCCACACAATCAGCTGCTTGTAGCAATTGTCGCAGGTATCGAACTCGTCGATGTCCTTCTCCTTGCCAGTGCCGCCGCCTGCCTCACGGAATGCGATTTCGCGCAGTCGGCCAATCTCGTCCATCACGTGCGGTGCATTGTGAGCCGTTACGATATAGATTTCATTGTTGCTCTTGTTGGTCATTCGGAGCTGCCGTTCCGGAGTTAGTTCACTCTTGAGAATCTCTTTACTGACGGGAGGAATGATGGGTTGTTCCATGATGATCGTAGATATTGAATGATGGTAGTTTTTATGTTATAGCCTGTATACAGCATCTTGCACATATTGCGCCCACTGCACAGGTGTCTTGCTCTTGTCGAATGTCTCCCAGGGAATGGGCTTGCCGATGGTTACCTTGAAGGTATTGTGTACATTCTTGTACATTTCGTCAACAAGGAAAAGCATTGCTATATTCACTTTCTTCACGTGCTTGTCGCAGAAGCCTGACAAGCGATAGAAGAAGTTTGAGTTCTGCCCGCTGAAATGGATAGGCACCACGTCGCGGTGATATTCCACGCTCTTCGAGATGAATGTCTTCTTCCACGGCAGGTCGCGGATTTCACCGTTGATTCTGCGCGAGCATAGTCCTGCGGGAAACATCAGCATGTGATAGTCGCTTTTGAATCCGTTCTCCACCATGGCGGGAAACGAGCGGCTCTGCGCTCCTGTCTTATTGATAGGAATACAGAGGGGTGCCAGACCGGGCAGGTTCATCAAGATATCGTTCACAAGATAGCGGAAACGACTGTCGTATTGCCTGCCGATGATGCTGCCAAGGGCAACGCCGTCGATACCGCCAAGCGGATGGTTGCTCACGAAGGTGTATAGTTTTCCGTCATCCTTGTCGGGCAGGTTCTCCTTGCCCTCCACCTGGAGCGTCATATCCAGATATTTCACGCATTCCTCAAGCCAAGGCGTCCCCGTGAGTTCCCGGTTTTCCCAGAGGAAGGCGTTCACTTGATCCTGATGGACAATGTGCTTCAGCCATTTCACAGCCAGCGAAGGTACCATCTTCGCCTTGTCGCCCATTTTGTCCTTGAGGATATTCTCGATGTCTACTGTTTTCTCCGTTATTCTATCCATACTGTTTAGAAACAATATGCAAAAATACGCAAATAATTTGAAAAACGTTACTTTTTGGCAAAAAATGTTACATAGCATGCAAATTTTGCTGCATTTTTCATTGTTTTCATGTTTTATTTGCGTCTACATGCCATCGCTTCGGGAACTGATTAACGACCGAAAGCAGCAGCAACCATGAATAATTGGAGTGATAAGTCATGAATAGGAGTTATAAACCACGAATAATTGAAGTGATGAATCATGGATAGGAGTGAAAAACCATGAATAATTGAAGTGATAAAACCATGAATAGGAGTTATAAAGAAGGAAGGAAAACGGCACATTTGCCCGATGAAATCGGCGTTTTTGATCTTCAAAAGCGTTGTAATGGAAAAGCAAAAACGTTGAGATGTAAAAGTAAATCAAATTGATTTGCGCGATAAATCAAATTGATTTGAAAAGTAAATTAAATTAATTTGCAAAGTAAATCAAATTGATTTGCAAAACAAATTAAATTAAATTGCTGAGTAAATTATATTAATTTGCTGCGCCATCTTAACGCATTAGAAGCTGCAAAGCAGCTCTATTCCTTCTTTATTTCGCAGCTTTTCGAAAATGAAAACACCTTCTTCAACTGAATAAAACGAATCTACACTGAAAGGAAGAGTAACAAGCCATCATCGCCTAAGGGATGTTTCTTAACAGTCGGTCGCTAATCCCTTTTTTCAGAATTTTCTCTTTGAACTCCTCCACCGTGGGGAACTTCTCTTCAGGTGCGCCTCCTATGATGGTCTCAATACCCTCAATTGTCGTACTGTAAATGTCTTTGAACTCCAAACCCCACCTGTCACCAAACCACGATAACGAAAAGACACAGAAATCTACTGGATTGTCCTTGACGAAAGAAGTAACCTTTGAACAATCGGAACTGCATTGCAAATAATCCATAGCTACATCCTGAATAACAAAGATAATCTTCCGCTTCCATGACTGAACGATCTTCCCTTTTTTATATGCCTGCTGCATCATCGTTTTGGAAAACTCATTTGCCCAGTTAATGCCATAGGTATACCTACCGTGACTGAAATCATGGTATCTCTGGAAATCTTGAATATAGGGATAAGGTGTCCCTGTTGTGCCTGCCGCTTGAATTTCTACACATTGGAAATCCCTGATTTGCTGATTACGGTCTAATTCCACAGCCACATAATCGACACTCCCCCCTACTCCCATATCCACTTCTGGTATCCACATAACATTCTCCCAATCGGTAAGATATTTCTCGCGGATAGCATTGAACATTTGTTCCTCTTTGAATCTTTGCGGACAAATGATGACGGGCTGAAGTTCTTTCTTGTTGACACTCGCCCCGACTGTGCATATACCTACTTTGACTTCAGGTGTGCTTTTGCGAGGTTTTACGCATGTGCCATTCACGTATTTACAAAACTGTTGTTTGATGTCTAATTCAAAAGTAGCATCAATTTTTCCACAATCATGACAGAAATACTCAATTGGAGTGCGATCTATTCTTTTCATAATAACATCAAACCTATTTTTTCAACTCTTTTCTTTGCGTTTTCATTATATTCTTTACTTAACTCAATGCCTATTCCCCGGCGCTTCAGTTTTAATGCGGCAGCGACGGTACTTCCCGTCCCACTGAAAGGATCCAACACAACGCCATCTTCTGGACAAGTGGCAAGTATAGGGATTCGAAGCAACTCTTCCGGGAAAACTGCACAATGACTATCCTTACGCCATGTATCCTCAGGAACTATATCCCAAATATCAGTTGGCAGATGCCCGTTAGAGCCAATGCGCATGATGTAGAAGCCTTTTTCTTGAAGTTCCCTCGCTCTGCCACTGATTTCTGTACTCTCGCTATGCCAGGCACGTTGTACGCCACGTATGGTCATTCTAAAATCATTTAACTTGCCCATACGAATATCCATTAACGTGGAATCAAGAGCCTCAAGAGCCGCTGCTTTTTCATCTGAAGAAAGATCTGCGCTGTTTTCTATCTGACTTCTGTATTTCTTGCCACTGACTCCTGTTGATGAAATAGTAGAATCTTTTGTTACTTTAGGCTTAAGAGTAGGTTTTATTCTGATGGCATCTGCATCATAATAATACTTTTTCGTTTTAACGAAATGGAAGATGTGCTCATAAGAATCGCGTAAGCGGTCCTTACAGCTTTGAGTTCCCTTCAACTGATTCCAGATTACATCGTTTCTCAATATCCACCCCCCTTGGTCCATTAATGAAATGGCAACTCGCCACGGCATCCCCATCAGTTCTTTGTTGTTGTACTTATCGCCAATATTCAACCACAACGAACCATCTTTAACCAAAACACGCTTGGCCTCAGAAAAAATACTGGTCAGCTTATGAACATACTCTTCAAAAGTATCTTCGTTGCCAACCTCATGCACGTCATTATCGTTGTCGTACCTCCTCATTCCCCAATATGGTGGTGAGGTGATAATACAATTAACTGATTCGTCCTCCATCATTTTCATGACAGTAAGACAATCGCCAACCAAAAACTTGTACCGCTCAGAGCCAGTGAGCACGTCTACTCTATTCATTTCAATGTGCAAAATTAAACAATTTTTCGTGATATCCTGCTTTTTTATAAAGAAAATGATGAAAAAAGCTATTTTGATAATGCGAAGCATCCTATGTATGCCAACATACAGAAGTATAAAAATGAATGCCTCTATTCACTTCTTGGAACAGATTCTGATGCCGGAAAAATTGCACAAAATGCCATTTTTGAGAAAAAAAACAAGAAATTTGCGCTCTTTTTGATAAATTTGTGGAGAAAAGTGGTGGAAAGTGGAGGAAAATGTGTATCTTTGAACCCGAATTCTTTTAAATAAGAAACGCATGCGATTTTTAGGTAATATAGAAGCAAAGACAGACGCAAAGGGAAGAGCATTCCTGCCAGCTGTGTTCCGCAAGGTGCTACAGGCATCGGGCGAAGAGTCGCTCGTGATGCGCAAGGATGTCTTCCAGCCGTGTTTGGTGCTCTATCCGGAATCTGTCTGGAATGAGCAAATGGACACGCTTCGCAATCGTCTGAACCGCTGGAACCGCGAACATCAGGAGATCTACCGCCAATTCGTGAGCGACGTGGAACTGGTGACTCTCGACGGCAACGGTCGCTTCCTCATCCCCAAGCGCTACCTGAAACTGGCCGACATCGAGCAGGGCATCAAGTTCATCGGCATGGGCGACACCATTGAAATATGGAGCACCGTCAGGACAGAGAAACCGTTCATGGAGCCCGAAGCCTTCGGAAAGGCATTAGAGAGCGTGATGGGCAACGAGGAGCCAAAGAGTGTGGAGTAATCAACAACAAGCGGAATGGCAACCAAAGCAGAGACATACCATGTGCCTGTACTCCTGAATGAGAGTATCGAGGGGTTGAGCATCATACCCGACGGCATCTACGTGGACGTGACATTCGGCGGCGGCGGCCATAGCAGGGAAATCCTGAAGCGATTGGGAAAGAACGGACATCTGTACAGTTTTGACCAGGATGCGGATGCTGAGAAGAACATCATCAGCGACGAGAGATTCACATTCGTGAGAAGCAACTTCAGGTATCTGAAAAACTGGATGCGTTACTACGGCGTGGAGCAGATAGACGGTCTGCTGGGCGACTTGGGTGTTTCAAGCCATCACTTCGATGATGAGACGCGCGGTTTCTCCTTCCGGTTTGATGCTCCGCTTGACATGAGAATGAACAAGCGCGCCGGCGAAACGGCTGCCGACATCCTGAACAAAAGCAGCGAAGAACGGCTTGCCGACATGTTCTTCCTCTACGGGGAACTGAAAAATGCCCGGCGCATTGCAGCAGCCATCGTGAAGGCACGCTCACAGAAAGCCATCCTCACCACACAGGACTTCCTGAACGCCGTGCAACCGCTTTTCCAGCGCGAAAGAGAGAAGAAAGACATGGCAAAGCTATTTCAGGCACTGCGCATCGAGGTGAACCACGAGATGAACGCACTGAAGGAAATGCTGCTGGCTGCAACAGAAATACTGAAACCCGGGGGACGGCTGAGCGTCATCACCTATCATTCGCTCGAAGACCGCATCGTGAAGAACGTGATGAAGACAGGAAACACGGAAGGGAATGCGCGGCAAGACTTCTTCGGAAGATTCGAGACTCCTTTCACACTCGTGAACAACAAGGTGATAACACCGTCGGCAGAAGAACAGGAACGAAACCCACGCAGCCGGAGCGCAAAGCTGAGAATCGCAGAAAAGAAGTAATCAACTCATTGAGAAAACGGCGAATTATTATACATGACTGAAAATATCTATCCATTAAATCTGAAAGAGAAAGCTAAGAAGGAGGAGACTCCCGGGCCTTCTGCGGGAGCAGAGGAGCCCGGAGAGTCGTCTCAAACACCTGCTGATCCAGAAGAACCATCAGAAAAGGCTGCAACAAAGAAAGAGAATGCCGCCGACATGAAGGAAAAGCAGGAGCCCACTCTACAGGAGGCCTTTAAGGAACAGGCTCGCGAGGACGAGCGCCCGCAGTCGTCAACCTTCACACTGAGAAAGATTCTCGGTGGTGACTGGTTGACTGCCGACTTCATCCGCAGGCAGATTGGAGTGATATTGCTGATTGTTGGTCTGTCGATTGTCTATATATCCAATAGATATAGTTGCCAAAAGGACATGCTTGAAATCGACAAGCTGAATGCAGAACTGACCGATGCTAAATACAAAGCACTGTCAAGCAGCAGTGAGCTGACAGAAAAATGCAGGGAAAGCAACGTGCTGGATCTGCTGAAGAGCAACAAGGACAGTTTGCTGAGAATTGCCAATCAGCCACCTTATATTATATATATACCATAAACATAATAAATAAACATATATATCAAATTTAATATTCAACATTTAATATACAACTATGGGCAGTCTGTTCGACAGAAAGAAAATCATTCCACGCTACAAGGGCATCGGCTATCTGATGGTCTTGCTGGGACTGCTCATTGTGGGAAAAGCCCTTTACACTGCAACCGTGAAGCGCGATTACTGGGTGAAAGTGGCAAACAGACTGAAGCGTGACAGCGTTGACGTGAAGCCCGTGCGTGGAAACATCCTCAGTTGCGACGGGCGCCTGATGGCAAGCAGCCTGCCTGAATACAAGATGTTCATGGACTTTCAGGCACTTCACGACAGCAAGACAGACTCTTTATGGTATGAGAAACTGGACAGTATCTGCGAAGGGCTGCACGATATCTTCCCGGAAAGAAGCAAGCAGGCGTTCAGAGACAGCCTGGAAAAAGGACACAGCAAGATGAGCCGCAACTGGCCTGTATGGAAGAAACGCGTGAGCTATGACACCTATTCCGAGGTGAAGAGCCTGCCCATTTTCAACATGCGACCGTTCAAGGGTGGTTTCCATTCGGAGGAATACAACTCGCGCCAGCGTCCTTTCGGCTCACTTGCACAGCGCACGGTCGGTGACATGTTCGGTGCGAAAGACACTGCCCGATGCGGCTTGGAGCTGTCTTTCGACTCCATCCTGCGCGGAAAGTCTGGCATTGTGCAGCGCAAGAAGGTGATGAACAAATACCTGAGCATCACCGAGCGCGCACCGATTGACGGAGCAGACATCGTGACAACCATTGATGTGGGCATGCAAGACCTGGCAGAACGCGCACTGATTGATGAACTGAAACTGATTAACGGTAACGTGGGTGTCGCCATTGTCATGGAAGTGCAGACGGGAGACGTGAAGGCAATCGTCAACATGTCGAAAGTGGGCGACGGACAATACCGCGAAACGCAGAACCATGCCGTGTCCGACTTGTTAGAGCCGGGCTCGGTATTCAAGACGGCATCCATCATGGTGGCACTCGACGACGGCGTGGTGGATACCACCTACAAAGTGGAGACTTTCGGCGGAATCATGGACATGCACGGTGCAAAGATGCGAGACCACAACTGGCATCGAGGCGGTTATGGACTGCTATCGCTGCCACAGACCCTGGAATACAGCTCGAACATCGGAGTGAGCCGAATTATTGACGAGCACTACGGGAAGAACCCCGAAAAGTATGTGGAAGGAATCTATCGTCTGGGGCTTGCCGACGACCTGAACATTCCTTTGGTAGGATCTTCTCCCGCACGCATCCGCAAGCCGAAAATGGACAAGACCGGCAAGCACTGGGCCAACTGGAGCAAGACTGCACTGGCATGGATGAGTATCGGCTATGAGACACAGGTGCCGCCCATATCTACACTTACCTTCTACAACGCCATAGCAAACAACGGGCGAATGATGCGTCCCCGATTCGTGAAGCAGGTGGTGAAAGACGGAGAAGTGCTCATGGACTTCCCACCAGAGGTCATCCGCCCACAGATATGCAAGACGAAGACTCTGAAGGAGATTCAGACCATCCTCTACCATGTGGTAAGCCAAGGACTGGGAAAGAAGGCTGGCTCGAAGTCGTTCAAGGTTGCAGGAAAGACCGGTACGGCACAGATATCGAAAGGAGCAGGCGGATATAAAACGGGACAGACAAACTATCTGCTGTCGTTTGCCGGGTATTTCCCTGCCGATGCTCCTCGCTACAGTTGCATCGTATGCATCCAGAAATCTGGTCTTCCAGCATCGGGCGGTGGTATGAGCGGTGTCGTATTCCACCACATCGCAGAAGGCATCATGGCGCAAGACCTCAAGCGCAATGCTTCTGATGCACGCGACTCGCTATCGGTTCTCATTCCTGATGTAAAAAACGGCAATATGCTCTCTGCCGACTACGTACTCTCACATCTTGGCGTTAACACTGCCAACTGGAGCGGAAACTATGCCGACGGTAATCCGATATGGGGCAAGGCATCACACGACAAGAAGAACCTTCAGATGGCTAAGCTACAGGAATATGCACAGGATATTGTTCCCGACGTGGAAGGCATGGGTGCACGCGATGCTGTCTACATGCTTGAAAGCCGAGGCCTAAGAGTAAAGATCGAAGGCAGGGGCAAAGTAATTGCCCAAAGTCTGCCGGCAGGACATAAGATTAAAACTGGTGAAATCTGTTCTTTAAAACTGCATTAATATGAAACTGAACGAGTTGCTGAAAAACATCAAGCCGATTGAGATTGCAGGAGATTCCAACAAGGAAATCTGCGGCATCAACATCGACAGCCGGAAAATAGCTCCGGGACACCTGTTTGTTGCCATGAAGGGAACGCAGGTGGATGGTCATGCTTTCATCGGCAAGGCTGAAGAACTGGGAGCCGCCGCCGTTCTGTGTGAAGACATGCCCAATGTGCAGAAAGAGGGAGTGACATACGTACGGGTGGAATCCACGGAAGATGCCGTCGGGAAAGTGGCCACCCTGTTCTATGGAAATCCTTCCACAAGACTGAAGCTCGTTGGCGTAACCGGCACTAATGGCAAGACCACCATCGCCACCTTATTATATAATATGTTCCGAAAACTGGGATATAAATGCGGACTGCTGTCAACAGTGTGCAACTATATAGAAGGCGAAGTAATACCGGCAAGCCACACAACACCCGATCCCATCGAACTGAACATGCTGTTGGCAAAGATGGTGGATGCAGGTTGCGACTATGCTTTCATGGAATGCTCCAGCCATGCCATTCATCAGAAACGAATAGGTGGGCTGAAATTTGCAGGTGGCATCTTCACCAACCTCACTCGCGACCACATGGATTATCATAAGACTGTGGAGAACTACAGAAATGCCAAGAGGGCTTTCTTCGACAATCTGCCGAAGGACGCTTTCGCCATCACGAATGCGGATGACAAGAACGGCATGGTGATGGTGCAGAACACCAAAGCAACCGTTAAGACCTACTCTACTCGTTCCATGGCAGACTTCAAGGCACGCATACTGGAATGCCACTTCGAGGGAATGTATCTTGATATCGATGGCCATGAGGTGGGCGTGCAGTTTATCGGGAAATTTAATGTGAGCAATCTGCTCGCCGTATATGGAACAGCGGTCATGTTAGGACAGAAACCGGAAGACGTGCTCATTGCCATGAGCACTCTGAAAAGCGTTCACGGACGCTTGGATCCGGTACGTTCACCCGAAGGCTATACGGCAATCGTCGATTATGCCCATACGCCGGATGCTCTTGAGAATGTGTTGAAAGCCATCCATGAAGTGCTCAACAAAAAAGGACATGTGATCACTGTTTGTGGAGCCGGCGGTAATCGCGATAAGGGGAAACGCCCACTCATGGCTCAGGAGGCCGTGAAGCAGAGTGACAAAGTGATTATCACAAGCGACAACCCTCGATTTGAGGAACCGCAAGACATTATCAACGACATGCTGGCAGGGCTCGACAAACATCAGATGAAAAAAGTAATCAGCATTGTCGACCGCAAGGAAGCCATCCGCACAGCATGCATGCTGGCTCAGAAAGGAGACGTTGTTCTCGTCGCCGGCAAAGGACATGAAGACTATCAGGAAATCAAAGGAGTGAAACACCACTTTGACGACAAGGAAGTGCTGAAAGAAATATTCAGCAACGATTGAGATATATAAAAATAAGGAATAAAACCTCAAAAACAGAAGTAAGATGCTATACTACCTGTTCAGATTTTTAGAGCAATATGATATCCCCGGAGCGCACATGTGGCCGTACATTTCGTTCCGCGCCTTGCTCACACTCATAATTTCCCTCGTCATTTCCGCTTGGTTCGGAGAGAAGTTCATCAAGTACATGAAGCGGAAAAAGATTTCGGAAACGCAGCGCGATGCTTCCATCGATCCATTCGGAGAGAAGAAGAAAGGTGTTCCCACCATGGGCGGCATCATCATCATCGTGTCTATTCTGGTGCCGGTGATCCTCCTTGGTCGTATGCGCAACATCTATCTGATCCTGATGATAGTGACAACCGTTTGGCTGGGATTCCTCGGATTCCTCGACGACTATATCAAAATATTCAAGAAAAACAAGGAAGGACTTAAAGGAAAATACAAAATTGTGGGACAGTTCAGTATTGGACTGATAGTAGGACTGATACTTTGGGCAAGTCCGGATGCAACGATCCATGAGAACATCACCACAGAGAAACAAGGACAGGAAGTCGTCGTTACTCATAAATCGGAACCCGTCAAATCGCTGAAGACAACGATTCCATTTGTGAAAGGCCATAACCTTGACTACTCAAAGATCATGGGCTTCTGTGGAAAATACAGCAACGCAGCTGGATGGATACTGTTCGTGGTAATGACAATTATCGTGGTAACAGCCGTTTCAAACGGAGCCAATCTGAACGACGGCATGGACGGAATGTGCGCTGGCAATTCAGCCATCATCGGCGTGGTGCTTGGTATCTTTGCCTATGTGAGCAGCCATATTGAATATGCGGCATACTTCAACATCATGTATATACCTGGATCGCAGGAACTGGTAATCTTCATCTGCGCTTTCGTTGGTGCCATGATTGGTTTCCTCTGGTACAACTCTTTTCCTGCACAGATATTCATGGGCGACACAGGGTCGCTCACCATCGGAGGTATCATCGGTGTATGTGCCGTCATCATCCACAAGGAGCTTCTGGTACCTATTCTCTGCGGAATCTTCCTGGTGGAAAGCCTCAGTGTAATCATCCAGACACAAGTGTTCAAATATTACAAGCATAAGGGGCAGCGTGTACGTGTGTTCAGGGCAACACCCATTCACGACAATTTCCGCAAGCTGGACAGCCAATTAGATGAAACAAGCCGTTACTTATTGAAAAGCTGGCCTCACCGACAGTTCCACGAGTCGAAGATCACATTCCGCTTCTGGATCGTGACCATTATTCTTGCGGCACTTACCATCATTACACTGAAGATTCGATAAACAATATTATCAGCAATAACCTGCTGAAACAGGATGAAAGAAGATGAACATGAAGAAAATTGTTGTTTTAGGAGCAGCTGAAAGCGGAGCGGGAGCCGCTGTTCTTGCCAAGGACAAAGGATTCCGTGTGTTTGTTTCCGACATGGGAACAATCAAGGACAAATATAAGAAACTGCTCGACGACCACCACATCGAGTGGGAAGAAGGTCATCACACTGAGGAGAAGATACTGGATGCCGACGAAGTGATCAAAAGTCCTGGTATTCCCGATGAAGCGCCGATGATTCAGAAGATCATTGCAAAGGGAATCCATATTATCAGCGAGATAGAGTTTGCAGGGCGATATACAGATTCCAAGATGGTTTGTATTACGGGAAGCAATGGCAAGACCACCACAACTTCTCTTATCTACCACATCTTCAAGAATGCCGGCTACGATGTGGGACTTGCCGGGAACATCGGCAGAAGCCTCGCCTTACAGGTTGCTGAGTCACCTCACGAATACTACGTTATTGAACTCAGCAGCTTCCAGCTTGACAACATGTACAACTTCCGTGCCAATGTTGCTGTTCTGCTGAATATCACGCCCGATCATCTCGACCGCTATCAGAACAACATGCAGAACTACGTGGATTCCAAGATGCGCATTATCCAGAACCAAACGGCAGATGATGCTTTCATCTATTGGAACGACGATCCCATCATTAAGCGTGAACTTGAGAAATACGATATCAAAGCCGTGCAGTTGCCCTTCTCCGAACTGAAAGAGAAAGGGAGCATCGGATATATTGAAGAAGGACAATATACGATTGAAGTTCCCACACCGTTCAACATGGAACAGGAGAGCCTGTCGCTCACAGGCAAACATAATATATATAACTCCCTTGCCGCTGGCATTGCCTCCGAAGTGGCGGGAATCAAGAAAGACATCATACGCAAGAGCCTCAGCGACTTCCCCGGAGTGGAACATCGGCTGGAAAAGGTTTGTTCGGTGAGAGGCGTACTCTATGTGAACGACTCAAAAGCAACGAATGTGGATGCGTGCTGGTATGCTTTGGAGAGCATGAAGACTCCCACCATCCTAATCATCGGCGGAAAGGATAAAGGCAACGACTACACTCCCATCAAAGAGCTGGTGAAGAAGAAATGTGCAGGATTGGTATATCTGGGTGCAGACAACACCAAGCTGCATGACAATTTCGACCACATGGGAATACCCGTGCGCGACACCCATTCCATGAAAGAATGCATTGAAGCATGTTACGAAATGGCTGAACCGGGCATGACCGTACTGCTGAGTCCCTGCTGTGCCAGCTTCGACTTGTTCAAGAACATGGAAGACCGCGGCGAACAATTCAAGACTCTTGTACGCAATCTCTGATAAACTCCTATAAAGCGACAGGAATATGTTTGAGAAACTAAACAACATGAAGTTCAAAGGAGATGCCATTATTTGGATGGTGTTCTTCTTCCTATGCATCATCAGCATCCTTGAGGTATACAGTGCCTCAAGCTCGCTGACCTACAAGGCAGGCAGCTATTGGAAGCCGGTTGTCTACCACACCTTCCTGCTCATCATTGGAGTGGGCTTCATGATTGTTACGATGAACATCAAGTGCAAGTATTTCAAGATTGTCACTCCTTTTGCTTTACTGCTTTCCATCATCATGCTCATCTGGGTGCTCTTCATGGCAAGGATTAATGATGCCGCCCGATGGATCAGCATCTTCGGCATCCAGTTCCAGCCATCCGAATTAGCAAAGGGTGCCGTGGTGCTTGCTGAAGCTCAGATATTAAGCGCCATGCAGACCATCGATGGAGCCGACCGCCGAGCGTTCAAGTATATATGGATTGTGTCGCTGCCCATCATTTTCCTCATCGCCATGGAGAATCTTTCCACGGCGGCGTTGCTGTTTCTCACAGTTCTCATCATGATGTTCATCGGGCGCGTTCCGAAAGTTCAGCTTGGGCGCACGCTGGGCGTGCTGGCTCTTATTGGCGTTTTTG
Organism: Prevotella sp.; assembly: GCA_017471245.1. Lineage (GTDB taxonomy): Bacteria > Bacteroidota > Bacteroidia > Bacteroidales > Bacteroidaceae > Prevotella. Next base: position 23,414 of record JAFUVB010000013.1, read on the forward strand.
CCGTTGCCATGGTCTGGATGATTGGCGATGAAAAAGACACTGAGCAGAAACAAGACGACAAGATGGTTCTTGCCGAAGAGGCGGCAGAGACAAAGGTCGATCCGAATGTGTTCAGCAAAGCATACGACAAAGTATTCCACAGGGCAAGTGTATGGAAAGTGAGAATCATGGATTTCTTCGACAGCAGAAAGATTCCACCAGAAGAAGTCGACCTTGAAGGCAAAGGCGCACAGAAAGCGCATGCCTCCATTGCCATTGCCACATCCAATGTCGTGGGCAAAGGACCGGGCAACAGCGTTGAGCGCGACTTCCTGTCACAGGCATTCTCCGATTTCATCTATGCCATCATTATTGAGGAAATGGGAATATGGGGCGCTGCGGGAGTGTGCCTGCTCTATATCATCTTGCTGTTCCGCACGGCTACGATTGCCAACCGATGCGCAAACGCCTTTCCTGCACTACTCATCATGGGGTTTGCCCTGCTGTTGGTGACGCAGGCCATGTTCAACATGTGCGTGGCAGTAGGTCTTGCGCCCGTCACTGGTCAGCCGTTGCCATTGATCAGCAAAGGAGGAACGTCGACCATTGTGAATTGCGTTTACATCGGAGTTATCCTTAGCGTAAGCTATACAGCAAAGAAAAAAGACGACATAACAGAAAAGGCCGGACTGCGAAAAGCAAAGGCCACTGCATAGAAAGGAGTCATGACATGAAGAAGGATTTAAGGTTTATCATCAGCGGCGGCGGTACGGGAGGCCACATCTTCCCCGCCATATCCATTGCCAATGCCATCAAGGCAAAGCACCCTGAGGCAAAGATTCTCTTTGTCGGTGCAGAGGGACGTATGGAAATGCAGCGTGTACCAGCTGCCGGCTACGAGATCAAGGGTCTTCCCATTCAGGGTTTCGACCGCAAGAACCTGCTGAAGAACGTGAAGGTTCTCTACAAGATATGGAAAAGCCAGCGCATGGCAAAGAAGATCATCAAGGACTTCAAACCGTTGGTGGCTGTTGGCGTGGGTGGCTATGCCAGCGGTCCAACCCTGAACAAATGCGCCGCCATGGGCATTCCCTGCCTGATTCAGGAACAGAACTCCTATGCGGGTGTCACCAACAAACTGCTTGCCAAGAAAGCCAGGAAGATTTGTGTTGCCTATGAGAACATGGACCGTTTCTTCCCTGCTGAGAAGATTATCATGACAGGCAACCCTGTGCGACAGGCATTGCTCGAAACAAGCATCAGCAAAGAGGATGCCATCAGCAGTTTCGGACTGGAACCCGGCAAGAAGACCATCCTGATTGTGGGCGGGTCGCTTGGTGCAAAGACTGTCAACGACAGCGTGCTGCAGCATCTCGACGAGATAGAGTCAAGCGGAGTGCAGGTAATCTGGCAGACGGGCAAGTATTACCACGACAGCATTCTGCAGCAACTGAAAGGTCATCGGGAGATGCCGATGCTGAAAGTGATGGATTTCATCAGCGACATGGGAGCCGCCTACAAAGCAGCCGATCTGGTAATCAGCCGCGCTGGAGCAAGCAGCATTTCTGAGTTCTGTCTGTTAGGCACACCGGTTATTCTCGTTCCGTCACCCAATGTGGCAGAAGACCACCAGACCAAGAATGCCATGGCGCTGGTAAACAAGGATGCTGCCCTGTATGTCAAAGATGCTGAAGCGCCAGAGAAGGTGATTTCGCTCGCTATCGCCACTGTGAAAGATTCCGGCAAACTGAAGTCACTGAGCGAGAACATCCTGAAAATGGCATTGCCAAATTCGGCAGATATCATTGCCGACGAAGTTCTCAAACTGGCTGGAGTAGACCCTGTATAAACAAAATAAGAAAGAACGCATGGACTTGAAAGATATTAAAGCTGTCTATTTCGTAGGCGCCGGTGGCATTGGCATGAGCGCCATTGCACGCTATTTCCTGAAAAAGGGAATGGTGGTAGCTGGATACGACAAGACACCCTCTGCCCTGACGGCACAACTGGAGAAAGAAGGTGCCCTGATTCATTATGAAGAGAATGTTGACGAGATACCGCATTCTTGCAAGAATCCGAACTCCACACTGGTGATCTACACGCCTGCCGTTCCTGCCGACCATCAGGAGCTGGTATTCTTCCGTGAAGGCGGATTCGAGATACAGAAACGTGCTCAGGTGCTGGGTACGCTCACCCAGGCACACCAAGGACTCTGCGTGGCAGGTACTCACGGAAAGACATCCACATCAACCATGTGCGCCCATATCATGCACCAAGGCCATCTCGACTGCAATGCTTTCCTCGGCGGAATATCCAAGAACTACGGAACAAACTACATTCTCAGCGACCACAGCGATTTCGTTGTGATTGAAGCTGATGAGTTCGACCGCTCCTTCCACTGGCTCCGCCCCTGGATGACCGTCATCACCAGCACCGATCCCGACCATCTTGATATTTACGGAACGAAAGAGGCTTATCTGGAGAGTTTCCGGCACTACACCACACTCATCAAGCCCGGCGGCGCGCTCATCATCCACAAGAACCTGGAGATGAAGGCAGATGTCCGGGATGGGGTGACGACTTATGAATACAGTCTCGACGAAGGCGATTTCCATGCAGACAACATCCGTATCGACAACGGAGAGATTACATTCGATTTCATTTCCCCTATTGAGAATGTGAAGAACGTGCAACTGGGACAGCCCGTGCTGATAAACATCGAGAACGGCATCGCTGCCATGGCTATGGCACAACTGAACGGCTGCACGGCAGAAGAATTGAGATATGGCATGCAGACCTATCACGGTGTGGACCGCCGCTTCGACTTCAAGCTGAAGAACGACAGCATCGTATTCCTCAGCGACTATGCCCACCATCCGATGGAAATCTACCAGAGCGCGCGCAGCATACGGCAACTATACAAAGATCGCAAGATAACGGTCATCTTCCAGCCGCACCTCTACACCCGCACACGCGATTTCTACAAAGACTTTGCCAACAGTCTGAGCCTGCTCGACGAAGTAATACTGACGGAGATCTACCCCGCTCGCGAGGAACCAATCCCTGGTGTCACATCACAGCTGATTTATGACAACCTGAAGGATGGCGTGAGCAAGCAAATCATCAGGAAAGATGAGGTCCAGCAGTTTGTCAAGGAACACGATTTCGACGTGTTGGTAGTGCTCGGTGCCGGCGACCTTGACAACCAAGTGCCGCAAATAGAGAAAATCTTGCGTAAAAAATATCATTGCGAGAAATAATTTGACAACATTCTGCGTTATATAGATAAGAATAAAGATGAGCTTGCACATCAACTGGAAAAAAACGGTCATCGTCTGCTTAGACATCATCCTGGCAGGATACTTGGCGATGGCCATGACCTCGTTCAACAAACCGGACGAGACAGCCAAGGTGTGCACCAAGGTTAACATCAATATTGCCGACGAAAACACCAACGGATTTCTCAGTGCAAAGGAAATCAAACGCATTCTCAACAAAAAGAAGATATACCCGCTGGAGCAGCGAATGGAGACTATCAATCCCCGCACCATCGAGGAGACGCTGAAAAGCAGTTCATTCGTGAACACAGCCCAATGCTATAAGACACAGGACGGCCATGTGTGCATCAACATCACGCAACGACTGCCCATCGTGCGCATCAAGAGCAACCTCGGCGACGACTATTACGTAGACGACGAAGGGGGAATCATGCCCAACTCGAAGTACACCAGCGACCTCGTGATAGCAACGGGAAACATCAACCGCTCTTTCGCCAAGAGCTATCTCTGCAATCTCACCGAGGCGCTCGCAGCCAACGATTTCTGGAAGCATCAGGTAGAACAGATCAACGTGCTGCCCGACATGGGCATCGAATTGGTGCCGCGCGTGGGCGACCACATCATTTTCATCGGCTATCTCCCTGAGTCGGACAACGCCGCCAAACGGAAGGAACTGGTGAGCGAATATGTGAACAAGAAACTGGAACGGTTAGAGAAGTTCTATCAATACGGTCTGAACGAGGTTGGCTGGAACAAATACCATTACATCAGCCTGGAATTCGACAACCAGATTATCTGCAAAAAGAATATCCGCGAACTGGAACCTCTGCCCAAACCGGCTGCACCCGCACAGGCGGAAGCAAGCCCCTCAGCGGCAAGAAATGCCCCTCAGCAGCCCGTTCCCGCAGAGAAAACAGAGAAGAAAGAAGATAACAACAAGACAGAAAACAATAAAAAACAAACATAGCGTATGGCAGCAAAGGAATTCATCGTAGCAATCGAACTCGGATCATCCAAGATGACCGGCATCGCGGGCAAGAAGAACCTTGACGGCAGCATCACCGTGCTGGCAGTAGTCAAAGAGGACTCTTCGACATTCATCCGCAAAGGTGTGATTTACAACATTGACAAAACGGCTCAATGTATCTCTAACATTGTGAAGAAACTCACCGCGACACTCAAGACAAACATATCGCATGTCTATGTGGGTGTGGGCGGACAGTCTATACGCAGCGTGAAGAACAACATCGTAAAGAATCTCGCTGAAGACACGATTGTAACACAGGAAATGGTCAACGAACTGATGGACGGCAACCGTGCGATGACTTATCAGGACCAGGAAATCTTAGATGCCGCCACACAGGAATACAAGGTTGACAACCAATACCAGATGGATCCCGTGGGCATCCAGTGCACGCGCTTGGAAGGCAATTTCCTGAACATTCTCTGGAGGAAGATGTTCTACCGCAACCTGAACAAATGCTTCGACATAGCCGGGGTGGCAATCGCCGACATGTATCTGGCTCCTTTTGCACTCGCCGACAGCGTGCTCACCGATGCGGAGAAGCGCTCAGGATGCGCATTGGTCGACCTGGGTGCCGACACCACCACCGTGAGCGTATACTATAAGAACATCCTTCGCCACCTCGCCGTGATTCCACTCGGCAGCAACAACATCACCAAGGACATTGCATCACTGCAGATGGAGGAATCGGCTGCTGAGCAGATGAAACTGAAATACGGAAGCGCATGGACCGACAACGGTGAGATTGACAACCAGCTCACACTCAGCATCGACAGCGACCGCACCGTGAAGAGCCGCGAATTCATTTCCATCGTGGAGAGCCGCATGGAAGAAATCATCGAGAACGTATGGTATCAGGTGCCGTCAGAATATGCCGACCGGCTTTTAGGTGGCATCATCCTCACCGGCGGCGGCTCCAACATGAAGAACATTGAGACGGCTTTCCGCAACCATACGCACATCGAGAAGATACGCATTGCCAAGTTTGTCACACAAAGCATCACATCGAAAGACCCCGACATCAATGCCCGCAACGGCATGATGAACACGATACTGGGCTTGCTGGCGAAAGGCAACATGAACTGTGCAGGCGGCGAAATGGATCCCGCCGGCGACCTCTTCGGAGAAAAGAAACAGGCGACCACCACCACCGACATCCATCGCGAGCCACGCAAGGTGAACGAACTCGACCCGGGAGTGGTGCTCACTGAGGCCGAGAAGCTGAAAGCCGAAGAAGAAAGGCGCAGAGCCGAGGAAGCTGAAGAAGAGCGCAGACGCGCCGAAGAAGAGGCAGCTGCCGAGGCAGCACGCATCGCTGCCGAGGAGGAGCGCCGCCAGCGCAAGGAGAACAGCAGCCTGAAGAAGACCGGCAACAAGCTGATGAAGTTCCTGAAAGGCCTTGTCCAGGAAGACGAATAACCCTCTCGCTTATCATTACATCATATTCCAGAAACCCCAGAATCAAATAAAACATAGCATCATGAACGAAGCAAACAATTTCGATATATTAGATTTCGGCGAGCCGGAAAAAGAGAATAGCATCATCAAAGTGATCGGTGTGGGCGGCGGCGGCGGCAATGCCGTGAACCACATGTACCGCGAGGGCATTCACGATGTAACCTTCGTGCTTTGCAACACCGACAACCAGGCACTCAACGACAGTCCCGTACCCGTTCACCTGCAGCTCGGAAAGGAAGGCCTCGGTGCCGGAAACAAGCCCGAGAAAGCGCGCCATGCTGCAGAGGAAAGCATCGAAGACGTGCGCAACATGCTCTCCGACGGAACCAAGATGGCATTCATCACCGCCGGTATGGGTGGCGGAACAGGCACCGGAGCAGCCCCGGTGATTGCCCGAGTGAGCAAGGAACTGGGCATCCTCACCGTCGGCATCGTCACCATCCCGTTCCGTTTCGAAGGTCCGAAGAAGATCGACCAGGCTCTCGACGGCGTGGAAGAAATGTCGAAGCATGTGGACGCACTGCTCGTGATCAACAACGAGCGCCTGCGCGAAATCTATCCCGAGCTCACCGTATTAGATGCCTTCGGCAAGGCCGACGACACACTGAGCGTGGCTGCCAAGTCGATAGCAGAGATCATCACCGTGCACGGGCTCATCAATCTCGACTTCAACGATGTGAAGACGGTGTTGAAAGACGGTGGTGTAGCCATCATGTCGACCGGCTATGGCGAAGGCGAAGGGCGCGTGAAGAAAGCCATCGACGATGCGCTCAACTCACCGCTGCTCAACGACAACGACGTGTTCAACTCCAAGAAGATACTGCTCAGCATCTCCTTCTGCTCCGACAACCAGAACAAGCAGGGACTGATGATGGAAGAGATGAACGACGTGAACGACTTCATGGCAAAGTTCGGCAACGACTTCGAAATAAAATGGGGACTCGCCACCGACCCGGAACTGGGCGACAAGGTGAAGGTTACCATCCTCGCCACAGGCTTCGGCATCGAGGACGTGGACGGTATGAGCGGACACTTCACCAAGCGCACGCAGGAAGAGGCCGACCGCATTGCCGCCGAAGAGGAGAAGGCCGCCGAGCGCCAGGACCGCCGCAACCGCTATTATGGCAAGGACGGCAGCACCAGCCAGTATAAGCGCCGCCCCCACATCTTCATTTTCAGGCAGGAAGACCTCGACAACGAAGACGTGATCAGCGACGTGGAGCAGACGCCCACCTACAAGCGCACGCGCCAAGTGCTCGACGAAATACGCAGCAAGGCGGCCGGAAACGTGAAGCCGAGCGACGACGACAACCGCGAACCCGTGCAGGGAACCATCAAGTTTGCATAACAAACCATTAACATTATCTATATGAATCTGTTCGATCAAATCAGCGAAGATATCAAAGCGGCAATGAAAGCCCGCGACAAAGTGCGCCTTGAAACACTGCGCAACATCAAGAAAGTATTCCTTGAGGCAAAGACTGCACCGGGTGCCAACGACATACTCGAAGACGATGCAGCACTGAAAATCATAGCCAAACTCGCCAAGCAGGGCAAGGAGACAGCCATCACCTATACACAGGCAGGCCGCCAAGACCTGGCAGATGCAGAGCTGGCACAAGTGGCCGTGCTCGAAAGCTACCTTCCCAAGCAGCTCAGCGAGGAGGAGATTGAGGCTGCCGTCAGGGAAATCATCGCCCAAACGGGTGCCACGAGCATGAAGGAAATGGGCAAGGTGATGGGCATTGCGAGCAAGCAGCTGGCAGGAAAGGCCGACGGCCGCATCATCTCGGGGATTGTGAAAAAACTGCTTGCATAAGCGTTCTTCGAAATAAAAACCACACTGTAGCGGCGCTTTCCATTCGCGGAAGTGCCGCTTTCCTTTCTCCAAACCCCAATATTTCACCCTCCGGCGCAGCACTCTGCAAAAGTAAATCAATTTAATTTACCTTGCAAATCAATTTAATTTGAAAAGTAAATCAATTTAATTTACTCAGCAAATCAATTTAATTTGCTGAAGCCTCTCACCGCCTTGCAGCAACAAAAGTGCCGTTTTCAGCATTGAAAAATGCCGCTTTGGGGAATACAACTCTGCATGAAACTTAACATTTCCCCAAGCATCATGCTGGGCATCTGATCAGCAAAGAGAGAGAAAAACTGCATGCTTTTTCCTCCATTTATAGTGAAAACATGGAGGAAAAATATGAAAATACCCTCTTTTTTTGATTTTTTTGCAGTTGAAATGATTACAATTTGGAACTATTGTAGTAATTTTGCACGCAATTTGGTGAAGTATCTACATCCCCAACCACATTACTGCTTAAAGACTACTATATAATATAACATATCAATGAACAAATTAAACAATATGAAGAAACTTTTTATCTTATTAGTAACCGCCATAATTGGGGGGGGTAATCTATTTGCCGAAGATATAACCCTTGATTATAATTATGTCTTTACAGGAAGTGGAGACCGCAAGGCATGGTGGGATGATGGAAACGACAAGCCAGACCCGGCCATAAAAACCATAGAAACAATCAGCATATCTGTTCAAAATTATAAGGAATTTAAGAATGGAGATGCTGTTGGAGACTATACCGGCACAAGCGGAATAAGGATTCCTGGTGGAGGAACCATTAGCATTAATTTTGGGAGCCGCAATGTAAAGAATATAGTTGTTCATATTTGTGAAGTTAAGAATTCCGAAACGCTGACTGTTAACATGGATAAAAGTGCAACAGTTACAACTATTACAAATGGATATTCTTTCAATGTATCAAGTATCAGCGGATCTCTTACTCTAACGATTGACGACAGTTCTCCAGAATCTGTTGCAAACAAAGATAAGTCACATTGGATATGCGTGAATCACATAGAGGTGACCTACGAAGAAAACCGAGCAGCCAACACACTAAGCATAACAACTGATGGTGATGCGACGAACTACGCCGGCTCTACATTCAACACATTTACAACGGCACTTCCTACGGTTTTTGATGTTGGTGTGACCAGTAACAATATCAGTGCTGCAACTATAAGCACATCTGGAAGTTCGGTTACTGCATTACTATCATCTGAAGGAAAACTCACGGTCACTCCTACTGGGACAACGGGGACAACGACAATAACTATCACCGTTCCCGGAACCGAAACCTACGCGAGGGTAACCCAAACAATGACAGTTAGCGTTACCGAACTTGGCGAAGGGGACACATACGCCTATCAAGTAGGCGTGGATGGTGCGAAAGCGAAATTCTGGATAACGGGGGAAGGCACTCTTACCGGCGGGACACAAATAAAGACCGTTCCGGGTATCACGATGACCTACGGCTATGCGAATGAACCAGGATGGAGTGTGTACAATTCAACAAGCGGAGGCTATAGCGGATTGGTTGCGCAAAAGAGCAGTGAAATCACACTCAACAGCAATGGCATACCCACAGACGGGTGTTTCTATAAGTTCACGCCAGACGTTTATGGTTTCCTGACTGTTGATGGCAGTTTCTACGACAAGCATTACATCATCTTACGAAGCGAAGACGGCATTAGTTACAGCGAGAGCATACGCAACACATCAGGACAATGGCAAGATGTTGGAACCTTCGCCCATGTGCTAAAGCCAGGCGTTACCTATTACCTATGGGACAATGGTGACAAAGGAGGCAAAACTCCTGGTGCGAATTCTAACTATGCCTTCAAGCTTCACGGATTCACTTTCGAACCGGCATTCGTTTTTGGCGAGGATGATACGGAAAAGGTTGAAACACTGAATGCATACTATAACATCTACAATATATTTCCATTCATCGGTGATGGGGAAACATCTGGGCTAAGTTATGCAGTTGGCAGCGATGACAGCAGTATCATAAATGCTGTAAGCACAAAAACTGGCGCTGTTACGCTAAATGAACAAGCAGGAACGGCTACCATCACAGGAAGCGTAAATAAGGGAAGCCTCACTACAACAACTTCGTATACCATTAATTCCTCATTATATACTGGTACTATATATAAGGTGGAAGATGGTTTCCAGCCATCAGTACAGCAGCGTTTAGAGGTTGGCGACATTGCTGTCACCTTCGGAGGATGCAAATGGGGTGACAATGAACCTCAAGACTATCAGTATCAACGACAAGGAACAGGACTCGCTTCTGCAAAGGCAGATAAATACAATAAATCTAAAGCTTTTTACGGCGGTCAGCTGGAAGGATTTCTTTATTATACCGTTACGGGCGGCAATAACCCTAAAGACGAGGCTGGCTACAATTTCAAGCAAGGAACTTATTCCGATGAAAGTATCAGACGTTTCAATGTGCCTTGCCGCGGAACATTCTTTAAATTCCAGACAAAAGCTGACGGTAACCTGTCTGTATTCATCTTGCAGAACGGTGTAACGCTGAACGACGATAATGGCACATACGACCCAAGCCAGCCAATGAACTATCGGCGACTGTGGATTATCGACGAAATGGGCAAACCTGTTCAACTATTAGCCTGGTCAACTAACTATAAGATACCCGGCGAGTATGAGAACCAAAGCAAGGTACATGAAACAGCAGAACCAGACTTTAGTGCCGAATTGTTTGAGGATTATTGGAGCAGCAAACATCAGGGAGAAACTGGCGACATCCTCTATGTTCCCGATAATCTAAAAACTCCAAACCAAGCTCGCAAAGCTGAACAGAATGAAATGGCAGAGAACTTGGTTACGCTGAGATCTGGTTTATGTAAATACAAATTCCACGTAGAAGCAGGAAAAACCTACTTCATATTCGTAAACCGCTCAGGAACCACAGGACTTAGCGGATTCATGTTTGACAAAGACGACTACACATCCAACAACCAAGTGGCTCTAAACCAAGAAGGAACCTATACCAAACCTGCCAATGGAAACCATGCAACAGTGTCAATGAATGGCCGAACCGTTAATGGCGGTGTATGGCAACCGATATGTCTTCCTTTCTCTATGGACGAGCAGCAAGTGATAGATGTGTTTGGCGAAGGAACAGAAGTAGCTCACTTCGACCATACAGACAATGGCAAGCTATGGCTAAAGAGGCATGCCTACCAGATGATTGTTGGTGGCGTTCCATGCTATATTAAGATTCCTACTACAATCACTTTCAGCGATTCCAAGAAAATAGAGAATGTAACATTCTTAGACAGTGACACGCCAAGCGACGTTATCGACCGCTATGGTGACAATGCCTATTACCTGAAAGGAAACTATGGGAAGGCCACAATGCCTGCCAACAGCTACTTTATCAGCGGCGGAGAGTTCTATTTGACAACAACAGGAACAAAGGAAATCAACGGATTCCGCAATTTCATCGTACCCGTTGCTGGAGGAGCAAAAGTTCTTTCGAGCGACTTCATGATGGAAGATATTGAAGACCGAGGAGGTACTACGTACATTGGGAATATATATACTGATGGTGAAACTCTCCCAACTGCCAATGACAAGATATTCAACCTCAATGGGCAGCAAATGGAAAACGTGAAGAATATGACCGCCTTACCCAAGGGTGTCTACATTGTGAATGGCAAAAAAGTAATCATCAAATAAGGAAAGGAAAAAGAAAATGAAGAACAAGAATTATATCGCCCCCCTGACAGAGATGATTACACTCAACATAGAATACCTCCTGGAACTTACGTCGAGATACACCACTGATGCCGTTGAAGACAGGAAACAATTAGGTGTTTATGATGAAGAAGCTACCATAAAGATATTCAACGAAGGTGGAGATGACATGACACCTGATGCCAAGCGCGGTCTCTGGGATGATGACGAGGATGATTGGTAAGCCTTGAAAAGGAAATAGAACCAAAGGGCAGGTTGCATGAACAGAGTATTGTTCTGACATGCGACCTGCCCTTTGGTTGCGTAAAGGAACTGCCAGATGCCTTTCACAAAGCAGTGGATGATTATTCGTAATTATTCGTAAAAAATACTCGGATCACTATTTTTTATTCAATTTGTGGCAAATTTGAATTATTATTATTATCTTTGCACAGTGTTTTCCCGTTTCGGAGCGAAAGAGTGAAATTAAGTAATTGTAAAGTTAACAGATAATGAACAAGGTAAGTTATTCTACAACCGTGCTCAAAAAAGGAAATGGGGTGGTGATGTCCGTATCCAATGAACAAGTCACCACTTTTGCAGGGGTGGTGAGAAACGAAGTGTTCTTCGTCGATGGTCTTGTAGGCAAGATGACGAATCTGCTGATTACTGCCGTCAACAACCGCACCCGTGAGCGCAACTACTTCAAAAAATACGTTGAAATGCTTGAAGGCGTGATCTCTGACGAAGAGTTTGACAAGGCCATTGAAGACCATGAGGACGAATATGTTATCCCTGAAGACAAGGAGCCAACGATGGAAGAGATTCAGTGCGCCTTGGAAGTGGCATCAAGCCTAAAGGATGTCAACAGCGTGGAAGACTTGGAATCTTTGTTCTCATTCAAACCCGATTCAATGCAAAAATGCCTGACGAAGTAAAAAGAATCATGGAATATGGTGCACTCGCCGAGGGTGCCAAGTGCGGCGTGTATGCAAGAAGGGTGGAATGGAAGGGCCTTCGCAAAGACCCCATCACCCAGAAAAACATGACCCTCTATTAACTCGACCGAAACTGTAGTGTTGAGATTACTCAAGAAATGACTCTCTCTGAGAAAGAAAGAGAATTCAGGAAGAACATGGGAGTACATCTCAACAAAGGCGACAAACTGACGGCAGATGCCATTCAACTTTTTGTGGATGTGAAACGCAACAGCGTAAAGTTCGAGGTAAAAGAAGGGCAAACGCACACACATGGCGCAAGCCTCACATCCACCGACAAGCGTACAGTGGGAAGAATCAAGACACCATTGGCAAACTTCATGAGTCAAATTGATAATAAACTGAAAAATCAAAAGCAACTGGAGGACAAGCAATGAATATTGAGATACTGACATTAGCCGACAGCGTGCAACAGTACGACGGCAAGCTGGTCATCGTTGGCACATTCAATGTCATCTCCGCGCCTAAACTTCCCCATGTGGTGCCAGAAATGGTAGTAGCATGCAAAGTTGAGTTCCTTAAAGACGAAGCGGGCAAGCACATCCTGGAGCTGTGCATTGTCAACGGTCAGACGAAAGAACCCATCATCGCCCCCATCAAGACAGAGACACCTTCTCTGGATATTAAAGGCGACTTCCTCTATCTGAATTTTGTCACTAACATCAACAATACCTTATTTAAGGATGCCGGACTCTACGATGTTGTGATGAAAGTTGATGATGTGGAGAAAGTGACACATCTCAGAATAAACGCACAATAGTACAGGAGTGGGGGAACATTCTCTTTTGAATTCCTCCAACGGGTATTTGAGCAACCTTTGTTCCGAGGAGAGGATTGCAGGCAATTTTGCCTTGTTTATTTAAAAACATGGGGGAAAAATTAAAATTAGGCAACGTCCTGATGCCAAGCGCGGTCTCTGGGATGATGACGAGGAGGATTGGTAAGCCTTTATAAGGATATAGAATCAAAGGGCAGGTTGCATGAGCAGAGAATTGTTCTGACATGCAACCTGCCCTTTGATTTGTTGGTTATAAGCTCTTTTCCACAAATATGACAGAAAAACACAGAAATATTTGGTTTGCAACTAAAAATCAGTTACCTTTGTAGACAAATCTTAATATGTGTCATGGGGACAAAAGAAAAACTTAGAGAACGTTTTAAAAAGCTACCAGCAGACTTTACATTCGATGAAATGCAAAGACTACTTGAGAGCTATGGATATGTAAAAGGAGATAAAGGCAGAACATCAGGTTCGCGAGTTATTTTCAAAAATGGGGACAAACGCCCAATCATGCTGCACAAGCCGCATCCTGGCAATATTGTGAAGGGATATGCCATGAAGCAAGTATATGAGGATTTGAAGAATGCTGGCTATATTAAATAACAAATGGGGAGGACAAGAATATGAATACAATGAATTACAAAGGTTATATCGGCTCTGTGGCTTTCAGCGAAAAGGACAAGGTGTTCTTTGGTAAGGTTGAAGGCATCAACGGACTTGTGAACTTTGAAGGCGAGAGCGTAGAGGAACTGACAGATGCCTTTCACGAGGCAGTGGATGATTATTTGGCATACTGCGAGGATGAGGGTATAGAACCTAATAAGAGCTACTCTGGAGTTCTGAACGTAAGGCTCACGCCATCCATTCACCGTCAGATAGCCATTCTTGCGCGACAGGCAGGAATGACACTGAACGCATTTATCAAGAATGCATTAGAAGAGAAGATTGAAGCCGCCGTGTAACCGTCGCTCACCCCCACAGCTCTTTCATCACCTGCAATGATTTGAGTTCAGGGAAATTTGGAACGTGCAGGCGATAGTAGTCGATGAGCACATCCACGATGCGGTTGCGGTCGGCATGGCTCATGCGGAAGAGGTGCATCGATTCATAGTTCATGCGCATGAGCGTTCCGATGCGTGCGGCATCTTCGGGGTGAAGGAAATCGGTGTGCATCGGCATTTCCGGGGAGAAGGTGGCAGCTCGCATGTCGAAGTAGTCGCCCGGCTGATAGTCTTCGGTGTTGGGGTAGAATCCGATGAAACGGCTCAGTCGCATCATGAACACCAGATGGAAGTTGGCAAACGACTGCACGCAACTGTCGAGCCACTGCATGCTGCGCTCCACGTAGGCAAACAGCGGCACGTTCTGCTGCTCGCCGCGCGTGCTGTAATAGACGAACTCGGCGAGAAAAAGCGTGATGCTGAGCTTGTAGGGATCGAAGGGAATCGACGAATAGGGATAGGCGATGCGCGCATCGCGCAGACGCTGCAGGTCGGCACGCTGGCGGAAGTCCATCTCCACCTCCAAAATACTCATCGGCTGGAAATACTGCTTCTTGAGTTTTCCCCTCTGCGTCTTGGGAATAACGGTCACCACCGACACGCGCCCGTCGGTTTCCGTGAGCAAGTCAACCACCATTTTCTGCTCACCCAGCTTGATATTTCTCAGCACAATCGCCTTTGTTTTCGTCAGCATCGGCTACAAAATTAGCAAAAAACCTCCATTTTGAGAAAAAATATCTACTAAAATTTGCAGGAATCAAAGAAAACCCCTAACTTTGCACCCGCTAAAATGGCGATGGTCCCTTCGTCTATCGGTTAGGACGAGAGATTTTCATTCTCTAAAGAGGAGTTCGACTCTCCTAGGGACTACCAGTTTCCAGCATCGCGCAGTGATTCGCTCAGCAGGTTCCCCAACGGGTTTTCTTGCGAAAAGGTGCTGGAGGATTTTTTATAATCCGCCCAGGGCAGCCACATGCATAAGACCCACAGGCACTCAAAAAAACATTAACAATTAAACATTTAAAAGAAAATGGCAAATCACAAATCATCCGAGAAGAGAATTCGTCAGACGAAGAAAAGAACATTGCACAACAGGTATTATGCCAAGACCATGCGCAACGCTGTTCGCAAGCTCCGTGCAATGACCGACAAAGACGAGGCCGTAGCACTCTATCCGAAAGTTCAGAAGATGCTCGACAAGCTGGCAACCAAGAAGATTATCCACAAGAACAAGGCTGCCAACCTGAAGTCAAGCCTCTGCAAGCACATCAGCAAGTTGGGTTAATGAGAAAAAATCTCCACTTCATGATAAAAAAGGTTGCTTCCAATGCGGTAGCAGCCTTTTTGCATTTCTGCACCATTGCCGTTCTCTCTGCCTGCAATGCAAGCAATGAAGACGAGAAAACATGGGAACGGGCAGAAATGATGATGGAGACCAAAGCCGACAGCGCTGCCGCCATCATCGGGCAGATTCCAGAAAGCGTGCTCGACTGCAGCCTCAGCAACAGGCGCCACGATGATGTTTGCCGCCTGAACTTCTGCCGGATGAAAGCGGCATGGTATGCGCAGCAGGGGAATTTTGAGGAGACCACCTACTGGCTGAACCGCTCTGCAAGGTATGAAAAGACGCACTACTGCCCTATCCTTCTGCATCAGCTCGCCGAGCTGGAGGCCGACAGAAAGACTGCCCTCAAGCTGAAAGCGCACGGAATGCTCACCGAAGCGCTACAGATGGAACGGCAAGCAGAACAACATGAGCGGCATTTCGTGAAGCTGCTCGCCACCGTTCACACATCCAAGATCCACCATCCCGAAAGCAGGAAGTGGGCAAACGCCTTCCTTCCCACTTCCACCTACAAACTGATTGTTCCGTTTCTCGCGCTGATGCTGGCATCACTGGTTGTGATGGAGCATCGCGAGCGCAGGTATTCCAGCTCTCTCCACACCAACAAAGAAAGGATGGACATCCTGAACCAAACCATCCGGAAGAAAGATCTGGAAATCATTTCGGCAAAGGAGCAGATGGAGCATATACGCAACGTTTCGAACCTGCAATTGGGACGGGGCAAAGAAATCTATGAAAACATCAAGAACGGCGGGCTGATGAAGAACATTTCCGTGGAAGACGAGCAATGTTTCATCGACTACTATGCATTCCTCTGTCCGAAGGATTTCGAGGAAATCACCGCCCCCTATAAGTCGCTCACACTGCGCCACACCACTTATCTGATTCTCTCGAAGATGGATTTCAGCGACAAGGCGATTCAGCAAATACTCTTCATCTCACCCAGCACCATCCGCAACTACCGCTCGCGGATGAACAGGAACCTGATGACTAAACGAGATTAGCGCTATCATTGACCCGCATTTCATCATCCTCCCGCTTTCCAAGCCTGCGAAAGAAAGCAGGAAATCGTCGCATTTTCATCATCAAAACCTGCCATCGAGAACCCAGCAACCGACTCATTCTCAACCGATTAAGCACAACATCAACACTGCGACGCCTCTAAAAAAATAACTTCCAAAATATTTGGAGCGTATTCTTTTTCCCCATTATCTTTGCAGCAAAACAATTGGCGTATGAAAAAGATTATGACTTTCCAAATGGAAGATATTAATAAGACGAAGACATTGCGTGCGATTATCGCAACTGTTTCTTTAGTATTTGCTATACAAAGTCATGGGCAGATACCTATAGGAGACCCTATAGACACAGTTCTGCTACGCGTTGAGTATAAGATGAAATACATAGAAACAAAAGAAGACAGCACCTATTCTGAAGATTTATACTGTCTGAATATTGGAAAAAAGATGAGTTGCTGCTACAGTAATGTTAAGAGCTACACATTGGAACAGTTTCCTGCCGACATTCTCAAAGCCATAGAAACAAGAAAATCCATAGACACTTTGAAAATGGTGGGTTCAGCCCTGCAGAAAGAAATGGGAACCTACAAGACTTTTGAGTGTTCGGTATACAAGAACTATCCTAAGTCAGGATTCATGGGAAGCTATTACATGATTACAAATGGTAAAATATCTCCCAGTTCCGAAAGCGACCACTTGTATAATGTAGAAGAAATCCCGTCATATAATTGGAACATGGAAGACGGGGATACGATTATCTGTAATTATCATTGTCAGAAAGCGAGCACAGCATATAATGGCAGGATATGGAATGTTTACTACGCACCGGAGCTTCCTTTCCAAGACGGTCCGTGGAAGCTCGGAGGATTACCGGGATTGATTCTAAAAGCAGAGGACGTTACAAAGGAGTTTTGTTTTGAGGCTTTTGAAATCGGAAGACCCAAGAGCATTCCACATGTAAGGCTTGACCTCATCAGTGAACCCTCATCTGTTTATAAAAAAGCCCAGCCCGACAGAATAAAGAAGCTAATCGAGCTGAGGTACAAAAATGTGGAAGGCTATTTGCGACTGACACATGGCAACGACATGGTTGATCAATTAATCAAAATGGACATTAAGTTTGATCAGACTCCACGTACCGCATGCTTAATTGAAGATATGAAGAACAACTAAAAGGTCGAAGTTTTCACTTCCTCAGGTTTTATGCAAATGACACCACCTTTCCCTTATATACTCATTACGGTCTTCATGTTCATCATCCGCTGCCCTGCCTTTGCGCAAAACAGCCTCACAGGAACGGTAATAGACGAAGAAGGAAAAGCGATAGAGCGGGTATCTGTTGTCATAAAAGACGAACAAGGGAAAATATTATCCTATGCTATAACTGACATCAGAGGGATATTCAGCATCAAGCTCCCCAATTCAAAGAACGCATCCTCTATATCGTTCAACCACATGGGGTTTCAGTCAAGAAGCCTTTCGTTAAATGAGTATCAAGAAGGTCAACGGACAACCCTGACAAGCCGGCCATTCAACATTAAGGAGGTGACCGTAAAGGCCAAAGGCATTCGTTTGGAAGGCGACACCCTGACCTACCGGGTATCAGCATTTGAAAAGAAGCAGGATAAGTATATAGAAGATGTGATTGCACGACTGCCAGGTGTTGAAGTATCGCCAAGTGGAACCATCTCCTATCAAGGAAAGCCTATCAATAAGTTCATGGTTGAAGGCATCGACCTGATGGGTAAAAAATATTCGCAGATAAGTCGCAACCTGACAGCAGACAAAGTAAAAAACATTCAGATTTATGAGAATCACCAACCGGTGAAAATGTTGCGCGGAGTAGTCCTCAGCGATCAAGCTGCCATGAACCTCCAATTGAAAGATGACGCAAAAAACAGCATTATTGGAGTTATTGATGCAGGCACGGGACTCTCCATGAATGGAAACACGGAGTGGTTGCGTGATGCCCGCTGCGTAGAGATGGGATTTGGAAAGAAAATGCAAAACCTCAACATGTACAAAACCAATAACATTGGTACAGATATCAGCACAGAAAGCATATCATCAGAAACAGGATATAAAGGCATCATAAGGAATCCTGTTTTGCGAGGGGATGAACGCAATACATACAACGACTCACATCTCATCTCAACAAACTGCCTTCTTAAGAAACGAGATACTGATCTTCGCCTTCAGATTTCTGGTTTTCACGACAAAACCACACAGAAAAGGTATCAGGAGATGCACTATAATGATGTTGACTACGGACAAGTATTATCTGAGCACAGCGAACTGCAAAATATACACAACCAATGGGATGCAGAGCTTCTCTATCATCAAAACGGATCAAGAACAAACATCCGAAACACTTTGAGCGGAAGCATTGACGCTGATAACAGCTATGGACATCATCAACTGAACGGGAAAGACTCTCACGCGGCAACAAGGCTACGGCAGCACAGCATTGACAATGAATTTCATCTTGGCAAAACCTTTAACAATAACAAAACGCTCAACATCCAGTTGTATGCAGGTATCAGCAACCAGCCGTCAAACATGCTGCTCTATAATGGGTGCGAACAAAAAACCAATCTCAACATAATGGAAGCCCTCCTCACTGCACAGTTTCTTCATAGATTAGGGCAATGGGCTTCTATAGGATTATCCGTTAAAGAAAGATCGAAAGCGGAATGGATGGATGTTGAATATGAAGATTACTCAAATAAAGACTGCTATGCTTGCCACTGGCTTTCCATATATCCCCGATTTGCCTTTCAGAGCATGACGACATCCTTCATCTTTGAACCTGAAGCCAACATTTTGATACGCTCTATCGGCAACCATCAGGATAGGCAAGCATATTTCAATCCACAATTGAAAATAACCCGGGAAATAACCGAGGGGCTGAGAGTGAATGCCGAATACCAGTACAAACGGAACGGTGATGAAAGCATCGGAACGATTACAAGCATTCCCTTCTACTCTTCTTATAATTACATGATTAAGGGGAGCGGGGAATTGCCTGAATCCTCATTTCACAAGGTCGGGGGTTCAATGTCATTTCGTGACATCAACCATAGTTTTTTCGCATACTTCGGCATAAATGCTGATTTCATCAAAAACAGACTATACGAGAGCAATCTGTCAGATGGCTTATACCAAAGAGAGCTATCCAAGCAAACACAGCTTGCCAAAACCTACGGCATCAGATGGGCAATCAGCAAACAAATTCCTTTTTGGATGCTATCAACAACCATGGAAGGTGTTTGTTCTTGGAACAATTTCTATGTAATGCACGCATCAACAGTCTCTCCAATTTGTAATAATTACAAAAGAATCGCTGCTAAAATACGCATGAACCCATCCATTTTGTTCTCTGTAGAAATGCTGACTTCAGTTAACTTTTTTCACCAAGGTGGAAACCAGCTGTCCTTCAACAAGACCTCGTTTTGCAATTACACTGAAAAGGTGAACCTGTTCTTCTTGCCCGGAAAGTGGCAAATTGGATGGGTCATGCAATATGATGGAAGCAACGACAGCATGCAGACACATCATTTGTTCTGCGATGTATCCTTATCATATCGCACAAAAAGAAACAGCATAGGATTATTCCTGAACAACATCTTCAATTGTAAAGATATCAAGAAAAGGCAGTTCAATGAACAGGGTGAGAGTTTCTGCATAACATACCTGCGACCATGCGAGCTAATGATAAAAACATTTTTCAAATTGTAACGCCAAAGATTGTTCTGGTTATTCTTTACCGTTCAAATAAAATAATGTATATTTGCATGCAGAAAGAGCTTTAAACACAGTTATACAAAAAGAACACTCGACGAACAACTACCAATATGAGAAAACAGATTCTTCAATCGTCTGCATGGGCGATGGCGATATTCCTCGCAACGGTATGGACTGCCAAGTATAATTTCGCGGCGGGTTTCGCACAGTCTATTTGCTTCTTCGCCCTCACGTTCTGCCTGCTTCAGCGGTTTGAAAGCAAGGGGAAAGAGGTGTATGCAGTGACATCTGCCATCATTGCCGGTAGAGTGATTCTGGAAATACCCGTAAGAATCATCACTTTCCATGACTCATTAGGGTCGTTGGGAATCTCGATAATGGTGATTGTCACCATCCTGCTGGCAGCTTTGCTCTATATGAAACGGCAGCTCTCGCTGTTGATTCTTACGATCATCATCGTGATTTTGCTGGGAACGGCAGGAATCGACGCGTGGATTGACTTCGTAAACTATATCAGGAAATGATTCATATTGACGCTTAACATGCCATGAGAAAATATTTGATCGCCATGATTGCCGGAGCACTGACGTTTATCACCACAAACTGGATATCGCACTATTCCTATATGCTCGATGCACTGGTGGAGAGCAGCTGCTTCTTTGCGCTCACCTATTTGGTGCTGCGCGCGTATGCCGAAGGACAGAAAACGACGGGTATCCTGAAACTATTGGTAGCCATCCTCGTGGGAAGGCTCCTGTTTGAACTGCCCCTCGTCGTCATTCCGCACGATGGTTTGCAGCCCATCATCATCCCCTTGCTTGCGATATGCGGCATCGCCCTTGCCACGTTGAACTATCGCCTGCGCGACAAGACGGTGCTCGCCATGAGCATCATCACGCTCCTGCTGCTCGACACCTTGGGCTATGCCGCGTGGATAAAGGTGCTCTACGAGTAGATTTTTACGTTCATCGTTAAGCGAAGAAATGATTACACAGATGAAAAGGCATGTTTCGATGAGCAAAAGCATAGATTTTGGAGGATGAAAGATAATGTTTTGGTGGATAAAAGCATAGGTTTTGGAGGGTGAAAGATAATGTTTTGCTCCGCAAAACCTATGGTTTGCAGAAAGTGAGGACTATGGCTTGCTTGAAGTGAGAGCTTCGGCTTGAATCCCTTGGAATGCATTCTCCTACACTTAAAATCTGCACTGATGCGTAGATGCGCACAAAACATTGACAATCAGTGGTTTCCACAAACTGCTGCGTTACCCGCTGCGTTACCTGCTGCGTTACCTGCTGCGCTTCTTTGTTGAACACTCTTCATTTGATTCATGCTCTATGAATAAAGGAGTGAAGGCCCTCGGATCCCATGAACAACGCCGCGCAGCTGGTAACGCAGCAGGTAACGCAGCGGGTAACGCAGCGATTCTTGGAAGCGTTTGGCTATCAGCACTTTATACGCAACTACGGCAAATATTTGTTTTTAGCCGTGGAAAGGAAAACAAACTTCGGAGCACACGCGCCACTCCCGCCAAAGCAGTTCCTAAAAGACGGCTGAGAGGAGACGGACACCTTCTGCACTGTTTTTTTTGACTATTTTTAGCAGGTAAATACTTTAGTATTTAATGTTTTTTTTGTATCTTTGCAACCTAAAAGAAAAAACACTGCATAAATAACAGCAGCAAGAATCACACGAAATCAAAATGGAAGAGAATCTGAACATCGAAAACAATTATTCAGCGAGTAACATTCAGGTGCTTGAAGGACTGGAAGCAGTGCGCAAGCGCCCAGCCATGTATATTGGTGACATCAGCGAGAAAGGTCTCCATCATCTGGTGAACGAGACCGTGGACAACTCCATCGACGAGGCGATGGCAGGCTTTTGCACCCATATCGAGGTGACAATCAACGAAGACAATTCTATCACAGTACAAGATAACGGCCGCGGTATTCCCGTCGACGAGCATGAAAAGATGCACAAGTCGGCACTTGAGGTGGTGATGACCGTGCTGCATGCCGGCGGAAAGTTCGACAAAGGCTCCTACAAAGTGTCAGGCGGACTCCACGGCGTGGGCGTGAGCTGCGTGAACGCACTGTCAAAGCGCATGCTCTCACAGGTGTATCGCGACGGCAAAGTGTATCAGCAGGAATACGAGCAGGGCAAGCCGCTCTATCCGGTGAAGGTGGTCGGCGAGACTGATTTGCGGGGTACGCGCCAGCAGTTCTGGCCAGATCCCACAATCTTTACCACCACCGTATACCAGTGGGACATTATTGCCCGCCGCATGCGCGAGCTGGCTTTCCTCAACGCAGGCATCACTATCACGCTCACCGACTTGCGCCCCGACGAAGAAGGAAAGACCAAGCAGGAAGTATTCCACGCACAGGAAGGACTGAAAGAGTTCGTGCGCTACGTGGATCGCCACCGCACGCACCTTTTCGACGATGTGATTTACCTGAAGACCGAGAAGCAAGGCATCCCCATTGAAGTGGCTGTGATGTACAACACCGACTATTCGGAGAACATCCACTCATACGTGAACAACATCAACACCATCGAAGGTGGTACGCATCTCACCGGTTTCCGCATGGCGCTCACACGCACACTGAAAGGCTATGCCGATGCCGACCCGGCGATTTCCAAGCAGATTGAAAAGGCAAAGATTGAGATTGCCGGCGAGGACTTCCGCGAAGGTCTCACGGCCGTGATCAGCATCAAGGTGGCAGAACCGCAGTTTGAAGGGCAGACCAAGACCAAGCTCGGCAACAGCGAGGTGGCAGGAGCCGTGCAGCAGGCAGTGGGCGAGGCGCTTGCCAACTATCTTGAGGAGCACCCCAAAGAGGCAAAGCAGATTTGCGACAAGGTGATTCTCGCCGCAACAGCGCGCATCGCAGCCCGCAAAGCCCGTGAGAGCGTGCAGCGCAAGAACCCCATGAGCGGCGGCGGACTGCCCGGAAAGCTTGCCGACTGCTCGAACAAGGATCCGAAGGCATGCGAGATATTCTTAGTGGAGGGTGACTCCGCCGGTGGCTCTGCCAAGCAAGGGCGCGACCGCTACACGCAGGCAATCCTCCCGTTGCGCGGAAAAATCCTGAACGTGGAGAAGGTGCAGTGGCATCGCGTGTTCGAAGCTGAGTCGGTGATGAACATCATCCAGAGCATCGGCGTGCGCTTCGGCGTTGACGGAGAGGGCGACCGCGAAGCCAATATCGACAAGCTGCGCTACGACAAGATCATCATCATGACCGATGCCGATGTCGATGGATCGCACATCGACACACTGATCATGACCCTCTTCTACCGCTTCATGCCGAAGGTGATTCAGGAAGGTCATCTCTATATCGCCACTCCCCCACTCTATAAGTGCACATACAAGAAATTCAGCGAGTATTGCTATACGGAGCAGCAGCGCCAGGCATTCATCGACAAGTATGTGGCAGGCGATGAGAACAGCAGTGCCTTGCACACGCAGCGCTACAAAGGTCTGGGCGAGATGAACCCCGAGCAGCTGTGGGAGACCACCATGGATCCTTCAACACGCCTGCTCAAGCAAGTATCCATCGAGAACGCTGCCGAGGCAGATGAGATTTTCTCCATGCTGATGGGCGATGATGTGGAGCCGCGCCGCGAGTTCATCGAGCAGAATGCCACCTATGCAAATATTGATGCATAAATAGATATAGAAGCAAGAGGCTCTTGCCTCTTGCTTCGTATCTATTCAGCGAATCGGTTTTTAAGGAGTCGCCTACGGCGAGAAATCCTACAAATCCTTGCAAATCTCTCAAATCTAATCCTTAAATTTGTCTGATTTGGACAGATTTGTTAGATTTCTGCCCCGAAAAGGGGCACTAAAAGGGCGCAGAGCATGATTCTCTGAATAGTTACCTTGCTTCTCAAAACTGTTAATTATACATAAAAACTGCCAGACTGCAAACAAATAGCATGCTCTTGATTTGGATTTAAAACAATTTTTACCTATATTTGCCACGTATTATTAACACTAAAATTCAATTCGACATGAAACTAAAACTTTTCTCTAACAGATTTTTGATGATTGCCGGCTTAATGCTTGCAACATGTGTTTACGCTCAGGCGCAACCAAAAGCGGTGCCTACAAAGAAAGCAGAGCCCACAACGCCTGTCAATCCAGTTCCCCCAGTTACTCCAGTAACTCCGGTTAAGCCTGTAAAACCAACAGATCCCGTTCCGCCAACCAGTCCCACCAAGACTGACGAGGAATCGAATGAAGCTCCAGAAAACGTTCTTCTCCCAAATCCAGCCATTCCCACAGGAAATGGTGAAGTTAACCCGCTGCAACCGCAGAAAATAGGTTCTACAAACAAGCCAAGCGGGATAAGAAGACCTGCAAATAATCCCAACCGAGCCCAGAGAAGAACTGCGAGAAGACCCAACACAACAAAGGCTTCACAGAATCCGACAGATTTGCAGCAAGTTTCCGAGACTATCGACGAGGCACCGGTAGAGTCGGATGTTGCACCAGATCCTATGTTCCCAGCAGAACCGTTGAAAACCAAGGCCCGCCCGAACAAACGTCCTGCCGTGAGAAACAAGATAGGAACTGGCGACAACACTGTTCCGCAGCAGCCACAGGCATTCCCCACAAGAACAAGCAGGGTGAACAGAGGCAATGTCATCAAGAATGCAGATGTTGTTCCGAATAACGGTGAACTCCCGATGAAACAAGATGTCATTGAGGAAAAGGCTGTTGAAGAAGAAGGAACGCCCGCACCTGTCAGGAAACAAGGAGTGTTGAAAACACCTGCCAAAACACCTGCAACAGCAACACCAACACGCGGTGCCAGGGTAAACAGCAAAGTGGGAGCACCGAAAAACGGCATGCCTCTTGAGGTGAAGGAAACTAAGGAGGTGGAGGAAACGCCAGTGGAAGCAAAAGAATAATCTGCCCTCCTTAACGCTCCAAACCACAAAAAGGAAGATTAAAAACTTAAAAAGAAGAATCTAAACTTTAAAGGAAGAATCTAAACTTAAAAAGAAGAATCTAAGCACGATAACAGGGTGGAGAGCGTGTAAAAAAGAAACTACAACGGATTTCACGGATTTTACGGATTATTAAAGTTCCTGATTATCAGCATGACTTAAATCCGTAATATCCGTGAAATCCGTTGTTTCTATAGGAATATATGTATTTTGGCACACCATCTTCATTTCTTCTTCCTCTTACCTCCTTCCCTGTCGTCCTCGTAACATCTTTCTGTCGTCCTTTTACCCCCTTTCTGTCTGCCCCTTTCCTCCCCCTCGCCCCTCCTATTACCTTCCTGTCACACTCATTCCGTCTTCCAATCTTCCCCTTTTCTTTCTTCTTTTCCAGCCGCCCCTTCTGTTTTTGGAAGAATTAGGAAGCTTTTTCAGAAAAAAAATGTATATTTGCATCCATGAATCATCAAACAAGGATTATGAAGAAAACCGCTCTTGCCGCTTTGCTGGTTATCATTGCCACGGCATCTGCTGCACAAAACCAGCAGCCCATGAATCTATGGTATGAAAAACCGGCACAGTATTTCGAGGAGTCACTTCCCATCGGGAATGGTAAGATGGGAGCACTAATCTACGGAGGAACAGAAACCGACTCCCTTTACCTGAATGACATCACGCTGTGGACAGGGCAGCCTGTAGACCACAATGAAGATTCCGGAGCATCGAAATGGATTCCCGAAATCAGGAAAGCGCTGTTTAATGAAGATTACCAACTCGCCGATTCCCTCCAACTGCATGTTCAAGGACACAACTCACAGTTCTATCAGCCGCTTGCCACGCTCTACATCAAAGACTATGCTCCCGGAAAAACAAGCAGCTATATGCGAAGCCTCTGCCTCGACAGTGCATTGGTAAACATCCGATACAGGAAAGGCGACGTGCTGTTTCAGCGAGAATACTTCGCTTCTCATCCCGACAAAGTGATTGCCATGCGCATAACAGCCGACAAGCCAGGAAGCATCAACTGTGAACTGATGCTCACAGCGCAGGTGCCCCACCACGTGAAAGCATCGAAAAGCAGCATCACCCTGATGGGGCATGCCATCGGCGACAGCAACAACAGCATCCACTACTGCTCGCAACTGATTCCGAAGCTCACGGGGGGAAAGATCGAAGTTACCGACAGCACCTTGCAAGTGATCAACGCCACGGAACTCGTCTTGTATTTCGTGAACGAAACAAGTTTTAACGGTTTCGACAAACACCCCGTGAAAGAAGGTGCGCCTTATATAGAAAAGGTGGCAGACGATGCTTGGCATTTGGTGAACTACACCTACAACCAATTGAAGGAGCGGCACGTTGCTGATTATCAGCAGTATTATGACCGGGTGAAGCTGCAATTAGGAAAAAGCGAACAGCACACACTGGCTGGACGTATCAAAGGAATGGTCTACGACGACTACGAATCCATCGTGATGCCCACCGACGAACTGCTGCGACAATACAGCGACGGAAGACCCAGCCCCTATTTGGAAACTTTATACTTCCAATATGGGCGCTACCTGCTCATCAGCTGTTCCCGCACACCGGGCGTTCCTGCCAACTTGCAGGGGCTATGGACACCGCATGTTTGGTCGCCATGGCGCGGCAACTACACCGTGAACATCAATCTGGAAGAGAACTACTGGCCTGCATTCGTTGCCAACTTACATGAAATGGCAGAGCCGCTCGACGGATTCGTTCAGGCACTGGCAGAGAACGGGCAATACACGGCAAAGAACTATTATGGAATTCAGCAGGGATGGTGCAGCAGCCACAACTCCGACATCTGGGCAATGACAAACCCCGTAGGCGAGAAAAACGAGAAGCCGGAATGGGCAAACTGGAATCTGGGCGGCGCATGGTTGGTGAACACGTTGTGGGAGAAATACCAGTTCACACAAGACAAGGAGTATCTGAAAAACATTGCCTACCCGCTGATGTGGGGTGCCTACGAGTTCTGCTTAGGCTGGCTCGTTGAGAATCCGAAACAGCCCGGAGAACTGATCACCGCCCCCAGCACTTCGCCCGAAAACGAATATGTCACCGACAAAGGCTATCATGGCATGACTTGCTATGGTGGTACAGCCGACCTCGCCATCATACGTGAATTGATGTTCAACACCATACAAGCCACCGTGGCCCTGCAAGGCGACAGCACCGACGAAGGCATGCTGCGCATCATGATGATACCCCTTGCTACACTGCATCCTTACACCATCGGCAAGAATGGAGACCTGAACGAATGGTATTATGACTGGAACGACTACGACATTCACCACCGCCACCAGTCGCACCTCATCGGTTTATATCCCGGCAACCACCTTTCTCCAATCAAGCCCGCTCAGCAGACCGGCAACATCATCCACCCCACCTTCGAAGAAATACGCGAGGCATGCCGACAAACGCTTATCCAGAAAGGCGACAAGACCACGGGATGGAGCACTGGCTGGCGCATGAATCTGTGGGCGCGCCTCCATGACGGCGAACAGGCATATCATTTATATAAGAAACTGCTCACATACGTGTCGCCCGACAAATACCAAGGTCCCGACCGCCGTCGCAGCGGAGGCACCTATCCAAACCTGTTCGATGCCCACCCGCCTTTCCAGATCGACGGTAACTTCGGCGGTACTGCCGGTGTTTGCGAGATGCTTCTGCAAAGCAGCACCGACCAGATGGTTCTGCTGCCAGCCCTTCCCAAAGCATGGAAAGACGGCAAGGTGAGCGGTCTCTGCGCCCGTGGCGGCTTTGTGGTGGATATGGAATGGAAAGACGGAAAGGTGACTTCCGCCAAGTTGCACAGCCAAAAAGGCGGTTCCACCCTTGTCATCGTGAACGGAAAAGAAAAGAACGTAAAGGTAAAAGCTGGCAAAACTACTAAAATCATCTGATATGGAAGCAATGAAAATCAACGAACTGTCTATTGCCGGAACCAAGAATGTGTACAACGGCAGCTACATCGACGATGACCTGCTGCTGATCGACGACTTCGCGCGAGTGCCGCTACCCAACGAACCCCGGCGGGTAAACTGCATCATCGTAGGTCTTTGTCTGCATGGAAAAGCTCAATATTCGGTTGACACCGAAGACTATATGGTTCGCCCCAACGATGTGATTATGATCCACAGCAGACAGGTGCTCGACAATTACATGCTAAGCCCCGACTTCAAGGGAATAGGCATCATGATGTCGGAAGATTTCTATCACGAACTCATCAAGAACATTCACGAACTGTCATCGCTGTTCCTCTTCTCGCGCTCTCATCCGGTTTTCAACCTGAGCAATGAGGAAGTGCACATCATCAGCCAGTATTATGACGGACTGCGATATAAGGTTGACGACGTGCAGCACCACTTCCGCACCGAAGCCGTGCGCTCATTGCTGCTCACCATGCTCTACGACCTGAGCAACGCCATCTACCGACTGCAACAGAACAACGACAGGCAGCAGACACGCGCCGAGGCAATATTCACCGCTTTCATCAAACTTGTGGAAGAGAATTTCCGACATGAGAGGCGCGTGAGCTGGTATGGTGAACAGCTGTGCATCACCCCGAAGTATCTGTCAGAAACCGTAAAACAGGCGAGTCGCCGCACTCCCAACGAGTGGATCGACAACTATGTAATCTTAGAGGTACGTGTGTTGTTGAAGAACACCACCATGAATATCAAGGAGATTGCGCAATACCTGAACTTCCCCAACCAGAGTTTCCTTGGCAAATATTTCAAGGAGCATGTGGGAATGAGCCCATCTAAGTATCGGAGGTCGTGATACTCTCCAGTTCCTTTGCCAGCGTTTCCAGTTCTTTATACCAGCTCTCGCCGAAACGCTGCGTCAGGGGATTCTTTAAAAAGCGATATAGAGGCAGCTGCAGCAGGCTGCCTTTTTCGCGGGCGCACCGGCAGATATCCCATTTGTTGTAGTTCAACCCCACCAGTCCGTTGCTGAACTCCTTCACCCGAATGGGGTAAAGCGCACAGCTGATGGGCTTGCAAAAGTCAGTCTTTCCGTTTCTGTGGGCTTTCTCCAACGCACAGAGACAGCAATTGCGTATCATTCCCGCCTCGCCAGAGTCTTCGATATCTCCATAGCAAGTAAACACACAGTCCTTTCCGTTAACGATACTTGTCACCAGATCGCCTTCCTGATCGGTATAGGCAACGCCTTGCTTGTCGATAACCGCCTGCGCTGAAGCCGACAAGCCGCTCCACACCTCGTCGAGCACATTCTCTATCTCCATCACCTCATCCAAGGTGACAGGGGCTCCAGCGTCGCCTTCCACGCAACACTGCCCTTTGCATTGGGCAAGGTCACAACAGAAGTGTTCCGTCAGTATTTCCGACGAAACCAGCACGTCGCCAACTTGCAATATGGGTGGAAACTTTTTCAATAAATCGGGAACTATGAACTACTAACTATATGCTATGAACCACTAACTATATGTTATGAACTACAAACTATGAATGATGAGCTTTGAACTCACCTTACCAAGCAATCGGAGCCAGCCCATGGGCTGCCAGATAAGCGTTGCACTGAGAGAAATGATGATTGCCAAACCATCCGCCGCGATTGGCACTCAGCGGAGAAGGATGCACCGATTCCAACACGAGATTCTTCTCTCGGTCGATCATTGAAGCCTTTCCGCGCGCATAGCCTCCCCAAAGAAGATACACGATGTGCTCCCTTTCGGTTGCCAACACACGGATGGCGGCATCGGTGAACGTCTGCCATCCAAGCCGCGAATGACTGTTTGCCTGATGCGCACGCACCGTGAGCGTGGCATTCAGCAACAGCACGCCCTGCTCTGCCCAGCGCACCAGACTACCGTTCATGGGCATCGGCGTTCCCAGATCGTCTTCTATCTCCTTGAAGATGTTCACCAACGACGGCGGCATCATCACACCGGGCTTCACCGAAAAGCACAATCCCTCTGCTTGCCCGTGCTCATGATAGGGATCCTGACCGATGATCACCACCTTCACCTTGTCGAAAGGACACAGGTTGAAGGCATTGAAAATCTCCCGCCCAGGCGGATAGCACGTGGTGGTCTGATACTCCTGCCTCACCCACTGCGTGAGCTGCTCAAAGTAGGGCTTGTCGAACTCACCCTGCAGATGCTGCTTCCAGGATTCCTCAATCTGTACGTTCATATTCTTTCTATCTTACAGGTGTGTTGTTTTGTATTACGGTCGTAGCTGATGCCGACGAGCAGGAGGCGGTCGGCATATTCTGCCACCTTCGCAGGATACTGCTTGCGGTGTATCTGAGCAATAGCCGCATCAGCATCCTTATTATATTTCAACTCAAGAACGATAGCGGGGGAGTCAACATTTTTTCGGGGGATGAGCACGATGTCTGCAAATCCTTTTCCGCTTGCCAATTCGCGATGCACAACATAGTTGTTGCATGCGTAATAGTAGGCAATAGAGAGAACGCATGCCAGTGAGTTCTCATTGTTATAAGAGAGTATACTTGTATTCTCGTCATGAGCGGCATCAATGCCCTGAATCACGGCATCTTCATCGCCGTCAAGGGTAGCCAGCAGCAGGCGCTTGGAGGCATCAAGAGAGGAGGCGACCCGCCAATTGTTGATTTTCACGGCGTTCACCATTTCTCCCGCAACTTCACGATTGGGGATGTAGCATTCGCTTTCTTTCCAGTCGTAAGACAAGTAGCCTAAGTGGATGAGTACCGTCAGCACATCGTCTTTACTGCGGATGATGGACATGTCGTTCTGGAAACCCGTAGGATCAACCTCACAACGCCCACCGGCCAGCATACGAATAATGTCATCTCGCAGCCCCTCATAGTTCATTTGTATATAATCTGCCACAGTGTCGAAGGCACCCGTCGAAGCCCAGAAGCTGCGGCAGCGACCAACCTCGACTGCCTGAATAACACTGTTGGGATTGAATATAGACGGTGCGTCACCGATTTGGTAGCCGTCGTACCATTTCTCCAGTTCATCGAAATCCATCCCATGCTTGGTGGCTAACTCTCGGACTTCATCTTTTGTAAACCCGAACTGCTGAGCCATGTTGCGGGGTTCCACCATGGAATACTCCTGAAAATTGTTCATCGCCGACTGCATCTTGTATTTCTTGACAGGGAGGATGCCCGTCATATACACGGCGGCAAACACCTGCATCGTCATCCCGCCCTTGAACATCCGGCGAAGCCAGTTCAGATAGTTGTCCATAGCCTGTGTTCCGATGGAAAACTCACGGCAGATGGCATCCCACTCGTCGATGATGAAGATAAACTGCTGATGCCTGACATTAACGATCCTAACGAGATAGTCCATCAGGTCATCGCCGTCCTGAAGCGGTATGTCTGGGTATGCCTTGTGAATGTCCTCTCGCAGTTGCTGATCCATCTGCCCTACTATACGCTCGTCTCTGTATCGTGTCACAAAGTCGGAAAGATCAAGGAAAATGACTGGAAACTTGTTAAGGTACTGCTCAAACGACGGGTCGTTGGCAATCTTCAAGTCGGCAAACAGTTTGTGAGAGTCACACGACTGGTCATAGTAAGCATAAAGCATCTTAGCCGCCATCGACTTGCCGAAACGCCGACTCCTCGATACACAGCTAAAACATCTCTCAGTATTGATTGTTTTGTTGACAACAGCTATCAGATCCGATTTGTCAACATACTCACTATTCCGAGCTCTTTGGAACCCTGCGTTTCCGATATTGATGAATACTCCCATTCCTTTTTTGTTGCAGTTCGCATTTTGTCGCAAAGATAATATTTTTTCCCAATGTATGCAAATTCCTGAATTTATTTCTTGCGTTATTCCGAATTTTTTCCTATATTTGCATCGGTGAATACGAGAAGGAAAAGACATATTGCATCATGGATTCTGCTGGCAACGATTGTGCCAATGCTCCTGCTCTCGTCACTCCACATACATCAAACCGGCAGTGCTGCCGAGTCCATGTGTGCCGAGTGCGTGCACCATCATTGCGCCGGGCATTTAGGACAGCAGGCAGAAGTGTCACACGACTGCGTGCTCTGCCAGATCCTTTGTTCCCACAT
This sequence comes from Prevotella sp., assembly GCA_017471245.1. Lineage (GTDB taxonomy): Bacteria > Bacteroidota > Bacteroidia > Bacteroidales > Bacteroidaceae > Prevotella. The sequence continues at coordinate 55,646 of JAFUVB010000013.1, forward strand.
GTTGCCTGCAGACGATGCTGCCCCTATTATATATAATAAGGTGGCAACCGACCATCCCGCCCTTTGGCAACAGCCAGTTTTCACTTTTCCCCACTTCACCATCGGTCTTCGCGCGCCGCCAACGGTTTCCCTTTAGTTAGTATTCATGGTCAGTTTGCCCCTTGGCATGCTGGCTTCTTATGGATTTAAACGGAAACCACATGAAGCATCTTGTAACATGGCTGGCATGTTTCGCTATGTTGTCTGCGACCAAAGCACAGACCCATCCTGCCATTGTGAATCATATCATCAGCCAGCTTAGAATCTTTCCGCAGGAAAAAACTTACGTTCACACCGATGCTGCCGACTATGCGCCCGGCGATCGCATCTGGTTCAAGGTGTATGTTGTCAATGCGCTGAGTCACGAACCTGTGGACAACAGCCTGTATACATACGTTGAGCTGATTTCTCCCGATGAATCGCTCACTGCCAAAGCGAAGGTTCTGTGCCGCGACGGCATCTATGCCGGCTACATTGACATACCTGCATCGGCAACAAGCGGCTGCTATTATATCCGCGCATACACTCATTTGTCAATGAATATGGCAGATTATGGAAGCATTTGCCCTATCTTCGTGGGGGGCGGGAAGCAACCAAAACAAGACAAGAGAACTGCAAAAGAACCAGCCACTGGAAGTATTAACGATGAGCGGCTGCTGTTCACCAGAAACGACAGCCATGTTATGGTGACCACAAACATAGCCGAAGACTCGCTTCTGTTGCTTGCCCACTGCAGGGCTTTCCCCTTTGCGCTTGTACCGATTGGCAGAAACCGCCCGGTGATATTCCACTGCGACTCCATTCCCGAGGGCGTTATTTCATTGCTGCTACTCAACAATCAGCAGGAGATTCTTGCCGAAAGGCTCTTTTATTCGAACAACAAACGCGAGCAGTGCATGCTGCAAATCATACCCAAACAGCCATCGTTTGCGCCTAACGAGCAGATTGAACTCCTCCTGAAAGCAACTGACTTGCATGAAGGAGAGCACATAGATATCTCTGTAAGCGTAACAGGAACCATACAACAACATCGGCATCGCCCATCATCGATTGTCGCCCACCTGCTGCTCGACACCGATAAACCTGGTGGAATACTCTTCCCGGAAACACTGATTGAAGACACGTGGCAAGCCGATTCCGCACTTTCCAACTGTAAATGGAGGCGCTATGATTTCAGTGAAGTGTTTAAAGGAAACTACACTGCACCCGCTTTTCCTTGTGAAACTACACATGCCGTCACCGGCCGTGTGCAAACCCTGATGCGCAAAAAGCCCGTCGCAGGCGCCAGCGTAAGCCTGATTTCGCCGCAAGCGGGGTGCTTCGCCATTGACACTACCGATACTTCCGGATGCTTTTCCTTTAAGGGACTGGACTTCCCCGAAGGCACTCAGTATGTGCTGAGAGCATCAAATGCCAAGGGCAACGAGCATGTGGAGCTTACCATTGAGGAGCAAGACAGACCCGACTTTCATCTTCCCCACAGCAGCAAAACCATCAATCAAGAGTTGTTCTCCACCACTGCTGACTCACTTACAGGCACTTTTTCAGATGCCATCATGCTCGACAACCTGGACGTAATAGGCACACGCCGCAACTCTGCCAGCAAGGGAAATGTTTTTGCCGAGATAGCTGATTTCTCCTTCGGACTGCACAAAATAGAAGAATTAGGCGCCACTTGCCTCCACGAACTTATACGCCACATTCCGGGAGTAAGGCTTCATCAGAACCGCTGCTATATCAGGAGTGCTTCGTCAATCTATAAAGACTCGCCTGCTACCATTGCCATTGACGGCATCATAGTTGCCGATGAATACGACCTCGACAATATTCAGATGCAGGATGTGGCACGAGTTGATGTGTTCAAAACAGGCTCTACAGTGATCTGGGGATCAGCCGGCGGCAACGGAGTGATCAGTATCACCACGAAGTTGGGCAGCTATGGCGAACCCCGGGCAGAGGTAATGAAGCAGAAAAGCATCTCTCCCATGGGCTATCAGCGACCATCCTCGTTCTTCAGCCAGAGCGGTTTGCGCAAGACACTCTACTGGAATCCCAGCGTCACCACCGATACCATCAGCGTGAACGGAGCCGACTCTCAGGGCAAATGCCATGTTGTTGTGGAGGGAGTAACCAGCGAAGGGCGACTCATTCACCAAGAACTCGATATCAATATCATACCTTAACCAAAACAGGCAGATGGAACGCAAACGCAGATTCGTGGCCCGCGTGTTGTTGTCAGTGTTCTTGCTGATGACAACCAGCCTCTCGCTGCACATCCACTCGGCTGCATCCAACAGCGGAAACGACTGCTACGAGTGCGCCCCCAGAAGCCTGACTTTCGGGTAGAATCAATTTCTTTATTTTTCATCAAAACAAAAAGCAGAATGATCAACAATATATTGGCTGCGCTGCTTTTCACGTGCGCAGTTAATGACACCACCATTACGCTCGGCGACGTTACGGTGAACGGACAGCGCAGCCGCGACTTCCAGATGCAGACCTCCCAGTCGGTGCTGCAGGTGAACCGCGACTTCCTTTCGCAGAACTTCGCGGGCAGTCTGATGCAGACTCTCGAAGGCATTCCCGGCGTGAAGGCTATGTCGATAGGCTCCGGACAATCAAAGCCTGCTATCCGCGGACTTGGCTTCAACCGCCTTGCCGTGAGCGAAGATGGCATCAAGCACGAGGGGCAACAGTGGGGCGACGACCACGGATTGGAAATTGACCAGTTTGCAATCGACCGTGCCGAAATCATCAAAGGTCCCGCAGCACTGCTCTATGGCAGCGATGCCATTGGCGGAGTGCTCAGTCTTTACACCAATCACCTGCCCACAAAGCCCGTCGAAGGTGCCGTGCAGATGTTTGGAAGGAGCAACAACGAGCAGCTGGGGCTTTCTGCCAAGATCGGCGGACGTAGCGGGCGGTTCTTCTATCGAGCCAATATGACGCTCATCGACTATGCCGACTACAGCGTGACAACAGACAGCATACAGTATTATTCCTACTGGATCAGGCTGAAAGACAGACGGTTGCGCAACACGGCAGGCACCGAGCGCGACGGAAGCATCACCGTCGGCTACGCGGGATATCGCTTTCACACGGACATCAGAGTGGCCGACAATTTCTCCAAGAGCGGATTCTTTGCCAACGCCCACGGGCTGGAAGTGCGCCTGAGCGACATCGACTACGACAGCTCGCGGCGCGATATCGACCTGCCATACCAGCAGGTGAACCACCTGAAAGTGATCAGCCACACCTCGTGGAACAGCGACGTGCTCACGGCAGACCTCAGTCTGGCCTACCAGAACAACCAGCGCAAGGAAACGTCGGAGCCTATGAGCCACGGCTATATGCCGCAACCCGACGGACCGATAGAGAGGCAATTCAACAAGAGCACCTACACCGGCAACTTCTGGCTGCGCCTTTCCGCCAACCAGCACACGCTACAAGGCGGGGTGAACACGGAGCTGCAGCACAACCGCCGCGACGGATGGGGATTCATCATTCCCGACTTTGAGAGCACCGGCGCAGGCATCTATCTCTCCGACCGCTATGCCCTGAGCCAACAGCTGATATTCAATGCGGGCGTGCGCTTTGACCATGTGCGCACCCATATCCATGACTATTACGACTGGTATGAAACTCCCGTTGACGGCATTCCCACCTTCAAGCAGCGGTCGGCCGACATGCGCAAGAGCATGAACAGCCTCACATGGTCGGCAGGAGTGAACTATAGCACCGGCAACTGGCTGATGAAGGCCAACGTGGGCAAGAGTTTCCGCATGCCCATACCCAAGGAACTGGGCACCAACGGCGTGAACTACCACATCTTCCGATACGAGCAGGGCAACCCGCAGCTCGATCCTGAAGAATCCTATCAGCTGGATGCCAGCATCGGATGGGGCAATGCCAAGGTGGAAATTCTGGTGGATCCCTTTGTGAACTACTTCCCCAACTTCATCTATCTGAACCCCACGGCGCGCTTTGTGGAAGGTTTGCAGCTCTACCACTACACCCAGGCGCGCGTGATTCGCTACGGCGCAGAGGCACAGTTCACATGGAACATCGCACAAGACTGGCAGCTGCTTTTGCAGGGCGAATACCTCTATGCCCGACAGCAGTCGGGCGAGAAGAAGGGATACACGCTGCCATTCTCCACGCCATGGTCGGTTGATGCTGGGGTAAAGTATTCATTCGACTTCCACGGAAAGGGATTCATGAAACTGAACGCCCACATCGTGAGCCGGCAAAACGAGATTGTGCCGCCCGAACAGCCCACCGGAGGCTATTACACCCTGAACTTTTCAGCAGGAAAATACATCTCGCTGAAAAGCACAATGCTCAATGTGGCACTTCATGCAGACAACCTGCTGAACCGCCGCTTCTACGACCACACCAGCTACTACCGCCTCATCGACGTGCCTGAACCAGGGCGAAACCTCTCGCTGAAGGTGGGGCTGGAGTTCTGACAATCAACAAAATGTATTAACAATTAAATTCAAAGACAATGAAAAAAATGAAATATCTCAGCCTCATCATGGCTGTAATGTGCGTGTGTTCACTGGGTTTCACCTCTTGCGGCGACAACGATGACGTCGTGCCGCCCCCCAGCATCGTGATTGAAGAAGCCAATATCGAGGGCGACGAGCTATGCGTGGAGGCCGACATCAAGGCTGAAGGGCGCACACAATCTATCCTCATCACCATCACTAATGCACAGGGAAGCACCACAAAAGTAAGCTATCCCATAACGGCAAGCAAGTTTCTCGGCGTGCTCAACATAGAAGGATTCCACGTACACGTGCCTATCGGCGGCATGAATGTGGTGGTTGGTGACCTGATGAAACTAACGGTTACCGACGCAAACGGCAATTCGACAACCGCCCAGAAGGCTATCACCGAAGAGGAAGACGATGAAGAAAACTCGATTCACGACTAAACCCAAGATCATGAAAAAGCATTTTCCAATCACCTTATTACTGCTGTGCGCACTCAGTGCGTGCAGCAGTTCCGACGAAGAACTCAGAGACATGAACGACCCGGAGATATCTTCAGAAGGCATCACCGCCATGCCCATCGACTGCCAAGTGTATGAACGCGGAGGAGTAATACCCTTCAACTATGTTTTCAATGACAATCTCGAACTCGGTTCATACAACATCGAGATTCACAACAACTTCAATCACCACACCCACAGCACCACTTCCGTGGACTGCGAACAGGATGAAAAGAAGGCAGAAGTGAATCCGTGGGTATTCGATCAGGACTTCACCATCCCCTCAGGTCTGCGCTCCTTCACGGCCCGCCACGACATCAGCATTCCTGCAAACGTTGATACGGGCGACTATCACTTCATGATTCGGCTGCTCGACAAGACGGGAAGAATGAAGATTCACTCCGTAGCCATCAAGATAAAATAGCGGATTAGAAACGCCTGAATGCAGCAGGTGAAAACAGAGGGCGTGCCAAAAAGAAACGACAACGGATTTCACGAATTAAACAGATTATTTCAGTTCCTGATTATCAGCATGACTTTAATCCGTAAAATCTGTGGAATCCGTTGTTTCTATAGGAATATCTGTATTTGGGCACACCTCCCGTTGTATGTAAATATTCCGGTTATCAGTTGTCGCTGATCAGGCACTCGCCCGTCATGTCCTTCGGCTGTTCCAGCCCCATGGTAACACCCTCGTCATAGCTTTCCTGCATTGCCTGAACCATATCGGTTGGAGTGGGGTCGGTGTCGCGCCCGTCCATATAGCAAAGCACGAACACCTGGTCTTTCAGACCGTATGCCTTGCCTCTTGTTTCTTGCCTCTTACCTCTTGCTTCTTGCTTCCTGCTTCTTGCTTCCTGCTTCTTGCCTCTTGCTTCTTGCCTCTTGCTTCTTGCCCCTACTTAATCAAATTCCCCAGAATATCACGTGAGAGTTCCCTCGTGATGGTTCGTGTGGCAGCAGAAGTGGCATTCTTCACCACCTTCTCCTTGGCAGATGTCTTGCTCTTGGACTGTTTGCCAGACACCTTATTGCTTACGTAAGTGCCTAAGATGGTGGCTAAGGTGGAGGTAACGGCAGTCATCACCGCTTTCCACACCTTACTCATCATGCCGGCCTTCTTCTTCTCGGTCTTCGAACCCTTTACTTCTTTCTCTTTCGTCTTTGTCTCCTCTTCCTTTACCAATGCCTGTTCTTCGGCTTCCTTCGTCAGGATCTCGTATGCACTCTCGCGGTCAATGGGCGTATCGTACTTCCCGTAGATATAACTCTGCTTGATGATGTCAAGACGCTGCCCTTCGGTGATGGCACCGATCTGCGATAGCGGGAACAGTATCTTGGCGCGTTCCACGATGCTGGGCGCACCTTTCTCATCGAGGAAACTCACTAAAGCCTCACCGGTTTCGAGGTTCATGATGGCCTCATCGGTCTTGAATTCAGGGTTGGCACGGAAGGTGTCGGCAGCGGTCTTCACCGCCTTCTGGTCCTTCGGCGTATAGGCACGCAGGGCATGCTGCACGCGGTTTCCTAACTGCCCGAGGATCACTTCAGGAATATCGGTCGGGCTCTGCGTGATAAAGTAGATGCCCACACCCTTGGAGCGTATCAGACGGATCACCTGCTCAATCTTGTCGAGCAGCGCCTTCGAGGTATCTTCGAACAGCATGTGAGCCTCATCGAAGAAGAACACGAGTTTCGGCAACGGCAGGTCGCCAACCTCCGGCAAGGTAGAATAGAGTTCACTCAGCAGCCAGAGCAGATAGGTGGAATAGAGTTTGGGCTGCATCATCAGCTTGTCGGCTGCCAGCACGCTCATCACACCCTTTCCGCCTTCCACCTGCATCAAGTCGCGGATATCAAACGAGGGCTCACCGAAGAACTTGTCAGCGCCCTGTGCTTCCAACTGTAACAGAGCACGTTGGATGGCACCGATGGTTGCTGTGGTGACGAAGCCGTACTTCGTGGTATATTCCTTGGCGTTCTTCGACACCCAGTCGAGCATCATCCGCAGGTCTTTCAGGTCGAGGATCATCAGTCCGCGCTCATCAGCGATGCGGAACACGATGTTCAAAACACCGTCTTGTGTCTCGTTCAGTTGCAGCAGACGGGAGAGCAACTGCGGACCCATCTGCGAGATTGTGGCCCGCATGGGATGTCCCTGTTCGCCGAAGACATCGAAGAACCTTACAGGACAGCCTTGGAACACAGGGTTTTCAATACCGAATTCCGGCAGACGCTTCTCAATGAAGCCACTAAGCCTGCCTGCTTGAGAGATTCCCGACAGGTCGCCTTTCATATCTGCCATGAAACAGGGTACGCCTGCCTGACAGAACGATTCGGCCATCACCTGCAGCGTAACCGTCTTACCCGTACCTGTGGCTCCCGCAATCAGACCGTGGCGGTTAGCCATCTTCCCTTGAATACTCAGTGCTCCTGAAGAGCTGTGGGCGATGTAAAGCCCGTGTTCCTTGTCGTACATATCTATTGATTTTGTTTCTGGTTACAAAGATACGATTTAATGAGCGAAAAACCAAATATATTTGGGTTTTTCCGAACATGTGTATCTTCGGCGAAGCCAAATTTAAGAAAAGTCGAGTGCAAAACAAAACAATTCATCTTTCCCCTACAGCCTCTGCCGCTATCTCTGGTTCAAAGTCGTATGTGGATCCATACGAATAACCAACAACTCTGATGATATCTTCTTCAAGGGCATCAGAAATCTTGCAAATGGTGGCTATGGTCATATTGTGGGTTCCTGAAAGCCAGCGGCTCACTTCCGTTTCTGTTTTCCCAATCATTCGTGCAAACTCTTTCTGTGACATTCCTTTCGCTTCAAGAATGTAATAAATTCGATTAGCAATAGCCACAGACAGTTCCATCTGCTTCTTCATTCCGGGAGAAATACTACTGCGGATTTCGTCCATAATTTTGTTGGTCTTCATGTTTCCTCCTTTCTTTATTAATCATCTATTGTAAATGATAGTTCACCCAGCAACTCTGTGCCTTTAACAATAATCACCTTTTCTTTTTCTCTCTGCTTTATTTCTATATCGATTTTTTGAAGAGTCCTTACTTGTCGGTGCAGGTTTTTATCTTCTTCATAGGTAGCAGTCTTTTTCAGTCCTCCATTTCCCAGTATCAGGATCTTCGCTTGGATGTTCAGTAAGTAAAGGCGTAAGGAAGTAGTTTCCAGATGAGAAGGAAGAGCCATTACTCTATCACGCCTTGTCCCTTCATATCGGAAATGCATATCCCTTGCTCCATCACGCTTAATGATGTCGAGCCTGTAAACTAATTGGCGTACATCTTCTGGATAAGTGTCCTTATAAGTTAACAGGAATTTTTCAAACTCTGAATACTCCTCACCTTCAAAGTGAGGCGAATAAAGACTTACCTTTTCTCCGTCTTCTAACAATTCTATTAGTAGATTCCTTTCCATATTATTCAATATCTGCTGCAAAAATAAACAAAAAAGTTGATTTCCCCAAACAAATGCGCCAGAAATCAACATATATGCTTATTTTTCTCTCTTAGCATTTGGGGAGCCAGCATATTTCCTAATGCCGTTGTGCTTATGACGACAGAACCCCGAATACTGAATTTGTACTCGGGGTTCTATCGATTGCGCTTTACATTGCAAAGCCCATTAATCTGTGATCAGGCACTCGCCCGTCATGTCCTTCGGCTGTTCCAGCCCCATGATATGCAGGATGGAGGGAGCCACATCAGCCAGTCGGCCGTCTTTCACCGTTGCCGAATTATTGTTGGTCACGTAGATGAACGGCACGGGGTTCAGCGAGTGGGCTGTGTTCGGTGTGCCGTCAGGGTTGATGGCGTTGTCGGCATTGCCATGGTCGGCAATGATGATCGCCTCATAGTCGTTTGCCTTGGCAGCCTCTATCACCTCGCGCACGCAGTTGTCAACCGCCCACACTGCCTTGGCGATGGCGTTGTATACACCGGTATGTCCCACCATGTCGCCGTTGGCAAAGTTCACCACGATGAAGTCATACTCCTGAGTGTTGATGGCACCCACCAGCTTATCTTTCACCTCGTAGGCACTCATCTCGGGTTTCAGGTCGTAGGTGGCAACCTTTGGCGACGGCACCAGGATGCGGTCTTCGTTCTCAAACGGTGCCTCGCGACCGCCGTTGAAGAAGAATGTCACGTGCGCATACTTCTCTGTCTCTGCGGTATGCAGCTGCTTCTTGCCATGCTTGGAGAGGTATTCGCCTAAGGTGTCCTCCACGTTCTCTTTCGGGAACAGGATGTGAACGCCTTTGAAGTTTGCATCGTATGGTGTCATGCAGTAGTATTGCAATCCGGGTATGGTCTTCATTCCCTGCTCGGGCATATCCTCCTGCGTCAGGGCTATGGTCATCTCCTTGGCGCGGTCGTTGCGGAAATTGATGAAAATCACCACGTCGCCTTCCTCGATGCAACCGTTGACCGTGGCATTGTGGATAGGCTTGATGAATTCATCCGTAACACCCTCGTCATAGCTTTCCTGCATTGCCTGAACCATATCGGTTGCCTGCTTACCCGCCCCGTTCACGATCAGGTCGTAGCCTTCCTTCACACGCTCCCAGCGCTTATCACGATCCATGGCATAGAAACGACCCACGATGCTGGCGATGGCGGCATCATTGTCGGCACACACCTTTGACACCTGCTCGATGAAACCCTTACCAGAGTGGGGGTCGGTGTCGCGCCCGTCCATATAGCAATGCACGAACACCTGGTCTTTCAGACCGTATGCCTTGCCTATTTCGATGAGTTTGAACAAGTGGTCCAGTGAAGAATGCACGCCGCCGTTGCTGGTAAGTCCCATCAGGTGCAGCTTCTTGCCGTGCTCCTTGGCGTAGGTGTAGGCAGCCTTCACCTGCGGATTCTCCATGATCGAGCCGTCTTTGCAGGCACGGTTGATCTTCACCAAGTCCTGATAAACCACGCGACCGGCACCGATGTTCAGGTGTCCCACCTCGGAGTTGCCCATCTGACCGTCGGGCAGTCCCACATCCTCGCCGCTTGCCTGCAGCTGTGAGTGTGCCGAAGTGGCTGTCAACAAGTCGAGATACGGAGTTGGCGTATTGTAAATCACATCTCCCTTTCCATGCATACCGATTCCCCATCCGTCGAGAATCATCAATAAAGCTTTCTTTGCCATAATATATCTTTTTTTAGTCCTTTTTACCTTTCGTGGTGCAAAGGTACAACTAAACGCGCAAAACACAAAGGAAAAAACGGTTTTCTTTTCGTTTTCGGGCTTCCAAAACGCTGATTTCGAGCCTGCATACCACCGTTTTCGGGCATCCGAAGCGACAAAACGCTTCAGCAAATCAAATTGATTTGCAAGGTAAATTAAATTGATTTACTTTTCAAATTAAATTGATTTGCAAGGTAAATTAAATTGATTTACTTTTGCGAAGCATCGCTTCGGAGACACGAAAACGCCGATTCCGACTGCGAAAAAAGGCACTTTGGAACCTTAAAAACATATTAATGATAAGAAGATGAACACCTTTATCTTATATCAAAACAACGGATTTCACGGATTTAAATGCCTACGGCGTAACATAAATGTGCGCGAATGAACGCGAATGAATCGTAAATATTTACGAGTAATTCATGTATATTTACGTAAATGCACGTAGCGTCGCAGACTAACAAATAATTTAAAAACAACGGATTTCAAGGATTTCACGGATTTAAGTCATGCTGAAAATCAGGAACTTAAATAATCCGTAAAATCCGAGGAATCCGTTGTTTCTATAGGAAGGTCTTGTGAAGAAGACTGATTAGTCATCTTGCATCCACTGCCATATTCCCCGCTTGCCGTTGGCAGGACCGGAGCCGCCACCAATGACGGGGTCTAACTCACCGTCCTCGCTACCCACTTGGCTGATGTCGAGCAGAGGCTCCACCAATGCCTCGCGCACTTTCATCTCTGGCATGATATATCTTCTCTTTTCCATAATCGGTTCTCTTTATGGTTGTTACTGACTGTCCTTCTTTCTCAACACCTTGCGGCCCTTCATGATCACCACGCCGCGATAGCTGCCGCTCACGCGCTGACCGTTCAGGTTGTACATCGCATCGGTCGGCTCCGCTGCCTCTGCCGATATGATGCCCGTGGCTATGCCGTCGCCCATGTCGAGGCTGAAGCCCGTCACGCGCTTGGCTGCCGACTCGTCGTCTATCTTGAAGTAGGCGCGGAAGGCGTTCACGCTCACGTCGGCATTCGGCCAGTACAGTTTGTTGCCGCTGCCCACGAAGAGCACGCTGCGGTCGCCGCCGCTCAGCGTCACTGGTGAGAACGTGCCTTGGAACGTAACTCCGTCTGAGCCGGAGAACTTGCCGGCATCGGATGTGCTGATGGTGACTCCGCTGAACGTCGGGCTCACCACGTCTTCGCCGTCTTCCCACTTCACGATGTAGGGCTGTCCGGCGCGGATTGCCTCCGCACTGGCGAACTTCAGTTTCAGCGTATTGCCGTCGACGGAGGCACTCACAAGCTCCTTCACCGTGGCTCCCTCAAGGGGCGTCCCTTCGTAATCTTCCACGTCGAAGGGAAGGCACAGCGTGTTCCATGAGCCGTCCTTCAAAAGCGTGCGGCCATCGAGGGTAGCATTCACCGTCTTACCGCTGGAAGCATTGAGCGTCTCCGTATTGCTGCTGTTGTCGGCAAGGGAAATGCCTTCAACGTCATCCTCATACTCCACCACCAACTTCACGTTATAGCCAGGCATTGCAACCAGCGTCCATGTGCCGTCGCTATTATCCGAAAGATTTATTATCTGCGCTTCCTTGTCCTTTGCCGCCTGCAATGCTTCGTTCAGTGTCTGCTTGGCTTTGTCCACTTCCGTCTGTGTCGCATCCATGTTCACCTGCACCTCTATGGCAGCATTGATGGCAGCAAGTAGTGTAGCAGCAGTGTTGGGCAGCAAGTCCTTAATAGTCTCGTATAATGTCTCTGCTTCAGTGATGACTACTTTTAGTTCTGTCCTGTTTACTGTCATCCTTACGCTGATCATCTCGGTAGGTGAGTCACCACAGTTGATGGTGTTTGATTTCGCTTTATAATATACGGTGTAGAGTCCCACTTCGGTTGCTGTGGGTATCACTTCACTGTAATTTATACCGTCAAGCGAGTACACCATAACACCACCCTCCGCAGTTCCAGCAGTGACAAGTTCCTGCGCCTCACCAGTATATGTGAGGTCACTCTTTCCTACTGGAGCTGTTATAACGACAGGAAGATTTGCATCCTCATACTCAATCATCAGCCTCACGCTGGATTGAGGCATTGACGCGAGTGTCCAAGTGCCGTTGCTGTTGTCAGTCAAATTGATAGCCGTCTGAGCATGGCATATAACTGTGGTAAGAAGCAACGCAAGCATCCATCTTATTCTTCTGTATCTCATGTTTCTTGCGTTTTTAATAGTTATTCTACAGGTAACACCTTTATGCTCTTTATCTTCTTGCCGGCTGGAATATTGGCAGGTGTTACTACTACAACTTGTCCTGGTATGATACTAGCGGTAGTGCCGTTTGTAACAGTTACTGTTTGTGCTTCGCTTGCTGTTGCACCTGCTTTTACCGTCCAAGTGTCAGGAATAGACGAAATGGTATATTTCTTAACTACAGGACGGATATAAAATGTATAGTTGTTTTCTTTAATACTCAAACCATCAGTGTTATAAAGGATTTGCTTTCCTGAACTTAACAATATCCTACGCATAGTATAATAATTTGATGATGTCGCATAGGCTGGGAAAGTAATGGTCTTGGAATTGTTTTTTGATTTAAACTGAAAACCAGTTGCTGTCATCGTTACTGTGCAATTGTCGTACAACTCAGTCCATTGTTCTTCTGTGGGTAAGACCCAAGCTGTACCCCAGCCAAAATCTTGTGCATCTGCCGTTGTGTTATATTCAGTTCCTTCATCAGTTGCACTGCTTGCACCTACATTCATCGTTGCCCAAAGCGTACCCGAGGGCAGTCCGAGGTCAACATACTCATGTCCGTTGTAAGTGTTCTGCGCCTGTGCGCCAAGCACTGCCATCGCTGCGACGGCGAGTGCGAAAATCTTCTTTTTCATTGTCATAGTTTTAATTTTTAGAGATGAATAAATGATGTTAATAAATTGAACTGTCGGTAATGAACACCACGTGGGCTTCCCCTGCTCATAAACAGGAGAAGCCCACGAAGCCGCGCGCGGCTGTGCGTTGTCGAGTTATTGTCGAATGACAGTA
>JAFUVB010000070.1 GCA_017471245.1 Prevotella sp.
AACCAACTTTGCCAGTTTCGGTTCACGGATGATGACATCCAAATCCTTCAAATCCAGTTGAGCCGTTTCTACAGAACCGCCCTTCACCAACGAATACTTGCACTCACCCTGATGTTTATCGTCGTTCAGATAGAAGCACACGCCACCTTTTATCTCAACATCCTTTGGGAAAAGTTCACCTGCATCGTGAAAAGCAGTTAACTCAGAAACAGTACCACATGTTAGCATCTCTTTTCGGAATGGGTCAAGAAGACTTGATCTACCACCTGTAAACCATTTTGAAGGTATGATGAGTGTTGAAAACAAATTCGACAAAGTCTTTGCTACTTTACTAAACTCCTGGAAAATCGGCGCATCGTTAGTGCCGCCAGAACCGCCTTCGTCTTGATATGGGGGATTGCCCACTGCTACTGTTATTCCCATTGTCTTTATCTAAAGATCATTAAAAAGAGATAGTTGTTGGAACTCTTGTTTACCTATCATAAGATTTGCAATTCCTTTAGCAGGGGTTTGCATCAGTTCTTTTGGCTCCATTTTCCTAAGTCCTCCTCCATAAAACCTCCCATTTCGAGAAAGTGTCTCTGTGGGGATAGCGTTCAGTTCATGCCATATATTCTCCAACACGTTCTCGTCTTTCACACAATGGACATATTGCGGTTTAGGATAAAGAAGCAAATAGACGTTTGTCGTAATGGCCTTCGATGTATTGAGAATAAAACGGAATAGACGATTACTCGTTTCTGAGCGTCCCATGTATGGCACTACGATGGCTGCAGGTTCACGTTCTTCGCATGAATACCAGGGTGTCCGGCGACTGCAAATATATCCCTTTTGCACTCCTCGCTCATAACCAAGACATATGTATTCCCATACTTTAGGATAATGCTCTTTTAGGATGCTCTCTGGCGAGCTACAGCAAAATAGGAATTGCTGATGCGGCACGATGGGCATTCCGTGGTCACTATCAATACGGTTCTCCTTAATATAACGTGGACTCGGAAGAATAGGACGAAGGAATCGTTGAGGGATCTCATAGCGCTCTATCGTTTCCTTATCAAGGATGAAGAAATTATTGTCACCTGTGGCTATTCCACGCTTCACGGTAAAGAAATCACCCAGTTTTGCCTGTTGATCGTCGTATTGGACTTCTTGTGTAAATATATTTGTCCATTTTTTGTCCACTTCTAATTGGCTAATCCTCATCAGCTTGTCAGTTTCTGGATTGTTTATGCTACCGCCTAACGTGAATTTCACCTCACGGTCTCCTACCGGCTTGTTGTTTCGGTACACTACTATGCAGGAGCTGACCAACGCATCAGCAAATTGCAAATCGTCGGCCTTAAATCGGTGAATATGCAGCAATTCCACATGATTGAGCAGATAGCGTTTGACGGCTCCTCCATAATTGACATCCATAAACTCGCTCGGCACAAGCCAGCATGAAACACCGCCTTCTTTAAGCCATACAGAAGAGAGCATCATGAAATAGCAGTAAAGCCCTGCCAAGCCCGATATTCGAATACCGGTTTTTCTAAGTATCTCGTTTTGGAGTCTCACCTTTATTTCATTCTCAATATGATGATGGCGAACATACGGAGGGTTTGCTACAAGCATATCAAACAGATGATCGGGTTTCTGGGTTAGAAAATCGGAACATCTAAGTTCTATGGGGGAATCCTTCCAAAAATCTTTCGTTGGATTGAAATAGTGAGGATCTATCTCAAATCCTAAGACCTGCTGTCTCCTATTTCCGAATACCTCTGTAAATGCGGAGTAGAAAACACCAGTGCCAATGGATGGCTCAATAAACGAAACATCGTCTCTCCCCATTAGCTGACGCATATACGTCATCATATCAAGAGCCAATGGAAACGGGGTGGAAAACTGTCCCAACACATTTCTGTCCTTCTGAGTTTTTTGCGCATCCAGACTGTCTTGCATTTCCTTTCTTTTAATTTCTCTTTCGTTCATGTCGTTCAAATACCTGCCTTTTCTAAATCTACAATACGATGTTCCCATACCCAGTCTATGCCCTCTGCCGCTTCATATCCAAGATAGCCACTGTCAAAATAGCCACAGAGAAAGAGGATAAACTCAATATCCTTACCATAGGTATTCTTAAGTTGCTCAATCTTTGTGGCCTCTTCTTTCCGTCGCTTGTTTGTATTTGTGAAATCACCTGCTGATTTACATTCTATAAGCAAGGGAAGTTCACCAGCCTTTGCCGATTTACGCATAATAACAACGTCAATGGGCATGTTCACATTCTGGCGTCTTCCCATTTTTGCAGGCACGTTCAAGTGATATGTGAATGTGCCGGGTGGCATGGACTTGAAACCAGAGATATTTTTAGAATCTTCAAATGTATAGCCCCTGTCTGATAGGAAACGGCTGATACTTTCAAGTTGTCTGCGCTCTTGTTCGTTCCGTATTATTGGGTCTGCTAAAGAACCGCACACACGGTCGCCTATGACATGAGTTGCTAACAACCTGTCCATTTCATGTGGAAACGACCCCGTTTCTAACCAAGGCATGACATCCACATCAAGAAGTTTTCTAATTACCTCTATGATACTGCATAGATAGTCATCACGCATCTCTGCAGGCATGCGTACTGGGAATATGCCTTCTTCCATTCCTTTAATAAACGATTTGGGAACGTCGGCAAGTCCCATCAGACGATCACGGGCCAATGGTGGAGTGGTAGCCATACGTAAAATCGTTACAGTTTCTGGGGCATTTCTCAGCATATCAATAGACAAATTATTAAAGCACTCTGTCTTTTGGAAGGCATTTTCTACTTTGTTAATAGCATCTTGGCGAGCATTGACATATGTAGAGGGTGCAAAATTCAAAAACCACTCATTATAGAAAATGACAGACTTCTGAACGTCCGTTTTCCACAGTCCTGTATTGTTCTTATTTATGGAGTATCTTTTCATATTTCAAATCATTTTATTGTAATCAAAAAGTCTGATAAGATCATTTAGACTCAATTTATTAAATATAGACAATAATAAGCAAAATTCTCAGGAGTATCTCCCTCTTCAGGGAACTCCGCTCCATTCTCAATTGCTTCTAAATAAGAGTCTGCCACATCGGCTAATTCATACTTGTCTACTCCAAAAGAATTGGCGTAGACATTATAAAAGAAACCGCCAAAACGTGTTTTCTTTCGCAATTCCTTCAATTCTCTTTCGGATAAATCTGAAACATGCCTAAGAGGCATTAGCTTGGTAATAGGAACTGTCTCCGTTTCGCCGTTATCATAAACGATTCCCGCCAAATAGTAATTAGGATGTCTGTCCAATTCTTCTTCCGTAGGATGGTCTGACATGAAAATGTCAACTACTTCATCCACCGTCGCTCTCTTGCTACGATAGCACACCTCCCTCTCTTGTAATATAAACTCACTATATTTTGTCATCGTTGTACATCTTTTTAACCTTCCCAATATATTTATATTATCACCCTGCCACTCATAGCCAAGCGTTCCCTTGAAAGCCATCTTCGCCCAATAGAGCCATTCTTCGCGAGTCGTGGTATTCTCGTTGACAATACGCAGTTTCCTGTCAAGCCAGCCAATGCGCCTGTTCAAGTCCATAATTGCTTCGCCAGTCACCGTATCGTATCTGCTTGCCAAGAAAGGCGCCTCGCCACAAGTAATCTCTATCACGCCCATGCTGACGTATTCCTGCCAAGTCTTACCTTCAGGAAACGTCACCTTCTTTGTCGTAGGAGTCCAACTGTGCCGTCCTCCTTCCGTTGACACAACATTGAATACAGGTTTGCGTTTGAACCACTTCTCATCAACGCCATTATTCATGTTGTTGCACACCCACGACGGCGTGAACACCTCTGCCATCTTGCGCGAGCGAGAACGGCGTTCTTCCTCTTTCTTTGCCACACGCGGCTGAATAACATCCAGATTCTTGCCCGTTATCAGTTCCGGCAGAATATGTTGATGGAAAGTGTAGGCATCACCCAAAACAGCATAGTCATCCGTAGCCCAGATGATATTCTCACCTGTGGTGCGGTCAAGAAGCAGGGTGTCAAGTATACCGCCACCCATCGCCAACAGTTCGTCTTCTTTAATGTCTATGTTGTATCTCATTTGTTTTCCTTCTCTTTCCTTATTATATCCAGCGTCTCTTTCCTTAATTAAAGAAATACTTGTATGTAGCAACTTACAGGCACAAGTCACAATTTGCCAATACTCACGTTGGCTTTCTTCAAGCCCCCGTGGACATCAAACACTTCGGTGTAGTTCCAATACTTGATGTCTTCCTTGATATCATATTGCTATTTTAGATTAATGGTACAAAATTACAAAATTCTTTGCAGAATAAAGACAAAAGCCAAAAAAAGTTTCAAAGAGTGATGTTTTTAATGAATTTCGTTCATCATAATGCACCCCAGAAAGTCTTACTTGAAACCTAACTTATTCACCAACCCTCCCAATTGTGCGTTACCCTCATTTTAGTACTTTCTCGTTTCTCCCCGTTTTGCCCTTATTTTATGGTCATTCTACGTTAATCTTCCCAAATCTGTCTTTTGTTACAACCTTTTTCCGTAACTTTGGCTTTGCCGAAGTTGGTGGCACTCGGAAATGAAAAGAAAAACAGGTTTTCCTTTTGCATTTCACTCGTTTTTCCGTAACTTTGCATAAGTTACTACGTCTCGGAAGAAAAAACAAATGCATTTATTTTGTTCTTCTCTCGACTTTCCGTAACTTTGCACTGTGATGACAAACAAGAACGCCAGCGAGGGCAACATGGTGAGAGCCTACCAGCGCTATCTGAAGTTAGAGAGGAACTTCACGGCAAACACCTTGGATGCCTATATGCACGACCTGCAGAAACTGCTCGCCTTCCTGAAGGAGGAGCAGCTGAGTGCCATGGACGTGCGGTTGGAGCATTTGCAGCACTTTGCCGCATCGCTCCACGACAGCGGTGTATCGCCGCGCTCGCAGTGTCGCATCCTGTGCGGAGTGCGCTCTTTCTATCGCTTCCTGCTCACCGATGGCTGGATCGAGGACGATCCGTCGGAGCTGTTGGAGAGTCCGTTGACGGGAGAGCATCTGCCGGAAGTGCTCTCTGAGGGCGAAGTAGATCAGCTGGAAGGTGCCATCGACCTGTCGAAATGGGAGGGGCAGCGCAATAAGGCTATCATTGAAGTGCTCTTTTCCTGCGGTCTGCGTGTGAGCGAACTGGTGAATCTCAAACTGTCGAACCTCTTTATGGAAGAGGAATTCCTGCGCGTTGAGGGCAAGGGGCGCAAGGAAAGGTTAGTGCCGGTATCGGGACGTGCCGTCAAGGAAATCAAACTGTGGTTCAGAGACCGCAACTTGATGAGTAACATCAAGCCTGGAGAAGAAGATTATGTGTTCCTGAACCGTAGGGGCGCTCACCTCACACGCACGATGATCCTTATCATGATCAAGCGGCTGGCTGAGGATGCCGGCATAAAAAAGACAATCTCCCCGCACACCTTGCGCCACTCTTTTGCCACCGCCCTCTTAGAGGGTGGAGCCGACCTTCGCGCCATACAGGCCATGCTGGGGCATGAGTCTATCGGCACCACGGAGATATACACACACATTGACACGCACACACTGCGCGAAGAGATACTGAATCATCATCCACGCAACATGAAGTGAATTGTTGTTTTTGAATATTAATTATTGTTTCCCAGCGTTTTTTTTATTGGAAACATTTTGGTGTATTTCAAACTTCATATTACTTTTGCACCGTCTTAGCATGATGGAAATCATTTAGCCGATAGCCTTTAATGATAAAAAACTTTAAAATCTGAACGGTTTCGTTATCCCGAACAGAACGGAAAACGTTAATAGAACAACAGATATATAATTTTTTTAATCTTATGAAACTGAAGAATCTTTTTCTTTTAGCATTCCTTGCCGTGGCAAATATCGCCATGGCGCAGATGATGCCGCCACTTCCTGTAGACAAGGATGTGAGAATCGGCAAACTGGACAACGGACTTACCTATTACATCCGTTACAACAACTGGCCTGAGAACCGTGCAGAGTTCTTTATTGCTCAGCGCGTGGGATCTATTCAGGAGAACGATGAGCAGCGCGGACTGGCTCACTTCTTGGAGCACATGTGCTTTAACGGCACCGACAACTTCCCCGGCAACGGCGTGATTCGCTATTGCGAGAGCATCGGCGTACAGTTTGGTAGCGACCTGAATGCCTATACCAGTATCGACCGCACCGTCTACAACATCTCCAACGTGCCAACAACACGCAAGAGTGTTCAGGACAGCTGTCTGCTCATTCTGCACGACTGGGCCGACGGATTGATACTCGACCCCGAAGAGATTGACAAGGAGCGCGGCGTGATCCATGAGGAATGGCGCATGCGTTCCAGCGCACAGCAGCGCATGCTTGAGCGCAGCCTTCCCAAGCTCTATCCCAACAGCAAGTATGGACAGCGCATGCCCATCGGTCTGATGGAGATTGTTGACAACTTCAAGCCGCAGACCCTGCGCGATTATTATGAGAAATGGTATCGTCCTGACAATCAGGCCATCATCGTGGTGGGCGACGTTGACGTTGACTACATTGAAGGAAAGATCAAGGAGATGTTCAGCGGCATCAAGATGCCAGAGAATCCCGCACCCGTGGTTGACGAACTGGTACCCGACAACAAAGAGCCGATCTACGTGATTGAGAAAGACAAGGAGCAGAAGACTGACGGCGCTGAGATTATGTTCAAGCACGAGGTGTTCCCCGACTCACTGAAAAACACCGCAGCCTTCCTGATTGCCAACTACATCAAGGCACGCGCCATGGGTATGCTCAATGCCCGACTGGCTGAGTATGCACAGCAGCCCGACTGCCCTTACGTGGGCGCTGAGGTGTCCGACGGTTCCTATATCTTTGCAAAAACCAAGGATGCATTCACCGTTGGCGTGATGCCGAAAGAAGGAAAGCTGGAGGAATCTCTCGCTGCCGCTCTGAAAGAAGCACGCCGCGCCGCCGAATTCGGATTCACCGCAACCGAGTATCAGCGCTCTATGCAGAACTTTGAGAGCGCTCTCGACAAGATGTACAGCAACAAGGACAAGCGCGCCAATGGCTCGTTTGTGAACGAATATGTGGAGCATTTCCTTGCAAAATCGCCCATTCCATCGCTCGACGACGAGTATATGATGATGAAGCAGCTGATTCCTGCCATCCCATTGGAGGCCATCAATGAGTATATGAAGGAGGTTGTTCCCGACAACGACAACAACATGGTGGTGATGACCATGCTCAACGAGAAGGAAGGAAACACCTACCCCACCGAGGCTTCGCTGAAGAAAGCCATCGACGATGCACGCGCCGAGAAACTCACGGCATACGTGGATAACGTGAAAGACGAGCCGCTGATGACTGAACTGCCCAAGCCGGGAAGCATCATTGAAACGAAAAACAGCGACAAGTTCGACTATCAGACACTCACGCTGAGCAACGGTGTGAAGGTGGTGCTGAAGAAAACCGACTTCAAGAAAGACCAAGTTTCGCTCAGCGGAAGCAGCGACGGCGGTGCCAACCTCTATGGCGAGAAAGACCTGATAAACGTCAACATGTTTAACAGCGTGATTGACGTATGCGGACTTGGCAATTTCTCAAGCACAGAACTGTCGAAAGCCTTGGCAGGAAAGATTGCCAATGCAGGCATTGGGCTTGAAGGCCGCAAGCAAGTGGTGTCGGGAAGCTCCACACCGAAGGACATGGAAACCATGTTCCAGCTGATCTACCTCTACTTCACCAGCATCAAGAAAGACCAGAAGGCATACGACAACCTGATGAATGCCATGGAATTGCAGCTCAAGAACAAGGCTCTCGACCCACAGTCGGCATTCTCTGACTCACTTACTGCCACACTCTATGGTCATAACAAGTGGCTCAAGCCTATGGAACTGAAAGACCTGAAGAAGGTGAACTACGACCGTATCCTGCAGATTGCCAAGGAGCGTTTCACCTATGCTGATGGTTACACGTTCACCATTATCGGCAATTTCGAGGAAAGCGAGATACGTCCGCTCATCGCCCGCTACCTGGGTTCTCTGCCTGTGAAGGGTGAAGTGAAGAAAGGTCCGAAGCGCGGCGACATCGTGAAAGGTGTGGTGAAGAACGCGTTCAAGCGCAAGATGGAAACCCCGTCGGCACTCGCCGTGATGGTGTGGACCAACAAAGACATGGAGCACAACCTTGAAAACAGCGTGCAGGCAAGCATCGCCGGTCAGATTCTGAGCATGATTTATCTGAAGAAAATCCGCGAAGATGCCGGTGCTGCCTACTCTGTAGGCGCTTCGGGACAATTCAACCGCGGCGAAGACGATAAGGTTGTGATACTGCAGGCTCAGTGTCCCATGAAGCCTGAAATGGCCGATGTGGCGCTGAAGATTATGAACGACGAAGTTCCTGCCCTTGCCAAGAGCTGCGATGCCGACATGCTCACCAAGGTGAAAGAGTACATGCTGAAGAGTGCCGACACCGCAGTGAAGACCAATGGATACTGGAGCGGCATCATTTCTACGTATCGCAAGTTCGGTCTCGACTTCCACACCGACTACAAGAAGGTGATTGAAGCCCAGACTCCGGAGAAGATCTGCAACTTCATGAAGGAATTCCTGAAGGCCGGCAACAAGGTTGAAGTAACCATGATGCCACAGGAATAACCGACAATCCTTATCATAACATTTTGATATTTCATGCCACCGGTCTATAATCCCAATAAACGAAGGGGATTGAGACCGGTGGCATGAACTTTTTATAAAGCATCAACACCCCCTTCAAGCCAAAAGACGAATGGCTTTGTCATGGCATTATAAAAAGAAAAAGAGGAAATATCATGCCCATTCAGCTGCTAATTCCGTTTTTTTTCATATATTTGCAACATCAACAAATACAAAGCATTATGACACCAACGGAAATCCGAAACCAACGCCTGGCGCAGAAAATGATTCGAAATCTGGAGCGCCGGCATTTTGAAGCCTATTATTGTGAAACCGCCCACGAGGCTGTGAAACAGGTTCTCGCGCTGATACCCGAAGGCAGCAGCGTTACATGGGGCGGCTCAATGAGCATCCGCGACACAGGACTCACCCGCGCGCTGCATGAAGGCAACTATGACGTGACCGACCGCGACCTGGTGACCACCGACGAGGATAAGCGCAATGCCTATCTGCGCGCCTTTTCGTGCGACTATTACCTGGCCAGCGCCAACGCTATCAGCGAGGACGGCGTGATTGTGAACATCGACGGCAACGGCAACCGCGTGGCTGCCCTCACG
>JAFUVB010000087.1 GCA_017471245.1 Prevotella sp.
CCAGCATGCACTGCTCTGCCAACACCGACATGGAGGGTAAGAACACTGCTATCTTCTTCGGTCTGTCTGGTACTGGTAAGACCACGCTGTCTACCGACCCGAAGCGCCTGCTCATTGGTGACGACGAGCACGGATGGGACGACGAGGGTGTATTCAACCTCGAAGGTGGCTGCTATGCCAAGGTGATTAACCTGGACAAGGAGAGTGAGCCCGACATCTACAACGCCATCCGCCGCGATGCTCTGCTTGAGAACGTGACTGTGGACGCTGAGGGCAAGATTGACTTCGCAGACAAGAGCGTGACCGAGAACACCCGCGTCAGCTATCCTATCAACCACATTGAGAAGATTGCCCAGAAGGTGAACGGCAAGAGCGCCGGTCCCGATGCACAGAACGTTATCTTCCTGAGTGCCGACGCATTCGGCGTGCTGCCCCCAGTATCTATCCTGACTCCAGAGCAGACCAAGTATTACTTCCTCTCTGGTTTCACAGCTAAGCTGGCCGGTACAGAGCGCGGCATCACCGAGCCTACTCCAACATTCTCTGCTTGCTTCGGTCAGGCCTTCCTCGAGCTGCATCCCACAAAGTATGCTGAGGAGCTGGTGAAGAAGATGGAGAAGAGCGGTGCCAAGGCTTATCTGGTGAACACCGGTTGGAACGGCACTGGCAAGCGTATCTCTATCAAGGATACACGCGGTATCATCGATGCCATCTTGGGCGGTGCCATCCTGAAAGCTCCCACCAAGAAGATTCCTTATTTCGACTTCGAGGTTCCCACAGAGCTCGACGGCGTTGCATGGGGCATCCTTGACCCGCGCGACACTTATCAGAACCGCAATGAGTGGGAAGAGAAGGCTAAGGATCTCGCTGGTCGCTTCATCAAGAACTTCAAGAAGTACGAGGGCAACGAGGCTGGTAAGGCACTGGTTGCTGCAGGTCCGAAATTGTAAGACAAAGGACTGGCTGCTTCATTCATCTTATATAAGAGGAAAGGGCTCCGGTCCGAAACTCTGATAGAGTTTGTCTTTGAGCTCTTCATTCATAAATGGCTGCGCTGAAGGGTGCAGCCATTTATTGTAATAATCCAAGAAACAAAAGGCGAGAGACAAGAAGCAAGAGGCTTTTTTATTAAGAGTATATCTCCATAAAGGCAAAAATACAGTTTAATGATGAAGAATGCTAATGTTATAAGAAAGGTCGCAACCTTGTGCTTCCTCGGGTGGATGCTGCCTGTGGCAGTAACGGCAGCCGATGTCTCTCTTGTCAAGGGGACAAATGGTGAAGATGGTGCTGGCAATGAAAAATGTCCGATGGTGAAAATACCAGTGAAACGGTTGCCCGACCTGAATATTCCCCGTTCTGGTCATGCCTTGTTTTACGCGAATGGGGAGATTACGGTAGCAGGCGGACACACCAAGAGCTTTGTGCCTACTGCAACGGCAGAATACTACAAGGACGGAAAATGGCATGTGCTTCAGACGGAGTATCCTCACGATGACGGTCTTTGTGTAAAGCTAAGATCTGGAAAGGTGCTGCTGGCAGGCGGGCATGAAAAGCCATTGGGCATCGGGCAGACCTTCCCTGTTGAAATCTATGATCCTGCTGCCCATGTGTTCCATGGCTTTAGCAGTCTCAGTACCCAACGGTCCATGGCAAACGGGGTGGAAGTGGATAGCGGGAAGGTGGTAGTCGCTGGCAACTATTATGCTTCCGACAATATTGAGATGTATGACGGTGACAGGTTGTTTCATCCCGTGAAAGGAGTTTCCTCAGGGAGGGCCCGTCCGTTGATGCTACGCATATCCCCCAATCAGGTTATCATTTTTGGGGGAAGTGATACGAAAGGTATACTCCCCTGCAGTGATATAGTAGACCGCCTGAATGGAGAACCGTTTCAGGTTCCTTTGCTTAAGCGCTGGAAACCTCTTCCGCTGCTTGCCCAATACGAAAGCAACCTCAGTTTTATTGGTAATGAGGCAACAGGTGATTATTCCTATTTGATCGCCATGCACGACTATGATGATGCCAACAAAAAACCATATCAAGAGCGTCAGTTGGCTTTTGTCTTAGTACGCGATACAGTTTTCTCGCTCTTACCTACTGTTAGTCCTGTTCCCATGACAGGTGTCGACAGCGTCATCTACTACGTCACTCCTACACTCATCGACAAAGCCTCGCATCGTGGATATGTGGCAGGCTTTGACAATGCCAACCGCTTTTATGTACTTCGCATCGACTATGACAAGTCCCCTGCTCCCCTGACTCTTTATTATACTGACCCTATGCAGGGAGCTTCAATTCTCAATGTGATGCTTACCGACGACGGCAATCTGATATCCGTCGGCGGTTATGACGAAACAGGTCTTGATGATACCTTGGAAAAACACAACTTCATGCCGCTTGCATCGGTCTGGCTGCTCAACCTCGGCGGAGAGGATACGGCAGACAAGAAACCGATGGTGTGGGCTTGGCTCTTGCTGCTGGTATGTATATTAGTGTCTCTTGCTGCGATGTTATACAAAAGATGTCGCCCGGTGTTCCCCACGGGGGAAAAAGGCGATGGAGAAGACATGCCCGTTGCCGATAATTCTGCAGCAATACTGATGCAGCAAATCTCCGAATTGATGGAAAAAGAACGGCTGTTCCTGAAATCCGACTTAAAGGTGTCACACATAGCAGCCAGGCTCAACACAAACAGCACCTATGTCAGCCAGTGCATCAATTCGTGCCGGGGTTGTTCATTCACGCAGTTCGTGAATGAATACCGGGTGGAATATGCCAAGGCTTTGCTGCGCAGCGAGCCAGACAAAAAGGTGGCTCAGCTCTATGCAGAGGCCGGTTTTGCTAACGAAACCACGTTCTTCCGCGTTTTCAAGTCTGTAGCCGGTCTGCCCCCAGGAGAGTGGATTCGACAGAATCTGCTTTCAAATCAATAAATTGTAATACGCTTTATTTGAATTGTAAGCCAATGTGCTTCTCTTTTTCACTACCTTTGCGCCGATTTAATTCTTTCACCCTCCATTCCAATGGAGATTCAGAAGAAAAATGGTCTTTATAATATAATAAGGTAAAACAAAAATGAGAAAAGAAAAGAGCACAATGGAACAAAAAAAATTGTATTCCGCACCAGAGATAAAGGTGCGGAGCATGCACATGGAAGAAAATCTTCTCACTCTGAGCGATGAGGGCGTCGATCTGCAAGGAGCTGGTGTTGATGAAAGCGATGCCGATAATAAAGGACTTGAAATTTGGTAAAGCGTATGAAAAAGACTTTGATTTTTGCATATTCAGTAGCGATGATGATAATCGCCGGATGCACTCAGGAAACCTACGAGCAAGAGAACGCAACTCTTCCGCAAGACAATCAGATTACGCTTACTGTTTCGGCAGTTGCTAAAAATGCCAAACTGAACGGGAGCGTTGAGACGAGGGTAGCTTATGGAAGTGAAGATGCCACATGGGAAGAGGGCGACAAGATATTCCTCATCAAGGGCGACGGAACCACCATCACGCTCACTCTGAGTGACGGAGCAGGAACGAGCACAGGTTCATTCTCTTCTACCGACCCCGTCGTAGCTGGCACCTATATTCCGTATGCTGTCAGCGCATCTTCTCTAACGAAAGGCTATGTCAGTGTTAGCGAAGGAGTCATCACACTGAATCTCACCTCTCCTGGCGGCGGATCGCTTGCCGATGCACTTGAACACGACATCCTGAAAGGCGATGCCTTGGAATTGACAGACAACCAGACCAGTACTACGATAACAGGTCTCACCACCCATCTCCTCAGTTACATGCGTTTTAAGTTTATATCCGAATCAAAGGCAATCACCTCTGTTGGAATGAACTCGGCAGGTGGTGTATACAGAACAGTCACGATAGCATCCAACGGAACCATTAGCCGAAGCGATGCATCTACTGATGTGGTCAGTGTGTCGGCATCCGACGACGGTGCCGGCAACTACACAGGCTACTTTGCTGTATATGGTTCCACCTCTACCAGTTTGGTTGCGCATGCCGAAGATGCTGATGGGGGAAAGTATTCCCGACTGGTTTCTACCAAGAATGCCGAATATGCAGCGGGAAATGTTTACGGCAAATCGTTCATCCTGTCGGATGCCATGGTGAATGCAGAAGCCACGGGTACGCTCTCAGACCATCATTGGAAGAATCTCGGTCTCAGCGTTAAGTGGGCTGAGTATAATGTGGGTTCAACAAACAAAGACGAACTTGATTACACCTATTCCGATTATGGATCTGCTGTTCCTTCCGGTTGGAGGAAACCAACTAAAGCGGAACTCTCAGAACTCTTCTATGCTTCATCCAAGACGTGGTTAAGCGTAACGAGGAATGCCGTGAAGTTTTCATGTAATGGAAATGACATCACTATCGGTACAGGCGGAATATACTACTGGTGGGATAATAATGCCTATAGTTATGGGGATAGGATAAACAATGAGGGGTTTAATGTGAATATATGGTTGGCAGATAATGAATATGATGTCAGCAACATCAACACACAAGGCACAGTCCTGGCGTTTAGCAACAGTCCCTATTATTACAATTTCAGAAACGGAGCTCAACACGGCTATAGGGCGGCTCTGCGTTTGGTTTGTGATTATTAGAAACAAGATGTTTTTAGAAGCAAGAGGCAAGAAGCAAGAAGCAAGAGATTAGTTTTTTGAGAAGCAAGAGGCAAAAAGCAAGAGAAATATACTGGGATACAACGCTCCATGCTCATGCCTATATCATAGTTCTAATCTCTTGCCTCTTGCCTCTTGCTTCTTGCCTCTAAAAATTATGTCCACTTACTTATTTAAAAGTAGTATGAAATGCCAATAGAAAGGAGAAATTGATTTTCGCCGGAAAGGAACTGGTATCGGCAGTCACCAGTGAGCACGAAGTCATCGTTGATAAGATACTCAACCCCTGCACCGAGATTGAGTCCCGTTTTCATATCATACGTATTATCTTCATTCTCGAATAAAACCCCTTCAGTCATTTTGTCCTTCCACCAGGAATAATAAACGGTCAATCCGATTAAAGGTCCAATGCGCCACAACTTATTCAGGGGAAAATAGTAGCAAGTGTCAAGGTTGCCATTCAGGTTTGTGATCTCTTTATGCTTAGGGAAGTAATTAATCGAAAATCCCATACGGCAATTATCACTTAAGTCTTCTTGTAAATTAGCCCCAAAACCTGGTGCTTTCATTGCTGTTGCCCATACCGTCTGTATTCCCACGTAAGTGTCGCCAGTATCAGCATCTGCCGAAAGGGTACAGATGATGAATAAAATAAGAATTAAACCCTTTTTCATGTTACCTTACAGGATGATATTGATCAGCAATTATGTTCCACTCAGAAGGCTTGATTTCCTTTTCCTTGAGCTTCGTACACAAGGCGGGATCGTCGGCCAGAAATTTCATGAGTGCTTTTCTCAGTCGTTTTGTCCCAAATTTTATGGGACCGATAAGGGTTACATCTGTTTTCCCGGGTTTAAGTCCGTAGAGATTAATGGTTCCCTTTGCACTGGTTATTTCCAGCGTTCCATCCATATATAAGTAGTAGTAATAGCCGCTGGAAAAGAATATCACGTTATCACCCAAAGCCTCCATGCACATCCAAATAGGTTTTAATGCCTTTTCTTTCATGCCGGAAAATAAATCTTTTGCCTTATATGGCCTATAAACAAAACGATGCACTTTATCAGGGTGTATAGGTCTCCAAACGTCAAGCTCTTTAACTTCTTGCGAAGGTACTTCTATCATTTCATTGTTGTCATGAAGTGTAATTTGTAACCATTTTGTATAGAGTTTGGGCATTTTTATGTACCCCCTATACTCTGTTCCATCATTCATGATGATGTGTCCTTCTATCTTCTTGTAGTTCTCTTTAACAATACCGTAGATGTTATTGATACTTAGCAAAAAGAAAGTAATTAAGCAAATACCAAATTTTTTCATATTATTTTTCACGGAATAAGTTTATAGCGAGGCAACAAGTGAAGCTTCTCGCTGTTGATGTTTGACTCAGTATGTGGTTTTAACGTGCGCAAAAATACAAATTATCTTTGTGTTTTGTGCGAAACTGGAGAGATTTTTTGAGATGTTTATGGAGTTTTAACATGTGAGTTGCAAACTATGTTATCCAATGAGCAGTGGATTTCAGCTCCGTCCCGCTTTAGTCTTAAAGGTATCGTAAAAATGCCAAGTGGCTCCATCAATAGTATAGGCACAGTGCCTCAGAACATATCTCTTGCCTCTTGCTTCTTGCCTCTCACCTCTCACTTCTCACCTCTTGCTTCTCATTATCCTGTATCCGATACCAAGCATCAGGTGGTTGGGCAGTTTGAAGTCGTGCAGGCTGTAGCCAATGTGCAAGTATGTGCGGCGAATGATGTTCACCTTGAGAGCGATAATCTGGTAGAAGGCGTTCATGTCACCCTTGCCGTATACGCTGTGGCCGATGCCGGCGTTGATGGTGAAGTAGGGCATCACAAACTCTGCCCGTGCCGATAATCCCACCATCACCTGCCTGTCAGCGCTTGGTTCAAACGTGCTCCTTAGCCTGTCTTCGTAGCTTTCAAGCTTGTGGAAATCCTTTCTCACCTCTAAATTGGCACTGCGGTCGTAAAAACCATCAAGCGAAATCGCCGCGTTCAGTTTGTGGCTGATGTTCCAAGTGGGACTAAAGCTGAAACCGAACACACCGGCAGAACCGGGGATGATGTCAGTGCCGTCGCTCCCCATCACGATAAGTCCCTTGGATCGCCAGGCACCGAACACCACAGCATCGTAGCTCACATGCCGCTGGAATGCAGGCACTGGCTCCATGGCGACATCTCGCGCTTCCTTTCCCCTGTTCATGCGCCACGTCATGCCTATCTTCGCCCCCAGCGTGTTCAGTCCTGAGTTGGGCAGTTTGGTATTGCCGTTTGAGAAATGGCTCACCTGCGCGCCCAAGTTCACATCGAAGGCATCTGACAGCCGCCAGTTCAGATAAACATCCGCATCCATATAGGCGGTAACCTTCGAGCCGATGATATGATTCTCCGGGTTCGTATATTTGTCGTAAGGCTTCCATCCCATAGTAAGTCCGAAATTCCATTCATAGTTTAGCGACAGCCGTTGCGACCACCGTTTGATGGTTGCTCCTTGAAAGACGTAGATGGAGAGTGGGTTTCCTGTCTGGTGATTAAACTCGTGATAAGCCATGCCGATGCCCTGGTACGGATTGCCATAGATGCGTGCCTGCATGGAGTGCGGCGGCGCTTGGAACGCATATTTCAGTCTATAGGTGTTGGCATGGTTCATGGTGCGCTTTTCTGAATTGCTTCCCGTCAGATAGTCGTTGGTGTGCAGAATGGTAGCGGGCAGGAATTCCGCATCGAGGCGGTGGATGCTGCTGCTGTTGCTGGCAGAGTCGCCGACAAGCATACCAGCTGCCTCTGTCACGTGCAGCGAGTCTGCCTCTCCGGCGGAAAAGCCAGAGATTGACCAGATCAGCAAAACCAATGTCTTCAGCATCCTTTCAGAGTATTGTCATCAATATAGTTTCTTGAGCAATAGAATCTCTATCACGATGTTCATTTGCCGAACAACTCCGCATGAGACCCTATACGCACTAATTCTATAATATCCGTGTCGGGGTCACCCCATATTAAAACATCTTATCCACATCGTCATATAAATCCTCTGCTGGATACTCCTTACGGTTCATTGCCTCCTCGATGGCTGCTTTGGTTTCATCGTTTGGTTCATCGAAGACAATGTCAAGCAGCACGCTCTCCACATAGTTGTTCAGGGTTCGGTTCTCGCGTGCGGCATTGCGCTTCAGCCCCTCCAAAAGGTCAGCACGCAAACGGAAGGAGGCGGGGCGACGTACAATAGTGGTACTCATATTGCTTTGATTTTGTAATTGTTTGTAATACTTTCGAATGCAAAAATAATACTTTTACCCGTAATCGCCAAATAATATCACTGCTTTTTGCCGATCAGGAATCTTATGTATCCAATTATGTATCCATTATGTATCCAATCCCTGTCACTCTCCGCGATTACTTGACGGCTGTCAGGAGCCAGTTTTGTTGCAGTGAGGTATCGGCATTGACCCTCGAAAGTGGCGCTATACAAGCACGAAAGCGCCACTTTCGAGCCACAATAATCCACAAACGCAAAAGCAAATTAATTTAATTTACTCAGCAAATCAATTTGATTTACTTTGCAAATCAATTTAATTTACTCAGCAAATTAATTTAATTTACTTTGCAAATCAAATTGATTTACTTTTCCATAGTACAGCTTTCGAACTTGAAAAGCGGCACTTTCGAGGTTCCATTTTCGTTGCATATTCATTTGTTTGTTGCAGAGTTGCTCAAATATATCGGGTATTCGCAGTGAGACAAGCATAAAAAAGCAGAATCCCAATCCTTTTTTCTCCATAAACTTTTCAAAAGGATTGCCCATGTCAATGATTCTTTGTAATTTTGCACGCGTAAAGAATTGTTTCAGCAAAAGAATACGTAACAAGAATCAACCGATTGGGTAATGGATTGGATAGACAGTTTGTTGTTTGAACCCTCAGCCATGCAGACGGTGGTGGTATTGTCGATCGTGTGCGCGATAGGTCTTGCAGCCGGTAAGATCCGGGTGATGGGCATATCGCTGGGTGTGGCTTTTGTATTCTTCATCGGAATCCTTGCCGGACACTTGGGGCTGTCGGTGAATCCGCAGATGCTCGACTATGCCCAGAGCTTCGGACTGATCTTGTTTGTCTATTGCTTGGGGTTGAGTGTGGGACCGGGGTTTTTCGGTTCCCTTGCCCACGAAGGACTTTCTCTCAATATGTGGAGCTTGGCGGTGATTCTTTTAGGTACGGTCATGGCAGTTGCCTTATGTCCGCTCACGGGAATCTCCCTGCCTGACATGGCTGGATTGCTCTGCGGAGCCACAACCAACACCCCCGCATTGGGAGCCGCCCAGCAGACGCTTGCCCAGATGGGACTGCCGCAAAGCGGAGCAGCGCTGGCGTGTGCCGTCACCTATCCGCTCGGTGTGGTGGGAGTGATCTTGGCCATTCTGGTGTTGCGAAAGCTGTTGGTGAAAGCCAGCGACCTGAGGCTCAGCCATGAGAACGAAGAAAACGAGACTTTCATAGCACGTTTCAACGTGGTGAACCCTGCCTTGCAAGGGAAGAACATTGCTGAGATTGCCGCCATGACGCATTTCCGGTTTATCATCTCCCGCATCTGGAGAGACAATGAGGTGATTGTGCCAAAGTCTGCCACGCGCCTGCAGCAGCACGACCGGCTGATGGTGGTGACGAAGAAAGACGAGGTGGATGCCTTGGAGATACTCTTCGGGCAGCGGATACAACAGGAAGACTGGAACCGCGACGAGATAGACTGGAACGCATTAGACACGAAGATGGAGAGCAAGGTGGTGGTGCTCACACGACCGATGCTCAATGGCAAACGGTTAGGAAACCTCCATGTGAGACAGACCTATCGGGTGAACATCAGTCGTATCACCCGTGGCGACATCACGCTGCTCGCTACGCCCGACCTGCGCCTGCAATATGGCGACCGGCTGCACATCGTGGGCGACCCGAAGGCAGTGGATGCCGTGGAAGCCTTCTTCGGCAATTCCGTAAGAAGCCTGAACGAACCCAATCTCGCCGCCATCTTCATCGGCATCATCCTCGGTCTTGCCTTGGGAGCCGTTCCGCTGAACCTGCCAGGCATGAGCATTCCCGTGAGAATGGGAATGGCAGGAGGTCCGATTATCGTAGGTATCCTTGTGGGAGCCTTCGGGCCGCGCTTCCATCTCATCACCTATACCACGCGCAGCGCCTCGCTCATGCTCCGCAAGTTAGGACTGTCGCTCTATTTAGCATGTTTGGGATTAGACAGCGGTGCACATTTCTTTGAAACCGTAGTGCGCCCTGAAGGACTTCTGTGGGTGGGTGTAGGTTTCCTGCTCACCATTGTTCCCGTTCTCCTGGTCGGTGCTGTTGCGTTGCGCATGAAGAAGTTTGATTTCGGCACCATCTGCGGTATTCTTTGTGGATCGATGGCTAATCCCATGGCGCTTGCCTATGCCAACGATACCATTGAGGGCGACTCACCTTCAGTGAGCTATGCCACCGTTTACCCCTTAGGCATGTTTCTCCGTGTCATCATCGTGCAGGTGATGCTGATGTTCTTGTTATAGAAGCAAGAGGCAAGAGGCATTTTAAGAAGCAAGAGGCAAGTCTTTTAGAAGCAAGAGGCAAGAGGCAAGAAGCAAGAGAAATGTACTGAGATGCAAAGCTCTATTCTAATACCTATACCATAGTTCTAATCTCTTGCTTCTTGCTTCTTGCCTCTTGCTTCTAAAAAACCTCTTGCTTCTTGCCTCTTGCTTCTAAAAATAAAAAAAATATTACAAATCCTTTGGCAATATGGAGAGGATTTCATATCTTTGCACACAAACCAAACGAATGCTTCATCCTACAGATATGAAATCCTTTCTGCTTTTC
Organism: Prevotella sp.; assembly: GCA_017471245.1. Classification (GTDB taxonomy): domain Bacteria; phylum Bacteroidota; class Bacteroidia; order Bacteroidales; family Bacteroidaceae; genus Prevotella. The sequence goes on from JAFUVB010000087.1 coordinate 10,519, forward strand.
ATGTTCAGTGTGTTGCTGACGGCAGATGCATACGCTACTGATGCGCCCAAAAAGGCGCGGCAGTCATCATGCAGGATAGTGAAAATGCAGGTGGAGCAGCTTCCTGATTTGATTGTTCCCCGTTCAGGGCATGCCACGCTGTGCCTGAATGGTGAATATGTGGTGTTCGGCGGACACACCAACGGCTTCGTTCCCACAGCCACGGCAGAGTATTTTAAGAGCGGGAGCTGGCATTTGGCGCAGATGGTGTATGAGCACGACGACGCACTTTGTGTGGCTCTGAAATCGGGAAAGGTGCTGCTCGGCGGCGGACATGAGCAGGCATTAGGCATCGGACAGACCTTTTCCGTGGAGATGTACGACCCCGAAACGCATACCTTCACTGGCTTTGGCTGCTTAGACCAGAAGCGAAGCCTGGCTAACGGAGTGGAGATTGACAGCGGCAGGGTGGCCATTGCCGGCAACTGGTATGCCGACGATGGGATAGAGATGTTCGACGGCAGCAAGTTTTTCACCCACGTGAAGCAGACATCCGTGCAGCGCGCATACCCCTACATGCTCAGGATTGCCGAGAATGATGCCATCGTTCTGGGTAATTTGTCCACCAAGGGTGTTCACATCAGCGATTCGTTGGTGGATCGCTTGCTGGGCGACCCCTTCACTGTTCCCTTTTTGCAGACATGGAAGCCATTGCGCTTTTTATATAGTTTCCAGTGCGATGCATCATCAATAGGCGATGAGGAACGAGGAGACTATTCATATCTGCTGCCCGTTAGCGACAAGAACGGTCAGATGGCGATAGCGCGAGTACGTTCTGTTGCCGCTCCATCCGGCGCTGTGCCTGTGGAGTTTTCCATTCTGCCCACATCAAGTCCCATTCCCATGGAGACCAAGTGGGGGAAGATAATCTATTCCACTCCCGTTATCGTTGACAAGCAATCGCAGCTTGCATACGTGTGCGGCTTTGACATGGATCACCGTTTCTTTGTGCTCTGTTTGGAATATGGCAAGGCAGTGGGCGGCGCAGGAGCTCCCATGACGCTTTATTACACCGACCCACTACCCGCAGACAGTTTCAGCAAACCCGTGCTTACTCCTGATGGAAATCTGTTGATGGCAGGCGGCTCATTAAGTGATAATTTCGCACCTTCCAATAAAGTGTTCCTGCTCAGGATGAGCGGTTCAGTGGCTGCAAGCAGCACGTCGGTCGGCATCCTGCCGTGGGTGATAGCCCTGTTGGTGTTGGCGGCACTGGTATTCTTGTATCTCATCTTCCGCCATCACCGCAGCAAGAAAGCATCCATGCCGGAGCAGGAAACGGAGACTGAGAAAATTGAAGCCGGCGATGGCACCGGCACGAACCTTGCCGTTGATGCGCAAGAACAGCTGATGAAGCAGATCAGCCGCCTGATGAAGGAAGAGCAACTCTTCCTGAAGAGCGAACTGAAGGTATCCGATGTGGCAGAGCTGCTTGCCACCAACAGCCGTTATGTGTCTGACTGCATCCGCGCGAATGAGGGTTGCTCGTTCATACAATATGTCAACCGCTTCCGTGTGAGCCATGCCAAGGAGCTGCTCCGCCGCCAGCCCGAAACGAAAATAGCCTCGCTCTGCATACAGTCGGGCTTTGCCAACGAGACCTCTTTCTTCAGGACATTCAAGTCATTTACTGGCATGACACCCCGCGAATGGCTGCAGAAAGAAAGCGAAAACGACTAACAAAACAAGAATTGTTAGTCGTTTTTTTATTATTGTAAGTTCCCCGCACTTCGTTTTTGCTATCTTTGCATCATACATATTTAATATACTAACAAAAAGAAAAGCAAAATGAAAAAATTATTTTTTACCCTTTTCGTCCTTGGCTGCGCAGTGATTGCCAAGGCACAGAACGATGTAGTGAACGCCACGTTGCAGCATGGCGACCAGGTGACGCTCTTTTCAGGCGTGACTGCCTTGGTGCAGGCGCATGAGGTAGCAGCCGACGGCGACGTGATCACGCTTTCTTCAGGTGGTTTCAACACCACCACCATCACGAAGTCGGTAACCATCTATGGTGCCGGATTCGAGAAAGACGAGACAACAGGAACCGATGTAACTCTGATTATGGGCAATCTGCTGGTAGGCGTTGCCGATCAGACCCTCAAAGATGTACACATCGAAGGAGTGAACATAAACGGTTCATTCAACCTTGCAAATGCTTCAACCGTGGAAGGTCTGGAGCTCGTGCGTTGCTTTGTTAAAAGCGGGTTTGCCCATAACGCAAATTCCAAGAACTGTGTTATCAAGGAATGCATCTTCACTGGAGGCTTTTCTGCCGGGAATGGCTATGTTGCAGAGAACATATTGATCCAGAACAGCATGGTTTTCGGTGATATTACTTGTTTCGGCACGACCAGCTCTGTGTTGGTAGACCACTGCTTTGTAACAGGATATGTAGGCGGTTACACATTGAAGAACAGCATTCTTTCATACAGAAGGATAGGTGCATATGCTGACTACGGTGCCTTTGAAGGCAATGGCGGCACTACGGGAGCCACGGTGACCAACTGCATTGTCACTATATTATATGGTGACGCAGCTAAAAACAACAACATTTTCAGAAACTGCTATTTGGGAGTAGATGATATGTTCTCAGACTCTCCCAATGTTCGCAATTACTCTTATACAGCTACCCGCACCTACGAATTGAAGCAGGACAACTGGATTGGTGATGACGGAACAGAGGTTGGCATTCGTGGCGGCAGCGGCTGGAGCAAGGCTCCCCGCACACCGGTGGTGAAGAGTATGCTCTTGAACGTTCCCGACAGGGACAACCTGAAAGTGACTTACGAAGCTGAAGTGAGATGAGTTCATTGTTCATAACCATTAGAACGTAATTACGATGAAAAGAATCAGATATTTACTGCTTGCCGTTGCCGTAGCTTTGACTGCGGCATCATGGGGGCAGAGCATTGCAGAGCGCGAATACTGGATAGACGGCGACATTGCCAACCGCCTGACGCTGGGCGAGTCGGTTGCCTCTATCGATATCTCGGCTCTTGATTATGGTCTTCACAGCTTCACCATGCGCGTGAAAGACAATGAAGGTGTGTGGAGCAGTCCCGTGACACAGTATTTCGTCATTCCGCGCCCGAATCAGGCTGCGGCATCATCTATTGCAGCGCGCGAATACTGGATCGACGGCGACATTGCCAACCGCCAGACTTTGGACGCATCGGTAGCCACTATCGATATCTCATCTTTGCCAATCGGTGCGCACAGGCTTACGGTTCGCGTGAAAGACGATGAAGGAGTGTGGAGCAGTCCCGTGACGCAATACTTCCTCATTCCATCGGATCAGGAAGATGCGGAATCCACGATAGTGAGATGCTTGTATTGGTTCGACAACGACACAGACAACTGTCAGACTGCCGATGTTGAGGGCGACAACGGCACGGTTACCATTGACGTGAGCAAGCTGACGGCAGGCGAACATACCATCTATTGGCGCGTGGGCGACTCGAAAGGTGCGTGGAGCGAGAAGGTGTCGGGCAGTCTGTTCCGCTATACCGTTCCCGCATCGGGTGTTGGAACGTTCAGTGCTGCCACTGCCATGGCGCTTCCCGAAGGCTTGACGCCTCACTATACCACAACCATGAAGCAGAGCGGAAGCCGCCTGTATGTGAACGTGGAGGATATCAGCGGCAACATCGTGCCTGCCGAGACCGGCATTCTGCTGAAAGGCGAGGGCGAAGCATCGTTCACGCTGCTGCCGAGCACGGATGAGGCAACGGCACCCGACAACAACACGCTGGTGGCCGTGGTGGAGTCTGCCCATATCGACCAAACCAGCGGCGACTATACCAACTTCATGCTCAAAGACGGCAAGTTCATCAAGATAGCCGAGGCAGAAGGGTCGATTAAGATGCCCGCCAACAGGGCTTACCTGCCAGTGGAATCGACAGTGATCAATGGCTCAGCGAAGAGCATCGTGCTGTTGTGGACCGACGAAGAGATGGCAACGGGCATTGGCAAAGTGGCAACCGACGAAGGCACAGAGGCTCCTGCGTATAACATGAACGGCCAGCGCGTGGGTCGCAGCTATAAGGGCATAGTGATAGTCAACGGAAAGAAAATCCTAAAGAAATGACGTTATGGAAAAGAAACTGTATGTTGTTCCCGCTTTGAATATCAAGTTGACAGAGGCATTGCAGCTGCTCGACGGTTCGATACTTGTTGATCCTTCAGAAGAAGGCGACCAGACTCAGGCAGAAGGAAAGACCTTTATCTGGATCTATATGAACGAATAACACGAACTGACTGGACGAGAGCGCCTTTCTGATGTGAAATCAGAAGGGTGCAGGTTGTGTGAAAGAGAGACGCTCACCGGTTCTTGGATGGACAAAGGTGAGCGTTTCTGCATGCAGGCAGAGACGTTCAGAGGGATGACCGTAGAGCTCGTCGCCCAGGATGGGCATGCCCAACCCTTGCCGATGGGCGCAATGCACGCGCAGCTGGTGGGTGCGGCCGGTGAGGGGGCGCAGGATGATGAGCGGTTTCTGCGCAGAATGGGGCGGGGTAGGCTGTATCTCATATTCTGTCACCGCCTCTTTGCCATGCTCAAAATCGACCAACTGGCGCGGGCGGTTGTCGATGTCGGGGCGCAGGGGGAGCCTGATGGTGCCGGCGAGGGCTTTCCCCACGGGCATCCCCTCAAGCAGGGCGACGTAGGTTTTCTTTACCAGATGCTCCAAAAATTGCTTTTGCAGCACCTGATGCGCCCATTTCGTCTTGGCAACCACCATCAGTCCCGACGTCTCCATGTCTAAACGGTGAACGATCAAGGGGTTCACATCGTCGTGCCAACGCTCGCGCAGCATGGTTTCCAACGACTTCCGCCCGATCTTTCCCGGCACTGACGGCATGCCGGCAGGTTTGTTGATCACCGCTATAGAATCATCTTCATAGACAATCAGATCATCCATGCGGTGATCGGAGCGGCACTCATCCATGGGATTCGGTTCCACATGGAGACCCTGCATCATCCATGTGAGGATGGGCAGACACTTGCTGCGGCATGCAGGATAATAGTTCAGATGATGGCGGATCTCCGCCTTCGGGGTGTCACCCCACCAGAATTCCGCCATGCAAAGGGGCTGCCAGTGGTGCTGATAGGCATATTGCAACAGCTTGGGAGCACAGCAGTCGCCGCTGCCTGCGGGCGGAATGATGCGCTGCGACGGCTCGTTGAGAGGCTGTCGGCTGTTGAATATCTGCATCAAATCCTTTTCTTCGCCCTGTGCATTCAGCATGCGGTATTGGCTGAAGAGCCATCGCTGCAGTGAGTCGGAATCCTTGTGGCGCTCATGTTTGAGTTGCTGAATCTCTTGTTTCAGCGCTTCTTCCTTCTCTTTCCACGGGCGTTCCATCTCCTCGCAGCGGTTTTTGATGCGCCGCATCTCTGCTTTCATGAACTGGCTCTCCCTGACGAGCGCCGCATTTTCCTCGGGCGGGATGTTGTGTTGCAGTCGGCGCAGGTCGCGCATCGCCTTGGCAGCGCGCATTTGCTGCTCATGCTGGGCAATGAGACGGCTGACGGTTTCCTTCGTTTGCAGATAGGCTTCATCCTGATGCATGGCTGCGAGCTGCTCTTCCAACTGGCTGATGTGGCGGTTCTTCTCGGATATCAGTGCCTCGTTGGTCTTGAAATAGCCTTCGGGCTGTTGGGCATCGAACACCGGCGGCACAAACCACGACCAGTCGTTCCTGCCTGCAAGCAGGCCGGAATAGGCGGCGAGGAACCCCAATTGGGGTGTTCTCACCACCAAAACGCCGAACATCTTCCCCCTGTCGGCATCTTCTTTCAGCTGCGGATGGGTGGCAATATATGCCTGCACCTCCTTGGCCGCCATCATGCAAAGCGGATGCGGCTCATAGCAGAAGGGGTAGGTGAACAGTTTGGGCGGTTCAACGGTGGCTTGCAAAGGATGAATCCGTGGTTCCATATTGTTTCTTGCAATGAGTTGTTCTGTTGTCTTGACGGGCAGTCAGTGTGATGCAGCCTCCAACAGGTTGTGCAAAGTAACGATAAAAAACGGTAATACTGCCACAAATAGGTTTTGCCGTTAATGAAAATTAATCTGTTTGCGTCTGAATTTAAGATTTGTTATACAATAATAATCACATGCAATGCCGTCTTGCGAATACTCCCCCATGCTAAAAAAAGGGATTGAAGTGTCGCTGCGCGTAAGATGTTGATAATATGCTTTTTAACAAAAAACAAGTGTCATCTGCTGCGTTACCTGCTGCGTTACCAACTGCGTATTTTCATTGACCATTTATGATTGACCATTGACCATTGAACATTGACTATTTACCATTGACCATTGACCATTGAACATTGTGCATTAGATACTAAACTCAAAATATATTAAGCGGAAGCTTTTACTTTTTGACAAGAGTCAACAAGCAATGTCTAATGAATAATGGTCAATGGTCAATCATAAATGGTCAATGAAAATACGCAGTTGGTAACGCAGCAGGTAACGCAGCGAGTAACGCAGAGATTTTGCTAAAGAGCATTCTGTCAGTTACTTACGCGCAACTACGTTTCATTTCTTTTTTTTATCTATGGAGGTGTTTTTTTCGAGTTTATCATAGTAAGCACCATCTGATGCAAGCCGATGCCAATACCAGATGCCTGGAAAACCTATGCTTCTGCCCCCCAATACCTATGCTTTCAGCACCCCAATACCTATGCTTCTGCACCCCAATACCTATGCTTCTGCACCCCAATACCTATGCTTTCAGCCTTCAAAATCTCTGCTTTTGGGCATCAAAACATACGCTTTTGCCCTACAAATCTATGTTTTTTTAGGGGTGAGAGGTGAGAAGTCAGAGGTGAGAGATATGCACTGAGATGTTGTATCCCATATTCATGCCAATATCTTAGTTCTATTCTCTCACCTCTCACCTCTGACTTCTCACCTCTAAAGAACCTTCTAAAAAAATCAGGCTGCCCTTCGTGTGAAGAGCAGCCTGATTTTTTTTGAAGGTTCTTTTACTTCAGCTTCGTATACTTGTAAGCGCTTGTGCAGCCCAGTTCCTCCTCAATGCGGATGAGCTGGTTGTACTTAGCCATACGGTCGGTACGAGAAAGTGAACCAGTCTTGATCTGTCCACTGTTGGTAGCCACGGCGATGTCGGCAATCGTGGTATCCTCTGTCTCGCCAGAGCGGTGAGAAGTAACGGTGGTATAGCCATGACGGTGAGCCATCTCGATGGCATCGAGTGTCTCGGTGAGTGAGCCAATCTGGTTCACCTTGATGAGGATGCTGTTGGCAGCGCCCATCTGGATACCCTTCTGCAGGAACTTCACGTTGGTAACGAACAGGTCGTCGCCCACGAGCTGGCACTTGTCGCCCACCTTCTCTGTCAGTTTCACCCAGTTCTCCCAGTCGTTCTCGTCGAGACCGTCCTCGATAGAGTAGATAGGATACTTGTTGATGAGCTCCTCGAGATAGGCAATCTGCTCTTCGGCAGAGAGTTTCTTTCCGTTGGGATCCTTCTGCTTGCCGTTCTTCAGCTGGCGATAGTCGTAGAACCACTTGCCATCCTCGCATACGGCGAACTCGCTGGCAGCGCAGTCCATGGCAATCTTCACGTCCTTGCCCGGCTCATAACCGGCAGCCTTGATAGCAGCCATGATGGTGTCGAGTGCATCCTCAATGCCGTTGAAGTTAGGAGCGAAGCCGCCCTCATCACCTACGGCTGTTGAAAGTCCGCGAGCCTTGAGCAGCTTGGCGAGGTTGTGGAACACCTCAGCACCCATGCGGACAGCCTCCTTGATGGATGTGGCACCAACCGGACCGATCATGAACTCCTGGAAAGCGATGGGAGCGTCAGAGTGAGCACCACCGTTCACGATGTTCATCATCGGAAGCGGCATGGTGTAGCTGTTGCAACCGCCGATATAGCGATAGAGAGGAATGTTAAGAGCCTTGGCAGCAGCCTGAGCAGCAGCCAAAGAAACACTCAGAATGGCGTTGGCACCGAGCTTGCTCTTGGTGGGAGTGCCGTCGAGCTCCAGCATCTTCATGTCGAGACCACGCTGGTTGAACACGCAGTCGCCCTTCAAGGCGGGAGCAATGATATTGTTTACATTCTCAACGGCCTTCAGAACGCCCTTGCCTAAATAGCGGCCCTTGTCACCGTCGCGAAGCTCCAAAGCCTCGTTCTCGCCGGTGGATGCACCTGATGGTACGGCAGCGCGACCCATCACGCCGTTTTCCAATGTTACTTCACATTCTACTGTAGGATTACCTCTTGAGTCGAGGATTTCTCTTGCATGGATTTTCTCAATCTTCATAATACCTTAATTTATTATTATATAATATTAATACCTTTAGTCCTGATCTTGAAATTTTTTGCAAAGTTACATCTAAATTGATGATAACGAAAGCATTAAGGTTTCCAATTCTTCGCGATTTAATGATTTTTAATATTTTTTGCGCCAATTGGAATTAAGCAGTCTAAGGATTGCTCAATGAACTTTGCAATTTGCCGATAGAATAAATGAGCTTCTTGCTTCTTGCCTCTTGCTTCTTGCCTCTAAAAAAGCCTCTTGCTTCTCACCCTCTACGCATACGAATGCATTCCTCCGAGGAAATAGTTCACTCCGAAATAGGTCATGAGGATGGTGAGGAATGCCAAGGTCATGAACAGATGATAGCCAAGCGGCTTGGCAAGCCATGGCAGCGACTTATGGTGAACGGCGATGCCATAGACCATGAAGGTGATCAGTGCCCATGTCTCTTTCGGGTCCCAGCTCCAGTAGGTTCCCCATGATATGTTTGCCCAGATGGCTCCTATGAAGATGCCAAAGCCCAAGCAGGTGAGGGCAGGGTAGAGAAAGAGACGCGAAAGCACAAAGAGCGAGTCCTCTTGCCTCTCCCCTCTAAAATACTCCCCTCTAATCCTCTCCCCTCTATTCTTCTCAATACTAATCTCTTGCTTCTTGCCTCTTGCTTCTTGCTTCCCCAATCTTGCTTCTTGCCTCTTGCTTCTAACCAAAAACGCCACTCCGCAAATGAATGTGACCGACAGCAGTGAATAGGCTGTCATGATGATGCTGACATGGAAAGTGAGCAGCGGTGATGAAAGCACGGGCATGATATGGGTGATTTGCGGATCCATCTGTGAGATATGACTCACCAACAGGAAGAATCCCGACAGCAGGAAACCGAAGGTGATGATGATGGGGAAGCGACGGAAGATGAGCAGCGACATGAGCATGATGATCCATGCCATGAGCAACATGGTTTCATAGCCATTCGACATGGGAACGTTGTCCGAGATGATCCAGCGCAACGCCAAGCAACCCGTCAGCAAAACGAAGGATAAAAGGAGTATGAGCGGGAAAGCATACTTGCCTATCCATTGGCTACTGACACTCTTCCTGCTTCGGAAGAATGCAGCCATGCTCAGGAACCCCAAGGTGAGATTGAGCATGAAGAGGATGGTGGCGATGGGGAAGCGGTTATAGATGCGCTCTGCCTTGACCTTCGTTGCTGAGGGAAGGGCATTGCCTCCATATCTGACTTGGTATTTCTGCATCTTGCTTAATGCCTCGTTCATCTCGCCGTGGTTGCCCGTGAGCGCATCCTGATAGAGCAGAGAGAAGATGTTCGCCATGTATTCTTGCCGCTCTGGTTCCATGTCGGCAGGCATCTTGTCGGTGGGACTATACCAGTCGCCCTTGAACGGGAATATCTTCAAGGGCTTGCCTTGGCGCAGTTGCATGATGAGGCTGAGCTTATCGTCGATCTTTGCAACATCCTTGTGGTATTTGTCGTTGTTGCCCTGATAGTATTCCTGCAAGTCGGGACCGAGAATATAGCCGCCCATGTCAGCATTGAAGAACGTGTTCACGCTGCAATACTTGGGCAGTTGCCACTGCTCTCTTACGGCTCCCTTGGTCTTGATGATGGGTTCGCGGCTCCATTCTTCTCCCCAGAAGATGAAACCCGTGAGCACCTGCTCGGCAGAGCATCCCCGGTAAGAACGTTTGCCATAGAGCTTCTTGGTGAAGTCGAGGGCGAAGGTCTGTAGCGGGCAGATGCGGTCGTTATACAAAATGTTCAGTTTGCCGAATTCGGCAGCAGTTTCTTTCGGAAGAACGGGGGCAGACACACTCTCCTTCGGCTTTCCGCGAAAGATCAGCACGGCGATGACCGTAACGAGCACCGCCGCCGCTACCGCCATGCGGCGAAGCCAAGGTCTGCCGCCTCGGCGCGGAGAATCCTGCTTCTCCGTTTCCACATTTTCCGCCCCAATGCCCTTTGCCTCACGAATCACTTTGCGATAAGCTCCCCTCGGGTCAACCAATATCCACAAGAGAGCGATGAAGAGTAAGGCATAGCCGGTATAGGTGACGGGAATGCCCCAAGGATCGCTGTTCACTGAAAGCCAACTGCCGCCCATGTCCTCGTCGAAACTGCTCTGGTAGAATCGGATGCCGCGGAAAGAAAGAATCTTGTTCATCGCCACCGTACCCTTCTCCTGCTCTTTGCCGTGGAGAATGGTTACGGTTGAGATATAGTCGGATGCAGCGTGCGTGCCTTCGTGATAGCGGGTGGCGAACTGGTCTAACCTGATGCTGAAGGGTAAAGCCGTCGTGTCGGCAGGCGCATCCGCAGGCGCATAATGACGAGCTGTTTCGCCCACGCGCAGATGCATCATACCCTGCTTCGCGGTGAGATGAGTGAGCAAGGCTCCAAGGAGAATGATGACAAACGACAGATGGAGCAGCACTACGGAGATTCTTTTAACCCTCCTGCCGACAAACCAGGCTATGCCTGCGCTGGCGAGCAACGCCCACAGGACGGAGAACCACCACGAGCCGTAGATGCTCGCCTGCACATATTCCGTGCCTTCGTATTTTTCAACAATCGTGGCGATTCCCATGCAGAGAATCACCACGACGTAGAGAATTGAAAGAATCTTCTTCATGTTTTTTTAGTGGAATGAGTGAATGTCAGATGGCGCGCAGGAATTTCACCACGGCATCGCGGTCGGCCTTGGGCAGCTTGTAGAACTTCAGCGCACTCTCGTAGGCATCGGAGTTCTTGGTGTAGCCATGCCACAAGATAGCCTCTATCTCATTGCGTGCGCGGCAGTCGTGCAGGCGGTCTTCAGCACCCGTGTTGATCAGACTCAAGCCACGTCCCCACAGCGGAGTGGTTCGGCACCATGTTCCGTGGATACCGTTTTTCATATAGAGTCGATGCTGCACCATGTCGGTGTATGGCCAGATGGTCTGATTCTGATAGCGTGGCAGCTGCAGGTTCTGACTGGTGATGATGCTTGGAATCCAGCAGTCGTCGGTAGTGGTCTTCCACGACGGGCGATGGCAGGCAGCGCAGCCAATCTGCATAAACACCTCCTTGCCGCGCTGCACCTCTTTGTCTTGCAGGTTGCGAGCACGGGGAATAGCCAGTCCGCGGTGCCACACCTGGAAAGCCCAGAAATTATTGTCTGTCATTTCCGGCTGAAAGTTGTGCCATTTGTTGTTGAACTGGTTGGTGGCAGGCGAGAGCAGGTTCTTCACGGCATCGGCAATACCCTCATCCGTTCCGTCGGCATAGTAGGGAGAAGACGGATCATCCTTGATCTTGGCAATCACATTCTTGTTCTCCGACATAGCCAATGCCCAGGCATCAGTGGTGTAGAGCTTCGGCCGGTCGCTGCGGCTCACGTTGGTGATGTTCCAGATGGCGTTGGCTCCGGCACCGTCTTGCAAGCTGCCGCGAGTCATGGCGTATGTGAATTTCTTGATGCGGTTCACCTTCTCTGTGCCACTGCTGGCATTCTCATACATGGCTTTATCAGCCCAGTCGTTCTTCTCCTTGTCCCAGAAATCGGGATTCAGTTCCACATAGGGAGCTTCGCGCTGATATTGTGCCTTGATGGAATCGTCGGGAATGGCATCGAGCAATCCTGTTCCCGGAATGCCGATGGTGCTCTCTAATCGGAATGCCACGGCACCGTTGCCTGTCTCCCAGGGCGTGGGATTGGTGTTGAATGCCGATCGGTCGATGCTCAACTCGGGATAGATGAGCTGATATTTCTCTCCGTCAGGGAATTGTGTGGCAGAAATCTCGCTGCCTTCGCCCATGGATGAGAGCGTGAGCCAGTCGAGATGGATGCCCGACTCTTCGATAGGTGGCAGGAACGGACTCACGGCTCGTGTCTGAGGCATGCCTGTTACTTCGCTGACATAGGGACCGTCGTCGCTGTTCATTCCGTCAACAGGGTGATAGACCACCAGCAGGTAGCCGTTGCCCCATTCGGCATTGTATTTCGTTACACGCTTGCCGTGACCATAACCGGGATGGCAGTCGAGGCATGACTTGCGTACGTAGGCGGGGCCCAGGCCGTTGAACGGTGGCTGAAACTCCGTGACGTTCCTTTCAAAGAACTGTTCGCCACGGTTGAAGGCTTCAGACAATCCCATCTGCGTGACGGCGGGAGTCTCATCCTCATAGCACCCTGCGGTGACATTGTCGGTGGTTCCCAACAATCCGCCAACATACCATTCCTCGGCAGAGAAGTTACCGACGGCTTTTCCTATATAGCTTGTCTCGTCGGCGAGATTCTCCGCATCATCGTCTTTGTCGTTGCATGCTGATGTCAAAACCATGCAGCATGCAGCGCTCAACATCAAAAGGCTTGTTTTGTTCAGTAGTTTCATTATATATAAATAACTATTCATATTTAGTTTATACAATCTATTATATTTTCAAAACAACGGATTTCACGGATTTTACGGATTCACGCCATACTGGTAAAAAACATCTGTTTAATCCGTGAAATCCGTTGAATCCGTAAAATCCGTTGTTTTAATATAAGATAAAGGTGTTCATCTACTTATTCTTAGGATGATCAGTTTGCAGCAATCCAGCTTGAGGCTTCGTTCAGCGCGTCATCCAGTTCGTTGATGGCATCCATGGCAGCCTTTGCATTGGCGCTGTGAGGCTCCAACACGAAAGGAGTGCCTGCCTTGGCTTTGGTGAGGGCATTCAGGGCAGCATCGAGCTTTGCTTTCAGTTCAGAAGCCATGCTGCTGTTGTATTTCTGCAGGTATGCCATGATGGAATTGGCATGGGGCTGGCTGCTCTGCTGTCCGTTCAGGCTATACTGAATGCTGCTGATGTTGTCGAAGAAATCGAAATACGACTTCTGGCTATAGGGAGATTCGATATAGTCGAGGTCGGTGCCTAAGTAGGCCTGTCCGATTTTCTGACCGGCAACCTCGGCGCAGATGTTGCTGCATCCCGCCACGAGAATGGTGCTCATCACGCGGCGCCAGGTGGTCATGGTGCTGCCTAACTGTGTTGCGTTCAGCATGTTCTCACCGTAGGAGAAGTCGCTGCCTACGACGGTTGTGTTAAACTCGCACTCCTCCACACGGTCGCGGTGAGCCTTGGGAGCATTGTCGCCCAACCAGCTTACCTCTAACTGGAAGCACTTGTCGCGCAGGTCGCCGGCAACAGCTGCTGCAAACACCAGTTCCTCCTCGCCAGTGATGTTGCGTCCGGCAAAAGCCTCGTCGGTTTCCACACCCTTCAAGGCACTGACGGTGCGGTTCTTGCCATCGCGGAAGATGATGAACTCGATGCCATGGAAACCAAGCTGCTGCTCACCCACATTCAGGCGGGCATTGTCGATACCGTCGCCGTCGAGGTCGTCAAGGTCTTCAATCACTTCTTTGTTGCTCAGAGCCTTGGCAAGTGCCACACGGTCGAGCGGCCATGTGTCGATGTGCGGGTCGATGCCGAAGTCGGTGGCTGCCCCATAGAGGAATGCCTCGCTGCTTTCCCATGCTGAGCGTGCATTCAGGAATGTGGTGCATATCTGGTCGATGTCGCTTTGCGTGATGCTGCCTGCGCGATACTTCGCCTTGGCGCTCACCAGCTTGTTGTAGAGATCGTCAGTCTGACTTGCTAATGATGAGTAGATGGGATAGATCACGTTCTCCACATACTGAGCCGTAATATCCTTCATGGCAAGTTCTTTCTCTGTCAGTTCCTGACCTTCGTCATCATCATCGTCACCACAAGAGCAGAAAGAAGCGCTCATGGTGAAGGCAGCTGCAAACAGCAGTGCGTACTTAAAAATCTTTTTCATTGTTTTAATTGGTATAAAATTGTTGATGTATTCTCGTTGTCAAAGGAAGAACCCCTCGTAGGCAATGCCGATGTTGATGCTCGGCTCGTTGTTGTATGGATTCTTCAGGATGCGATTGCTGTAGTCGGCCTTCACGGCAATCTGCGGCACGGGATAGTAGTTGATGCCCACGGTAATGCGGTTCACGTTGGTGTAGTCGAACTGGCTCTTGTTCTTCTCAGGGATATAGCTGTCGTAGTATTCGTAGCGCACGAAAGCCAAAAGTCTTTGGCGGTCGCTTCTCATACTGGCAATCTGAGAGAAAATGTCGTAGCCTGCCTCGATGCCCATGCTGACGGCATTCTTCCCAACCATGGCACTCTTCACGGGGGAGTTGCTGGCATGCGATTTTGCATCCTTGATAGTGTTCAGGGCGGCGGCATCGCCCACATAGCCATAGTCAGCCTGTCCGCGCACGATCCAGTTCCACCGGTTCAGCGTAAAGTCGATGGAACCAATGGCTACAGTTCCTTTCACTTTGTCGTATGGCTTACCCTCACCCTTGATGTCGTTGGGGAACGTGTTGTGGGCAGAGTTGCCGTAGTAGCCGCTCATGCCGATGCGCATACCGGGGAATGCATCATAGTCGATGCGTGCCGCAGCGCCGTATTGGTTGGCGGGCTTGAACTCAAACGGTGATCCTGCGCCATGGTGAATCCATTTGTCGCGGTTGAACAGCATGGCATTGAGACCTGCCACGAAATCCACTTCATAGCGCAATTTGCCGGAGCGCCCCCAAAATGAAATGCCTGTGTCGTGCCACGTTGACGGCAGGATGGTGTTCTCGCCCTCAGGGCGGTATACCGTGAAGAAGTTCAGCGGTTCATGGTGAGCATTGTTCAGTCCCACGGGAACCACGAAATGACCTATCTTGAGGTTAGCAGCGCGCGAGAACCGCTTGTTGATCCAGAACTGCTCCAGCTCCACCTCGCCGCCTTTCTCCTGCTCGCTTTCCCATTCAGCAGCCTCGTCGGCCTCATTCTCAATGGTGCTTCCCGTTCCCGTGTGCTCGAATTCTATTTCCGTACCCAGTGTCCAGCCTTTGCCGAAGTCATAGCCTAAGTAGATCACTGCATGAGGAATGTCGAACTTACCGTGCGAAGGGTCATTCTTATAGTTGGCAGGAGTGCTGTAGCGATTCACGTGGTCGCTATACATCATGCGGCTCAATGCCACCTCGCCATATCCACCCACGCTCAGCCTTTTGCCCCCGGCATGCTGCATCACGCTGTCAGCCGCGTTCACCTGAGCGCTGGCAACCTGTGGAGCCGCCATGGCGGCTGCGGCAATCGTAATGATCGAAAACAATTTTTTCATAAAGCCCTTTTTTGCGCTGCAAAGGTAAAGCCTTTGCCCGACGTGGGCAATACCCAAAAATCGGTAATTATCCCAAGCGGAAAACCCTAAATCGGAAATAACATCATTAAAATAGGGTAGATTGTTTTGCATTTACACCATATTTTCGTACTTTTGCAACAAAGGATGATAACTTAATGATATGGAAGATATGAAAAAGAGATTGTTCATAGCGGTGCTGCTCGCAGTGACGGCAGCATCGGCGCGTGCTTCTTTTTTAGAAGTGAGAGGCGACGGCCGTGGCTTCATAGACAGCCTGATGAAGCTGATGACGATTCAAGAGAAAATCGGGCAGCTGAATCTGATTGATGCGGGCAATATCAATACCGGCATCGGCAAGAAGGGCGTGGAGCAAGAAGACTTGAAGAACGGTCTTGTGGGCGCTTATCTCAGTCTGATGAATGCCGACAAGATACGCGAGGTTCAGAAATATGCCGTTGAAAAGAGCCGCTTGGGCATCCCGCTCATTTTCGGACTTGACGTGATCCACGGCTACCGCACGGTATTCCCCATTCCGCTTGCCTTGGCGTGTACATGGGATATGGAGGCCGTGGAGCGGTGCACGCGCATTGCCGCTACCGAGGCGGCTGCCGACGGCATCTGTTGGGTATTCAGTCCGATGGTGGATATCGCCCGTGATGCCCGATGGGGACGTATTGCTGAGAGCGCCGGCGAGGATCCCTATCTCGGAAGTTGCATGGCAGAAGCCTATATACGTGGGTACCAGAGGGATAAATCCCATGGCGGCAGCTATGCCACTGACGAGGTGATGGCATGCATGAAGCACTTCGGGCTCTATGGAGCCGCTGAGTCGGGACTGGATTACAATGTGACGGACATGAGCAGGGTGAGGATGTACAACGACTATCTTCCTCCCTATCGGGCTGCTGTGAAGGCTGGAACCGGCAGCGTGATGTCTTCTTTCAACACAATCGACTATGTGCCTGCCACGCTTAGCCGATGGCTACTCACCGACCTGCTGCGCCGACAGTGGCAGTTCCAAGGGTTTGTGGTCACCGACTGGGGATCCATCGAAGAGGCTTGCAGCTGGGGATGCGGCAATCTGCAGGAAACATCCGCAAGGGCGCTCACGGCCGGGACCGACATGGACATGTGTTCGCGGGGATTCGTCAATACGCTGGAACAGTCGCTCAAAGAAGGCAAAATCAACGAGGAGGACATCAACCGGGCTTGCCGGCGCATTTTGGAGGCAAAGTGGAACCTCGGACTCTTTGAAGATCCCTACCGTTATTGCAGCAGCGAGAAACGAAGAAAGCAGGTCACCTTCACCGACGACAGCAGGGCTTTCGCGCGGAAAGTGGCTGCCGAAAGCTTTGTGCTGCTCAAGAACGAGGATAATCTCCTTCCCCTTAGGCGAAAGGGAACGATAGCGCTGATTGGTCCGATGGCCGACGCTCGCGGGAACATGCTCGGCTCGTGGTCGCCTTCTGCCGACCGTACCATTGCCTATCCAACGCTGCTCGATGCCATGCGCAAGGCGGTCGGAGGAAATGCAGAGATTCGCTATGCTAAGGGCAGCAACCTCTATGAGGATGAAAAGATAGAGCAGCATACTGCTTTCTTAAACACGGGCATGCGTGATGCAAGGACGGAAAAGCAGTTGCTTGACGAGGCTTTGCAGGTGGCTGCCGGAGCCGACGTGATTGTGGCAGCTGTCGGAGAGAGTCAGGAAATGTCAGGAGAGTCAGCCAGCAGGGCAGACCTAAATCTGCAGGACACACAGTTGCGATTGCTCAAGGCATTGAAAGCCACGGGCAAACCCATTGTGGTGGTCTATTTCACAGGGCGTCCCGTGGTGATGACTTGGGAAAAAGAGAACATTCCTGCCATCCTGAATGTATGGTTCGGCGGCAGCGAGAGCGGTGATGCAATCTGCGATGTGCTTTTCGGCGACGTCAATCCGAGCGGCAAGCTCACCACATCGTTCCCGAGAGCCACCGGGCAGGAACCTTTCTATTATAACCATCTGAGAACAGGGCGCCCCATCAACAGCAGCGAGTGGTTTGGGAAATTCCGGCTGAACTATATTGACACACCATCGGATGCCGTCTTCCCCTTCGGCTACGGATTGAGTTACACCACTTTCTCTTACGGAGCACTGACGCTTGACCGTCATTCAATGAAGCCAGACGGGAAAATCCGTGCCAGCGTCACGGTTACCAACAGCGGCAGCCGCGATGGAGATGAGATCGTGCAATTGTATCTCCATGACCCGGTGGCATCCATAGCCCGACCTGTGAAGGAACTGAAGGGATTCCGCCGAATTCATCTCAAGGCAGGCGAGAGCAAGGTGGTGGCATTCGATATCACCGAAGAGATGCTCCGCTTCTACAACAGCGACCTGCAGTATGTCTCAGAATCCGGGGAATTCCACGTCATGGTTGGTGCCGACAGTGAGCATGTGCAATCGGATACGTTTGTTTTAGAGCGTTGAGTTTTAGTAGATTAGAGGTGAGAAGATTGGTTTTTAGAAGCAAGAGGCAAGAGGCAAGAAGCAAGAGATTAGAACTATGATATTGGCATTAGAACTATGATATAGGCATGAGCATAGGGCGTTGTATCTCTGTGCATATCTCTTGCTTCTTGCCTCTTGCTTCTTGCTTCTAATATACTAAAAGTGGCACGTGACAAAATAAATGTGCTCCTATCTTCACAGACAAGAGCACAAAGAAACATAGATTTATAATCAAAATTATTTTGTATTCTTTTTCCATGGGCTGTTTTGCGGTGAAGAGTTATAGGGTGTGAAAATCACCCCTCCGTCTTCGAGGTAGACAGCCGAACCTTTGATTTTTTTGTTTGTTGTTTCCATAACTAATTAAGTTTAATATTATAAATACGCTTGCAAATATATATAAAGTGAATGAAACAAAAAAAAAAAAACTTTGTTAATAGGATTTTAGTTTTTTTAATAATGAAAAGTCATTTTGTCATTTTGTCATTTTGTCATTCTGCTTCATTTTGCATTTTGTTTACCTTACGCGTACCTTATATATA
>JAFUVB010000088.1 GCA_017471245.1 Prevotella sp.
AACAGCCTGCTATGTTGACGTATACAAGTGTCTTGAGGACATTGAGCGCGACCGCAAACTGACTCCCGAAGAGAGACAAGAGTGCAAGACCTATAAGCGTCTGGCCGATGCCTTTACACCGCTGGCCAAGGGTATGAACTCTGAGTATGCCAACCAGAATGCCTACGATGCCATCAGCGTGCATGGAGGTTCGGGATTCATCATGGAATACAAGAGCCAGCGCCTCTATCGCGACGCCCGCATCTTCTCCATCTACGAGGGAACAACCCAGCTGCAGGTAGTGGCCGCCATCCGCTACATCTCGAACGGCACCATGCTCAACAACATCAAGGAGATGCTCGCTGGTCTTGAGGTTAGTGATAGTTTGAAGAGATTGAAGGCTTGCGTTGAGGAGTTTGTTCCAGTCTATGAGGAGGCTATTGCCAATGTGAAGGCATTAGAGAACCAGGCTGCTCAGGACTTCCTTGCCCGTCGCCTCTATGACATGACTGCAGAGATTGTGATGTCGCTGCTGATTCTTCGCGATGCCACCAAGGCTCCCGAGCTCTTCGAGAAGTCTGCCAACGTATATGTTCGCATGGCTGCTGAAGACATCATCGGCAAGAGTGCCTACATCAAGGCTTTCCATGTTGAGGATCTGGCATGTTTCAAGGCTGTGGAGGCTCCCGCAGAAGAGGCATAAAAAAGAAGAACATTTACAATAATAATCTGAAAATCCGATGAGTTGAGACAGCTCATCGGATTTTTATATTCTGTAGCCCAACATCAATTGCACACAATCAACCTTTGAGAAACGATGAGCCTTGATATTGTAACCGGCAAACAAACGGTCGGATGTGAAAGGCAGAGAGTAGCGCAGACTGACGTGCTGATAGGTTCTGCTCTCATTGGTAATAGCTGTACATCCCGTTTGTTTGAGCAGATAATATCCCAACCCTACATTCAGTGACGCATGGCGATAGAACACTTCGTGGCGAAGACTCATGCCCAAGATATGCGGGCTGTATTTCTCCTGCAGCCGATACGTTATTTCATCGAGATCACGAATATGATAGACATAATCTCCATAGCTATAGTCAATGCCGATGCCACTGGCGTGCAACAGATGATAACGATACATCGGGGCAACCATCGTGGTGAAGAATCCATAGATGGGGTTATGGCTGCTATGATAGACGTTGAAGCCATCGATAAGTGCCTTCATGCCCAACCCAACCACAGCATCCACATAGAAACGGGGCTTGAAATCCATCGCAAACGGTTCTTCCGGATCATGCCGCAACGGCTGTTCCTTCAAGTCGTATGATATTCCGATGGTTGGACCAATAGTATTCACTCCCAAATTGGGGCGATCCAGCGTTCCATTGCTATAATGCTTGAAATCAGCATTTATGGAAGCGCTCCATCTCTCCGCCATTCTGTAACGGGCATATACCCCAAGATTCACATAGAAAGTTTGTGATCGGGACTGGGCATGAAATAAGCCACCGTTGCTGAAGCCTGCAATGACAAATGCCCCGCAGTATCGGGTACTTGCAGACCAATATCCAGCGTATCTTCGGCACACACAAGTTCGCCTTTTGCTTGCAGAACGCCAAGGCACCCAAACAGCAACAGACAGCGTATGACTTTTCTTCCACTCATTCTCTTTCAATTTTATGCTCTTCCACTGAGCCGACCAACTGCTCTACGAGTCGCAACATGGCGTATTGGCCCAACGCCTCCTCCTTGATCCAAAAATAACCGACTGGCGATCCTGTAGGGGTGGCATCGAACTGATGCGCCATGATGATGTTCTCTGCGACCACTTTCTCGTGCCGGAATACTTTGATTGTATTCATCATCTTATGGAGCACATAGTGCATTACAAATCTTGTTTTGGAAACTGCGCCCAGTTTCGGCCTTTCGGATGCCCATGTTGATGATAGAGAAACACAGCAGATGACCATTGGCTGCCGTGCAGTAGCCGGCAAGGGCGCTCACTCCCGTAACGGTACCGGTCTTCGCCTTCACATTCTGGTGAGCGAATCCGTTCTTCATCCTGCTCTCCAGTGTTCCGTCGACACCTGCAACAGGCATTGCCGGCAACAGATGGATGTATATGTTCTCATTCTGATAGGCATAACGGAGGAATGCCACTTCCAGTTCTGGCGAAACATAGTTATAGAGTGACAAGCCACTGCCATCGGCTATATAATAGTCCGACTCCCTGAATCCCATTTTCGTTATCAGCTTGTTCACCAACTGCCTGCCACTCTTGGCATTCGCACGTTTCATTCCTGTGCTTGCTGCCAATTGATAGAAAATCGACTCTGCAAACAGATTGTCGCTCTTCTTCATCATCCGCATCAGCACCTGATCCATGGTATGAAACCGGGTACACAAGTCGAAAACGCGCTGAGGCGTATCTCCCCTCAACGTGTCTCCGCGAAGCACAATGCCCATGTTCTTCAATTCTCCGCAGAAACGCCGCAGGAACTGGTTCTTGCCACCAACGAGCAAAGGTGACAACACAGGATTGTCATCATCCCAGCACCAGCCTTCACCCAACAGATCAGCATCCTTCATCGACAGGTCGGCATAGACATTTCCACGAATGGTGTCAACACCCATCTTGCGCAAGCTTTCCACAAAAGCCCGCATGTCGTCGCTGTTGAAAAGCGGATCGAAACCGCCTTTGCAATAAACATTCCCAACCAGTACGCCACTGTCTATCTTTCCCGAATAGCAAAGACGTGTCTTAAACAAATGTGAGCCCCCAAGCTTATCCAACGAAGCCACAGCATTGATCATTTTCATCGTGGAAGCAGGTCGCATCAGCTGGCGCTCATTGTAGCGATAGATTGCGGAGTCGGCAGTGAGGTCGTAAACTTCAAGTCCCACCGTGGATGTAGTGAAAATACTACTTTCCAGCAACTTGTCAATCCTGGCACGCACATTCTGCGGCCATGCCAGCGTGTCTGCACCTGAAGGAACAGCCGACAACGAGTCTTCTATCTGCGGATTACCGACAACCGCAATGCTGTCGTCTTCCATCAGCACTATCTCGCTTTCGCCATTCACATGCTGTGCCATGGCTGCTGAAGTGAACAGCCACAATAGTGCAGCCAACAATCTATATCTTGATATTCTTTCCCTTTTGACGTTCATGACTGCAAAGATACGAAAAACGAGTGAAATGCGAAAGGAAAACAAGTTTTTTATTTTCATTTCCGAGTGCCAAGCAGATTCGCTGAAGCCAAAGTGCAATCCCAAAAATTATTAAAAGAATAAGAGCATTGAAAGACTTTTGGGGGAAAATCATTAAATTTGCGTTTAAATCAATAACTATTGACATGAAGGATTTGAACAGACGCTTGACAAGATTGCATCACTGCTCGGATGTGATAAGAAAGAGCTTATCACAGATTAAAAACGAAATGACATAGTAGAATGAAGACCGATATACAAGAAACGAATAGAACAAATGTGTTGTTTGAACGAATTGCCGCATTGATTGAACAATCACGTCAATTCGTAGTAAATGCCGTCAATGTAGCGGAGGTGAGGACTCGCTTTGAAGTGGGACGCTTCATTTTCGAAGGCGAGCAACGGGGCGAACGAGCCTACGAGAATGCCGTAATTGTGGCAACGCCGTTGCCACAATTCGTTTGCCTCGTTTTACTCTCTCGTGGTCTCACTATCTGATATAATAGATAAATAATAAAAACTATAAATATGAGCCAGGAAGAAGCACTACAGTTGTTTGAGCAGCGAAAAGTACGCACTGTTTGGGACGACCAAGAAGAGAAATGGTATTTCTCGATAGTGGATGTTGTGTCAGTATTGACCGATAGTGATTATCAAGCAGCAAGAAAATATTGGAAAGTTTTGAAAGGAAGACTTGCAAAGGAAGGAAATGAAACGGTAACAAATTGTTACCAGTTGAAAATGAAAGCCTCAGACGGTAAGATGCGTCTGACCGATGTGGCTGATACAGAGCAACTTTTCCGAATTATCCAGTCCATTCCGTCCCCCAAAGCAGAACCCTTCAAACAATGGATGGCACAGGTAGCCAGCC
>JAFUVB010000014.1 GCA_017471245.1 Prevotella sp.
CAATTGGATATCACACTGTTGTTGCTCAAGCCCCACTTGTGGGCTATGAAATTCTTTGACATACCACTCTCGTAGTAGTCGCTCAACACACGGAGCTTAAAGTCATCCGTGAACTTCTTTTGATTGTCTTTTGTCATAACTCTTTATTGTTGTTATGGCGAAAAACGTGTCAAGCTATTTCAGTACAAGACAAATAATTGTACGTAAGTGCATACTATTGCAATGGCACCGTATTATATTACTAACAAAAAAGTAAACTATGAAGAAAGTTTTAGTTTTATCAATGGCTCTCTTATTCGGAGCTACTGTTTCTTTCGCTCAGAAAGTGACAACGAAGAAGGTGGAAAGTGTGAAACAGACTGAAATTCCTGTTGCACCCGCAACGCCTACGAAACCTTCTGATCCCGCAACGCCAACCAAGAAAAAAGTCGGCAGCAAGACCGGTACCCAAGGTTGGATGTATGATGACATCGTGATGCCCGACAAACCAGTGAATGAGAAAACAACTGGCAAGGCAACCAAAAAGACTACCACGAAGAATACCTTGCAGACAACGAAGCCGGTAGGCAAGACTGTCGGCGGCAAGAAAGGTACCCAAGGCTGGATGTATGATGACATTGTGATGCCCGACAAACCATTGAATGAAGGCAAGACGGCTGAAAAGCAGGATGTCATGAAGGTGAAATAAAATGTAATCTGAATAGCTTTACAGAAAAGCTGCACTCTCGGCAGTGCAGCTTTTTTGTTTATCTGCGCGGCATCCAGGTGTTTTTCGGTTGTAGTAAGAACAAATGGCGTGGCGCAGTTTGATCATAGGAGAACGGTGAATGATGAGGAATTGGAACACAGGAAGCCGTGGCATTGTCGTTTTCTTGACGGTGCTCTGTGGGTTGCTGTTGATAGTCAATGTCAACACTCCATTGTCATCGTCCGACTATTTCTATCGATTCTTTTTCAACGAGTTGGGACAGGCAGACGACAGCCATCCCATTTCGGGCATCGGCGATTTCTTCCATTCGCTATATAACCATTTTTTCTATGTCAACGGGAGGATTCCCGTGCATGTGTTTGTGCAGTTTTTTGTCGTTTGTTCCGCCAAATGGCTGTTCAACATCCTCAATCCCTTGTTCTTCTGTTGCTACGTTTGGCTGATTTCGCTGGTAGCGCTGCGTCGCTTTTCACTCTCGTCGGCAACGCTCATCGCCATGCTGTTGCTGTTGCTCATGCCGCTGTTTCATGCCTATTATTGCTGGATGGCGGGTTCGGTGAACTATCTGTGGTCATCCGTCCTGATACTTTTCTTCCTTTGCGTGATCCGCAATAAGGAAGGCGAGGCTGTGGGTTGGCATTCGGCACCGCTGTTGTTGTTGGCGTTTTTTGCCGGATGGACTCACGAGGGCATATCGCTGCCCATCGCCGTGGCGCTGATGGCCCGCACGCTGCTTCGCTGGAAGCATGTTCGGTTGCAGGGGTTGTCTCTGTGGATGGCAGTGTTTTTCCTGGCGGGTGCCGTGGTTTGCACTCCCGGAGCATTGCATCGCAGTCGTCTGTCGGCGGGCTTGTCCGGAGATTTCTTCCAGAGCGAGTTCCTGATTCTGTGGAATGTGTTCACGCAGTTGCGCCTTTTCTATGTCTTTTTGCTGTTGCTGGCAGGTGCGCTTCTGCTGCGCAAGGTGAGTTTTCGTCGGTTCCTTTCCGAAAATTTCGTATGGATTGTTTCCGTTTTCCTGACCATTGCCGTGATCATGTATGCACAGATGGAAGACAATCTCCGTATGCTCTATCTGATGGAAATGAGCTCGCTGATCATGTCGCTGCGGCTGTTGGAGCAGATAGGAATAAAGAAGGGGGTGAGGCAAACGGCAGCAGCAGTGTCGGCAATAGCCTGCATCGGCATCTGCGCGGGTGCCTGCTATTGGTCGGTGAAGAACTTCAGGGAGTTCAAAAGCCAGGAGCGGCAGATACGGCATGGCAGCAGGTTGGTTCCCGTGGATCCCGCTTTCCGCGTGCCGGAGTTCTGGGGGCGCTATGTGTGCGAGGCGGTAGGCCTGCGCGACATTGCATCAATGGGCAATCCCGCAAGCACGCAGTGCCGCGTGCGCGCTGCCTATTACGGTGTGGAGTCGTTGAGCTATACGGTGAGCGAACTGACAGATATGATGCACCGCAGTCCTGAATCGTTTGATGATTTCACCGATGGCGGCTTCATGCCATGCTATCTGATGCGGCTTGCCGACGGCGATCGGGTGGGCGAGGTGCTGCTCCACGTGCGCAAAGCGGATCGCGGTGAAGTGCCGTTTCCCGACTGTTTGGTGTCAGGATGGCTCCCGATGTATTCCGACACCTTGCTGAACAGCCCATTCTCTTATCTTAGTTATGAAGGGACAAACTATGTATGCATACCCAAGATACCCGAGATTGACGGTCGCATGCAGTCGTTTGAGGTAACAATAGAGGAGTGACAAAAAACTTTCCCTGCCGTTATCGACAGAGAATGATACTAAAAAGCAATAACAATGAAACAACCTACAGATATGAAAAGAATGGTTCTGATGTGCTTCATCGTGATGGCGTCGGCAGTTGCCGTAGCGCAGGATTTCCATGACGGTGTTGCCCTTGTGAAGAAAGACGGGAAATACGGCATCATCGACAAGGCAGGCAAGAGTGTATATCCCTGTGTGTGCGACACGGCAGAATACTTCGTTGATGGTCTGGCGCGCATTCAGGTTGACGGACTGATGGGATACATCGACCGCGAAGGCAGGGAAGTGATACCTTGCATCTATGAGGGCTTGGACAGTTTCCATGAGGGAATCACCCGGATTTGCCTCAATGGGAAGCACGGACACATGGATCGTAAGGGCAAGACCATCACGCCTTGCATCTACGAAGGCGTGTCGTTTTTCAAGGAGGGCTATGCCCGCGTGGTGAAAAACGGCAAGTATGGCTATGTAAACCGTAAGGGGAAGCTGATGATTCCCATCACCTTCGACTATGCTTTCAACTTCCACGAAGGCCTTTCGTTTGTGGTGATCGACGGGAAATACGGTTTTATCAACAAGAAAGGGCAGCTCGTTGTGCCGTGCATCTATGAGAAAGCATGGAGCTTCCACGACGGATTGGCGCGGGTGATGCAGGGCGGCCGTTGCGGATATATCGACAAGAACGGCCGTGTGGTGGTTCCTCTTGTCTACGACGAATAGCCGTTGACTGAGTCAAGGCTACAGGATTCCCTCTAATGTGCGGAGATCATCATCGGTCGTTGCCCAGCTGGTGACGAAACGGCAGATGGTGTGCTCGTTGTCTAAAGGTCCCCAGTGGGTGAACTGCACCTGCTGTTCCAGCTG
>JAFUVB010000015.1 GCA_017471245.1 Prevotella sp.
AATTCTTAATTCTTAATTCTTAATTCCTGATTCTTAACTCTTAACTCCTAAAAGAATTACGCAGCAGGTAACGCAGCGGGTAACGCATCTGATGACAGATAAAGAGTTTTAAACAACTGAAAACAAGCACTTTATGCGCAGATGCACATAAAATGCTTGTTTCAATAGGAGGAGCAATCAGTTTTCTTTACTCAAAACCTCCCATAAAGACGTGCTTGGGCAAGCTTGCACCACCCTACTCTTTCTTCGTGGTGCACTCATTCACCAAGTAAACGATGCTCATGTACGGAATACCAGTATTCGTCTGTAGTCCGATTTCGCATGTCCTACTGTTGGAATAGCCTATTTCGATGTGATTCTCCTCGATTTGCGGACGCAGTTTGCGCAATGCATACTTGTTCATCTCGGGATATGTGAAGCCGCGATCGCCTGCAAAGCCGCAGCAACCTATGCCCTCGGGCAGGAACACGTTGTTGGAACAGAGTTTTGCAAGCTCTATCAGATGATTGGCAACACCCATTTCCTTCGTTGAACACGTGATATGCAAGGCAACATGGCGGTCAATGGGATGGAAATCGAGGCGATCCTTCAAGTAAACCATGATAAATTCAGCCGGCTCATAGAGCTTCATGCGCTTGATGACTTTCTTCATGCGATGCAAACAAGGACTCTGGTCGCACAAAACGGGATATCTGCCCTGCTCGCTTGCCTCCCAAAGCGCCTCTTCAAGTTCGGCACTCTTGCGGTCGGCTATGTCGAGCATACCCTTGCTCTCCCATATCTGGCCGCAGCACATCTTGTCCATGCCCTTGGGGAATATCACTTCGTAGCCTGCTTTGTTGAGCAACTGGCACGTATCGTCAACCAATGAGTTCTTCACAGGTGCTCCCTTTGCCAGTCCCATGGTCTGATTGATGCAACTTGGGAAATAAACCACCTTCAAATCCTCATTGTCTGCCTTCCCGACATGCGATCCCGGCTTCGGCTGACTCTTCTTTTTCGGCATGGCAGTGGTCCATAGCGGCAGTCCCATCTTGTTCATACCGTTGCAAATGCCGGTCATCAGGGAAGAACCCAATACGGTGTGACCGAGATTTGCCACATCGAGCACGATGCGAAGTCCCGACTTGATGCCCGCCATGTGGTTTGCTGCATACTCGCCCACCTTATATCCAGTCTTGTTGTTGTTCATATCCAACTGGCGAATCAGGTGAGTCAGCTCGCCGGTATTGATCTTCATCGGGCAGGATGTAGAGCAGAGGCCGTCGGTGGCGCAGGTCTGATCACCGTAATACTTATATTGGCGCTTCAGTGTTGCCACCCGCTCCGGGTTCTGACCGGTGCTCTCCAGTTCACGTATCTCACGCTGAACGGCGATGCGCATGCGCGATGAGAGTGTCAGTCCGCACGACATGCAGTTCACTTCGCAGAATCCGCACTCGATACACTTATTGGCTCGCTTCACTGCCTCTATCGTTTCCTTGGCTGTGGAAACGCCATCCTTCAAATAATGTCCGCCATCAGGCACCTTGTCGAAGTCGAAATCCAGTACGGGCAGCGGTTTCAGGCATTTGATGAAGCACTCGGGATCGTCGTTGAAGATCACACCCTGGTTGAGCAATCCGTCGGGATCGAAGATTGTCTTCAGCTCTTTCATCACCTCGTATGCCTTGTCGCGCCATTCATACTTCACGAAAGGTGCCATGTTTCGGCCTGTTCCGTGCTCTGCTTTCAGTGATCCGTCATACTCTTCCACCACGAGGCGAGCCACGTCGCGCATCATTTCTTCATAGCGCTTCACCTCGCTCTCGCTCTTGAAACTCTGATTCAGGATGAAGTGATAGTTGCCTTCGAAGGCATGACCATAGATGCAAGCGTCAGAATAGCCGTGGTCGGCAATGAGTTTCTGCAGTTTGACGGTTGCTTCGGGCAGGTCTTCAATGTGGAAAGCGACATCCTCAATCAAACAAGATGTGCCTACGGGCCGCGTACCGCCCACCGACGGGAAGATACCCGAGCGTATTGCCCAATATTTGCCATAAACAGCAGGATCCTCGGTAAACTCTGCGGGAATATAGAGGCTGAACTGAGCGAGGCACTCCTTGATTTTCTCGATTTTCTCCAACAGCTGTTCGTGCGTGATACCCTTCGTCTCGGTCAGGATAGCTGTCAGATTGTGATAGTCGCCCGGCTCAACGCCTGGAATCTTTCCCGCATCCACATCCTTTTTATATTGCAGGTAGACCGGATCATCCACAGAATTGAGCGACATATAGTCGAGCATTTCTGCACTCTTCACCATCAGGTTCTCCGCGCTCATCTTGAGATCTTCATCGCCCGACTTCAGTTTCTTCATCGCTACAACAGCCTCACAGCTCTCTTTCATGGTGAGGAAGTAGACCATTGCCGATGCTTTGTACTTATAGTCGTGCAGCGTCTTCATGGTTACTTCTGAAAGGAATGCCAGCGTTCCCTCAGAACCCACCATACAGTGTGCCATGATGTCAAACGGATCATCGTAGGCGAGCAGCGGGCGGATGTTCAGACCTGTCACGTTCTTGATGCTGTATTTCAGTCGGATACGGTCGGCAAGCTCTTGGTCACCACGCACACGGTCGCGCAAATCCTCAATTTTCTTGATGATGTCAGGGTGAGACTTGCGGAATGCCTCCTTGCTCTTTTCGTCGCCGGTGTCAACAATCGTGCCGTCGGTGAGTATGATTCGCGCACTCACCATCATGCGGTCGCTGTTGGCATGCACACCGCAATTCATGCCGGAAGCATTGTTGCACACAATTCCTCCAACCATTGCACTGCCGATAGATGCCGGATCGGGCGGGAAAACACGGCCGTAGGGCTTCAATATCTCATTGACACGCGAACCCACGATACCCGGCTGCAGGCGAATCGTATCCTGGTTCTCGCCTATTTCATACTTCTCCCAGTGCTTGCCGGCAACTATCAGCACGGAATCGCTCACACTCTGACCCGAAAGTGATGTTCCAGCGGCACGGAAGGTGAATGGCAGCTTGTATTTATTACACGTCTTGATTATCTTTGAGATCTGTTCCTCGCCGTCGCTTCTGATTACCACTTTTGGAATCTGGCGGTAGAAACTGGCATCTGTACCCCATCCCAACGTCCTTAGTTCATCCGTGTAAATGCGGTCGGCGGCAACAAACTGCCTGATTTCGCCCAGAAACTCAGCATAAACCTGCTGGTTTCCGGCATGCGTTGATTTCGTTGATGCTGTCATTGTAGTGAATAGATTATTAGTGTATTGTTAATAAGTTGTTTTCTTCTTCGCAAAATTAATAAAAATATTTGTATTTGTTCACCGTTTTGCAAGTTTTTTTCATGAAAAAACAGAAATATGCTCTTTTTTCGGTGCATCATCCCGCAAGATGATTGCAGGTTAGAAGGATTTTGAGTATATTTGCAGGAAAAACGAGAATTACACTTTTTATCCTATGCCGATAATCAGAATTTCCTCACTTTCGCATCCGGGAGTAGATGTTTTCAGCTCGCTTACCGAGCAGCAACTAAGAAACAAGGTGGAGCCTTCCAAGGGTTTGTTCATTGCCGAGAGCCCCAAGGTGATCAGCGTGGCACTCAATGCCGGCTATATACCCACAGCACTGCTCTGCGAAGAGAAACATATCGAAGGCGATGCCAAGGAAATCATCAGCCGCTGCGAGCGTATGGCAGCACATGGCGGCATTTCGGGCGAGCCGTTCCCGGTGTTCACCGGATCGCGGGAGCTGCTTACCGAACTGACCGGATACAGTCTGACGAGAGGTGTGCTGTGTGCCATGCGCCGCCCCGAGATGAAAAGTGTTGCTGAAATATGCGAGGGAGCAAGGCGCATAGTGGTAATCCACGGTGTGGTTGATACCACGAACATTGGTGCCATCTTCCGTTCTGCCGCGGCATTGGGCATTGATGCCGTATTGATAACGCGAGATTCATGCGACCCATATAACCGCCGGGCGGTGAGAGTGTCGATGGGATCGGTGTTTCTTGTGCCTTGGACTTGGATAGATGCGCCTGTCCACTCGTTGCATGAGTACGGTTTCCGCACGGCGGCGATGGCACTGAGCAACAATTCTATATCTATCGACGATGAAAAGCTGAAATCTGAGGAGCGGCTCGCCATCGTGATGGGAACCGAAGGCGACGGTCTGCCGCAGGAAACCATCGATGATGCCGACTATGTGGTGAGAATCCCCATGTCTCACCATGTGGATTCGCTGAACGTGGCAGCAGCCGCGGCCGTTGCTTTTTGGGAATTGCGGGCGCTGTAAAAAGCCTCGTTGCAGCCGCTAAGATTCAGGAATCAGCTAATCACTGTGATACGCACCATGCTGGATGTGTTTTCGGTGATGCGGAAACGATGATCCGTGCGCCTCCCAACCACCCAGAGAATGCGGTCGGAAGCATCTGTCACCACTAATTGCCGCCGCTTTTCAAACAGCGATAGTTTGCAGTCGGTGAGAAAATCGCTCAGCAGTTTCGGCGGCTTGGCATCATTTTGCTGAGCATTAAGGCCTACTGACGTTGTTTTATGGTCATATTGAGTTGCGTTTAGACCGAAAGGATGAAAGCGGTCGCCCGTTTTTGGCGTTCTCACAGTTAATGGAAACTTGATGTTTGCAGCATCGAGCGTAGCTATGTACTTACTTCTCGACACTTCAATTGCCTCTTTTCCCTCCACTTTCTCAATCCTGATTCTCTTCACATCGTAGTGGTCGACCACGTATAGTCCCGTTTCAGGGATGCGAAGCGAAAAACGATCTTCTGACAAGGGTTCCACCAGAATGCAGTCTCTGTCGATCAGCAACTGATGAGTATGCGAAGAAAACGTTCTGCCTACAGATTCCGCGCTGCCACTGATGAGTTGATGAACGGTCTCCACCTGCTCGGCGACGAAGGAAAACTTGCTTAAAACTGCATGTAAAGTATATTCCGGAGAGGGCTGCTGCATCAGACTTTGGATGTTGATCTTGGCTCTCGTGTCATCAGTTCTGTCAACGCAGGCATCAACAGAGCGGTTGAGCGCATCGTCGAACACCTTCACGGCTTCAGAAAGATGGCAGGATGTCTTGAAAATGCTATCATTCACCGAAGGATTGATCTCTCGCAGCAACGGCAAAACCTCCAAACGGATTTTGTTACGTACTGCATTTGTTTCAAGATTCGTGCTGTCGGTAACGAATGGCTGGTGTCTTTCGTTCAAGAAACCTGTTATTTCCTGCTTTGTAACGCAAAGCAAGGGGCGAATAACAGGGCATTCGATCCCCCCAACCGTAATAGTTCTTCGCGGTTCTATACCTGTCAGCCCATGGATTCCAGTTCCCCGAACCATATTCATGATGACTGTCTCCACCACATCGTCCTGATGGTGGGCAACGCAAACACCTCCCGCGTTCAGATCGCTGTTCAGCTGACAGAAGAAACGGTAGCGCAATTCCCTCGCTGCCATCTCTATGCTCACTCCATGGGCATGTGCATAGTCTTCGGTTTCGAAATGCATGCGATGGAGTTCCACGTTCATCTCACGGCAAAGCTGCACGCAGAATTGTTCATCTCGCTCTGATTCTTCTCCACGCAGATGGAAATTACAATGTACAGCTTCAACAGAATAGCCCAATTCCTTCAAAACGAGCAACATACAAACGCTGTCAGCACCACCGGAAAGTGCCACTAAATATCGGTTTTCTGGTTGCAACAGATTTCGGTTTCTGATGAAATCGGCTACGCGGGATGTGACCATACTGCTCATTCTTTCGATCGGCATGAAGGATTATTCTACATATAGCACGAGCCCCTTGAGATATTCGCCCTCCGGATGATAAATATTAATCGGGTGATCGGCGGGCTGGTGAAGCTGATGAAGTATGCGTACGTTGCGACCACTGATGGCAGCTGCCGTGAAAACGGCATTTCTGAAATGATCTTTCGTCACCACCTGCGAGCAACTGAATGTAAACAAGATTCCACCAGGCTTGATTCGTTCAAAGGCTTTTACATTCAGACGGGTGTAACCTTTCAAAGCATTGTGCAAGGCGGCACGATGCTTGGCGAAGGCAGGCGGATCTAAGATGATCAAATCATATTTACCGTCGGCTGAATCGAGGAATTTGAAGGCATCATCACAGAAGGATTCGTGTCGCTGATCACCGGGAAAATTCATCTCCACATTAGCATTGGTAAGCTCGATTGCCTTGGCACTGCTGTCAACAGAGTGAACCAACTTCGCACCACCTCTCATGGCATAGAACGAAAAGCCCCCAGTATAACAGAACATATTCAGCACACTCCTGCCGTTTGCGTATCTCTCCAACAGCGCGCGGTTCTCGCGCTGGTCAACAAAGAAGCCTGTCTTCTGTCCTTTAAGCCAGTCAACATGAAACTGCAATCCGTTTTCAACAGCCACATTGTCAGTGCTTTCGCCAAAGATAAAGCCATTCTCCTGACTGAGATCGGCCTTGAATGGAAGCGTGGTTTCGCTTTTGTAGTACACATTCTCGATTCTTTGCCCCATCACCTTGAGCAAAGCTTGGGCAACAGCCATCCGGCAGACATGCATACCCACGCTATGCGCCTGCAAGACTGCAGTCTTTCCATAGCAGTCGATGACCAAACCGGGCAGCGAATCGCCTTCGCCATGAACAAGTCTGTACGTGTTGTTCGTAGGATTGTCGGCCACTCCGATGCAGATGCGCATGTCGAGCGCCTTCTTCAGACGGTCATACCAGAAATCATCATTGATTTCGATATCATCGAATGAGAGCACCCTCACGGCAATGCTGCCAATCTGATAGTGACCTAAGGCAACAAATTCGCCGCCATTGTTCACTACTCTCACGATTTCTCCTTCTTCGATACCATCGTCGGCATGCTGTATGGCACCGGAAAACACCCAAGGATGAAAACGTTTCAGGCTCTCATCCTTCCCTTTCTTCAGGTATATTGTCTTGTAATTCATCTTTTACAATTTCAAGTTCAAAGTCTTTCGTCTTCAAAAGGCGCGTTATCTCGTCATATATCTTGAGGCACGCCCAGGCATCAGTTGCCGCATAGAGTTTCTGTTTGTCGGTCAACACACGGTTTTCCCAATTGCTGAGCTGTTGCCTTTTAATGATTCGTTCATGAAAAAAGTTGGCATACAGTTTCTGCAAACTCTTGTCCTCTATACCAAGCTCGCCAATAAGGTCTTGGATATCAATGAAATATCCGGGTGTAAACTTACATCTTTTTTGAAGCCCGAGTATATCATCATGCCATGAAATGCCGATTTTCGGCACGGAAGTGTCTTCCAGCAATCGCATAATGTCGGGCGTGATCCCTGTAAGATTCAGTCGGAAAAGGAAACAGATGTTATATGTTGAAACCTGAAGCAATGAAACGCGGTGGGTTTTCCCCTTCTCAAACGAAGGTCGAGTCTCTGTATCCACTCCCAGAATGCCTTGCGACAACAGGTAATCCACGGCCTTCTTGGTCTCCCCCTTTGTTATAATCACAATGATTCTGCCTTGGAACTGGGCAATGGGCAATTGGTCGATTCGCTTCTTGTCAAACTTGCTATAGAGTACTTTTTTCATTTTTACATTGTATCTGAGGTGCAAAATTAGAAAAAAAATGCGATTTCATGGCGAATTCTGATAAATTTCAATTACTTTTGCACAT
Organism: Prevotella sp.; assembly: GCA_017471245.1. Lineage (GTDB taxonomy): Bacteria > Bacteroidota > Bacteroidia > Bacteroidales > Bacteroidaceae > Prevotella. The sequence goes on from JAFUVB010000015.1 coordinate 7,690, forward strand.
AAAATCAAACAAAAAGGCTCAAAATGGCAAAAAAGAAGCAAACTCGACAGGCAAAATCGTTTAGCGAAGCCATCGGAATCAAGAATATTTTTCAGAACGATATATTCAATTTCATCTTTGGATTTATCTTGCTGCTGATATCGGTTTACACCATCATCGCATTCATTTCCTACTTTTCTACAGGACAGGCAGACCAGAGCCTCGTGCTGGATTTGCGGCCTAACGAATGGCTGAACACCACACGCGACTTCCAAAACAGCTGCGGTTCAATCGGAGCGCTGCTGTCAGACTTCTTCATTGCACGGTGTTTCGGCATTGCCGCATTCATCATTCCGGTGCTCTTGGCATTGGTAGGACTGAGAATGATGCACGCCTACAACAAGATAAACCTGCTGAAATGGTTCCTCTGCTTAGTGATTGTAATGCTGTGGTGCTCAGTTACTTTCGCCAAATTCCTCACTCCCATCATGGGCGATCAGGTGTTCAATCCCGGCGGCGACCACGGTCTGTTCTGCTGCCAGTTCTTAGAAAACGTGATAGGAACACCCGGACTGACGGCAGTATTGGCACTCATTGCCATTATTTTCCTTACATATCTGAGCAGCGAGACCATCACCGTGATCAGGAAAATGCTGAACCCCATCGGCTATATCACCAACAAAGTGACGTTCATCATCACCAACGACCACAAGAAAGACAAGGACGAGGCGGAGGAAACCATCAAACCGGAACCCGACCCAACCACTTTCGACGACCCGGAACCACAGACCGTGGTATTCGAAGGTGAGGACATCGCCGCGGCAATGACTGTTCCCGAAAACCAAACAACCGATTCCACCGAAGAAACAAAGGAAAAGAAAGCTGAGAAATCGGAAAATGATGCCGACAAGACACAGATGGACATCGAGCTTGCCGGTGAAGAGGAGAAGGCAAAAGGACATGTCGTTGGCGGAGAAGTGGATCTCAGCACGCCGATCAACCATAAGGAGCCATGGACAAGATATAAATATCCTGCCCTCGACCTGCTTCAGAAGTATGAAAGCGACAGCAAGCCATACATCGACATGGAGGAACAGACGGCAAACAAGAACCGTATCGTGGAGGTGCTCAACAGTTTCGGCGTTTCAATCAAGAGCATCAAGGCAACGGTAGGTCCCACCATCACGCTCTATGAGATACAGCCTGCCGAGGGCGTGCGCATTTCGAGAATCAAGAATCTTGAAAACGACATCGCACTGAGCCTTGCCGCATTGGGCATACGTATCATTGCGCCCATTCCGGGCAAAGGAACCATCGGTATTGAGGTGCCGAACAAGAAGTCGAGCATTGTGTCGATGGAGTCGATTCTCAACTCTAAGAAGTTCCAGGAAACAACCATGGAACTGCCCATTGCTTTGGGAAAGACCATTACAAACGAAGTTTACATGGTTGACCTGACCAAGATTCCGCATCTGCTTGTGGCAGGTGCCACCGGACAAGGAAAGTCTGTCGGCTTGAACGCAATCATCACTTCACTGCTCTATAAGAAACATCCGAATGAGCTGAAGATTATTCTCATCGACCCGAAAAAGGTGGAATTCAGCGTATACGGACCCATCGAGCCGCATTTCATGGCAAAAGTGGCTGGCGACGAAGACGATGCCATCATCACAGACGTGACCAAAGTGGTGAGAACACTCAACAGCCTGTGCAAGCTGATGGATCATCGCTACGACATGCTCAAGCTTGTGAAGGCACGAAACATCAAGGAATACAACCAGAAATACCTGAACCACCAGCTGGATCTCACGCAAGGGCACGAATACATGCCATATATCGTCGTGATCATCGACGAGTTCGGCGACCTGATCATGACCGCCGGCAAGGAGGTGGAGCTGCCTATCGCCCGCATTGCTCAGCTGGCACGTGCCGTGGGAATACACATGGTGATTGCCACACAGCGCCCAACCACCAACATCATCACGGGTACCATCAAGGCAAACTTCCCCGGAAGAATGGCATTCAGGGTGAGTTCGATGATCGACTCACGCACGATTCTCGACCGTCCAGGTGCCAATCAGCTGATAGGACGTGGCGACATGCTGATACTTGTGGGCAACGAACCCGAGCGAGTGCAGTGTGCTTTCGTCGACACACCCGAGGTGGAGCGCATCAACAAGTATATTGCCGCACAGCCCGGTCCGCTCTCTCCGTTGGAACTGCCTGAGCCTGCCACCGACGAAGGCGACGGTTTGGGCGGAGGCGGAGCCATGGACACCAGTTCGCTTGATCCGCTCTTCGAAGAGGCTGCCGCATCCATCGTTGTTTCGCAGCAGGGTTCCACGAGCATGATTCAGCGGAAATTTGCCATCGGATACAACCGTGCGGGCAGGCTGATGGACCAGTTGGAGAGAGCCGGCATCGTTGGTGCCGCACAAGGCAGCAAGCCGCGCGAAGTGTTAATTACTGATATGAACACCCTCGACACACTGCTTGCATCGTTAAGAAGATGAAAAAGGAATAAACCTCAACAGGTTTCTGTTGTCAAAAAGTAGCAGAACAATAAAGAATATGACAATGAAAAAGACTTTGATTATTACAATATCGCTCATCTTTGCGATGGGCATGCATGCACAGAACGCAGAACAGGCACGCAAGATTCTCGACAAGACAGCTGCCACAGTGAGCAATAAAGGCGGGGCTTCCGCCAGTTTCACGATGAACGGGAAATACGGCAACACATCGGGAACCATCAATATCAAGGGCAACAAGTTCTGTGCCTACACCCCACAAGCCATCATCTGGTACGACGGGAAGACGCAATGGACCTACAACAAGAGCGCCGACGAGGTGAACGTGAGCACTCCCACACAGGCACAGCAGCAGTCGCTGAACCCGTATACGTTTATCAATCTCTACAAAAACGGCTTCAACATGAGCAGCAAGGCTGTTGGCGGTGGCTCCAACCAAGTGCATCTCACGGCGCAGAACCAGAAAAGCGGCATACAGGAGATGTATATCACTATCGACAAAAACTACCATCCCACGCAGGTGAAAATGCGCACCTCCAAGGGATGGAGCACCATCAGCATCTCCAATTTCAAGGCAAAGAAGCTGAGCGACGCTGCTTTCAAGTTCAATGCCAAGGCGTATCCCAATGCGGAAATCATCGATTTAAGATAGAGAAACGACATGAACAGATTTGAACTATTCAAGATTCTCAGACAGCACATCAAACTGAGCAACAAGAGAAGCCTCACTTACGAGATGAACAAAACGGCAAAGACACTTATATATATTATGAGTGGCTTTGTCATTATGTATCTGCTGTTCATTGCGATTCTCATCTCCCTCGTTGCCAACGACTCTACCACCGAAACGCCTACGGAGTTTCTCTTCGGCATGCTCCCCTTCATGCTGGTGGCCGACTTCCTCTTCCGATTCCTCGGACAGCAGACTCCGGCGCAGCTCATCAAGCCATATCTGCTGCTGCCGATACCGAAATATGCATGCGTGGAGAACTTCATCCTGTCGAGCATGATAGCCGGCAACAACCTGCTGTGGCTGTGCATCACGGTGCCTTATGCCATCATGTGCCTGCTTTTCAGCTACGGACTGATGGCAGCCATTGGTTTCGTGGTGGGATTCCAGCTCATCATCATCATCAACAGCCAGAACTACATGCTGTGGCGCACACTCATCGTGAGGAACATCCTGTGGTGGATTGCTCCGATAGCCGTGTATGCACTGCTGTTCTTGCCGTGGATGGTGAAGAACTTCGACTATATGTTCAGCCTTTATGGCAGCATCGGCAACGGCGTGGCATCGTGGAGCGTGCTCACCTTTGCCGCCATCATTGCCATCATCGCAGCATTCTTCTTCATCAACAGAAAGATTCAGTATCACTATACGATCATTGACACCTCAAACGAAAAGAACACAAAGCTGAAGACCGTGAGCGAATTCCGGCAGCTCGACAGGTTCGGCGAGGTGGGAGAATACCTGAAACTGGAAATCAAGAGCATCATGCGCAACAAGAACATGCGCAACTCGTTCCTCTACAGCACCATCTTCACGGTGTTCCTCAGCGCAATGATCTCATACACCGACGTTTACGACGATTCGTTCTCAAGCAAGTTCTTCATCGTCTACGTGTTTATCATCAACGGCGGAATGCTCTTGGTGAAGGTGATGGGTGCAGAGGGCAACTACATCGACTGCCTGCTCACCCACAAGGAGAACATCCTGCAGCTGCTGCATGCCAAGTATTACTTCTATACCATACTGCTCCTGCTGCCGTTCATCATCATGCTGCCCACCGTTTTCATGGGCAAGTACAGTCTGCTGATGCTGATTTCGATGATGATGTTTGCCGCAGGACCCATATTCTGCACGTTTATGCAGATGGCAGTGTGGAACAAACAGACCATTCCACTGAACAGCAAGCTGGTGAGCAAGGGCAATGTGGAGACCAACTGGTTTGCTGTGGGAGCCGAAATGGCAGCCATGTTCCTGCCTGTGGTGTTCCTCAGCATCCTCGGACTGTTCTTCAACGACACCATCACCTACTCCATCATGCTCGTCATCGGCGTTATCTTCATCGCTGCACGCAACATCTGGATGAGAAACATCTATCAGCGCTTCATGGCAAGGCGCTATGAGAACACGGAGAGCTACCGCGCCACACGCTGAAAAATCTGATCTCATGCGATGAAACCATAGGTTTTGAACGTTGAAACCTGTGGTTTTGAATGATGAAAACTATGGTTTAGAACGTTGGGAACTATGGTTTTGAATGATGAAAACTATGGTTTTGAACGATGGAAACTATGGTTTAGAACGATGGGAAATATGGTTTAGAATGATGGAACTATCGGGGCGATTGTAAAGAAATACTACTTCTCCCATACTCAAAAAAACACAATATAGTGCACCTGCGCATAAACAACTAAGTATCAAGCATTTAAACGATTTTATCCCGCACCCGCTGGCGCACCTGCTGCGTCACCCGCTGCGTAATCTTCTGACAATAATTTGTAATGAATTCAGAAAGAACAACAACAATTACATGGCACAATCCAGATGATTGGAGCAAACATGAAAGAACAAATAGGAGATATATGAAATTATTGAACAAAATAATGTCAGAAGATTACGCAGCGGATGACGCAGCAGGTGCGCCAGCGGGTGCGGGATAAACTCACCCAACATCCTGAATACCAACTACATAAGCGCAGGTGCACATAAATATCGTTTTTAGACTAAGGAGAGAGTAAAGAAACCGAACATTCTTAAGACGCTTCCATGACACCCGCACGGTCCTCATGCAAACAATTTCGTGGAATTAAAAAGATTGTGCAGATTCGGCAAACAAACAATCTGCTGAATCTGCACAAACGATTAGACCTGATCGGAGCGGCAATCTGGTGACTTAGTTGTTCACCGATCCGCCGACGATATCAAGCAATTCATTCGTAATAGCCTGCTGACGACTCTTGTTGTATTGCAAGTTGAGGTCGCGAAGCAGTTCGTCGGCATTGTCGGTAGCTGTCTGCATTGCCACCATGCGCGCTGCATGCTCACTGGCAACACTGTCAAGCAGGGCCGTATAGAGCATCAGATGAGCCAGCTTAGGTATCAGCTTGCCGAGCACTTCGTCCATGGAAGGCTCCACGATGAAGTTGTCGTTCAGCGGTTTTGCTGCTGCCTTCTCGCGCGTTTCTTGCTGGCGGTCGCGCTGTTTGAGATACTCCACAGCCTCGCGCGTTGCCACGTTGCTGGTCAGGTCGCGCTCTTTGTCTTCTGCCAACTCGCTCTCGATGTCGATCGGGAGGAAGGTCTTGCGAGTGAGGATCTGTGAGCCTGCACTCTTGAAATGATGGTAGATCATCTCAACGCGGTCAACCTCTCCATTCGCGAACTTCTCACCCAGTTCCATGGCGATGTCAATACAATCGTGGATGCTTGGCTTATCAGCCAGAGCGGTGAAATCACCGGCAGACCTCAACCCGAGTTTCGTCACTTTTTCTGCTACCTTCCGGCCGATGGGATAGATCAGGATATGATCCTTTCCAAGGTGCTCGTAGTCGGCAACAGTCTGCTGCATCATCTTGATTACATTGGCATTGAAGCCTCCGCAGAGCGAAGAGTTGCTGGCATAAACGATGAGCGCCACGTTTTGAACTGGCCGCTCAATGCTATACACGGTCTGAGCGTCAGCCTCAGAAGCAATGAATGTCTTGAGGATATGCTCAAGCATGCTCTCGTAGGGAAGCATGTTCTCTATCGCCACCTGTGCATGATGAAGCTTGGATGATGCCACCATTTTCATGGCACTCGTAATCTTACGGGTGCTGTTTACGCTGGCAATACGACCTTTTATCTCTTTAAGTGACGGCATAGGCTATTACTTTTTATACTGTCCGGCAATATCTGCCATTACAGCCTCGATGGCTTTCGTTACGTCATCGTCAATCTTTCCGCTGCCGAGAATCTCGATCACCTCGGGACGAGTGGAGCGAAGCTTGTCCAAGAAACTGTCTTGGCACTCGCGCACTTTGTCTACGGGAACCTCGTGCATCAGTCCATGCACACCGCAATACAGTATGGCAATCTGCTCGCCGACGGGCATCGGGCTATACTGGGGCTGAATCAGCAGCTGGTTGTTCTTACGTCCACGGTCGAGCGTCATGGCTGTAACGGCATCCATATCGCTTGAGAATTTGGAGAAAGCCTCAAGCTCACGATACTGCGCCTGATCGATTTTCAGCGTACCTGCCACCTTTTTCATCGACTTGATCTGTGCCGAACCACCCACACGAGATACGGAAATACCCACGTTGATGGCTGGGCGGAATCCCTGGTTGAAGAGGTCTGACTCCAGATAAATCTGTCCGTCGGTGATGGAAATCACATTGGTAGGAATGTAGGCAGACACGTCGCCGGCCTGCGTCTCGATGATTGGAAGAGCCGTAAGCGAACCTCCACCCTTCACATGTCCCTTCATGCACTCAGGCAGGTCGTTCATCTGCTCTGCCACTTCCTGCTGCTCGTTGATCTTGGCAGCACGCTCAAGCAAGCGTGAATGCAGGTAGAACACATCACCGGGATAGGCTTCACGACCGGAAGGACGACGGAGAATCAGCGACACCTCACGGTATGCCACAGCCTGCTTTGACAAATCGTCGTAAACAACGAGGGCTGGCAGACCGCGGTCGCGGAAATACTCGCCGATGGCAGCACCGGCGAATGGTGCATAATACTGCATGGCTGCAGGGTCGGCAGCGGTTGCTGCCACCACAATAGTGTATGGCATGGCGCCATGCTCCTTCAGTGTTGCAACGAGAGCAGCCACTGTTGAAGCCTTCTGACCGATGGCCACATAGATACAATATACGGGCTTGCCTGCTTCATAGAAGCTTTTCTGGTTGATGATGGTGTCTACGGCAATGGCAGTCTTACCTGTCTGGCGGTCACCGATGATCAACTCGCGCTGTCCGCGACCGATAGGAATCATGGAATCCACGGCTTTCAGACCGGTTTGAAGCGGCTCTTTCACGGGCTGACGATAGATAACGCCAGGAGCCTTGCGGTCGAGAGGCATCTCGAAAGCGCCGGTCAGGTCGATGTCGCCCTTACCGTCGATGGCCTGACCCAACGGATTGATCACACGGCCGAGCATGTTATCGTTCACACGGATAGATGCAATGCGCTTGGTGCGCTTCACCACCTGACCTTCTTTAATGCCGGATGTGGGACCTAAAAGCACACAACCCACGTTGTCTTCCTCAAGGTTCATCACGATAGCCATCGTACCATTCTCGAATTCAAGCAACTCATTGGCTTCGGCATTTCGGAGACCATAGATTCGCGCCACACCGTCGCTCACGGTCAGCACAGTACCAATCTCGTCGTAGTTCTCCTGATTGCTGATGCCCTTCAATTGCTGGATGAGCACTTCAGATACTTCGCTTGGCTTTATTTTATCTGACATTGTTCAATAATGTTTAATGTAAGAATTAATGAGAATAATCCTTTATTTCTTCAGTGTGTTGAGTATCGAATGGAGCTTGTTCTTGACACTTGCATCCATGCGATAGGTGTCATACTCAAGGATGAAACCTCCGATGATGTCGGGATTTACCTCGGTCTCAAACTCCACGTTACCATTAGTTCTGCTCTCTACCATCTTCCGCATTCTCTGTTCTGTCTCTGGAGATACGGCGGTGGCAGTGATGAGTCGTCCACGGATGACGTTCTTCTGTTGCCTGTATAGGGTTATATATGAATTGGCCATGAACTGCATTATACTCTCCCTGTCTTCTTTCAAGACCAGACTGATGAAGCGGTCTGTCACTTCAGTGCGATTCTCACCGCATGCTGTCAACAGAAGCTGCTCCTTCGTGTCTTTGGCGAGCATAGGATTGTCTATCGTGAACCTCAGCTGAGGCACGCGGACGTAACTTTCTGCCAGCGTCTGCATGTCATTATACACAGCCGACTCAAGCTTTAGCTCTGTGGCACTCTTCAAAAGCGCACGGGCATAACGTACCGATATCACTCCTATATCCATAGCCTTATCAATTTGTAGAGGTCACATCATCCAGCAATCTGTCAATCATCTTCATCTGCTCAGCATCGGTGGAAAGCTTTTCGCGAAGCACTTTCTCGGCAATCTGAACGGAAAGCTCAGCTACTTGCGCGCGGATGTCGCGGATAGCCTGCTGCTTCTCGCCCTCTATCTCGGCCTTAGCCTCTGAGAGCAAGCGAGCCCCCTCGCTCTTTGCCTTCTCCTGAGCCTTCTGAACGATGGCTTCACGCGTATCGGCAGCCTCCTTCAGTATCTGCGCCTGCTTTTCGCGGGCATCTTGAAGGATGGCTTCTCCCTCCTGCTTGATGTTCTCTAATCTTTCTGATGCCTCGTGAGCTTTTTTCAGGCTCTCGTCAATATAGTTCTTTCGGTCATCAACCATCTTGATAATGGCAGGGAAACCGAATTTTGCGAGCACGAAAAGCACCACTAAGAACGCCAGAAGCATCCAGAACAGCAGTCCGAGATCAGGCGTGAGGATTGATGGCAATTTTGTGAAATCCATTAGCAATAGAATTGCTTACTACGTATGTTATTAAATAAGGAATGCGCAAGCGGCAATGGCGAAGAGGGCGCAACCCTCAACGAAGGCAGAAGTCAGAATCATCTGTGAGAAAATCTGACCGGAAGCTTCCGGCTGGCGGGCAATAGCATCAACAGCGCTACCACCAATCTTACCGATACCAATACCTGCACCAATTGTTGCAATACCTGCTCCAATACCGCAACCCAGCTGTGCCAGGCCTTCAGCGGCTAATAATGTTGATAAAATCATAATTTTAAATGTTTTATAGTTAATAATTAATTTTGTTTCTATGATAGGAAACTATTTATTCTTTATGGTGTTCCTGATGGGCAAGCCCGATGAACACGGCGCTCAGCATCGTGAACACGTATGCCTGCACAAAAGCAACCAGCAATTCCAGACAGTTCATGAACAGCAGCATAACGATGCTGAATGCGTTAAGTCCGAGTCCGTAGCCTACTCCCATCGACCAGCCGAGGAAAATCACACATGTGAAACTGAGAATCACGGCATGACCTGCCATCATATTGGCAAAGAGACGGATCATCAAGGCAAACGGCTTGGTGAAAACACCGAACAGCTCGATGGCGGGCATGATAGGAATGGCTTTCAAGAACAGCGGAACATTCGGCCAGAATATATCTTTCCAATACTCTTTGTTACCGAAAAGATTAATGGCCAGGAACGTGCACACTGCCAAGAAGAACGTGATGTTGATGTTGCCGGTCACATTGGAGCCACCCGGGAATATGGGAAGCAGACCAATGAGGTTGGTGACGAGAATGAAAAAGAAAACTGTCAGCAAGAAAGGAGCATACGGCTTGTAGTGCTTCTCGCCTATTGAACCCTTGATCACATCGTCGTTGATCATCATTACCAGCATTTCAACAGCTCCCACAAACCCTTTCGGGGCTTCACTCTTCTCGTCGCGCTTCTTGTACCAGCGGGCGCAACAGAGGAAAACGGTGATGAGAATGGCAACAACAATCCAAATCTGCAACACGTTTCTCGTTATACTCAGGTCGATGGGGCGCTTCTGGGTGCCATCAGGCATGTTCTCATATATCTTCCCATGATCCTCCTCATTGAAGAAGAACCCTTCGGGCAGCGAATGTGGCGTACAGAAATGCCACTTGCCCGTGTTGCTGCTCCTAATGATGACAGGTAGCGGGATGCTTAAGTGCTTGCCCTTATAGGAAGCGATATGCCATTCATACGCATCACCTAAGTGCTCCAAAACCACCTCGGGGATGTTCAACTTCTCCCCTTCGGTTTCTTCGGCACGTAGCTGACTTGGCAAGAATGAAACCACCAATAAAAGGCAAATTAACTTTAATTGTTTCATTGATATTCTTTATTTCCAATTCGTTACAAACGATTTGACACTTTCGAAAAGAAGACTGAGTGGTGAATCAGCGATGCGACATAGAAGCAGATAAACACCAAGAAGAATGGTAGCATGTTGTCTCTGCCTACTATCAGATAATAGATAAATAAAAGCAGTAACGACAACAGCAGCCTGAATCCGGATGCTCCTGTATAGAAAGAGGCAAGATTGCCGGGCGATTTCTTCGCCACACGCCTCCAAATCAGGGCATCAGCCAGTTCGATAGCCAAGATGAACAACGCGCTGACAATGAGAGGCACCACCAGTTCGTACTTATACCAGATACTTACGACTAACAGTCCCAGCAGGAATAGTCCTGCCGTCAGCAGGATTCCCTGTCGAATGTAGCGCTTGCTCATTTGGTCGATGTCTGTCATACTACTATTATTCTGATTCTTACTTATCGCTGAATGGTTCTTTGCTCGCAGGCGGAATCAATGCTTATAGCTCCACACAAAGGCTAACCACATTCTTCTGAACCTCGATAAAGCCACCACTGATGTTCATCTCCGTCCTTTCTCCATCGGGTGTCTGTCGCTCCACGATTCCTTTTTCCAATGAGGAGATGATCGGCGCATGATTCACCAGCACTTCAAAGCGCCCCAGTGTGCCTGGAACAGTCACGCTGATGACTTCACCTTCGAACTCTACCCTTTCTGGGGAAACGATTTTCAGTTTTAACATAACCGTTCTTTTTCAGTTGTCAGTCAAATGGCATTATCCACGGGCGGCCTCCATCAGCTTCTTACCCTTCTCAATAGCATCTTCGATTGTGCCTACGTTAAGGAAAGCCTGCTCTGGAAGATCGTCAACTTCTCCGTCGAGAATCATGTTGAAGCCCTTGATTGTGTCTTCAATGCTGACCATCACACCCTTCACACCTGTGAACTGCTCAGCAACGGTGAATGGCTGAGAGAGGAAACGCTGCACTCGGCGTGCACGATTCACGGTCAGTTTGTCCTCGTCGGATAGCTCATCCATACCGAGAATGGCGATAATATCCTGCAACTCATTGTAACGCTGGAGTATCTGCTTAACGCGCTGAGCACAATCATAATGTTCCTTACCCACGATCAGCGGGTCGAGAATACGTGATGTACTGCCTAATGGATCCACGGCAGGATAAATACCAAGCTCCGTAATCTTACGACTTAGCACGGTTGTTGCATCCAAGTGCGTAAACGTAGTGGCAGGAGCAGGGTCTGTCAAGTCATCGGCAGGCACGTAAACGGCCTGAACGGAAGTGATTGAACCATGCCTTGTGGAGGTGATACGCTCCTGCATGGTACCCATTTCAGATGCCAACGTAGGCTGATAACCTACGGCAGAAGGCATGCGACCTAACAATGCTGACACTTCAGAGCCAGCCTGGGTGAAGCGGAAGATGTTGTCGATAAAGAACAGAATATCCGCAGCACTTCCCTCTGTTCCGCTATTGTCGCGGAATGTCTCTGCAACGGTAAGACCAGAGAGAGCAACGGAAGCACGCGCACCCGGCGGTTCGTTCATCTGTCCGTATACCAAGGTGGCCTGGCTCTTCTTCAGTTCTTCCGGATCAACCAAGGAAAGATCCCATTTTCCTTCCTCCATTGCCTCGCGGAACTTCTTGCCATAACGCACAACGCCACTTTCAATCATCTCGCGAATCAAGTCATTGCCCTCACGCGTGCGCTCTCCCACTCCTGCGAATACGGAGAATCCGTTGTGTCCCTTGGCAATGTTGTTGATAAGTTCCATGATGAGCACCGTCTTACCTACACCGGCGCCACCGAAGAGTCCAATTTTTCCGCCCTTCATATATGGCTCCAAGAGGTCGATCACCTTGATTCCTGTTGAGAGGACTTCCTTTGTGGTCGAGAGTTCTTCAAACTTCGGCGCTTCCCGGTGAATAGGATAAGCACCTTGCATGTCGAGTTGTTTCATACCGTCGATAGGCTGACCGATAACGTTCAGCATACGACCTTTGATCTGATCACCAGCGGGCATTAGGATGGGGCTACCCATTGGGATGGCTTCAAGGCCACGTTGCAATCCGTCGGTATTATCCATGGCAACGCAGCGCACAGTATCTTCACCGATGTGCTGCTGCACTTCGATAACCAGTTTGTCGCCATTGGGACGTTCTACCTGAAGAGCCTCGTGGATTTTGGGGAGCACCTTCTCTGCATCTTTACCTTCCGTATTGAAATAAACATCAATAACGGGACCAATGATCTGTGAGATGCGTCCTTTAATCTGTGTCATAAGCTTTATTGAATTAAACGATTGTCAATTATAGTAATATGGTTTATTTTGCAAAGGTAAGATTTATTTTTGATAACACCAAATTTTTCTGTCGAATAAATTCATTAATTCAGGAATGGTTACAGGTAACAGAAAACGGGAGTTTTTCATGATGATTGAAGCTCATTCTGTTATCTCCGTTATCTGTACTGAATGTCATTGAATAACGGCACCACTCCTTTTTATCAATTCGATGTTTCTTTTTCCCGTCATCTTTGGCTTTTTCCAAACGCCGTCACCTACCAATATGGTGATCTTGTTGCCTGCTTTTACATAGCCTTGTCCACTTACTGAAGGAACAAGTCCCTTTTCAGCAATGTCTACAGCCTGCTGGAGATCGAAGAAATGGCCGCTTCCATCCTTGGCAACGGCAATGTCATGATGGTTGATAAATGGTGTCAGCGCAGGCACCTGACGAGCTATCTCATCAATCAAATTGGCTGCAACTACATGTGCACCATATATATTATAGTGCGTGTTGTCCTTTCTGCCTTCGGGAATGCTGGTGATTTCTCCAGGCTTAAACCACATGTGGAGTTTCCTTGAGCCGATAACACCTAATTGCTGCTCAATATCATGCGTTATCTTATTAGCATCAACAAACGGAACACGCAGTTCGTTTGCCACATTTCGGGGGGCAATGATATAGTCGCCGTGTGTATCAACCAATGTATCACTGTTCACTTTCTCATCAAGATCGGCGTATGTCGTATTCCTCAGCGATTCATCATCAACGGAAAGATTCACTTCGCGGTAGAAATTGCGACGAACCACGGCATTAAAGAGCACAGGAATGCCGCCTTTTTCGCGCGTTTCGTTCACGAATTTCCTTAGATTGTCGTCGAAAGTGCTTCCCGGATCAGTATGGCGCTCTAATGCCGGCTTCTCATCGTTATGACCGAACTGAATGAAAACATAGTCACCAGGCTTTATCTTATCAAGAACCACTTTCCAGCGACCTTCATCTATGAAGCTTTTTGACGATCTGCCGTTCACGGCATGATTGTCTACAACGACATTCTCTGTGAAATAAGACTGCAGCACCATGCCCCACCCTCTTTCCTGATTGTCACCATCGAGATTCTTTTGTGCCATTGTGGAATCACCAATCATGAATACGGTAATCGCATGATCGTTGTTGAACGATGACAGAACCAATATGGCAATCAAAAATAATAGTATTCTCTTTGTCATTATTATTATAAAATATGATGAGTTTGTATAGATGCAATCTTTTAGAACGTAGATGAATCAGTGTAAGAAAGATGCAATCAGCATAATACAGATGCGATGAGCTCTTCGGCGTTAACCAGTTTCTGCTCACCAGTCTGCATGTTTTTCAGCGTAACTTTGCCTTCGCTGATTTCGTTCTCGCCAGCAAGAGCCACGAAAGGAATATCTTTGGCATTGGCATAGCTCATCTGCTTCTTCATCTTTACAGAGTCGGGGAACAGTTCTGTACGTATTCCTGCTTCACGAGCCTTAGCCGCAATCGACATGCAATAGGCAGCCTCTTTCTCTCCGAAATTAATAAACAGCAACTGCGTTCCATTGACTGCCTCCTTGGGATATGCATCGAGCGCATTGAGCACATCGAAAATGCGGTCTACTCCGAAAGAGATGCCGACACCGGAAATGCCAGGCATGCCGAAAATACCCGTAAGATTGTCATATCGCCCGCCACCTGTGATGCTGCCGATCTGCACATCAAGAGCCTTCACTTCGAAGATAGCACCCGTATAATAGTTCAGTCCGCGAGCCAATGTCAGATCAAGCTGAATCTCATTCTTCAGTTTGAACGATTCCAAAGCATTCAGGATGAATCGGATTTCCTCAACACCCTTAAGTCCGATTTCAGAGTTCTCCAGCACTTCACTTATCACTTGAAGCTTTTCATCATTAGTTCCTGACAATGAGATGATTGGTTGTAGCTTTTCTACAGCTTCTTTACTGATGCCTGCATTGACAAGTTCTTCATTCACGGCATCGATACCAATCTTGTCGAGTTTGTCGATTGCAACAGTGATATCCACAATTTTGTCGGTTTCACCGATCACTTCTGCAATGCCTGAAAGTATTTTCCGGTTGTTGATTTTTATCTGAACGTTCACACCAAAGCGGCTGAACACCGTATCAACAATCTGCATCAGCTCCACCTCGTTTAGCAAAGAATCGGAACCAACAACATCTCCATCAAACTGATAAAACTCGCGATAACGCCCTTTCTGGGGACGATCGGCGCGCCATACCGGCTGCACTTGATAGCGCTTAAATGGCAATTGAAGCTCTTCCCTATGCATTACCACATAGCGGGCAAACGGTACTGTCAGGTCATAACGAAGTCCTTTTTCGCAGAATTTAGATGCCAGATGCAATGCATTTCGCTCATTCAGCTCTTCTTCGGATACTTTCTGTAGGAAATCGCCGCTATTAAGAACCTTGAACAGCAGTTTGTCACCCTCCTCGCCATATTTTCCCATCAGTGTTTGAAGCGTTTCCATGGCCGGTGTTTCAATCTGCTGGAACCCATAGAGTGCATAGACACTGCGTATGGTGTCGAATATATAATTACGCTTTGCCATCTCAACAGGTGAGAAGTCGCGCGTTCCTTTTGGAATGTTCGGTTTCATCGTAATTTAGAATTGAAATTAATATAAAATCTCATACTGTTTTGAAAACAGAAATCATGTTAAAATATGACAAAGTCATCCCACAGCATTGCTGCGGATGATTGTCTGGTCACGGTTCGGACCTATTGAAATGATTGTGATGGGTGTTTCAAGTTCTTTTTCGAGGAATGCGATATAATCATTGAATTCTTTGGGGAACTGTTCCTCTTTGGTGAATTGAGTCATATCGGTTTTCCATCCGGGCATTTCCTGGTAAACTGGCTCAATACCTTCCTCGATGTTGTATGGGAAATGATCTTTCACTTCGCCATTCTGCCTATATGCCACACATGCCTTGATTGTTTCGAAGCTGTCGAGCACATCGCTCTTCATCATAATGAGCTGTGTTACGCCGTTAATGCTGATGGCATAGCGCAGGGCTACCAAATCGATCCATCCGCACCTGCGCTCACGACCTGTCACAGCGCCATACTCATGACCCAGATCACGAATCTTTTTGCCCGTTTCATCGAATAACTCCGTTGGGAAAGGTCCTGCGCCCACTCTCGTGCAATAGGCTTTCATAATGCCAAACACATCGCCGATTTTATTGGGACCTATGCCCAGACCGGAACAAGCACCCGAACAGATGGTGTTTGATGAGGTTACAAAGGGATAACTGCCGAAATCCACATCAAGCATAGTGCCCTGAGCACCTTCGCAAAGGATGCTTTTACCCTGCTTCAACAGCTTGTTCACCTCGTATTCAGAATCGATGATTTGGAACTGCTTCATGAATTCTACGCCTTCCATCCACACCTTTTCCACTTCAGAAATGTCGTAGTCTGTGTAATTCAAGGATTTCAGGATGGCCTCATGGCGTGCTTTATGCGCATTGTATTTATCGATGAAATGGTCGAATATGTCACCCACTCTCAGGCCGTTGCGTGAGATTTTGTCGGTATAGGTGGGACCTATTCCTTTTCCGGTTGTACCCACTTTGCTCTTGCCTTTTGCGGCTTCATAGGCAGCATCAAGTATTCTGTGGGTAGGCATGATGAGATGGGCTTTTTTGGAAATGTACAATCGGGAATACAAGCGATGACCGCTTTTCTCCAACTCCTTTACCTCTTGCATGAAGAGATCGGGTGCCAAGACAACGCCATTGCCGATTATGTTCACCTTGTCGCCCTGAAAAATGCCTGAGGGAATGCTTCTCAAGACATATTTCTCACCTTCGAACTCCAACGTATGCCCGGCATTGGGACCACCTTGGAAGCGTGCAACCACATCATATCCTGGTGTCAACACATCGACAACCTTACCTTTTCCTTCGTCACCCCACTGCAAACCGAGCAGGACATCTACTTTTCCTTTGTTCATATTTATAATTGTTTGTTTTTATTTCTTTGCCTTGTCATTTTTGCCTGACAGGTACTACACGTACCATATATATATAATGTGAAACCTTCTTTGCGGAAACGCTTCAGGTGGGTCTGCTCCACTGCACTGACAACCGATGGAGATTTCACTTCGGTAACCTTGCCGCACTTGGTGCAAATCTGCCTGCAATAACTGTGAGACACATAAGATGTCTCATATCTTGTTTCGCCTTTGATGCGGTGGCACACAACCAAGCGAAGGTCCATGAACAGTTTCAACGTGTTATACAATGTCGCCTTGCATACGTGGAAATGTGCATCTTCCAACTTGTCGCTCAGTTCGTTGATGGAAAAATGCCCTGGAAAACTGTATACAACATCAAGCACCGCAAAACGCTCGGGTGTCTTGCGATGACGGGTTTGCTCCAAATAGTTTGTAAGAACCTGCTTTACAGCTTCTTTTACGCCGTCTTTCATTCTTCCATTTGAATAGATAGTTGCAAAAGTACAATATTTTATTCAAAAACAAGAATACTGAGTTCAAAAAAGTTCTAAATGATTTGAATTAGCTGCAATTTCCACTTTCTCTGCAAAATCTTCGCCCAATCTGGCAAAATGTGAGATACTGGAATTGGCGGCATGCCTCACTGCGATCGACTCGTCCTTCAATGACTGGCATGCCCTGTCGAGATAGGCTTCCGTTTGGCGGCTGTCAGGCATGAAACCGCGCATGAACAGCCTTGACAAGATATGGAATCCGCAGATGCGCCTGTAGAAATCATCCGTTTCTATCCATCTGAATGCCAAGCCGGAGGCATTGTCGGCATATTGGAATACGTTCATCGCACAAAGCTCGGCTATCTCGATGGAAGGCATCTCATCAGCCCACGACTCGCATTGTTCATGCTTCATCTCATGCTGCGGCATGATCATCGTGGCAAGAATCTTGCATTCGCGTATGTTTTCATGCCAGAGAAGCCGGGCAAGATCGGCGTCCTTGCCGTATCCTTCTGCCATTTCGCGCAGATGGAGCACCGACGCGCCCCAGTTAAGCTTATACTGCACTCCCTTGTCGCGCATTGATTTGGATGTAATTCCGTTCATCAACGTGCGGAGGTTTTGCTTGATCTCCTTCAGTTTGACGTGAGTTGATTCGCTTGCCATGATGTCTTGGATGCTTGCCATGAAGAATTGGATATGTGAAAGCATGAATCAAATGAGCGTGGCATAATCACGGCTATACCGCAACATCTGCTCGTCGTATTTCTCAGTGTAGTCTACATCCACATCCACAATATTCCCCATTTCATCGAATGAGGGAATCAAGACGGGATTGATGAAGCCCTTGTATGGTGCAAGGTTCAGCTGGCGGTAACGGGAGAGTATCTCTTCGTGGATTTCCTTATCAACGCTGACGGCATAAGCTTCCACCAAGTCGTGTGCTGCCTGATAGTCGCCCTCGCTTTTGATGCGCTGCACCTCTGCCAGCAATGTGGCAATGAGCTGCCTGAGCGCGGCATAGTCGTTGATCTTCACATAGAGCTTGCCGTCGTTTCTGACGAGTTCAACCACGTTTTGCTCCTTGCCATGCTCGAAACACCAGCGGGCGATGAGCGATCGGTTGCGCATGTGAGCCTCTTCGATGAGATGACCGGGTTTGATTCGGCACAACTGAGTGAGCATACCGTTCATCATATACGTGTAATAAGAGCTCTTGTATGCCTCGCCGTCGGGTGTCAAGCCGAGTTCCACGAGTTTGTCGTCGGCAAGATAATAGAGTCCGAACAGGTCTGCCCTCGCTTCTTCTATCGTACTGCTATAAGCTTTCAGCGCATCAGGGTCAACGCCGGGCAGCAACTGACCGCTGCCATGTCCCAGACACTCATGCAGGTCGGTGTGCAATGCATCGCACAGATTGCCATAACGGGCGATCAGCGACCTTGTCTCCTCATCGATGACAAATTCTTTTTGGAACTTCTGGCTGCCGGAAGACTCGTTGTATGCCTCGGTGATGTTGCTGATGCTCACGCTCTTCGACCCATATTGCGCCCGAATCCAGTCGGCATTGGGCAGATTGATGCCGATGGCGGTGCTCGGATATTCCTCTCCGCCAAGCATGGCAGCACATATTGCCTTGGCCGAGACTCCTGTGACGTGAGGCTTTCGGAATCGCGGATCCACCGGACTGTTGTTTTCGAACCACTGCGCATGCCTGCTGATAAGCTGCGTGCGTAGCGTTGCCTCCCTGTCGTTATATTCCACGAGCCCTTCCCACGTAGCCTTCAGCCCCATGGGGTCGCCATAAACCTCGATGAAACCGTTGATAAAATCCACCTGCGCGTCGTTTTCGCCCACCCATTCGATGCAATAGTCGTTGAAAATGCGCAAATCGCCGCTCCTATAGAATTCCACCAACTTCTCAATACACCTTTTCTGCCGCTCATTCTCTGCCACGCCAGCTGCCTTTTCTAACCAGAAGACGATCTTCTCGATAGCCTTGCCATACATTCCGCCCATCTTCCAGGTCAGTTCCTTGATGATACCGTCCTCTTTCACGAGCGTGCTGTTCAGCCCGTACGACATGGGAGCATCGTCATCAGCATAGCGCTGCTTCATGTCGCCATAGAAATGCTCCACTTCTTCCTGAGTAACGCCCCGGTAGAAATTGCATGCCGACGTTGCGACAAGGTCGGCATCGTCTTGCTTGTTCACTCGTTTGGGAAGCACTTGAGAATCGAATATGACGGGAAACAGGCGGGCAATCATGCCATCTACATCCTCGCCCGGATGCAGCGGAAGGTGGTCTGCGGGAATCAGCCCGCTCTTCAGCATGCTTCGAAGATAGTCTTGAGAAAAGCCGGGAGTGAATTTTTCGCATCCGTAATGATGATGAATGCCGTTTGAGAACCACACTCTCTTCAGGTATTCCACAAAAGCCTTTTTGTTTTGGGCATCATCCGGCGACTCATCCGGCAGCTGATTATTCAGCACACCTATTATATATATAGCCTCAAGCATCTTCCTGATCTCCAGGTTGTACGCGCAATTCTGGTCGAAGGTGATGTCGCGCCCGAACAAGGTTGCCTGCGACAGATAGTATACCAGCTTTTTCTGCTGAAGGCTCAGCCCACTAAAATCCTTCAGGCGGTATCTAAGCATCTGAATATCAGCAAAGCACTCGTCTGAGAAGTTGAAAGAATTCATTATAATTATGTTGTAAAAATGTTTAAGCTTTCACGCTGTTCGCATCAGAATCCTGCCCCAAGTGTTTCACCTTGTAATCACGCGGAGTCATTCCGTTGAATTTATAGAAAGCAGCATAGAACGACTGCCGGTTGGAAAAGCCCACCATGTCGCTCACTTCCTCCATTTTCAAGTCGCGGTAACGCTTGTCGATGAGAAGCGTCATGGCTTCTTCAATGCGGAACTTATTGACGAATGAGGTGTAATTCATGTGGAACTGCACGTTTACCACGGCAGATATATATCGGGTGTTAGTGGCAAGATCCTGTGCAAGTTGCCTTGCAGAATAATTCTTGTCTTTATATTTTTTTTGGATCAGTATGATGTTCAAGATTTTCTCTTTCAGTTCATCCATTAACTTTGGATTAACCAGCTTGCAATAAGCGGCATTTGTACCTTTTGGTTGTGTGATGTTATACTTCATTGTCGTGAGTTTTGTCCAGAACTATATTACAAATGCAAATATAATGAATATTTTTGTATATCTGTTCCCACATAATCCGTTTTTAATAAAAATTATAAAAAATTCACCATCATGCATTGATATCGGTTCTTAAAAGCATAGGTTTCAGGAGTCAAAAGCATAGGTTTCATCACTCAAAAGCATAGGTTTCGCCTCACGAAAACATAGTTTTTTATCAGTTGAAGGAAATTGGCTAAGGAGTTTGTTGCCAATCTCTCTTCAAGGATAACGCATTTTGGGCTGAATGTCACTTTTTGCCGTAACCACCTGATTATATGAGTGTTATATCGAGTGACATTGAATCGCTCAATGTCACTCCGATAATTCTTTCTGATATGCAGCAAATAAATAGTGTTTCGCAGGAAAATACCTTTTGAACACACAAAAAAGTGACATTGAAAATTTCAATGTCACCCGTGTTAACACACTGATATACAATAATTTACAAAGAAAAGTGACATTAACCCACTATTTCATGATTTCATTTTCCGTATTCATAAAAACACTTCCGAATACGCATTCATCTCGCCTACCCTTTTCTTCACTGCCTTAAAGTTAAACATGCTCAACAAAGAAAAACAAAAAATAGTTCACTAAAATTTTGCCAGTTCATAAATTTGTTGTAATTTTGCAGCCGATTTATGAAATTATAGTCCGTGGAGGCTTAAGAAAGCGGCTGCACGAAGCAAGTCCGCCTCGCGGAAAAAACCGTTTTACAAATAAAAATGTACGCAATTGTAGAAATTAACGGTCAGCAGTTCAAGGCAGAACAGGGAAAGAAACTGTTCATCAATCACATCCGCGAGGCGGAAGAAGGCCAGGCTGTTGAGTTTGACAAAGTGCTTCTCGTTGACAACGAGGGTGCAGTCACAGTTGGAACACCCACTGTTGAGGGTGCAAAAGTAGTGTGTGAAGTACTGAGTCCACTGGTTAAAGGTGACAAAGTGATTGTCTTCAAGAAGAAGCGCCGCAAGGGCTATCAGAAGAAGAACGGTCACCGCCAGCAGTATACTCAGGTAGTAATCAAGTCTGTAATCGCTTAACACAAGGAGGAACAAGAAATGGCACATAAAAAAGGTGTAGGTAGTTCTAAGAACGGACGCGAGAGTGCTGCTCAAAGACTCGGCGTTAAGATCTGGGGTGGACAGAAATGTGTTGCCGGAAACATCATCGTTCGCCAGCGTGGCACACGCCACAACCCTGGTGAGAACGTAGGTATCGGCAAGGACGACACCCTCTTTGCTCTTTGTGACGGTACTGTGAACTTCAAGAAAGGCCGCAACAACAAGAGCACGGTATCTGTTATCCCCGTGGCAGAGGAGGCAGAGGCCTAACAATTAAAAACAACTTATTCCAAACAAACACCAGAATCCCAGCTTTCTCATGAATGCTGGGATTTCTGTTTTTCATACAACTTACTGCCTTGCAGCATAAAAAAAGAAAAAAATCTTTTGTTCTTCTCTCGACTTTTCGTAACTTTGGCTTCGCCGAACTTACTTGGCACTCGGAAATGAAAATAAAAAGCTTGCTTTTCATTTTGCATTTCACTCATTTTTTCGTAACTTTGCATCCGCTATATCGATATTTTTAATTTAAACAAACATAGTATGCTTACATTGAAACTCATCAGTGAGGAAACTGAACGCGTTATCCTCGGACTTCAAAAGAAACATTTTGCAAATGCCGAGGAGGCCGTTAACAATGTGCTTGACATAGACAAGAAGCGCAGAGAAGCACAGCAACAATTAGATGCAAACCTGAACACCGCCAAGAAAATGGCTGCGCAGATTGGCAGCTTGATGAAGGAGGGAAAGAAAGAAGAGGCCAACGCCGTGAAGGAAAATGTGTCTAAACTGAAGGAGGTGAATAAGCAGTTAGAGGAAGAAATGACACATGCTCAGGAACAGCTCACCACACTGCTATGCCAGATTCCCAACGTTCCATACGATGAAGTGCCAGAGGGAAAGGCTGCAGAAGACAACCATGTGGTGAAGAGCAACCTGAAAGAATGCACTGATTCCGACACCGTGGGCAACTGGAACGTCAATCCTTCGCTCGGCATTGATTCTCCCCTGCCTCACTGGGAACTTGCCAAGAAATACAATTTGATTGATTTCGACCTCGGCGTGAAGATCACCGGAGCCGGATTCCCTGTCTATATCGGTAAGGGAGCACAGCTTCAGCGCGCCCTGATCAACTTCTTCCTCGACGAAGCCCGCAAAAGCGGATACACCGAAATCATGCCGCCCACCGTGGTGAATGCCGCTTCGGGCTATGGAACCGGTCAGCTGCCCGACAAGGAAGGACAGATGTATCATTGTGAGGTGGATGATTTCTATCTCATACCTACGGCAGAGGTGCCTGTAACCAATATCTACCGCGACGTGATTCTCGATGAGAAGGATCTTCCAATCAAGAACTGCGCCTATACGGAGTGCTTCCGTCGCGAGGCAGGTAGCTATGGCAAGGACGTACGCGGCCTGAACCGTCTGCATGAGTTCTCTAAAATTGAAATCGTGCGTATTGATAAGCCTGAACATTCGAAGGAAAGCCACAGAGAAATGCTCGAACACGTGGAAGGATTGCTCAAGAAACTGGAGCTGCCTTATCGCATCCTGCTACTGTGCGGCGGCGACCAAAGCTTCACTTCTGCCATCTGCTACGACTTTGAAGTGTATTCAGAAGCACAGGGAAGGTGGCTCGAAGTGTCTTCAGTTTCAAACTTCGACACCTATCAGGCTAACCGACTGAAATGCCGCTACCGTCCGGAAGGCAGCAAAAAACCTGAGCTTTGCCATACGCTCAACGGATCAGCACTGGCACTTCCTCGCATCGTGGCTGCCATTCTTGAGAACAACCAGAGTGAGAAAGGCATCAAGATTCCCGCAGCGTTAGTGCCATATACGGGCTTCGACTACATTGATTAACAACAAAAACAAACATTATGAATAGAATCGTTAGAAAAGAACAGTTTTCAGAAAAAGTATTTCTGTTTGAAATAGAGGCACCCCTGATTGCCAAAAGCCGCAAAGCTGGCAATTTCGTAATCGTGCGTGTAGGAAAGAAAGGTGAGCGCATGCCGCTTACCATTGCCGGTGCCGACATTGAGAAAGGCACCATCACAATTGTCGTACAGCAGGTGGGTCTTTCTTCAAAGAAACTCTGCATGCTCAACGAAGGTGATTATGTGACCGACGTGGTTGGTCCATTGGGAAATCCCACGCATATTGAGAATTTCGGAACGATTGTTTGTGCAGGCGGCGGATTAGGCGTTGCCCCCATGCTACCCATCATTCAGGCTTTGAAGGCTGCCGGCAACCGTGTCCTTTCTGTGATGGCAGGCCGGTCAAAAGACCTGATCATCCTCGAGGAGAAGGTTCGCGAGAGTTCCGACGAGGTGATTATCATGACCGATGACGGCTCTTATGGAGAGAAAGGAGTTGTGACAGTGGGCATTGAGAAGTTCATTGAGCAGGAGCATGTCGATAAGGTGTTCGCCATAGGTCCTCCCATCATGATGAAATTCTCTAACCTTACCGCCCAGAAACATGGCATTCCTTGCGAGGTGTCACTGAACACTATCATGGTAGATGGTACGGGTATGTGCGGCGCCTGCCGACTTACCATCGGCGGCAAGACAAAATTCGTATGCATCGACGGTCCTGAATTTGACGGTGCATTGGTTGATTGGGACGAAATGTTCAAGAGAATGGGTACCTTCAAGCGCGAAGAACTGGAAGAAATGGAGCATTTCCAAGAGCATTTCGATGATGATTCAGAGACGGCAAAGGCTGCTGACACGTCAAGCACCACCGATGTTGTTATGGACGATGACCCGACAAACGATACCATTGATATTCTTACAAACCGCGATGCTGAATGGCGCAAGGAGCTGCGCAGTTCAATGAAGCCGAAAGAGCGCACGCAAATAGAACGCGTAGTGATGCCTGAGCTTGATCCAGTATACCGGGCAACCACTCGTACAGAAGAAGTGAACATCGGACTTACCAAGGAAATGGCAATGAAAGAAGCCAAGCGTTGTCTCGACTGCGCCAAGCCAACATGCGTGGAAGGCTGTCCGGTGAACATCAACATACCTTCGTTTATCAAGAACATTGAGCGCGGACAGTTCCTTGCGGCTGCAAAGGTGCTGAAGAACACCTCTGCCCTGCCTGCTGTTTGCGGTCGCGTATGCCCACAGGAGAAGCAATGCGAAAGCAAATGTATCCACCTGAAGATGAACGAGCCAGCTGTAGCCATCGGCTATCTGGAGCGTTTTGCCGCCGACTTCGAGCGTGAAAGTGGAAACATATCCCTTCCCGACATGGCACCAGCCAACGGCATCAAGATTGCCGTTGTGGGATCGGGACCGGCAGGCTTGAGTTTCGCCGGTGATATGGTGAAAAAAGGCTATGATGTCTACGTGTTTGAGGCACTTCATGAGATTGGCGGTGTGCTGAAATATGGTATTCCTGAGTTCCGTCTACCCAATAAGATCGTAGATGTGGAGATTGACAACCTTGCAAAGATGGGTGTTCACTTCCAGACCGATGTAATCGTAGGCAAGACCATATCGGTTGAACAACTTGAGGAACAAGGATTCAAAGGAATCTTCGTTGGTTCCGGTGCCGGTTTGCCCAACTTCATGAACATTCCAGGCGAGAACTCCATCAACATTATGTCAAGCAATGAATACCTGACACGCGTAAACCTGATGGATGCAGCCAATCCAAAAACCGACACACCACTGAATCCAGCCAAGAATGTGCTTGTGGTGGGTGGCGGAAACACTGCCATGGACTCATGTCGCACTGCCAAACGTCTGGGCGCAGAGGTAACTCTCGTTTACCGTCGCTCTGAAGTTGAGATGCCGGCACGTCTCGAAGAAGTGAAACATGCTAAGGAAGAAGGTATCAACTTCCTGACTCTGCATAATCCAATCGAGTATGTTGCCGATGAAACAGGTGCCGTGAAGCAAGCCGTTCTTCAGGTGATGGAACTCGGAGAGCCTGATGCTTCCGGGCGCCGTTCACCCGTTCCCGTTGAAGGAAAGACCGTTACGCTTGATGTTGACCAGGTCATCGTAGCCGTAGGAGTGTCCCCCAACCCGCTGGTTCCGAAGTCTATTAAGGATCTGGACCTGGGTCGCAAGAACACCATTGTGGTGAACGAAGGAATGCAATCCTCACGCACGGAGATATTTGCCGGTGGCGACATCGTGCGCGGAGGTGCCACCGTGATTCTCGCAATGGGTGACGGCAGGCGTGCTGCTCAGCACATGGACGAATACATACAGAAGAAATGAACGGTCTATATACCATCATATTGCTCATACTGAGCAACGTCTTCATGACGCTTGCTTGGTATGGGCATCTCAAACTCTCAGAACAAGGCATCAGCAGCAACTGGCCTCTGATAGGAGTGATTGCCTTTTCGTGGATGATTGCCTTCTTCGAATATTGCTGTCAAGTGCCGGCCAACCGCATGGGATTCGTGGGAAACGGAGGACCGTTCACCCTCGTCCAGCTGAAAGTAGTGCAAGAATGCATCTCGCTGGCTGTGTTCGCCATCATTGCCAACATCATGTTCCAAGGCGACCACCTACACTGGAACCACATACTGGCTTTCCTGCTCATCATCTGTGCTGTCTATCTTGTTTTCATGAAATAGTACATAATAATAAATGAAGATACGAAACATTTGCATCGCTCTTGCAATCTCGGTATTGTGCACGGCAAACGCCTCGGCACAGAAAAGGAACGCGGCTAAGCCCAAGGCGGCGAAAACCGTTGTGAAAACTGTAGCAAAACCCGTTGCGAAACCTGCCAAGGCAGAGCCGTCAGCAGAGAACTTGCTCTACGAGAACATGCTCGAAAGCACGCAATCTGTTCTTGTTATCGACAGCATCGTGGTTGCCAAGGACGAATTCCTACAGTACATCCCGTTGCCAAAGGAGTGCGGAACGATAGCTCCCTATCAGGCAAAGTCTGACGGCACCGGATATGTATACGTCAACGGCTTCGACAACAAGATGTATTACTCCTTAATCGACTCAACAGGTAACGCTTCACTCTATACATCCGACAAACTCGGATTTAGATGGACAAAGGGAACTTTTGTGAATGGTATCGACAACGACAACTCACCCAACTATCCCTTCATGATGCCTGACGGTATTACGCTCTACTTTGCACAGAAAGGCGAAGGAAGCATAGGAGGATACGACATCTTCGTCACGCGATATGACAATGAAAACGGAGAGTTCCTGAAATCCAACAACATCGGATTGCCCTTCAACTCCACAGGAAACGATTACATGTATGTGGTAGATGAACTCGATTCACTCGGCTGGTTCGTGTCCGACCGCAACCAACCCAAAGGGAAAGTTTGCGTATATACCTTCGTCCCATCGAAAAATCGCAAGAACCTTGATCTCTCTAACCTCAGCGATGACGAGGTAAGGCAATATGCAGACCTTGCAAGCATTCGCCGCACATGGACAAACAAGCGCGATTATAATGCCGCCATCGCTCGCCTACAACGACTGAAAAGCAATCTGACTACAAAGAGAAACGAACAGTCGTTCAGCTTTATCATCAACGACATGCTCACCTACCACTCCACCGCAGAATTCAAGTCAGACAAGGCAAGGGAACTTATCATGGAACTAATCCAGATGAAAGAACGGTATGAAAACGACTACGAGCAGTTGAAAGCATTGCGCGAGCGTTATCACAATGCCGAAACCCAAGAGATCGAAAGCCTTGCGCCAACCATACTGACGGCAGAGCAAGACATCAAGGCACTATATCTCCAAATACGCAACATGGAGAAGACCATACGCAACGAAGAAATTATGTTTCTAACTAAATAATCCGATTATGAAGTATTTCGAACCATCAGAACTCCTCATCAACGAGGATGGCAGCATTTTCCACTTGCATGTAAAGCCGGAACAGCTTGCCGACAACGTAATCCTGGTAGGTGACCCTGGTAGAGTACCAACGGTAGCTGCCCATTTCGAAGAGAAAGAGTGTGATATCGAGAGTCGTGAATTCCGCACCATCACCGGCACATACAAAGGCAAGCGAATCTCTGTGGTGTCAACGGGTATCGGATGCGACAACATCGACATTGTGCTCAACGAACTTGACGCGTTGGCAAACATTGATTTCCAGACGCGCACCGAAAAAACCGTACTACGCTCACTCAACATTGTGCGCATCGGAACATGCGGTGGACTTCAACCATTCACACCTACCGGCACTTTCATCGCGTCGGTAAAGAGCATCGGCTTTGACGGACTGCTCAATTTCTATGCTGGGCGCAACGACGTGTGCGACCTCGAGTTCGAAGAGGCATTCAAGAAACACATGAACTGGAATCCACAGCTGTGCGACCCATACGTAATCGACGCCAATAAGGAACTCATCGACCGTATTGCTGCCGATGACATGGTGCGCGGAGTGACTATCGCATGCGGTGGATTCTTCGGTCCACAGGGGCGCGAGCTTCGCATTCCTCTTGCCGATCCTAAGCAAAACGAGAAAGTGGAGGCATTCGAATTCAATGGTTTCAAAATCACCAACTTTGAGATGGAATCGTCTGCCGTTGCCGGTCTCTCAGCCCTCCTCGGGCATAAGGCAATGACATGCTGTATGGTTATTGCAAACCGATGGGCAAAAAGCGCTAACACAGGCTACAAATCCACCATCGACGACCTCATTGTAAGGGTGCTCAACCGCATCTAATGATCAATGACCAATGTATAATGCTCAATGTTCAATGATCAATGTTCAATGATCAAAGGTCAATGACTGACACCATCTGCGCCCTGGCAACCGCCAATGGCGGTGCTCTTGGCATCATCCGCGTCTCAGGCAAACGAGCCTTAGGCGCGGTTGGTAACATTTGCAAACTAAACTTCGACAACCTCGAAGCGAACACCATCCATTACTCCCACATCTTCAGCGACAATGACGAAATCATCGACGAGGCAATGGTTTCCGTCTTTCGCGCTCCTCACAGCTATACTGGCGAAGACTGTATAGAAATCAGTTGCCACGGTTCCCACTATATATTGAATAAGGTATTGGAACTGCTGGTACAGAACGGTTGCCGCATGGCCAATCCTGGTGAATATACCATGCGAGCCTACCTCAATGGCAAAATGGACCTCTCCCAAGCCGAGGCAGTAGCCGACCTCATCGCCTCCTCCAATAAAGCTACCCATCGCTTGGCTATGAGCCAACTGCGCGGTGGTATAAGCAGCGAACTCTCCCAACTGCGCGAACAACTGCTTCACCTCACCTCCCTCCTCGAACTCGAACTCGACTTCTCCGATCATGAAGACCTCGAATTCGCCGACCGCTCAGAGTTGCTGGAATTGGCGAAAACAATTGACAAACATATCACAAAACTTGCCCGTAGTTTCGAAACAGGTCAGGCTTTGAAACAAGGTATTCCCGTTACTATTGTTGGCAAGACAAACGTGGGAAAATCCACACTGCTCAATCAACTGCTCCATGAGGATCGCGCAATTGTTTCAGATATTCACGGCACTACAAGAGATACAATCGAAGATACGATAGATATACAAGGTGTCACCTTCAGATTCATCGATACTGCAGGTATACGTCAGACCACAGATGAGATAGAACTGATAGGCATCGAGCGAACCTATGCAGCCATCGACAAAGCGCGCATCGTGCTTTGGATGATAGATGCAGAACCATCGCAATCAGAGCTTCAAGTAATACAAGAACATTGCAATGATAAATCGCTGATAATCATTGAAAACAAAATAGACAAATCAAAGGATAACATTCAATTGTCTTCTTCCTTTTTCGACATCCCGTCGGAAACCGTTCTTCATATTTCAGCGAAGTATGGTACGAATATAGACAAGGTGGAACAAGCCATCTTTCAAGCAGCCAATATACCTGCTTTCAACAGTTCTGATGTTATTGTCAACAATGTCCGTCATTACGACGCACTTATTCGTGCTCATGAAAGTCTTCTCCAAGTACTTGAAGGAATGGGGCAACAACTTCCCGGTGATCTCCTCGCAGAAGACCTCCGCCAAACTCTCAACATCCTCTCCGAAATCACCGGCGGTCAAATCACCCCCCAGGAAACCCTCAACAACATCTTCAGCCATTTCTGCGTGGGCAAGTAGCCCCTTATAAACAACTCTGAATAACTTTTAGCAATTTGAAGTAAGTCCCTCTAAATGAGGGACTTTTTGCATTTTAACACTTCAAGTTACATATTTGGTAGTTCAAGTTATTCGAAGTATTTTTGCACCGTATTTCTACCGCGAAAGTAAAATCGCATCGCTCTTTCACACCAATTTGACATCAAAGACCCCATCGTGAGACACCATGAGAAAAGGTCAAAATGCCATTGAGGATACAACGTGAGACACCATGAGACGTGATGAGACGCTGTGAGACACTTTTGGAGGAGAAAATTCACGAATAACTGTAACTCTATATGGAAATTCAGAAACGCTGTAAGTACTGTGGAAGTACCTTTATTGCACACAAGATGAACACTCTGTATTGCTCACCTTCGTGTAATAATAAGGACTACAAGAACAACCTCAGGCAAAGAAAGATTGCCGAGTTTATGGATCAGCGGTAGCGATCTGGAGACACATCTCAAAGATGCCAAGCCACTGATACGGCAAGAAGGGAAGATTTTTGTCAGTAAACGAGTTGACAAGTAAACGAGTTAACGAGTAAACTAGCTATTTGTCTTATTTTGACTGTTC
>JAFUVB010000089.1 GCA_017471245.1 Prevotella sp.
CGTCACAGCCGAGCGCTACTAATTGCCCGAGGCTTCGTATCGATGAGTGGCGTGCTTTCCGCCGTTGCGTGTCTGTTTTGTTGCCGTGCGTTAGAGTGTACGGTATGTGCTTTGTCCGAGTGTGTGTCTGCTGTTTTGCCTCTGGTTGTCACCCTACAGGCGTCGCCGATATGCGGCGTCGCGAAGGTTCTTCAGGTGGCTATGGCGGCGGTGTCCCACCTCTTTCCATTCCGAACAGAGAAGTTAAGCCCGCCATCGCCGATGGTACTGCAATGCAATGCGGGAGAGTAGGCAGCTGCCTTTTTTTGACCGGTGTCCCCGATGGTGCACAAGCGCCGTCGGGGACACCTTTTTTGTGTATGTGTGCGTGGATATATGTCAGTCGGGTTTTCCTGCTTTCCCGTTGTCCCAATTCCGTTTATGGCTGTAAGTATAGATGAATTGCTGTCAGTATAAGCTTGTATTTCCTTTATGTGTATTATTATTGTCTATATGTTTGTAGTGAATGCGCGAAATGGATATGATTTTAAAATGTTATGTAATTATCGCGTTTTTCTCATGACTCATAGGTTGTTTTTCCCACTTTATTGTTCCGTTAGTTATGATGAAATGGATTTTTTTGGATGAAAAGCTTTGTGATGTGAAGAAAAAAGTGTTACTTTGCAGAAGAAAATAATATTCACAAATAAAATTCTATTAGATTATGAAAAAATTATTTATTTCCATCATGATGATGGCTTTTACGCTTCCCTCATTTTGTCAGTTCAGTAGTGGCGGATTTTCTCTTAGTGAGGAGAGTCTTTATTGGGGCGCTCGTTTTGGTATTACAGGTGCTTCGTTGAATGATGACCTGGATTTGGGAATGAAAGCAGGTATGACTCTGGCAGGTGTTGTAGGCCTGCGTCTGTCTGAAACAACTCCCGTCTTCCTTGAAAGTGGTCTTTATTATACAGAGCGCGGTGGAAAGAAGGATGATGTTCGTGTAGGTTATAATAACCTCGAAGTGCCATTCCTTATCAAATATGGTATTCAAGGCACAGACGAGATTGCAATCTTGCCGTTTATCGGTCCATATTTTTCTTATGCTTTTAGTGGTAAATGGAAAGTTGGCGATGCTTCCGGCAGCACTTTCAGAAGTGACGGCTTGAAGCACATGAATATGGGCTTTAAGTTTGGTGTTGGTGCCGAGTATAACAATCTGTATTTGGAATTAGGCTACCAATTAGGTGTTACCAACGTAAGCCGTGTTGATAAAATTTCAACCCACAGTAATGCTCTTTTTGCCAATTTCGGTGTTAATTTCTAATATCAATAACAATCATCAATCCCTCTCAATTGATAATTTGGGAGGGATTGTTCATTGTATGTACCTCTTTAAATGTCTGTCACGATGTTAAGGCAATAAAAATCTGATATTTCCGTTTTATGTACATGCAATGGACAGATAGAATCCGTCAAGTAAAGATCATGCTTGTGGTTGCAGCAGTAGTTATCGCTGTTGCAAGTCTTATCGTGTCTCATTATTTGGTACGTGATCTTGCCATTGAGGAAAAAAGCAAGATGGAAGTCTGGGCAGAGGCGATGCGTACACTGAGTCAGCAAGATGAGAACACCGATTTGACCTTAGTGTTGAAGGTTATTGAGGAGAACAACACGATACCAGTTGTCGTTGTTGACGGGAACGGCAATGTTCAGACGTTCCGAAATGTCGGGTTGAAAGCAGAGACTTTTGCCGACAGCCTCAGTCAGGCTGCCGTACTTGCGCATCGAATGTCAAACGAAGGGCGATATATCCGTATCCAACTTGATGACACCCAAGAATATATTGATGTTTGCTATGACGAGTCTGTGATGATCAAGCGCCTCAACTTGTACCCTTATGTTCAGTTGGGGGTGGTGATGATCTTCGTTATTGTTGCCATCTTCGCATTGATGACTTCGAAGAAGGCCGAACAGAACAAGGTGTGGGTGGGTCTTTCGAAGGAGACTGCTCACCAGCTGGGGACGCCAATCAGCAGTTTGATGGCATGGACAGAGATATTGAAAGAGACTTATCCCGACGATAGCCTTATCCCAGAAATGGATAAGGATGTCAAGCGCCTTCAGCTTATTGCCGAGCGATTCTCAAAGATTGGGTCATTGCCAGAGCCTGTTCCCACAAGTCTCAATGAGGTGATGGCGCATGTTGTAGAATATATGGACCGTCGTACATCTCAAAAGGTGAAGATGATTACCCACTTCCCAGCTCAGGATATCATTGTAAAGGTCAACGCATCCCTTTTTGAGTGGGTGATAGAGAATCTGTGCAAAAACGCTGTGGATGCCATGGAGGGCAGCGGAACCATCACACTGGATATGCAGGAGCAGGGTGACAGTGTGTCGATAGAGGTCTCTGACACCGGAAAAGGAATCAAGAAACGCGATATCGGCAATGTGTTCAAACCTGGTTTCACTACCAAAAAGCGCGGCTGGGGTTTGGGTTTGTCACTTGCCAAGCGCATTGTGGAAGAGTATCACAAGGGGAAAATCTATGTCAAGAGCTCTGAAGTGGGGAAGGGAACCACATTCAGGATTGAGCTAAAGAAGTGATTTTTATTTCGCCATATCCTCATAATATTGTGAATAACTACGCCCATTAGGAAATACGACTCGCTTTCGTATGCTGAACTTGGAACTGAGAATGTCGTCGCATGCCCGATAATACTTGCTTTGAACGTGTCCCAAGGTTAATAGCATGTTTCCTATTAAATCATGTGAGTAGGGTATTTTATTTGCAGCTATGACCTTACTGACAATATCGCTGAACCTTTCCTGGTATGCATCAGACATCCATAAAAGACAAGGTGAATCGTGCTGGCAATGTACATATTCGCTGCTCATGCCATTCTGTAAAGGCGGGCGGTTGCTCTTGTCTCTATAGTCGAAGACTTCTTCTCCATGATCAGATATGTAGACGATTACGGCTGTCCTCTTTCTGAAAATGTTGAAAAGATGTTGCATCACCATGTCATTATATAATATAGCGTTATCATATTCGGCAATTGCCTGTTCCTTTTCTTCTGTCATCCAAGTTTCTTTGCGCTTTATATCTGTTCGGGAGAAATGCCTAATTGTGTCTGGATAATTCGATGTAAAAGGAAAATGCTCTCCTTTCAAATGAATAAAAATGAAATTGTTTCTTTGATTGCCGTTGCTTTTGACCGTCTCATTGTTCAGAATTGTTTTGCTTTTATGCATACCCGTTACAAGATCGTCGTCATATTGATATGGAATATCAGAAATGTAGTCATAGCAAAGACTGCTTATCTTGGGAGTCCACATTTCATGAAATGATCCTACATAGTGACGGTCTCCGGCTTGTTGATTGTCCCACATTTCCACATTCCATCCCGCTTTATGGAATAGCATGGGTATGTATGCACAGTCGCACCACTTTTCATTGTCTGCTAAGTTGTTAAGACTCATTATGTTTTTGAATGAAGGAGTTGTTCTTGGGAAAGGTGATATTAAATCATCAAGAAGATAGAGATTGCCGTTGTTAATCTCTTTTTCCATGTGGGGCATTGTAGATAGGTAGTATCCGTAGATTGAAGCATGACTTTTAATGAACGACTCGCCGAGAACGAATACAATGTCTTGCCCTTGTTCATCGCACGATGCCAATTCCGCGTCGCTCGACATTTGCTCTACAGTCTCGTAGAATTTACTTGCTTCTTTGCTCGATTCCTTGAAGATGTCTATAGCAGCCATTATTCCAGTGATTGAGTTCTCGCCAGAGTAAGTCTTTAATCCTTCATACTTTGCCATGCTTTTTATGCCAAAAGGTAGCATTATTACTATTGCCAGTACGATTGTCAGTCTGGAAAAGGTTGTGCAAGTGTATTTGATGAGCTTGCGACGGTATGCACACTCCAATACAACTATGGTCATAATGACAGAGATCAAGAGACCGAGGTATTTCAAACCTGTTTGGCAGAGCAAAAAAGTTTGTACAAATCCTTGGCTTTCACTGACGTTTGTTTCCATAATTAGGCTTAATACCTGTGGCCCATAATCCATGTCAAATTCCCATAACAAGAATTTCCTTACGATAAAGCACATGGCAAGACATGCATAGATTAGAGTTTTTAACCAAAAGGCAGCCTTTGTTGAACATTTTGCAACAATCGTTATGAAGGTTGCGAAAAACACTGAATACAGTAACGTCACATATAAATCACACGTGACCACATTATCAGGAGTAATCAAAAGACGGAGACCGTCTGGAATGTTGGTTCTCAACGCGCTGAACCACATGGGGTTCAACATAATAAAAGACATCACGAACAAAGGGAATTCATTCGTCACAGGAGCTGTTGCTATTTCGCAAAGCCGACTTAATTGTTTTCTCATAAATGCAGATGCGCCTTGCCATCTGCGGAGTTTATGGGGAATTCATCAGAACGGTCTCATGACAAAAAATAAAGCGCAGATGTGCCTTATCTTTTGTCGCGAGGCCGTGAGAATTGCCCATAATCCCAGATTAGTACACCTGCGCTGTGCGCAGACGCAACTACAATCTTCGGGATTATTTGTCAACAGAAATTTCTCACGTTTCGCGACAATCCGAAAATAGCTGACGCTATATTTGTTATTAATGTTTGTGCAAAAATAGTATTTTTTTCTTGAATATGCAAGCATTATGTTCATTATTTTCTAATAATCTCTATAGCTCATCCTCCATTTCAGCTGTTTCTTTCAATAAGAGGCAAATAATATGCAAAGAGTTGAATATCAGTTGGTTTGTTTTAGAATATGGATATAAAAGCCTTTTGATATAGGAACTGGTTTGCAAAAGCATAGGTTTTGATGTCCAAAAGCATAGGTTTCGAAGCTCAAAAACATAGGTTTTGAATGGTAAAAGCATAGGTTTTTTTTGCGGCTTGCGTTTTGTTCTGTTTTCAGGTTGATGTTTTTTACCGTTTTTTGTTGATGTTTGCAAGAGTAAGGAGGTGACTTGATGACGTTCTCATGCTCATGTCGGCTCCCGCTGTCTATCGGTGTTTCCGACATGGTGGTATGATAATACACTATTGTATATGTGGTTCCGATACGTGAACTGCAATGGTTGATTATCAGGCAGTTTAAGTAGATTTTTCAGGAATTTTGGTTTAAAAGAATAAAAAATCAAAATGTTTATGGCGTAAATGAAAAAATATTTGTAACTTTGCAGCCCGTATGGGAAGTTTGGAGTCCTTTCAGATAGATTTGAAGGGGTTGAAACAGGAAACAACAGTGCTGGAGTATAACCTTGACGATTCCTTCTTCGGGGCTTTAGACGTATCCGAAGTGAAGGGCGGTTCTCTGCATGTGTCGGTCACTATACGCAAGTCGGCTGGCTTTTTTGAACTGCTTTTCAATATCGATGGTACCGTACGCATTCCATGCGATCTGTGTTTAGACGACATGGAGCAGCCAATAGAGACCGAAAACCGCCTGTTGGCAAAACTTGGAGAGATGAACAGCGAGGATGATGATACTGTGATGGTGAGCGAGGATGAAGGAATACTCGATCTGTCATGGTTCATCTACGAGTTTGTGGCATTGGCTATCCCCATCAAGCATGTGCATGCACCCGGCAAGTGCAATCCTGCTATGATTCACGTTCTGGAAGAACATTCTACTGACCGAAGCAGTGATGAGGAGTCCACCAAGCCTTTAGACCCGCGCTGGGCAGCACTCATGGAGCTGGATCTTGATGATTGAAGCGTCATGGATTCACGCTCGGCAAAAGGAAAATTGCATTCAATTAAACAATTAAAAATAAGAAATTATGGCACATCCTAAAAGAAGACAGTCGAATACTCGTACTGCGAAGAGAAGAACACATGACAAGGCTGTGGTTCCCACACTTGCCGTTTGTCCAAATTGCGGTGCTTACCATGTGTATCACACCGTATGTCCTACTTGCGGCTACTATCGCGGCAAGATAGCAATTGTAATGGAAGAAACAGCTGAATAATGGGTAATATCAACGCGATAATCACTGGAGTAGGTGGCTATGTCCCTGATTATGTCCTCAATAATGAGGAGTTGTCGAGGATGGTGGACACCAACGACGAGTGGATCATGTCACGTGTCGGCATCAAGGAGCGCCGGATTCTTAACGAAGAAGGTCTCGGCACGAGCTACATGGCTCGCAAGGCTGCGCGGCAGTTGATGCAGAAGACGGGTGTTGATCCCGATACGATTGATGCGCTGATCCTTACAACATCTACAGCCGACTACAAGTTCCCGACCACTGCGAGCATCGTCCTTGGCAAGCTTGGTCTGAAGAATGCCTTCGCCTTTGACTTCTGGGCAGCCTGTTGTGGCTTCCTTTACTCAATGGATATGGCTGCTTCGATGATCAAGAGCGGCCGTTGCAAGAAGATTATCGTAATCGGTGCCGACAAGATGTCGTCTATCGTTGACTATAAAGACAGACAGACATGCCCGTTGTTTGGCGACGGTGCCGGTGCGGTCTTGGTGGAAGCAACGGAAGAGCAGAACATTGGCGTGATTGACAGCTATCTCCGCACAGACGGAAAGGGACTTCCCTTCCTTCATCTGAAGGCAGGAGGGTCGGTATGTCCTGCAAGCCATTTCACCGTAGACCATCGTCTGCATTACCTCTACCAGGAAGGAAGAACCGTGTTTCGCTATGCCGTGACAAGCATGAGCAATGATTGCGTGCTGATTGCAGAGCGCAACGGGCTCAACAAGGACAACATCCGGTTCGTTGTTCCTCATCAGGCAAACATCCGTATCATCGAGGCTGTTGCCAAGCGCTTAGACTTGCCTATGGACAAGGTGATGGTCAACATCGAGCATTTCGGCAATACAAGTGCTGCCACCATTCCTTTGGCTCTCTGGGAATATGAGAACCAACTGAAGAAAGGCGACAACCTGATACTTACAGCCTTCGGAGCCGGATTCGTACACGGTGCCTCTTATTACAAGTGGGCATACGACGGAGCAAAGTAGTAATAATCATAGGAATCAGAAATTACGAATTATGATTGCACGTGAACAGCCGGTAACGGGCGCGTAATCATGATTTATAATTCCTGATTTCTGTTTTCTAATCAGAATGAGATATGCATAAAGCAGGATTTGTAAATATCGTGGGCAACCCCAATGTAGGCAAGTCAACGCTGATGAACCAGCTCGTCGGCGAGCGAATCAGTATTGCCACGTTCAAGGCTCAGACAACGCGCCACCGCATTATGGGCATTGTCAACACCGATGACATGCAGATAGTGTTCAGCGACACTCCCGGTGTGCTGAAGCCCAACTACAAGTTGCAGGAATCGATGCTTGCCTTTTCAGAAAGTGCATTGGCAGATGCCGATGTCCTGCTCTATGTAACCGACGTGATAGAGAATCCGGAGAAGAACCTTGATTTCCTCGACAAAGTCAGGGAAATGACAATTCCCGTGATCTTGCTTATCAATAAGATCGACGAGCTGAAGGATTCCGCAAATGTTCAGCAGTCGCTGACAGAGATTGTAGAGCGCTGGCATCAACTGCTGCCCAAGGCAGAAATCCTGCCAATCTCAGCAAAGAACAAGTTCGGCACAGACATCTTGTTGAAGCGCATCCATGAACTCTTGCCCGACAGCCCGCCCTATTTCGACAAAGATCAGCTCACCGATAAGCCCGCCCGATTCTTTGTCTCAGAGATTATTCGCGAGAAGATACTACTTTATTACGACAAGGAAGTACCCTATAGCGTAGAAGTGTCGGTGGAGAGTTTCCGTGAAACCGAGAAGAACATCCACATCCGGGCAATCATCTACGTGGAGCGCGACAGTCAGAAAGGCATCATCATCGGTCATCAGGGTGTGGCTTTGAAGAAAGTAGGAGCCGAGGCGCGCAAGTCGCTTGAGCGTTTCTTCGGCAAGAGCATCTATCTGGAGACTTACGTCAAGGTGGACAAGAACTGGCGCAGTTCGCAGAAAGAACTGGATCATTTTGGATACAATCCCGAATAAAAGAAGAAAGGAGAACGGAAAATGGCAAATTTAGTAGCGATAGTAGGACGTCCCAACGTGGGCAAGTCAACCTTGTTCAACCGCCTCACCAAGACACGCAGTGCGATTGTCAGCAGTGAAGCAGGCACCACTCGTGACCGTCAGTATGGAAAATGCGACTGGAACGGAAAAGAGTTCTCTGTCGTCGATACCGGCGGCTGGGTGGTCAACAGCGACGATATCTTCGAGGAAGAAATCCGCAAGCAGGTGATTGTCGCTACCGAAGAGGCCGACATCGTGCTGTTCCTTGTTGATGTGCTGAACGGACTTACCGATTGGGATGAAGACGTGGCTGCCATTTTGCGCCGCTCAAAGCTTCCTGTAATCCTCGTTGTCAACAAAGTGGACAACAACAGTCAGCAATACGATTCCTACGAGTTCTATAAATTAGGACTTGGCGACCCCGTCTGCATCAGTGCCATATCAGGAAGCGGAACCGGCGAACTGCTTGATACCATCATCGATATGATGAAGGGCATCAACAACGATGACGATGTGGATGAGGATATCCCACGCTTTGCGGTTGTCGGGCGCCCTAACGTGGGCAAGAGCAGTATCATCAACGCCTTCATTGGCGAGGATCGCCATATCGTGACCGAGATAGCCGGAACCACGCGCGACAGCATCTATACACGCTATAATAAGTTCGGGTTCGACTTCTACCTTGTCGACACGGCCGGCATCCGCCGAAAGAACAAGGTGACCGAGGATCTGGAGTTCTACAGCGTGATGCGTTCCATCCGCGCTATTGAAAACAGCGATGTCTGTATTCTGATGATCGACGCCACCCGTGGCATCGAAGGCCAGGATATGAACATCTTCCAGTTGATTCAGAAGAACAACAAGTCGCTTGTCGTTGTCGTGAACAAATGGGATCTTGTGGAAGACAAGAGCCAGAAAGCCATCACCTTCTTCGAGGATGCCATCCGCAAACGCATGGCTCCGTTCACCGATTTCCCCATTATCTTTGCATCCGCGTTGACCAAACAACGCATCTTCAAGGTGTTGGAGACAGCAAAACAGGTGTATGACAGCCGCAAGGCAAAGATTGGTACCACAAAGCTGAACGAAGTGATGCTGCCGCTCATCGAGGCCACTCCGCCGCCATCAATCAAGGGAAAGTACATCAAGATTAAATATTGTTCACAGCTTCCCAACACGCAGATTCCTTCGTTTGTGTTCTATGCCAACCTTCCGCAGTATGTCAAGGATCCGTATAAGCGTTTCTTGGAGAACAAAATTCGCGAGAACTGGCAGCTTACAGGCTCACCGATCAATATCTTCATCCGTCAGAAATAAGTGTGCGTGCGTAAACTGATCACCATTACCATCTGCTTTGTCATTGCTGCCATCATCGCATGTTCGCGTGACAAGAAAACGGATTTCGCAGCAGCGAAAGCCGCCAAGGAATACTACGACCTATTGTTGCGCGAAGACTATAATGGATTTGTAGAAGGCATGAACATGCCGGAGCGCATCCCCGACAGCTATCGCGAACAATTGGTCGACAATGCCCGTATGTTTGTGGGCGAAGTAGGGCAGGAGCGCCAAGGCATTCGCGAGGTGCGCGTGGTGAATTGCGTAAACGACAGTGCCATGCTCAGCGCCAATGCCTTCCTCATGATTTGCTTTGGCGACAGCACCATTGAGGAAGTGGTTGTGCCGATGGTGAAAAGGGGCAAGAAGTGGTACATGAAATAGTGTCGGCCTACTATTTCATGTGAGCCATCTCCTCTTCTTTAACTTTCTTGAACAGGTCGCTTGCAAAGATGAAGTCGTTGAGCTTCTGGTTTGTGGAAGTCATGATCTGGTCTTTGTTCCCCGTCCATGCTGCCGTGCCTTTATAGATGAAGATGATGTTTTCTCCGATTCCCATCACCGAGTTCATGTCGTGCGTGTTGATGATGGTGGTGATTTGCATGTCCTCAGTGATGCCGTGAAGCAGCTCATCTATGACGAGCGATGTCTTCGGATCGAGTCCTGAGTTAGGCTCATCGCAGAAGAGATACTTCGGTTCGAGAGCTATGGCGCGGGCAATCGCCACGCGCTTCTGCATTCCTCCTGAAATCTCGCCGGGGAATTTGCTGCCCGCATCCTTCAGGTTCACTCGGTCGAGGCATTCCTGAGCGCGTCGTTGCCGGTCGCGCAGGTTCTTGGATGAAAACATGTCGAGCGGGAACATCACATTCTCTAACACGGTCATGGAATCGAAAAGAGCGGCACTCTGGAATATCATTCCCATTTCTCTTCTGAGCATCACCTTCTCTCGCTTGGTCATTGCCACGAAATCGCGCCCGTCGTAGAGTATTTCCCCTTGCGTGGGTTCCAATAGTCCCACGATGTTCTTCATCAGGACAGTCTTTCCCGAACCGCTCTGCCCGATGATGAGGTTTGTCTTTCCGTTCTCGAATACTGCATTGATGTCTTGCAGCACCTCCTTGTCTTCGAAGGATTTATAGAGATGTTTAATTTCAATCATGACAGCAACTGTGTTAGGAATACATCGGTGAACAGGATGAGCACGCTGCTCGTCACCACGGCATTGGTGCTTGCTTCTCCCACTTCCACGCTTCCGCCTTCCACGGTGTAGCCACAATAGCTGGAAACACTGCTGATGATGAAGGCGAAGACCAGGCTCTTGATGATGCTCATCCACAGGAACCACGGCACGAAATCGTGGGTAAGCCCCAGCGTGAGGTCTTCGGGCGGCATCAGGTGTCCGATATACGATGTGGCATAGGCACCGATAATACCCATTGCCGATGAGAAGATGACGAGGAAAGGCATCATCGTTACCATGCCCAGAATCTTGGGCAGGATGAGATATTCGGCAGAGTTCACGCCCATGATCTCCAATGCGTCAATCTGCTGTGTCACGCGCATGGTTCCGAGTTCTGATGCAATGTTCGATCCCACCTTGCCTGCGAGAATCAGACACATGATACTGCTCGAGAACTCCAGCAACATTATCTCGCGTGTGGTGTAGCCAGCTACCCAGCGGGGCATCCACGGACTCTCTATGTTTACTTTCATCTGAATACATATCACTGCCCCGATGAAGAACGATATGAGCAGCACGATGCCGATGGAGTCTACGCCCAGTGCCTGCATCTCCTTCACATATTTCTTCATGAACATGCGCATGCGCTCGGGCGCAGAGAATGTGCGCCCCATCAGCAGCAGGTATTTGCCGAAAGCGTAAAGCCATTTATATACGAGGGTATGCTTCATTTCAGTTCACAGTTCATGGTTCTCAGTTCTTTGTTCATGGTTCTCAGTTCTTTGTTTATAGTTCTCAGTTCTTTGTTTATAGTTCTCAGTTCTTTGTTTATAGTTCTCAGCTCATTGTTATGGTTCAGCGTTCATGGCTTTTCTCTCTGCGCCTTTAGCTTCTCTATCAAGAACTTGGATGCCCTGTTGCATACCCGGTAGATGTTCTGTGAGAATCCGTGGTCGAAAGCTTCAAGTTCATCGTATTCGCTGCCCGGCCATATCTCGTGGAAACGCTCTCCGTAGCTGAACGGCACCACGCGGTCGCCAGTGCCGTGGATGACTAAAGCCGGACCGTGGTAACGTGCAGCGGTGCTATAGATGGGTAGCCGCTGTGAGGTGAGTATGTAGTCGCGTCCCAGTTTCAATCCGCCCCACATCTCGATATATTCCGGCGGGTCGAGCGGATCACCCTCGCTCATTCTTCCCATGATGGATCCGCGAATGGCATCTTCGCGAAGAACGCCTGCCGGAGCGAGCAGCACCACGGCATCAACGTCGCCTTCTTCCAGTTCACCTGCTGTCATGGCGGCAACCACGCCACCTTGCGAGTGTCCCACCACGGCGATGCCGTCAACATATCTCAGGTCGCGCACGTATTCAATCACCTTCGCCGCGTCCTGTATCTCGTTGGGAACGGTCATGTGCTGGAAATCGCCTTCGCTCTTGCCGTGTCCGTTGAAGTCGAAGCGGATGCTGGCGATGCCGTGCTCAGAGAGCGAGTCGGCAATCAGGTCGAACATCGGTCCCTCTTTCCTTCCGCCGAAACCGTGCATCAGCACCACCATGGGGCATTTCTGTCCCTGTTCAAGCTGCGGCTTCTGGATAACGGCATCTAGCTTGCCCTTGCCGCCGTCGATGGTCAGGTGCTCCTTCACGGCGTTGATAGCCTTCTTGGGTGCAATGCGCTCCATCATGGTGCGCTCCAGCTTGTCCGACAGCACGGTGCTGAGCATCACTTTCCCCTCAGGGTCGATGAGATACATCGACGGAATCCACTTAATGCCGTAGGCGCTGGCAATCTCCGAGTCGCGCATGCGCTTCAGTTCGCTCACCTGCGTATAGGGAATGTCGTATTTCTCGATGGCATTCTTCCAGTTGTCGGCATTATCGTCGAATGAAACACCGATGAACTCCACGCCTAACGGATGGAATTTCTCGTAGATGCGCCTTATGTTGGGAATATCCTTACGGCAGTCGGAGCACCACGATGCCCAGAAATCAATCACCACATACTTGCCTTTTGCCAGTTTGCTGAACTTCACTTTCTTGCCCTGCGGGGTTTTCAGTTGGAAGTCGGGAGCGGGAGTGCCGGCTTTCAGCAGTTCCGTTGCATACTTCGTGTCGGCATCTTTCATTTGTGGCTGTGCTGCCATCTGCATTGAGAAAAGCAACAGCCAAGCGGTTATGAGTCGGAATTTGTTCATCATCAGTGTATGGTTTAAAAGTTTAACGAATATCGCCCGTAGCTATTTTGTTCCAAACATCACGGTGCTCAAAACTAATTGCAGTGTCATTTTCTAATAGTTTTACATATTCTGGTAATACTAATGCCGGGTTAGTCAGCAGGCGGAGATAATACTTTATTGTTGGTATAACGCCATTTATAATCATTTGAGTTCCGAGCAGTCGTTTGACATTTTCAGCTTCTTCCAAAACATCCTGTGATGGTTCATGCTGGTGGTTCGTTGTTAATATATAATAACGGTCAACACGGCTTCCTCTGATTTTCTGTTTTGCGCTGTCTACAATAGCCTTGTTTATAGGAATTTGGTGTTTCACTTCTAACGCTTCGAATGGAGTGCTATCTTCATTTAGTATTTCGATGTCACCAATAGAACCTGTTTGCGCGTCTGCTGCAGAATGCGCTTCCAATGCTTTAAGGTGTTTATTCTTGTATCTTTGAAGTTCTGTTATTAAAACAGAATAGATGGCGTGCAATGCCAGCACTGGAAGCCTGGATGCACCTTTCGAATCTTTATACTTATAAAAGAAGTGAGTTTCAAAAAGCTGTGAAATCAAGATTACGTCTTGAATATTTGGGGTAGCCAAGATGATTTTGCTCTCCTCTCTCAACTCGATTCTTCTAAGCAATAATAATGCAAGTGCAAATAAAGCACTTTCAGGTTTATTTTCGGCTTGGTCGTATACCGTAAGAAATGAATCCTTTATGGAACCAATATTTTCATCATACGTAAGTGTATAAGGCTTTGGCCGCTCGAAAGTTCGTGTTTGCCACCCGGATTTTGCCCCATGAAACTCGTGTCGTTCCATCCATGGATATACAATCTTTTCAGAAACGACGCGGAAATTGAAACCAGCAGGCCTGTCTGTTAATTTTTGAATCTGTTTTTGATGATATCTGATATCTACATTTCCTAAATAAACAGATTTTATGGCTAATCCTGTTATGATATTCAAATAGCCAGTAGAGGCTTTTTCACATTGTCTTGCAATGTCTTCAATTGCATCAATAAACTCCTGACTTAAATGGTCAGCAACAAACAGAGGCATACCTTTTTCCTTTCTGAAAAAATAGTCCTCGGCCATCTGGTAGGCTTCGTTCAGTTTACTATTTATTCTTTCTTCCAGATCTTTTGGACTGTTGTCGATTATTGTCTTAGCCATACTTCTGTTCTTTTACTATAAAATTCATTTGTTTATCGTAGGGGAGTGCAAACGGATATGCAACCATGTATACGCCGTGGGGGATTGCAATATTGGTTTCGTGGCATCTTATGTCATAGCGAAATGTGCGAAGCCTGCGAGCCAATTCCACGAAGCTGTCCGCCTTGAATTTATCTTTCCACATATCTGTCAATTGCTGTTTGGGAAAGTATACGGAACAATGATTAAAATCCATGTGGTACTTTGCAAACTGAAACGCAGGTAAGTCTGTCATAATTATGAAATCCTCGATTTCAAAAATTGGGTGCGGTTCTGTAAAGTGTCCGTAGAGTTCAATGAGCGAGTGATATTTGCTACAGTGTTTCACCCATAAGTCTACAGCGTTCCACATCGTCTGTATATCTTGTTCGTAAGTTCCACGCACAATGACTTTGAGAGGGATTCTCTGAGTTTTGTTTATATCATTAAAGATGGATAAATACAGAATGGCTTCTATTTTATCAGAAGAATCGCATTTCACATCTATTATTACACTGCCGTCAGAAACATTTGAAACTTTCATGTTTGGCTTCATAATAATAGATGTCGGACACACGTAAGCTTCAAACTCTT
The DNA here is from genome assembly GCA_017471245.1 of Prevotella sp. Lineage (GTDB taxonomy): Bacteria > Bacteroidota > Bacteroidia > Bacteroidales > Bacteroidaceae > Prevotella. The sequence continues at coordinate 14,565 of JAFUVB010000089.1, forward strand.
TGGGGGCGAAACTGTGTATGATGTTCAGGTTCTTTTTGCTCTGTTCTGCCACGTATGTATGAAGGGCTTTCGTCTTTTTCGCTTTCAATCCTTTGCGCTTGTCAAAAGAAAGAATATAATCAGAGCTAAGATACTCGATTCCTGATGCAATGCCAAAAATTTGCTCTTTTATTGCCAATGCCAGATAGTAGGCTATTTTGGGGCAAACAGAATTCCCTATCTGCCTTATTTGGGCAGATCGGTCGCCATAGAATGCATGCTCGTCAGGAAATCCTTGGATTCGCTTATATTCAGAAACCGTGAGGTATCTGTTATCCCAATGAAGAGGACCTGTATACTTCCCAGGAGATGCAATGAGCGTCTTGACAGGTGCGTCTGGATTTGCTTTATATAAGAAGTCAGAAAACCTTGATCTGTATGCGAAAATGGGTTCGGGGTAGCCACGTTTGGCCGTGAAATGCAAGTAGTTGCTGCCAGGCGGTACCAGTGGAAGCAGTTCTGAATAGCGCCCACCGTCAAATCGTGTCTGCATTCTGTCTTGTTCCGTGAAAGGCAAGTCAGCAATATAATCTCCAACTTTTATGTATGCTTTTTGTTCCTTACTGTCTGGTCCATAAATGGGGCGTGGGAATAGAAAATCGTGATCAAGTTTGTGACCGACAATAAACATGCGTTCACGTTGCTGAGGAACGCCATAGTCCTCGGCATCAAGAATTCTGTAATTCAGTCGATAGCCTAATTCTTTGAATGCATTAACGATATCCTGAAAGTCTTTGCCTTTGTTAGTACCTAAAATACCCCTTACGTTTTCAAAAAGGAATGCTTTGGGCTTCAAGTATTCTACTACTTTGCAGTAGCTCTTAAACAAGTTCCCTCTTTCGTCTAATTTCCCTGCAGCGCCTCCTGCTCTTCTTCCTGATGCAGAGAAGGACTGGCAAGGCGGTCCTCCAATAATAAGGTCAACGTTGCCGGGTAGCTTGTTTAAGTCAAGGTTGTTAATATCACACTCCTCTACAACGAGACTTTTCGATAGGGTGATTCCCTTATTGCGTCTTAATGTCTCGCAGCATTCATGGTTGAAATCTGTGGCGAAAAGAATCTGGAAACCAGCTTTTTCAAAACCTATATCCAGTCCTCCACCACCCGAAAACAGACTGAGGGTGCGTATTTGCTCCTTTTGCATGTTTCTAATATTCACGTTTGTTTTGCAAAGTTACGAAGTTTTTTTCTAAATACATACAAAGCTTTGCATTTTTGCATTATTTTAAAAAACAAAGTCTACTATGAGCAAGCCGACCTTGCGATTGCTATTGACCTTTAACCATTGAACTTTAAGAAATGCCCCTTTTAAGTGCAAGGCATAGGTCTTTTTAATTCCCCCACACAGAAATAGGTTGAAATGTATTTTGAAACACCTTCTTTGCATGCCCCGTAGTGCCGTTTTCGTTCCCCCGAACCGCCGCAATGGAAAAGTAAATCAAATTGATTTGCTGAGTAAATTAAATTGATTTGAAAAGTAAATTAAATTGATTTGCGCGGTAAATTAAATTGATTTGCTGAAGCAGAATGTCTCCGCGGAGCATGAAAACCGCCATAATGGAAGCAAGAAGCAAGAGGCAAGAAGCAAGAGAATAGAACTCTGATATAGGCATAATATAGAGCGTTGTATCACAGAACATATCTCTTGCCTCTTGCCTCTTGCTTCTTGCCTCTTGCTTCTTGCCTCTAAAAACCCACTTTTCCTCTGTTCGTTACGAACCGGAGGCACTCCTTGAATATCTCGACGCGCAGCAGCCACATGGCGGCCACATAGAGCGCGGCGGCAATGATGACGCGCGCAAAGAGCAGCAGCCACAGGTTGGAAATGGCGCGGGTGAGCAGCCACGTGAGAGCCATTACCGACGCTGTGATGAGGAGGAAGGGGAGCAGGTCGCGGAGCGTGTCGCGCAGGCGCAGCCCGATGAGCCGGCGTGCTACCCATTGCCACACGGAAAGCCACAGAATGGTGAACAGCGAATAGGCGATGACCATCACCAGCATGCCCTGGCTGTGGATGATGAGGATGAGCAGGATGAGCAGCACTATCTGCGCGATGTTGCCCCACATGTAGATGTCGCTGCGCCCGCTGCTGATGGTGAGGTTCTGATAGAGCGCATAGAAGGGGACAAAGGCTCCGCCGATGCAAAGCACCTGCAGGAGGGGAACGCTGTCGGTCCACCGTTCACCGATGGTGAGCAGGATGAACTCGCGCGCCACCAGCATGAACCCCAGCATCACGGGAAAGGAGAGAAACGCCGTGAAGCGCAAGAGCTTGCGGAACACGCGCCGCTCGCGGTCGCTGTCGCCCCGGATTGATGCGAGCACGGGCTGTGCAATCTGCATGAGCGTTCCTGAAATGAACGAGTTGGCCTTGGTGTTCCACGAATATGCCTGCGTATAGTTGCCCACGTCCTTGATGGGGAACAGTCGCCCGAATATGAAGGTGAGAATGTTGCCGCTGAGGGTGTTGATGATGCTCGTGACGAGAATCTTCACGCTGAAGGGGAACATGCGCCTGACGGGAGCAAAGTCGATGCGGAGCGAGGGGAACCATCGCGTGTAGTAGCAGCGGCCGATGTTCATCACGGTGATGTAGACAATCTGCTGCCATGCCAGGCTCCAGTATGCCTTGCCGTTGAGGGCGAGAATGATGCCGGTGATGCCCGAGCAGAGCAGCGCGATGAACGAGATGATGGCAATCTCGCGGTTCATCATGTTCTTGATCATGTAGGCGTTCTGCACGATGCCCAACGAGGAGATGACGAATCCCAGGAAGACAAACCGCGACACCGAGACGAGGCAGGGCTGGTGGAAAAAAGCTGCAATGAGCGGGGCGCATGCGAAGAGTACGGCATAGATGGAGACGCTGGCAATCACGTTGAACCAGAACACTGAGTTGTAGTCGCGGTGGGTGGGCGGGTTCAGGTTGACCAGTGCCTGCGAGAATCCGCTGCTCTGCAGGTTTCCCGCAATGAGGGTGAAGATGGTGAGCACGCCCACGATGCCGTAGTCAGCAGGCGTGAGCAGCCGTCCGAGGAAGATGCCGAAGACGATGTTCAGCACCTGCACGGTTCCGTTGTTCATGGCTCCCCAGAAGAGCCCTTTTGCCGTTTTCTCTTTCAGTGACTCCATTGTTTTTTCGCGTAAAGCACGAAATCAAGTGCAAAAATAATACGAAATGTTTGAAGTTCAAAATATTTTCCTTACTTTTGCAGCAGAATCACAACATAAAAGAGATATGACAATTGGATATACCACGGGTGTGTATGATCTTTTCCACATCGGTCATCTGAACCTCCTGAAGAATGCCAAGGGCATGTGCGACAAGCTGATCGTGGGCGTGACGGTGGATGAGCTGGTGGCATACAAGGGCAAGCAGGCGATGATACCGTTTGAAGACCGCATCGAGATTGTGCGCAGCATCAAATACGTGGATGCCGCCGTGCCGCAGTATGACATGGACAAGCTGTCGGCATGCAAGAAACTGGGGGCGAAGTTCCTCTTTGTGGGCGACGACTGGTATGGCACAGAGAAATGGCAGGAGTATGAAAAGCAGTTTCAGGCTGAGGGCATACAGATAGTTTATTTCCCCTATACCAAGGGCGTTTCTTCCACACAGATCACCCGTGCGCTGGAGGCGGTGCGCGGTCATAACCTTGAAGACGTAAAATAATGCGTATGATTGACAAAGATTTCTGTTTGAGTTCGTATATAGCCTACCGCTATATATGCAAGCCCGACGTTGACTTCTATGAGGGCATGCACCACGAGCTGTTCACTCCCGTTGCCATGAGCGAGCGCATTCCCGTGGGGACGGCGCAGGAGATAGACCAGATGATACAAAGGCAGTTTGACGCCCTGTATGCGAAATATGAGTCGATAGGCATCCTGCTGTCGGGCGGAATGGACAGCGCCATCCTTGCCGCTTATCTGCGCAAGGGGAGCCATGCCTATACGTTTACGGCTCAGGGCACCGAGGTGTTTAATGCCGACGAGCAGCGCGCCCGCCACTATTGCGAGAAGTTCGGGCTGGTGCATCATTTCGTGGACATCTCAATGGACGACTACCGGCAGCTCACCCCCACGGTGATGAAGGCGAAATGTGCGCCGGTGCACAGTATAGAACCGCAGATCTACAAGGCAGCCATGGCGGCAAAGCGCGATGGAGTGGAACTGATGATCGTGGGCGAGAGCTCCGACCTGATCTTCGGCGGCATGGATCAGCTGTTGTCGAAAGACTGGCTGTTTGATGATTTCGTGCGCCGCTACACCTTCCTCGACCCGCAAATGGTGCTCACGCATCCAGTAGATGTGAGTGGGCTGTTCGAAAAATACCGCCGGGGCGAGCACATCGACTTCATGACGTTCATGGACGAGGTGTTCTCCATTGAGAGCTCCAGCTCCTATCTGAATGCTTTCGGCGTGGCAGGCATGCCCTATTACGACCCGTATGCCAACCTGGTGATGCGCGATGAGTTGGATCTGGAAAGGGTGCGCAGCGGCGAACCGAAGTATCTCATCCGCAACCTCTATGCCATAAAATACCCTGAAGTGCCCATTCCCGACAAGATTCCCATGCCGCGTCCCGTTGACAAGGTGTTCAAGGAGTGGGGCGGTCCGCAAAGAGAGGAATTCAGAAATGACATCCCCATGCAGCAGCTCACGGGTAACCAGAAGTGGCAGCTGTGGTGCGCGGAGCAGTTCCTGCAAATGAACGAACCCAAATAACACGGAAATGCATCAGGTTGAAATAAAAGGTGAGATGAGCAAGCGGTGGAACCGCATCATCACCGATGTGCTGCAGTTCTATATCGGGTTGTGCAAGAAGCACAACCTGCGCTATTTCATTGCCTACGGCTCGGCCATCGGCGCCGCACGCCACCACGGCATCATTCCTTGGGACGACGACATCGACGTGGTGATGCCGCGCCCCGACTATGAACGCTTCTTGGAAATATGCAAGACGGAGAATCTGGGCGACTACGAGCTGATGACGCCCTATAACACGCCGAACTATTTCCTGCCCTTTGCCAAACTATGCAACAAAAACACAACACTGCTCGAAAGCGACGACTTCCGCTGCATACTGGGATTGTATATCGACATCTTCGTCTACGACGGCATGATTGGCGACAAGGCGGTGAGCGACGAACTCAGAAGGCAGTATGTGAAATATTGGAACCGCTTCACCGTGGCATCATCCCATTACTCCTGGGAGCGCATCAAGGGCGAACTGCGACAGGGTAAGTATAAGGAACTGATGCACTATTTCCTTTTGTCGCTCAACAGGGAAGGCTTCCGCAGGAAGTTCCTGAAGAAGATGCACGACATCACGCATGCATACGACTACGACAAGACCGACCTCATCGTGAAGTATCCGCCGGGATATGGCGAGCGCGAAGTGATTCCGAAATCATGGGTGGAAGAATCGGTTGAACTGCCCTTCGAGAACATCAGCGTGGCGATACAGAAAGACTATGAAAAGGTGCTCAACCACTATTTCGGCGACTACAAGCAGCTGCCGCCCGAAGAGGAGCGCCACACCACTCATCTGAAGGCGTATGTCAACATGGATGGCAGAGAGACGATAGGCGAGGTGATGCGCAAAATAAGGCAGAAAAAGAACAAATAACAATTTTTATCTGCCATGAACGGCTGATTGTGGATTATTTTTGCTATTTTTGCAAATCCGATATTACAAAACTTATATAAACTACAAACTATGGAATTGATTCAACAAATCATTGAACGCGCTAAAAGCAACAAACAGCGCATCGTGCTCCCCGAAGCAGAGGAGGAGCGCACACTGACTGCCGCCGACCGCGTGCTGGCCGACGACATTGCCGACATCATCCTGATTGGTAATCCCGAAAAGGTGAATGCACTGGCAGAAGAGAAGGGACTGAAGAACATCGGTAAGGCTACGCTCATCGATCCGCTGAACTGCGAGAAGAGCGAGGAGTATGCCGCACTGCTGGCTGAGCTGCGCAAGAAGAAGGGAATGACCATCGAGCAGGCTCGCGAACTGGTGAAGAACCCGCTGTATTTGGGTTGTATGATTATCAAGACAGGCGATGCCGACGGGCAGATCAGCGGTGCTTTGTCAACAACCGGCGAAACGCTTCGCCCGGCACTCCAGATTATCAAGACTGCTCCGGGCATCACTTGCGTGAGCGGTGCCATGCTGCTGATTACGAAGAAGCCTGAATACGGAGAGAATGGCGTGCTCGTGGTGGGCGACGTGGCTGTAACGCCGATGCCCGATGCCAACCAGCTGAGCCAGATAGCTGTATGCACGGCACAGACGGCAAAGAGTGTGGCAGGCTTTGAGGATCCCCGCGTGGCGATGCTGAGTTTCTCCACCAAGGGTAGCGCAACGCATGAGGTGGTGGATAAGGTAATCGAGGCAACCCGCCTTGCAAAGGAAATGGATCCCACACTGAAGATCGACGGAGAGTTGCAGGCTGATGCCGCCCTCGTTCCCAGTGTAGGCAAGAAGAAGGCTCCTGGCAGTGAGATTGCCGGCAATGCCAATGTGCTGGTTTATCCTAACCTCGAAGTGGGCAACATCTCTTACAAGCTCGTTCAGCGCTTGGGTGATGCCATTGCCATCGGTCCGATTCTCCAGGGTATTGCCCGTCCGGTGAACGACCTCAGCCGTGGCTGCTCGGTGGATGACATCTACTATCTGGTAGCCATCACTGCCTGCCAGGCCATGGATGCGAAGTAAGTGAAGAATGAAGAGTTTTAAAATAATCAATAAACAATCAAGAAACGAATTAAAATAATTGGAATAATTCTTCCCACGAATTAGAATAATATTTTCTTATGACAAAGCAAGAGTATCAAGATATGTATGAGGCGGTGGGAATAGCTATGGAAGTGCATAAGACATTGGGACGAGGCATGGCTGAGCCTATATATCAAGAGGCTTTTGCTTTGGAGATGAGACTAAGAGGTCAACATATCGAAAAGGAGAAAGAACTAAGACTGTATTATAAAGGTTGGCTGATGGAAAAAACATACTTTGCCGATTTCTATTATAAAGGCATTGTTATTGAATTCAAATCTGTTGAGGAGATTACCTCCAATCATCGGGCACAGCTTATGAATTACATGCGTATTTCTAAGGCAGAAAGAGGACTTATCTTTAACTTCGGAGAAAAGCAGCTTCACACAGAACGCTACCTCTATCTCCCAGAAGATGACGACTTCATTCTTTTGAATCAAAATAATTATCAGTACTTTATCTCAGAATAGTCTTTATTCTCATTATTAGTTATTATTCTCATTTGTGGGAAAATTATTCAAATTATTCGCATTTGTTTCAGTAAATTAAAACAGACTATGAAAATTTTGGTATTAAACTGTGGCAGCAGTTCTATAAAATATGCATTATACAACATGGATGACCGGTCAGTGATGACCAGTGGCGGTGCCGAGCGTGTAGGATTGGAAGGCGCCTTCGTGAAAGTGAAACTGGCAAACGGCGAGAAGAAGCAGATCATGCACGATATCCCGGAACATACTGAGGGCGTGAAGTTCATCTTCTCCCTGCTCACCGATCCGGAGATTGGCGTGATAAAAGACCTGAAGGAGATTGATGCCGTGGGTCACCGCATGGTGCATGGCGGCGAGAAATTTAATAAGAGCGTGGTGCTCAACGACGAAGTGCTTGAAACCTTTGAGGCTTGCATCGACCTGGCTCCACTCCATAACCCAGCCAACCTGAAAGGAGTGCATGCCGTTTCCGAGCTGATGCCGGGACTGCCGCAGGTGGGTGTGTTCGACACTGCCTTCCACCAGACCATGCCGAAAAAGGCATTCATGTATGCCCTTCCGTATAACCTCTACAAGCAGTATGGCGTGCGCCGCTATGGTTTCCATGGCACCAGCCACCGCTATGTGGCTCAGCGCGTATGCGAATTCCTCGACGTGAACCCCAAGGGCAAGCGCATCATCACATGCCATATCGGTAACGGCGGTTCCATTGCTGCTGTTCAGGATGGCAAGTGCGTGGACACCTCCATGGGTCTCACCCCGTTGGAAGGCTTGATGATGGGTACCCGTTCAGGTGATGTCGACGGTGGTGCCATCACTTTCTTGCAGAAGAAACTCGATTTGGATGCCGACGGTATGTCGAACCTGCTGAACAAGCAGAGCGGTGTGCTGGGTATTACCGGCGAGAGCAGCGACATGCGCGATGTGGAGAATGCTGCTGCTGAGGGCAACGAGCGCGCTCAGCTGGCACTCGACATGTATTTCTACCGCATCAAGAAATACATCGGAGCCTATGCAGCAGCCATGGGCGGCGTGGATATCATCGTGTTCACAGCCGGTGTGGGAGAGAACCAGATCGGCATGCGTGAGGATGTATGCAAGGGACTGGAGTTCCTCGGTGTGAAATTCGATGCCGAGAAGAACAAGGTGCGCGGCGAAGAGGCTGTTATCTCTGCCGACGGCAGCAAGGTAACGGTATGCGTCATCCCCACCGATGAAGAGCTGATGATTGCCACCGACACCATGAATCTGCTGTAATTGAGTAGATAATCATAATAAGCGAAGCCTCCGTTCCATCTGGGCGGAGGCTTCGCTTGTCAAATATGGATCAAACGCTGGTTTGTTTCATTTTCTAAAAACACTATAGCTTACTTTCTCCCTCCACGTATTCTTCTAAGAAGATGTGCTCGCCGTCGAACACCACGTAGGTGAACTGCCATATCCAGTCGCCGATGATCATCATGCGGGTCTTGCGGCTGAGCATCAGGTCAAGTTCAATGTGGCGATGGCCATAGATGAAATAGTCGATGTCGGGGTGGGTCTTCAGATAGTCCTTTGTATAGAGCACCAGAAACTCCTTGTCTTCTCCCATATACGGCGGTTCTTTCCCTTCGGCACGTTTCAGGCGCGAGTGCTTTGCCCATGTCAGACCGAACCACATCGACCAGCGCGGATGCAGCGTTGAGAACAGCCGCTGGCACGTGCGGTTGTGAAACAAGCGGCGGATGAACTTGAATTTCTTGTCGGGGTCGCCCAGTCCGTCGCCGTGAGCCAAGAGAAATACCTTGCCGTAAATCTCAGTGGTGAGCGGTTGTTTGTGAAGGATTACTCCGCACTCTTCTTCCAAGTAGCCATACATCCATATATCATGATTGCCGGTGAAGTAGTGAACTTCAACGCCCAAGTCGGTCAGCTCGGAAATCTTTCCGAGGAAGCGGGTGTAGCCCTTGGGAACGGCATATTTCCATTCGTACCAGAAATCAAACATGTCGCCCAGCAGGTAGACCGCCGATGCCTTGTGCTTGATGCTGTCGAGGAAGCGCACAAGCCTGCGCTCCTGCATGCGCTGATGCGGAATAGCCCATGAGCCGAGATGGGCATCGCTGAGTATATATACTTTCTTGTTCATCAGTCAAATCCCAGTTCTACTCGTGCCTCTTCCGACATCATGCTCTGATCCCATGCGGGTTCGAACACGAGGTTTACATTAACGCTGTTCACGCCTTCCACACTTTCTATCTTGGTTCGCACGTCCTCAAGGATGAAGTCGGCAGCAGGACAGTTAGGAGCGGTGAACGTCATGTCGACATCCACATTTCCATCTTCCTGCACGTCTATTTTGTAGATCATGCCAAGGTCGTAGATGTTTACGGGAATCTCCGGGTCATATACGGTCTTCAGCACGTCTACGATGCGTTCCTCTATTGTTACTTTCTCTTCTTGATTCATATTCTGCATGCAAATTTACGAATTATTATTGAAAAAACACGAAAAAGCAGAACATTTTTAGGCTTTATCCGATGGTTCACGGTGGTTTGACGTAAGTGGATGCTGCACGTAGGGGAGTTAAAGCCGCCCTTGTTCGTGGTAGCTGTAGTAGGCTCCGTCGGTGACGATGATATGGTCGAGCAGGTGTAGCCGCATAATGTCGCAAGCCTTCTTCACGCGCTCGGTGAGCCGGTCGTCTTCCTTGCTGGGCGAGATGTTGTTGCTGGGATGATTATGGCAGAGAGCTACGACGGTGGCGTTGCTGAGCAGGGCTTCTTTCATGATGATGCGTATGTCGACGGCTGTCTCTGTAATGCCGCCGTGGGAGATGCGCACGGTTTTTATCAGGCGGAAGTTCTGGTTCATCAGCAGCACCCATGCCTCTTCCACGTCAAGGTCTTGCATGCGTGTGTGCATATAATCATAAATGTCGGGGGCTGTATTCATCCGCCTGCGTTCTTCGGCTTTCTCCCGCTGTCGGCGCTTGCCCAGTTCGCAGGCGGCAAGGATGGTGATGGCCTTTGCTGGTCCCACGCCGTTATACTGGCACAGGTCGGCAATGGTCTTCTTGCCCAGTGTGTTCAGGTTGTTATTGCAGTCGTTCATGATGCGTTTCATCAGGTCTACGGCTGTTTCATGGGGTGAGCCGGAACCCACTAAGATTGCCAGCAGCTCAGCATTGCTCAGTGCCTCTGCTCCCAACCGCTCCAGTTTTTCGCGCGGTCGGTCTTCTTCTGCCCACTGATTGATGTTTAGTTTCTCGCTCATTTATAGAAGTTTTTTTCAAACGCTGTGAATGCGTCTTGCTTTCTCACACATCGTTTCCACCATGCTTCTAAGAATCCGAATCCGTAACCCATGAGTTGGGTGAATGCAGCGACGATGCTCTTAATGCCTATGGTGATGCTGCGGTTCTTGATGCTGGAGTCGATGAAAATCAGAAGGGAATACAGCAGAATGGGAACCCAAGGCAGCAGGAAGATGGCTTTCCATAACGGATAGTGGGCAGGGGCATAGTGCATCATGGCGCGTCCAAAAGCTGAGATGATGACCAGGGCGATGACTCCCACGGTGAACACCATCGGCAACAAGTGTACAAGTTTCATGGTTCCTGGATGCAATTTCTCCAAATTGATGCGGGCAATGCCGCTGTTATACACTTGCCTGAAGAACTTGCGGAAGTCGGTGCGCCGCTTGTGCCATACCCATGCCTCGGGGAACAGGCGAGGCTCGTAGCCGGCTTCCACAATGCGGTAGGAGAAGTCGATATCCTCGCCGAAGCGCATTTTTGAGAATCCGCCAAGTTGCTGGTAGATGTCGCGGCGGATACCCATGTTGAACGAGCGGGGGAAGAACTTGTCGAGTTTCTTCTTTCCGCCACGAATGCCGCCTGTGGTGAAGAAACTGGTCATGGAATAGGAGATTGCCTTCTGTGTCGGCGTGAACGATTCGTGGGCGCGGTCGGGACCGCCGAAGGCATCAGCAGGTTGGCGCTGCAGCTCGTTTTCCACCTCTTTTATATACGTGCGCGGGAGGACAACGTCGCTGTCAAGCACAATCAGATATTCCCCACTGGCACGTTCTGCGCCATAATTGCGGCTTTGCCCAGGACCGCTGTTGGGTTTCATGAAATATTTCAGGTCAAGCTGTCCGGCGTATTTCTCACATACATCTTTGCATGGAGTGGATGAACCGTCCTCAACAATTATTACCTCGAAGCCCTTTTCTGTCTGTTCAGTCAGGCTTTTCAGCAGTTCATCCACTTCATCGGGTCGGTTGTAAACGGGAACAATAATGGAGTATTTCATGATTTAGGGAGTATTTGGGTTAGCACGTTGTAAAAAGGAAGAATTGGAGAATGGGAGATGGAACGGAAAAACGAAGAGTGAAGAATTGCGATGAGCGCCTGTTGATGTAATCAATTCAGCAATCTCAATTCTTCACTCAGCGTTTTTAGAACTTTGTTTTTTTACTCTTTCACTCTCTGCAGGTAGCTGCCGTCGCGCGTGTCAACCTGAATCAGGTCGCCTTCGTTGATGAAGAGCGGTACGCGCACCTCAACACCTGTTTCCAGTGTGGCTGGTTTCGTGGCGTTGGTGGCAGTGTCACCCTTGATACCCGGCTCGCTGTGGGTAATGCGCAGGTTGGTCTTGACCGGCATTTCTGCATAGAGAATGGTGTTGGTGTCAGCATCGCTCACCACTTCCACCACGTCGCTTTCCTTCATGAAGTCAACACCGGTGATCAGCTCCTTGGCGATGGGAATCTGGTCGTAGGTCTCCTGGTTCATGAAGATGTAGTCGGCACCTTCCTGATAGAGATACTGGTAGGGGCGGCGCTCCACGCGTACATCCTCCAGAGACTCACCAATGTTGAAACGCTTTTCCAGCACTCTGCCGCTGACAACGTCTTTCAGGGTAGTGCGCATGATGGTATTGCCCTTGCCTGGTTTAACGTGCAGGAAGTCAATACAGAAGTACAATTTGCCATCCATTCGGATGCAAGTACCTTTTTTAATGTCTTGTGATTTAATCATAATTTTTTTATCTAATTCTATAATTATTGGCGTTTTGCGGTGCAAAGGTAGTAAGAATTTAGAAAAAAACATAAAACTTTTGACTAAAAGTTGCATAAAACTTTGGTATTTAAAAAGAAATGAGTAATTTTGCACCCCAAATCGGAGTGAAATCCAGAAGATATAACAAAATAAAAATAGATAAAGCAATGAAAAGAACATTTCAGCCACACAACAGAAGAAGAGTGAACAAGCACGGATTCCGTGAGAGAATGGCAACCAAGAACGGTCGCCGCGTATTGGCATCTCGTCGTGCCAAGGGTCGTAAGAAACTGACTGTTTCCGACGAGAACCACGGAAAGTAATTGCCCATAGAGGTGAATAATCGTGCCCTCTGAAGAAAAAACAGCGGGAAAACAGAAAGAAGTAAGGCAAAGACTTTGCTTCTTTCTGTTTTTTTTGTACTTTTGCAACATCAATCGTAATTATGACGGTATCTGAATTCTTTGGCAAGTTCAAGAGCTGGTATCTGTGGAGCAATCTCTTTGCCATGCTCATTGTCGTGGTGCTGTTGTGTGTCGGTGTGAAATATGGCATCGACCTGTATACGCACCACGGCGAAAAGGTGCATGTGCCTAACGTCAGGCACAAGTCGTTTGCTGATGCAGAGCATATCCTTAACGGTTTGGGGTTGGAAGTGAGCATCAGCGATACGGGGTATGTGAAGACTTTGCCTCCCGATTGCATATTGGAACAGTCGATACTCCCAGGAACCATCGTGAAGTCGGGAAGAATCATCTATGTGGTCATCAACGCTGCCACCACACCGACACTCTCCATTCCCGATGTGGTGGATAACAGCAGTTACCGTGAAGCACGTGCCAAGCTCATAGCCATGGGATTCAAAGTGGGCGATCCGCAGTATGTGCCTGGGGAAAAGGACTGGGTGTATGGAATCAGGTGGAAAGACAAGATGCTGGTCACCGGGCAGAAGGTTCCTGTGGATGCACTGCTGATTATTCAGGTGGGCGACGGTATGCGCGACTTGAACGACTCCGTGGCCTATACCTATAAGAAATACGATGACTTCGATGAGGTGGATGAGGATGTTCCCGCTGAGCAGCCAGAGCCAGCTGAATTCCCCTTAGAAGAAGAAACAGATGAATTTGAAGAAGTGACTGAACCGGAATGACAGAGCCTGCCATTGATGACATAGAATTGGAGGAAAGTGGACAGCTGTATGAACACTTTCGCATTGTTGCCGACAAGGGACAAGTGCCTTTGCGTGTAGACAAGTTTCTCTTTGACCATCTGCAGTATTCCAGTCGCAACCGCATCCAAAAGGCTGCCGATGCCGGTTTCGTGCATGTGAACGACCATCCCGTGAAAAGCAATTATAAGGTTCGTCCGATGGATGTGGTCACCTTGATGCTCGACCGCCCGCGTTATGATGATACCATTGAGGCAGAGGATATCCCTTTGAACGTGATTTACGAAGATGATGACCTGATGGTAATCAACAAGGAGGCAGGAATGGTGGTGCATCCCGGATGCGGAAACTATCACGGCACGCTGGTCAACGCCGTGGCTTGGCACTTGCGAGGCATGTCTACCTACGATCCCAACGACCCGGAAGTGGGCTTGGTGCATCGCATAGACAAAGATACAAGCGGCTTGCTGGTGGTGGCGAAGACAGCCGATGCCAAGACAAAGCTCGGCGTGCAGTTCTTCAACAAGACGACTCACCGCAGCTATCATGCCATGGTTTGGGGCAACTTCACCGAAGATGAGGGGCGAATAGAAGGCAATATCGGCCGTGATCCCAAGGATCGTCTTCGCATGTCGGTGTTCCCACCTGATAGTGAAATAGGAAAACCCGCCGTTACGCATTACCGTGTGCTGGAGCGTTTTGGCTATGTCACGCTGGTGGAATGCATTCTTGAGACAGGTCGCACCCACCAGATCAGGGCGCACATGAAGCATATCGGGCACCCGTTATTCGGTGATGAGCGCTATGGCGGCACAGAGATACTGCGCGGTGAGCGATCTGCATCTTACAAGGCGTTTGTTCAGAACGGCTTCCGCCTTTGTCCCCGTCAGGCATTGCATGCCAAAACGTTAGGTTTCGTGCATCCCACGACGGGCAGACAAATGGACTTTTCAAGCGAATTGCCCGACGACATGAAACAGCTGGTTGAGAAATGGCGAGGGTATATCAACGGAACCACGCGCGATACCTTTGAAGAATCATGAGCATAAATGTAGCATTCAATATAGTAATATATAATATAATAAGGTTATGATACAATTAAAGAGAACAATAGCCATCGTCTGCGGGGGAGACTCTTCGGAGTATAACGTTTCCATGCGTTCTGCACAGGGATTGTATTCTTTCTTCGACAAGGAGAGATACAATGTGTATATCGTTGTAGTGCGTGGAATGGATTGGTATGTGGAACTGAGCGACGGTACCACAACGTCTATCGACCGCAATGATTTCTCGTTTAAGGAAAACGGCAAGTTGGTGGTGTTCGACTACGCATATATCACCATTCATGGCACTCCGGGAGAAAACGGAATCCTTCAAGGGTATTTTGAGCTGATACACCTTCCCTACAGCACAAGTGGCGTGCTGGTAGAGGCGATGACTTTCGACAAGTTCGTGCTCAATCAGTATCTGCGCAGCTACGGTGTCAGCGTGGCCGACAGCCTGTTGATCCGCAAGGGCTATGAAGAGATTGTGAGCGACGACGAGATTGAAGAGCGCATCGGCATGCCTTGTTTTGTGAAACCTGCTGCCGACGGTTCCAGCTTCGGCGTTTCCAAGGTGAAGAACAAGGATCAGCTGGCTCCCGCCATCCGCAAGGCAATGATGGAAAACGAAGATGTGATGGTGGAAAGCTATTTAGAGGGAATTGAAATCTCTATCGGCTGTTACAAGACGAAGCAGAAGTCTGTTGTATTCCCGCCTACGGAAGTGGTAACAAGCAATGAGTTTTTCGATTATGATGCCAAGTATAACGGTCAGGTACAGGAGATCACGCCTGCCCGTATTTCTGAGGAGATCACCGAGCGTGTGAAGAAAATCACCAGCCACATCTATGATATCCTGCATTGCAACGGCATCATCCGCATTGACTATATCATCAGCAGCGAAGGAAAGATCAGCATGCTGGAAGTGAACACCACTCCGGGCATGACCGCCACCAGTTTCATTCCACAGCAGGTGCGCGCCGCAGGTCTTGATATCAAGGAAGTGCTGACAGAGATTGTGGAGAATCAGTTCAATTAATCACTAAACCATAAGGGGAAATCAGGGGGCTCGCTTCCTGCTTTCCTCTTTTTCTTAATCCATGAGTCTATGAACATCCCATCAAAATTTGATGACATACGCCCCTTCGAGCCTAATGAGCTTCCCGAAGTGTACGACCGTCTGCTTGCTTACCAGCAGTTTCAGTCGGTGCTGGGCTTTCTGTATCCGCAGGTTTCCCTTGACATGATTGCCAGGAAGATGAAGGCATGCCGCACCAATATGGATTTCCAGCTTGCTTTCTGCTATGATTTCTTGAAGAATCTCATGGCAAAGGCAAGCCAAGGCCTCGACATGGATGTATCAAACGTTGACACCGGCAGCCGTTATACATTCATCAGCAACCACCGCGACATTGTGCTGGACTCGGCACTGCTCGATGTGTTGTTAGTGGAGGCAGGCTTCAAGACCACTTGCGAGATTGCCATTGGCGACAATCTCTTGTCACTGCCTTGGGTGAAGGATCTCGTGCGTGTCAACAAGTCGTTCATCGTGGAGCGCTCTCTTCCTCCGCGCCAGATGTTGCTTGCCAGCAAGAGACTGTCAGAATACATGCACTTCGTCATCAGCGAGAAGAACGATAACATCTGGATTGCGCAGCGCGAGGGTAGGGCAAAAGACAGCAACGACCGCACACAGAGTGCCATCCTCAAGATGATGGCGATGGCTGCCGATGAGAATCATCCATCCGAGTCGCCTGTTGAGCGGCTGCGTCAGCTTCACATCGTTCCCCTTTCCATCAGCTACGAGTTCGATCCCTGCGATTTCCTGAAGGCGCGCGAGTTCCAGCTGAAACGTGATGTAGAGGGATGGAAGAAGAGCAAGCAAGACGATGTGGTGAGCATGCAGACTGGTATCATGGGTTATAAGGGACATGTTCACTATCATTGCGCACCATGCCTTGACGGTTTCCTGGATCAGTTGTCGCCTGATATTCCCAAGACGGAAGTGTTTGATGTCATCGCAGCCCAGATCGACAGGGAGATACATCGCAACTACCGGCTTTATCCCAGCAACTATGTTGCCCTCGACATGCTCAGCGAGACAGATGCATTTGCCCACCAGTATACTCCTGAATACAAGCAGCAGTTCGCTCAGTATATCGATGCGCAGCTTGCAAAGATCACCGATGTTCCCGATAAGGATGAGGCTTTCCTTCGCGAGTGCATGCTCACGATGTATGCCAATCCCGCAGTGAACCATCTTGCGGCAAAATAATCAACAACGGATTTCACGGATTTTACGGATGTATGCCAGTGCAGCCTAATCCGTTTCATCCGTGAAATCCGTTGTTTATGAGAATTGCGGTTTATTCCTGCATCCAGCGCCAGATGGAGTTCTCCTTTCCATTGGCACCTCCTTCCGAGATTTCACCTTCAAATAAATCACTGCCGGTAGTCATTACCGATTGCTCCATCATGCATTTCCTGATGGAAGGCTGAAAATATTCTTTCTTCATAGCTGTAGTTGTTTTCAATTCTTGTTCATCACTTTCTTGCCGTTCACGATAACGATGCCTTTGTAGCTGCTACCCACGCGCTGACCTTGCAGGTTGTACTTTGCAGCAGCCTCTTCCGTTCCGTTTGCCTTTGCTGCCTCGCTGATTCCCGTGGTATTTCCATCGCTGAACTCCACGGCAATGCCCTTGCTGCTTGCTGCATAGCTGGCTTCGGACAGAACGAAATAGCCGCGACCGGCACCAATCTTTACGCCGTTGTCGCTCACCACCTTTTTCAGTTTTCCGTCTGAGGCATCATAGCAGAAGGCTCCGTTGGGTACATATCCGGCTTCCGCCACGCCGAGGAACTCGTTGCCGCCTGCAGCTTCCATCTTCACCGGGCGCTCCACCAGCACGTTTTCTGCTGTGATCTGTGCGCCGTTTGGCTTGAGTATGTAGGGCGTGTTGGCGTTGGTAGTGCCACTGATGGCACTGAACTTGATTCCGTTGCCAGCATCGTTCAGTCCCTTGAAGTCATATACCTTGCCGAATGCCGATGCATCGAAGGCAAAGGGGAGATACACCGTTGACTTCTGTCCTTCAGTGAACACGCGGCTGTAGCTCACTTTCTCTGCCGTAAACGGTGTGGTGATAATCGTCAGTTCATCTTCATCTGTCAGTCGCAGATCCTCGCATGTGCTGTTGCCGTCGGCATCAGTGAGCACGATGTTGTAGGGTTCGTGATAAAGATGATCGTGCATGTCAACATAAAAGTCGCTGACAGTTGTTCCCATAGGTAGATAGAGCAAGGATGTCGCAGGGACTTGATATAACACCCACTCCATATCCGTGACATTACTCGTGTTATAATTGCTCAAGTCAAGGCTGGTTAGGGAAGAACATTTATAGAACATATAGCTCATAGTCGTGACATTGCTTGTGTTGAAGCTGCTCACATCAAGGCTGGTTAATGAACGGCAGCTTGAGAACATGCCGAACATATTCGTGACATTGCTCGTGTCGAAGTTGCTCACATCAAGGCTTGTCAGGGAAGTACAGCTTTCGAACATTCCGCTTATAGTCGTGACATTGCTCGTGTTGAAATTGCTCACATCAAGGCTTGTCAAGGATGAACAGTCGAGGAACATATACTCCATATCCGTGACATTACTCGTGTTGAAATTGCTCAAATCAAGCCTTGTCAAGGAAGAGCAACCTCTGAACATGCTGTTCATATTCGAGACATTGCTCGTGTTGAAGTTGCTTACATCAAGGCTGGTCAAGGAAGAACAGCCACCAAACATGTATTCCATATTCGTTACACTGCTTGTGTCAAAATTGCTTAAGTCAAGATTGGTTATGACAGTACAATCCCTAAACATCCAATCCATAGTCGTGACATTGCTTGTGTTGAAATTGCTCACATCAAGGCTGGTCAAGGAAGAACATCCAAAGAACATCCAACCCATACCCGTGACATTGCTTGTGTTGAAGTTGCTCAAGTTGAGGCTGATCAATGATGAGCAGCTTTCGAACATTCCGCTCATAGTCGTGACATTGCTCGTGTTGAAATTGCTCACATCAAGGCTGGTCAAGGATGAACATCCATGGAACATTCCTTGCATAGTCGTGACATTGCTTGTGTTGAAGCTGCTCACATCAAGGCTGGTTAAGGAACGGCAGCTTAGGAACATTCCTTGCATAGTCGTGACATTGCTTGTATTGAAGCTGCTCACATCAAGGCTGGTTAAGGAAGAACATCCATAGAACATTCCAAACATATCTGTGACATTTTCTGTATTGAAGTTGCTCACATCAAGGCTGGTCAAGTTTCGGCAATCCTGGAACATATTGCGCATACCTGTGGCTTTGCTTGTGTCAAAATGGCTCACATCAAGGCTTGTCAAACTACGGCAAGATATAAACATACCCAGAAAATCTGTAACATTACTCGTGTTAAACCTGCTGACATCCAGACTTTTTAGGTTCCAACAGCCATTGAACATCCACACCATACCTCTATCCTTTACTTTATCTGTGGTGAATCCGCTGATGTCAAGGTTTTCCAGATTGTAACACAGGTTGAACATTAATTGCATATCGGTGACGTTTTCCGTGTTGAAGCTGCTTAGGTCAAGATTAGTTATGGCTTTACAATTTCTAAACATCGTTGCCATAGTCGTGACATTGCTTGTATTGAAGTTGCTTACATCAAGGCTTGTCAAGGAAGAACAGCCAACAAACATAGATGCCATATTTGTTACGCTGCTTGTGTCAAAATTGCTTAAGTCAAGGCTTGTCAAGGAAGAACAGCTACCAAACATGTACCTCATAGTCGTTATATCTCTCGTATCTATGTATTCAAGCCCTTTGATGGAAGAGAGTTTGCTGCACCCATAAAAGCTTATTTGTATTGGTCGATTGCTTCCTGTTGTCTTATAGAACTCCACTTCCTCTAATGAACTGCTTACCACGTCGAACATTATTCTTGCCTTAACTGCCGAAGGCAGTACGATTCTCTTTAGGTTGGTACATCCCTTGAATACGGTTAAAAAATCTGCCATGGTCTTTACTCCGGCAGGAATCACGATTTCCTCCAAGCTGCTGCAGCCTGCAAACTCATATTCGCCGATGTTTGTCAGTGTGCTGGGCAAGGTAATAGATTTCAAGTTGGTGCACCCCTCGAAGTGATGACCGTTGCCAGTGAAGTCAGCTCCATCGGGAATCACGATGCTTTCCAGCGACGAGCATCCGGCAAAGGCATATTCACCGATTGTATAGCGGGTGTCCGTAAAGTGGTGCAACGGCCAGGAGAACGAGATGGATGTAATGTTTGCGCAGCCCCTAAACGCATTGGCACTGATGCCTACCACATTATGAGTTACCCCCATTTTTTCACTCGCATAGTTGTAATAGGTAACCTGCGTGGGTATTTCAACTGTGTTTGAGCACCATTCTGTCACGCTTTCCCACGACAAGTCTGTCGTCACGGCTTTCTTTAGTGCATAGGGAGCCACCATGGCCTGGAAAGCAACAGAATCTTCATTCCATGAAGTAGGGGTGTACCAAATTGAGTAATCATGCTTTGATGACATCTCCACCCTAAAGTCTCCAACGGGAGTATCAAATCCTCCCGGTGTCACACTTTGCGTTTGCAAAGCAAATACCATAAGCATCAGTAGTAATAGATTCTTTTTCATGCTTTGTTTCGTTTTTTAGTTTTGCCTTGGCAACCCCTGCAAAGCGTGAATGAATTTGATGTTATTATCGGTTGGCATGATACATGAAAAAAGCGCGGGTTGCTGTATCCTGTTACTCGTCCCGCGTTTCGGGCGTCTCGCATTGCCCATCTTGCCAAGGAGGAGCAACGCAGAAGCCCACGCTGATATGTATATATAACCACATACCGTCTGCCTCCATAATGAAAACAGACACGATAAGGGCTGTATAAAACATACCCATGAACATCTATCGCTGCTTTGCTTTCCGGCAAGATCTGGAGTTTGCGAGACTTCGAAACGCCAAAGAACAAAGCGTCAGATAAACGCCTGATCATATAAAATGCGTCCCTTACCCTCCGCTTCTACAAGAGCAGCTTAGGGCTGAGACGTTGCAAATTTACGAAAAAAGAGTCAAAGCTCCAAATAAATACGTGTTTTTCTTAGTTCATCAGCAATTCCGTTGCTTAAAATTATTGTTAGTCTGCGACGCTACATAAATATACGTGAATGAACATGAATTACTCGTAAATATTAACGATTCATTCGCGTTCATTTATGTTCATTCGCGTTTTGCCGTAACCAATATATAGATAATGTATTAACTGTATTATCCATGAACGAATTATTCAGAACAGAAAACAATGGTTAAAGTGTCTTTTTGCAGGGAAGATGCTTTCAGAGAGCCAGATGGTAGAGGTCGGTTTTGATGAGTTCATTGAAGGCATCCACCAGTTCGTTTATCATCGGATTGTGCTTGCTGATGAACATGGATACGAACAATTTGTATTCATCGCAATCGAGCGCAGCATCCATTTTCAGAACAGAACCGTCGTTGTAGGTTTTAAACCAGCGGTCGAATCGTTTGCGCCTTTTCCCTTCCTTGCCATCCAGAGTGTCGCAAGCCATCAACATGGAATTCTCGTAATGCCTGAAAAAGCTGCGGAGGATTTCAAAGATGGTCACGCCGATACGTGCATCAAGCGAATGCGTTGTTTCATCTACATCTCCTTCAGGTTCAATATTGAACGAATAAGATTTTTGAAACATAGGGTGCAGATGAGAGGCACTAAGAAAGTAGGCACGGTATTTGATACCGTCCCTCGTGGTGAAACTATAATCGAGAGGGTCAGTCTCGATAATCTTATATGGGCTTAGCGAACCGTAGACCACGTTCTTCTGCCAATTTAGCCAAATCACCACCTGTGCGAATACACTCTCTGATAGCCCTTTTGTCTTCAATCATCTGAATGAAAACGGACTGCTTTTTGGTCTTTACTTCGCTCATTGCTATCGTCTTTTGATTCAAAAAATCATATTTCAGCCTTGCAAAGATAGAGGTTTTCGGGCAAAACGCCAAAGAATTGCGCGTTTTTCTTTGTGTTAGTTTTTCATCAACAACGAATTATACGGATTATGCAGATTCTGGCACTGACTGCAAACATCCGTAAAATCCGTATAATCCGTTGTTGATAAATTGATTCGTTTAATTCGAATTATTGGTGGTCGAAAGAAGAGATTTGAAAGTACAGAAGTTAATCCCGTTACTTCAGTTTCTCTTCCAAGTGCTCCAGCATGTCGATGGTCATGCGCTTCAGGTCATAGTCGGGAGCCCAGCCCCATTCGCGGCGTGCGCAAGTGTCGTCCATCTTGTCGGGCCAGCTCTCTGCGATGCTCTGCTTCAGCGGATCCACCTGATACTCCATCTCAAACTGCGGACGGTGCTTCTTGATCTCTGCGAAGATGGTTTCGGGGGCGAAGCTCATGGCTGTTACGTTGAATGCATTGTGGTGAACGAACTTGGTGGGATCGGCTTCCATGATGCTGATGGCGGCTTTCAGTGCATCGGGCATGTACATCATGTCGAGCAGCGTTCCCTCAGCGATGGGGCAGATGAACTTTTCGCCCTTCACGGCGCTATAGTAGATGTCAACGGCATAGTCGGTGGTGCCGCCGCCCGGAGGCGTCACGTATGAGATGATGCCCGGGAATCTCACCGAGCGCGTGTCAACGCCATATTTCTTCTGGTAGTAGTCGCTCAGCATCTCTGTGGTAACCTTTGAGATACCGTAGATGGTCTGCGGACGCTGGATGGTGTCCTGTGGCGTTCCCCTGTGGGGAGTGTGCTTGCCGAAAGAACCGATACTGCTCGGTGTGAACACGGCGCACTTGTTTTCGCGCGCCACTTCCAGAATGTTCCACAATCCGTCAATGCCGATCTTCCAAGCCAGCTTCGGCTTCGACTCGGCAACCACCGACAGCAGGGCGGCAAGATTGTAGATGGCATCAATGTTGTATTTCTTCACAACATCGGCAATCATCTCTCCGTTGGTGACATCAGCTAATGCCGACGGACCGCCTTCCTTCAGTTCGCCTTGGGGTTCTGCACCGGTGATATAGCCGGCTACTACGTGGTCGTTACCATAGATTCTCCTCAGTTCTCGGGTGAGTTCAGAGCCAATCTGCCCTGTTGACCCAATAACAAGAATATTTTTCATGCTATTGTTAATAAGTTATTTGTTTGAATTATGGTGCAAAATAAATGCTTTTTTTTGACATAATGTCACTTTGAAGTATAAAAAAAGTATAAAATCTCGCCTTTCTGCTAAATTATTTACAGAAAAAGGCCCTTGTTCCGAAAATTTTGACTTACTTTGCATACATAAAACCATCTGTTATTAACTTCAATAAATCGTATGTACGGAAAAATGAAAGATTATCTCTGCAACACGATTGCGGAGATTCGTGAAGCCGGACTTTACAAGGAGGAACGTCTCATTGAGAGCCCGCAGAAAGCCGCTATTCAGGTGAAGGGAAAGGAAGTGCTCAACTTCTGTGCCAACAACTATCTGGGTCTGTCAGACCATCCGCGCCTCATCGAGGGTGCCAAGAAGATGATGGATCGCCGCGGTTTCGGTATGTCGAGTGTTCGCTTCATCTGCGGCACGCAGGACATCCACAAGGAACTGGAGGCTGCCATCTCTGATTATTTCAAGACCGAGGACACCATTCTCTATGCTGCCTGCTTCGATGCCAACGGCGGTGTGTTCGAACCATTGTTCACCGAGGAGGATGCCATCATTAGCGATGCCCTCAACCACGCTTCCATCATCGACGGCGTGCGCCTGTGCAAGGCCAAGCGCTATCGCTATGCCAATGCCGACATGGCTGAGTTGGAGAAATGCCTGCAGGAGGCTCAGGCCCAGCGCTTCCGCATCATCGTTACCGACGGTGTGTTCTCAATGGACGGCAACGTGGCCCCGATGGACAAGATTTGCGATCTGGCCGAAAAATATGATGCCCTGGTGATGGTAGACGAAAGCCATTCGGCTGGTGTCGTCGGCGCTACAGGCCACGGCGTGAGCGAGTTCTTCAACACCTACGGGCGCGTGGACATCTATACCGGTACTCTGGGCAAGTCGTTTGGCGGTGCCTTGGGCGGATTCACCACCGGCCGCAAGGAAATCATCGAACTGCTGCGCCAGCGCTCTCGTCCATACCTCTTCTCCAACTCGCTCGCTCCGAGCATCATCGGCGCATCTCTTGAGGTGTTCAAGATGCTCAAGGAGAGCAATGAGATTCACGACCGTCTGGTGGAGAACGTGAACTATTTCCGCGACAAGATGATGGCTGCCGGCTTCGACATCAAGCCCACTCAGAGTGCCATCTGTGCCGTGATGCTCTACGATGCCAAGCTGTCTCAGGTATACGCTGCCAAAATGCAGGAAGAAGGCATCTATGTGACAGGCTTCTATTATCCCGTTGTGCCGAAGGAGCAGGCGCGTATCCGTGTGCAGATTTCTGCCGGACACAATCGCGAACAGCTCGACCGCTGCATCGCCGCCTTTGTGAAGGTGGGCAAGGAGCTCGGCGTGCTGAAATAAGGATTCTATCAAGAAAGCATTTCAGGGCGGCATTTCCCATCTGCGGAAGTGCCGCCCTCGCTTTTCCGAAGATCTCTTTTTATCGTCCCGATATACCGCTTTCGTTGCTTCGGGGAGTCGTTTTTCTTTCTCCAAACCAATCTCTTGTTTCAGCAAATCAATTTAATTTGCGCGGTAAATCAATTTAATTTGAAAAACAAATTAATTTAATTTGCACGGTAAATCAATTTGATTTACTTGAGCATAGTGGCTACTTGAGCATGCAATTCACTGATTTTGAGCCTTCAGAGCGGCACTATTATCGCTAATGCTGAGGCTGAATATGAAGAGTAGGGGAGTGATTTCTTTGATTGTGAGTTGGTGATTTTGGGATCGGTGGTAGTGAATATGTGTTAACGGACGTGTAATTTTTATAAATCAAAGGCTGTAGTCTGTTTGTTTCTTGCGGGATTCGTAAAGAATTAGTAAATTTGCGAATCAGAGTGTGTTAAGGCGGAATGTCCTTTGAATTGCCTTTTCCTGAATTGACTTGACAGTTTTCACCGTGTTAAACTGAATAGCTTGTCAACATAATTTACATCGTACTGAAAACCTTGTCAGTTGTTGTTTCAGCTTCCTAAAAGGCTTGACGTATATGAAAATATCGGACAAATCCCGAGACCGCCTTTTCTTCGGCAAAGCCGGGCGGGGCTCGATGCCCCGTCTGGCTTTTGATGGTGTCATCGGCATAAAACCGTCGTCCACCTTTCTTC
>JAFUVB010000090.1 GCA_017471245.1 Prevotella sp.
CTCAGATGCAACGTATCTTGGATACGATTCATGATATAGGCAATAAGTTGATATCAGCAACGATATAGTAATACACTAATTCTGATATTTGCAAGTTTTCCGCAGATTTTTTACTTCCAAGACTCGTTAATACAAATATATATGCCAACAATGGCTCAAACGAACTGGGATGTAAAGAAGGAAACTGCCGACCCACTTAAAGGAACTGTTGAACGTACTCGTTATAGGTGGCAAGAAGGTGAAACAAAAGTTTTCGCGTTTTATAATCCGGGCACAGAATGGAATGTTGGCGTTGGAAGAAATGCGTTCAAGTCAGATCCAAGAGGGCTTACCAAAAACAACAACTTTATGACCTATGCAAAAGTGGGAATCTATGATGCAGACGGAAGTATTATTGAAGCCTGGGATAATTATCACCTGGAGTTGACAGACATGTATCGTGTTGCTACAGCTATGGATGATAGCAAGAAACAACGTGCTGCCAATCAAAAAATCGTAGAACATCTCTTAACGGGGCATGGATTTCTTCGTATTATTATCGAGACCCATTTCGGGGATGGTTTTGACATGAAAGTACCCTGTCTCTCTGATTGCGAATAGGTTTAAAAGGCTTTCCTGAGATAATACTATGGCAAGAGGTAAGGTAATAACTACGCATTTGCGTACTGGCGACCCTAACGGAATTCGCACGGTGTTCATCAGCAACAAGATCTGCGAGATGATTGTGTTCCCTAAGTCGGAGTTCGAGATGGTGAGCAAGATGGAGGAAAGTTCCCGCCCTGCACTCTACATTCTATTGGGCGAAGACGAAAATGGTAGCGCACAGGCGTACATCGGGGAATCGACCAACGGCGTGAAACGTATCTACAACCATAAGTCACACAAGCTGTTCTGGAATAAGTGCCTGATGTTTGTGGCCAAGGACGAGAGCATTAACAAAGCCGACGTGCAATATTTGGAGCGCAAGGCCATCGACCTGGCTACGGACTGTTCGCAGTATGGCGTGATGAACGAACAGTCGGGCAAGGAAATCTCGCTGTCGAACTACCAGATAGACATTATGGAGGAGTTCTTCGATGATGTGCGTCTGTTGGCGTCGTTCATCGGCTGTCCCATCTTCGAGAAGCAGGAGAAGGCGAAGATGAAGAACGGTGAGAACCTGTTCCATATCAAAGTGCGCGACTCTGATGCTCATGCAATCTTTAACGAAACCGACCACTCGATGCGAATTCTGAAGGGCAGCCTACTGCCGCAAAGTACAGTCCCGTCTTATCGGGATGGCGAGAAGCGCAATGCCATTATTGCTGCGATGTCGAAGCCCACCAAGGACGGTTTCTGGGAATTGCAGCAAGACTATGTGCTCAACAGTCCGAGTACGGCAGCCAGTTATTGCTCTGGGCGTAGTACCAACGGGTGGGAACACTGGGTGAACGATGCTGGCCAGTCGCTGGATGATTTGTATCGGAGTGAGTGAATAAGAAAAGATGCAGGGTTGGACGGTCCTGCATCTCTCGTTAGTTCAATGCCACAATGTAGGAGTGGGTGATGACCTTCTTACTTGTATCTCACATTGGCATTCGCCTGCTTGAGAATACTGTCGAGTTGTTTAATCTCATCAGGTTTAAGATGTCGGGGAGTTTTGCCCCTGACAAGTTCGCCTTTCTTGTTTATTTTCCACTCATGAATGTGGGTAACGCCTGCTGGCATGATGGTCTTTCCATGCGTATCGTGAGCTCTTTCCGGGTTAATATCAATGTCGTATGCAGCACGGTTATGCTTATCGTATATGCGCAACTGCACGATTTCGCCCTTTTCGTTTCTCTTGAAGTACATGGATGACGTATTTGAATAAGCCGGAAGGTCATTCGCACGCTTATTGTTGGTGTTGTGCAGTACTTTTATTCCTGCGACAAGCTCGGCTTCCTCATCCCATTCTTGCGTGTAGAAGCCGCCTAATGGGTTTCTATTGCTTCCGCTTCCCATGTTTGATGCCTTTATCTAAGTCCCAGTATTCTTCTTCCGTATCATCAGGCCAGGTCTGAAACGTTATAGGAAATTCTTTTGTGGCCATGTAGTCCATAAAGGTCATACCGCGCAGAGCATCTATGTGGAGAAGCTCGCCCAAGTCGTAATAATCTTCAAAGAAATCATCCAGGCTGGCAGAGACACCGGCATGCTCATCATGAACGTCAGCAAGGACATACTCCTCCTGACATTCACGATAAAACTCCAGCACATCGTCTTTATAAATGGTTTCCGACATGGTCTCGAAATCCCATTCTTCCAATGTGCGCATCTCTAACTTGCGGCGCAATGCATGAATCCACCGCCCTTTCTTCTCTTCCAAGGTCAAAGCCTCAGGCTGCTCTATTTTCTCCATCTCTAAATACTTTTATGTTGTCGTTTTCAAAATAATACACTTTGACGCCTGTAACAGACATCTTGTTCCCATAGATGATCAGTGCCTCTGGATGAAGTCGTCTGACTGCCTCGCGGACGAACTTGTAGTACTCGTGAATGCTGAAATAGTCGCCAACTGCTCGCACATTGCTGATGGCATAGATTCCACCAGGTTCCAAACAGTCGAACACTTTGTCGTAGTATTTCACAGGACACACTGAGAGGTTTGGTATAACAGTAATACCATAGCACTGCATGATGTAGGACAATGCACGGTTGAGGTACAAGTCCCATTCGTTGACTTCGTCAGGCAGACTGCACTCTACACTGAAATCAGGGCCTATTACGGCCTTGAATCTTTTCAACATGCGTAGATAACGCTTAGGGCAATTCCACAAACGCTCTATCACATAATCGTACTCGAAGAAATGTACGATTTCGTCCCTTCTCTTACTTTTTGACGCCTTACTGAAAGAAACAAGAGAGATGGGGACTATATCCTTAACTGCTCTCAGCCTAATGGGCTTATAGCCAGAAGGTGTCAACAGGTCTATGAGCAGATTCTTGTTACGGAACTGCTCGATTCTCTTTTTGTGCTTTGGCAATGAGCCGTTATTGAGAATAGCATCAAACGATGGTTTCTGGTTTATGGAGTCGAAATCATCGAAAAGGACTCCTTCCTTGTAATCTATTCCTAAATTCATTTGTTGCACAATTAAGGGTAAGAAACAATCCACCCGAGCC
>JAFUVB010000016.1 GCA_017471245.1 Prevotella sp.
GGACGAATGTCAGCGCTGTTTGAATCCGTTAGATCTATAGAATCCGTTGTTCTTTTTATTTTCATCACGATTCTTTTTGCCATTTTCTAAATAATGTGTACCTTTGGCTTTGTAATCATAAATAGCAGTTGATATGAAGATATTTGCAGTTGGAAAGAATTACATCTTGCACAATAAAGAGATGGAAGGCGCGTTATATAAACCAGAAGAGCCGGTGATCTTCACCAAAGCTGACTCGGCGCTGCTCAAGGACGGGAAACCGTTTTTCCTGCCCGAAGAACTCGGGAGGATTGACTATGAGACGGAACTGGTGGTGCGCATCTGCCGCTTGGGCAAAAGCATTCCCAAGCGGTTTGCCTGTCGTTATTACGACGCGGTGACGGTGGGCATCGACTTCACGGCGCGCGATTTGCAGCAGCGGCTCATAAAGAAAGGATTGCCGTGGGAGCGCAGCAAGGGCTTCGACGGCTCAGCTGCCATCGGCGAGTGGATGCCGGTTGAGAAGTTCCGGGATATCCAGGCCATCCATTTCCATTTGGATATCAATGGGAAAACAGTGCAGGAAGGGTGTACGAGTGATATGCTCTATCGTGTTGACGAGCTGATTGCCTTTATCAGCCAATGGTTCACGCTGAAGACGGGCGATATCTTATACACGGGAACTCCTGCAGGTGTGGGACCGGTGCACATCAACGACCATCTTGAAGGATGGTTGGAAGGGTATAAGGTGATGGAATTTAACGTAAAGTAGGATTGGAGTTTAAGAGACAGATTGTCATCTGGGGCGCGTTGCTGTGCAGCCTTTTGGCGATGGCGCAACAGCGGTTTTTCAACCTGACTGCCGAAGAGGTGAGGGTTGACAGTGTGTTGCGTGCCTTTGCCTGTTCTTATCCTCTCTCGGGTGATTTCGCAGATTCGCTCTATGAGGTGCAGGTTCTGTATCCTGAGTTTATGGAGATGAGCCGTCAGGATGCGGAGCAAGTGAACCGGTTGTCGACAGACAAGCTGCCTTCGATGCCACTGATTGAGACAAAGGTAGTGCGCGACCGTAAGCAGGGAATCCTATCGGTGTCGTTCCTGCCTTTTGTTTGCCGTAATGGCAAATATCAGAAACTGGTAAGCTTTATGCTCGATGTGAAGGCGAAGCCCCGTAGTGAGGAGGGCGGCACACGTAGGAAAGTGCAGTCGCGTGCCGGTGGTGCGGCTGGATATGCAGCGCATTCCGTTCTTGCAAGCGGCATGTGGGCAAAGATCAGAATCCCCCAAAGTGGAGTCTATCAACTCACGGATGCCTTGGTGCGCAAGGCCGGTTTCACCAATCTCTCCAAAGTAAAAGTCTTTGGCTATGGCGGTGCCAAGCAGGCGGAAAGGCTGGATTCTGAAGACTTAAGGGCAACAGACGACTTGCAGGAGGTACCCACTTGTATCATTGGAGGGCGAAGATTGTTCCACGCACAGGGCACCGTGTCATGGAAGAACAAGAATTCAACAGAGCGCACGCGCAATCCCTATTCTGATTATGGCTATTATTTCATTACGCAGGATGACAATTCCGACCCGATGATAGTAGACAGTGCCGCCTTTGTAGCTACTTTCTATCCAGGAAATGACGATTATCACGCACTTTATGAGGTGGATGACTTCGCGTGGTTTGAAGGTGGCAGCAATCTTTTTGAGTCGAAATCAATCAACGTCGGTGATGGCGGAAGAACCATTACGCTATCTGTTCCTGACGGAGTGAGCGAAGGAGGACTCAGCGTTGTGCTTACATCACCAGTCGACGGTGCGCGGGCAACGGTCACGGTCAACGATTCTTTGGTGGGAAACATGATATTAACGCCCCCCGAACAGCATGAGCGGGAGTATGAGCACGGGCGTTTGGCATCTGAATTCTACACGCTTAGAAACCTGAAAGCAGAGAATTCGGTGAAGATAACCACGACGAGTGGCGGTCCGGTTAGGATCGACTACATCTCTTTGTATTTCAATAAGGCGCGAGAGTTGCCAAATCTTCTGACAACAAACTTCGAAACGCCTGAGTATGTGTACAACATTACCAATCAGGACCTGCATGCCGATGAAGGATATCAGATGGTTATCATCATTCCCGCCTCACAAAAACTGAGGGCGCAGGCAGAAAGACTGAAGGCTTTTCATGAGCAGCACGACGGCTTGAGGGTGAGGCTGCTGCCGGCAGATGAGCTTTATAACGAGTTCTCCAGTGGCACACCCGATGCCAATGCATACCGTCGCTATCTGAAAATGCTGTACGACCGGGCGCAGACAGCTGATGAGATGCCAAGGTATCTTCTGCTTTTCGGAGACTGTGCGTGGGATAACAGGATGAGCACCAGTGAGTGGAAGGGATACGATACAGATGATTTCCTGTTGTGCCATGAGAGTGAAAACTCTTTCAGCAAGACCAAATGTTACGTGAACGACGGCTTTTTCTGCTGTCTTGATGATGGTGAAGGCGACGATCCCACTACGTCGGACTTGCTCGATATGGCAGTTGGGCGCTTCCCGGTGCGCACTGCCGATGAGGCCAAGATTATGGTTGATAAAACAATCAGCTATGCAGAGAACCAGAATGTGGGCGACTGGCAGAACACCGTAGTGTTCATGGGAGACGACGGAAACGAGAATGTGCACATGGAAGATGCCCTTGCCGCTGCCGCATTAGTGGAAAACCTGCACCCCGGTCTCTATGTAAAACGCGTGATGTGGGATGCCTATAACATCGTTCCTACATCAACAGGCAATACCTATCCCGACGTTTCCGAGATGGTGAAACAGCAGCAAAACCGTGGCGCATTGCTGATGGATTACGTGGGACACGCAGGAGAGACATCGATTTCTCACGAGAAAGTGCTCCTGTTAAATGATTTCAGCAGTTTCACCAATGCCAATCTTCCCTTGTGGGTGACGGCAGCCTGCGACGTGATGCCTTACGACGGGCAGAGCGACAACATAGGAGAGGCAGCCTTGCTGAACCCGAAAGGCGGTGCCTTAGCCTTCTTCGGAACAACCCGAACCGTATATACACGCGAAAACAAATACCTGAACATTGCCTTTCTTACAGCCCTATTCACCCCGGTGGAAGGGAAGTATATCTCTATCGGAGAAGCCCAGCGCATCGCGAAAAACAACGTGATGGTGGGCTATAAGTATACTTCTACCGACGCAAGGGGTTACACTTCAACGTCGACATTCCGTGACCTTTCTGAGAATAAGCTGCAATATGCCTTGCTGGGTGATCCGGCACTTGTGTTGCATATCCCCACACTCACTGCTGTGGTTGACCGGATTAATGACCAGATACCCGACAGTTCAGAGCCCGTAACCTTGAAAGCAGGCAGCGTGGTCACGTTTAAAGGTCATGTGGAACAGGGCAATGCGAGGCTGTCAGACTTCAATGGCACCGTGAATATGTTGGTTCGCGATGCCGAAGAAAGCATTCAGTGCTTCTTGAATAACACCAACAGCGAGTCGGGAGCGAGCAAGGCACTCGTCTATAACGACCGTACCAAGGTGCTGTTCAACGGGCAAGACAGTGTGCGCAATGGTGAATTCAGCGTTTCTTTCGCCGTTCCCAAGGATATCAGTTATTCAGGCGGGCGCGGAAAAGTGAATGTCTTTGTGAAGCAGACCGGCAGAATGCAGACGGGCAGTGGCAGCAATACGAGTTTCGTAGTGGGCGGATCAGCGCTGGCAACGAATGATTCCATCGGTCCGTCGATATTCTGTTATCTCAACACACCGCAGTTCCAGAATGGCGACCGGGTGAATACCACTCCCTATTTTGTAGCTGAGATACGCGACAAAGACGGTCTCAACACCACCGGAAACGGCATTGGCCATAATCTTGAACTCATCATCGACGGTGAAATGTCGCGCACTTACGTGCTGAATGATAACTTCGCGTATGACTTCGGCAGCTATACGAGCGGCCGCACCTATTATAACATCCCCGAATTGGAGCCGGGAATGCACCGTTTGCAGTTCAAGGCGTGGGACATTCTCAACAATTCGTCAACGGCAGAGCTCACGTTTAACGTGACACGAGCCTTGGAGCCGAACTGCATTGACGTAAACATCACGCAGAATCCCGTCAGGACAACCACCACTTTCCTTATCAGCCACGACCGAGCCGGCAGCGAACTGGATGTGGCAATCGACATCTTCGACATGAGCGGAAGGCTGCTGCAGACCCATGAAGAGTCGGGAATAGCCTCCGGCAACACATATACCGTTGACTGGAATGTGTCGTCGGGGAGTGGCTTCCAGCTGCAAACGGGAGTCTATCTCTATCGTGTGCGCCTGAGCAGCGGCGGAAGCAGTTCATCGTCGAAGGCGAAGAAGATGATTGTTATCAAATAATTACGACTTATATATATAATAGATTAGATATGAAAACAAACCGTATTGGCAAGAAAGCGGCATGGATGAGAGGCATGATAACCCTCTTTCTGATGCCATTCTGCGCCTTGACAGCGAATGCCCAAGACAAGAAAGACATGTTCAATCCCGTGCATTCTTCCGTCACATCACAGATGATTGCGCCCGATGCACGTGCCGCAGGAATGGGCGATTTGGGTGCTGCCACCGACCCCGACGTGAATTCTCAATTCTGGAATCCGGCAAAATATCCGTTCACAATCAGCAGGGCTGGAGTAGCATTAAACTATACTCCGTGGCTGCGACAGCTGGTTAGCGACATCGACTTGGCCTATCTCGCGGGCTATTACCGCATCGGCGACTATAGTGCAGTGTCGGGTTCGCTGCGCTATTTCTCATTAGGCGAGGTTAGCACATCATACGATGAGAACGCCATGACTATCAATCCGTATGAAATGTCGTTGGATGTTGCCTACTCGCTGATGCTCACTGAGCGCTTCTCCATTGCTGCCGGCATACGCTGGATCTATTCTGACTTGACTTACGATTATGAGAACGACACGTCGCCAGGTAGCGCTTTTGCAGCCGATATCTCTGCCTACTATAATAATTACCTCACGTTGGGCGACCGCGAATGCCAGCTGGGAGTTGGTCTGAACGTGAGCAACATAGGCAGCAAAATCACTTTTGGAGGCGACGACAACAGCGAATTCATCCCCACCAACATGCGCTTGGGCTTCTCGCTGATGGTGCCTGTGGACGAATACAACCGCTTTTCGATTGCCGCAGATGCCAACAAACTGCTGGTTCCCACTTATCCCAAGCAGAACGAAGGCGAGACTACCGAGGACTATCAGCGCCGCGTGCAGACCGATTATTATGACATCAGTAGCATCAACGGCATATTCAAGAGCTTCGGCGATGCGCCCAACGGTTTCAAGGAAGAGATGCAGGAGGTGTCGTGGAGCGTAGGTGCTGAATACATTTACCACGATCAGTTCGCCGTGCGCGCCGGTTATCACCACGAGAGTGAGAACAAGGGCAACCGCAAATACTTCACTCTGGGTGCGGGATTCCGCATGAATGTGTTCTCGTTAGACGTGGGCTACGTGGTTGCCACGGCAAAGAGCAACCCGCTGGATCAGACGTTGCGATTCACGTTAGGCTTCGATATGGACGGCATTAAAGACCTGTTCCGTTGACGGGCTCGCCGATTTCTGATGACAAAACCAATGGAATGATATGAAGATAAGAGTAGGAATGGGCTTCGATGTCCACCGTCTGGTTGAGGGGCGCGACCTCTGGTTAGGCGGAATAAAGATAGAACACACACTGGGATTGCTCGGTCACAGCGATGCCGACGTGCTCATCCATGCCATCTGCGATGCGCTTTTAGGTGCGGCAAACATGCGTGACATAGGCTATCACTTCCCTGATACCTCCGACGAAACGCTGAACATGGACAGCAAGATCATCCTTCGCAAGACCATGGAACTGATTGAAGAGAAGGGCTATCGTTTCGGAAACCTCGACGCAACGGTGTGTGCCGAGCGCCCGAAAATCAATCCTCATGTGCCTGCCATGAAGAAATGCCTTGCCGAGGTGATGCATACCGACGAGGAGAACATATCCATCAAGGCGACGACCACTGAGAAACTGGGCTTCACGGGTAGGGAAGAGGGCATCAGTGCCTATGCTACGGTGCTCATAGAGCAGCCTTGACCGAAGGGCAAAGGTCGCTCTATCAGCATCAGAAATCACCTTGTTTTTAGTGAAAACAGCCATTGTTTTCGCGCACAACGCTTGACTTAAATCAAGAAACCGACCGTTTTCCGGAGAAAAAGGTTAGAATTGTTTGCGCGAACAATTATTTGTCGTACCTTTGCATTGTCAAAAAGGTTAATAGATTGTTTAGGTTAGTAATAGATTTTTAGGTTTTTAGTTATTAGATTAAGGTAAGTTTTCATGATTGTTGAAACGGATGACAATGGTTACCGAGAGGCTGCCATTTGATTCAGAAAAAGGATTTTTAGTTAAACATAGTTGATACGTTGCAGCTCGTTGAGAGTTGTAACGTGTTTTTTTATGTGCATTCCCGAAGCCCCTGCTTTCGCTGTTAAAATGCGTTAAATGCCCTTCCGTTTTCCAAAACCTATGGTTTCGCCCTTCAAAACCTATGCTTTCAGGCTGCAAAACCTATGGTTTCAGCCCTCAAAACCTATGCTTTTGCAAGCCGAAACCTATGCTTTTGCGAGGTGAAACCATAGGTTTTGCGAGGCAGAAGCTCAGCGGCGGGCTTTTCTTTCCGCTTGCAGGCGCAAAAAACTGGCAGATTTCTTTTGTTCTTCACGCTACTTTTCGTAATTTTGCATGTGATATTGCGCGGGCAGGAACGGTGAAAGCCGTGTTCAGAAGCCCGCATGAAGAGTAACGAAAAATAGCTTGACCGAAGGATGCGAATACTGATTGTCAACACGAGTGAGCAGACGGGCGGGGCTGCCGTGGCAGCTAACCGACTGCTGACAGCACTCAACAACAACGGCGCAAAGGCGAAAATGCTGGTGCGCGACAAACAAACCGAGAACGTTTCTGTGGTTTCGCTGCCGCAGGGATGGCAACATCAGTGGAACTTCTTGTGGGAACGCTGGTGCATTTTCTGGCGCTTGCGCTGCTCGCGAAAGCATCTCTTCGACATCGACACCGCCCAAAACGGATGGGATATCACCACCACCCCGGAGTTCCGCGAGGCAGATATCATCCACCTGCATTGGGTGAATCAGGGCATGCTCTCGCTGAAGGGCATCCGCAAAATACTGGAAAGCGGAAAGCCCGTGGTGTGGACCATGCACGACATTTGGCCTGCCACAGCCATCTGTCACCTCACTTTAGACTGCGACCACTACCGCTCTCACTGCTCCAATTGTCGCTATCTGCCCGGCGGCGGAGGCCGAAACGACCTCTCGGCAAGGGTGTGGCGGCGCAAGCAGGCTGTGCTCAGCGCTCACAAAATCACGTTTGTGGCATGCAGCAAGTGGCTGGCGGGCGAGGCTGAGCAGAGCGCGTTGCTTGCCGGGCAGCAGGTGGTGAGCATCCCGAACCCTATCGACCTGCGCGTGTTCCGCCGTTCCGACAAGGCAGAAGCCCGCAAGCGGGTGGGCTTGCCTGCTGAAAGGCAGTTGATCCTCTTCGTTTCGCAGCGCGTAACCAATAGATACAAGGGCATGACATATCTCGTGGGTGCCGTCAAGAAGCTGGCGGTCGAGCATCCTGAGATGAAGGAAGACACCGCCATGGTGGTGCTCGGAGGGCATGCCGAGGACGTTGCCGGCCTGTTTCCGCTGCCTGTCTATCCCTTGGGATATGTCAACGACGTGCGGCGCATCGTGGATATCTACAATGCCGTTGATCTGTTTGTTCTTCCTTCGCTTTCGGAAAACCTGCCCAACACCATCATGGAGGCGATGGCGTGCGGCGTTCCTTGCGTGGGATTCCGCATCGGAGGCATCCCCGAAGAGATCGACCACCGCGTGAATGGATATGTGGCGGCATATAAAGACGTGAACGATCTGGCGCGGGGAATCCACTGGGTGCTCCGCGAATCCGACCCCGACAAGCTTGCCGAGCGCACCGTCAGCAAGGTGGCATCCCATTATTCGCAGCAGCGCGTGGCTCTCCAGTATATCGATTTATACCGCAGCCTCCTCTCAAACCAACAAGAACGCTAATGATGAAGATAACCGTTATCACCGTAACCTATAATGCCGAGCACGTATTTCCGCGCACCGCGGAGAGCGTTTTCCAACAAACCTATCCCCATGTGGAGCATTTAATCATCGACGGAGCATCGGGCGACAAGACCCTTTCGTTGGCTTACGCCTACAAGATGCGGTCGGATCAGGCTGCCAACGGGCATGAAGTGCTGCTCACTTCCGAACCCGATGAGGGCATTTATGATGCCATGAACAAGGGAATGAAGCAAGCCACGGGCGACTATCTCGTGTTTTTGAATGCCGGCGACTGCTTTCACGACGACCGTGTGTTGCAGCTTGTGGCTGACAAGGCAGCAGCTGACAAGATGCCGGCAGTGATCTATGGCGATACCGATGTGGTGGACGATGAGGGGCATTTCTTATTCCATCGCCGCCTTTCTCCGCCCGAAAAGCTCAGCTGGCGTTCCTTCCGCGAGGGCATGCTGGTATGCCATCAGGCATTCTATGTCAGCAGCCGTCTTGCCAAAACGGTGAGCTACGACCTCCAGTATCGCTATTCTGCCGATGTGGACTGGTGCATCCGCGTGATGAAAGAGGCTGAACAGCGGTCGTTGCCGTTGGTGAATGCGCATGCCGTGCTGGCAGATTATCTGCGCGAAGGTCAGACCACCATTCATCATAGGGCATCGCTCAAGGAGCGTTTCCGCGTGATGCGCCGTCACTATGGCCTGTTTTCCACGGTCATGATGCACATCTGGTTCGTCTTCCGCGCAGTCATCAAGTAGCGTTTCCGCTCCATCTGCTTTCTTTTTCCGCTCCATCCCCTTTCTTTTTCCGTTCCATCCGCCTTCTTGAACCAGAGAGAATGGATCGGCCGGATGCAGCAAACGACCCGTGTCTATATAAAGCAAGCAGGCAGGAACCCGTTCCTGCCTGCTCTCCTTATATATATAAATAAGGTGTAAATCTTATGAATAGCGCAAGATTTGCCCTGGACGAATCTTGGTTTTCTTGCCCAAACGGTTCACCTTGCATAACTGATCCACCGTCATGCCGTGCTTCTTCGCGATGGAGAAGAGGGTCTCGCCCTTTGCCACCTTGTGATATTTCGGGTTGCTGCGGCTGCTTCGCGTGTTTCTGTTTGCGGCGGTCTGGTTCTTGTCAGAGGCAACTGCCGGTGAGAATTCATTGGCGTTTGGCTTGCCCGTAGAGCGGTTTGCCATGAGCGATTCGCGGCTGTGGGTGTTCTTGCGATACATGTAGAAGTCGCCCGTAACGTCCTGATTACGGAAGTCGAACATCAATGCCGGGTTCAGCGCAATACCGCAAAGGCGCGTCTCAAAGTGCAAATGGGTGCCCGTGCTCCTACCTGTGGTGCCGCCCAAACCGATGGGCGTTCCTGCCTTTACCACCTGATTCTCCTTCACTAAGTTCTTTGACATGTGGCCATAGATGGTCTCAAGGCCGTTATTATGGCGAATCACCACGTAGTTACCATAGCCGTTGGCTTCATAGTTCACGATTCTTATCTTTCCGTCGAATGCAGAACGGATGGTATCTCCGTGGTATACCTTGATGTCAAGGCCCTTATGCTGGCGCCCCCAGCGCGGTCCGAAGCTGCTGGTGAGCACTCGGCTGCTTGTGGGCATGCAGAAATTGCGAAGGTCAATCTTGAAAGAATCGGGGGTTTCTGTAGCCTTGTGGGCGTATTTATTGTTCCATTCACTATAAAGCATTGCAATGGCAGCGCTTCCTTCCTCACGTTCCAGAATACGGAGAGCCATGGTATCCACTGCTTTCATCTTCCTGTCTACAGGCGCTTGGCGTGCAAGAATGTCCTGTGCCGATGCGGGAACGGCAGTCATTGTGAGTAAAGCAGTAATGGCAAAAGTCTTTATTATATTAATTAAATGCATAGTCAAATTTGATTAGATGATAAATAGTCAAAGACAACTATTTGGTGCAAAGTTACGAAAAATATCCATAATCAGAACAGGGAGATAAGATTTTTTAAGAAATTTATGCATAATCCATACATTATAAGTATCAATTTAAATAATTATAAGTATCTGTTTAGATAATTATAAGTATCTATTAAATAATTATAAGTATCTATTACATAAGCTTCTTAGCAGCAAATACTGCATGAAACATGCATAATCCAGGTGTGCTTTATGCATGTTTTCACGATATGGCAGCCCAATTGATGTTGGTTTTCCTGAGTGCTGCCAGGCGGTTCCATAACATCTGGTACTCTTGTTTCTGGCAAATCGGATCGTCATCGATAATGCGCTGCGCCTCGTCTCTTGCCAGTTGAACAATCTGACCGTCGCGCGCGATGTCGGCAATCTTAAGGTCAAACGCCATTCCGCTCTGCTGTGTTCCTTCCAAATCACCCGGACCGCGCAGTTTCAGGTCGGCTTCGGCAATCATGAAACCGTCGTTGGTGTCGCACATAATGTCGATGCGCTTACGTGTTTCGTTGCTCAGTTCGCGCTTTGAAACGAGAATACAGTATGACTGGTCGGCACCTCTGCCCACGCGACCTCGCAGCTGATGCAGCTGAGAAAGCCCGAACCGCTGGGCATCCAGGATAACCATCACCGATGCATTCGGCACATTCACGCCCACTTCAATCACCGTCGTGGCAACCAGTATCTGGGTTTCTCCTTTGACAAAGCGCTGCATTTCTTCTTCCTTTTCGGCTGGTTTCATCTGCCCGTGCACCTTGCTCAGGCGGAATTCTGGGAACACCTGCTTCAGCGCTTCATAGCCTTCCTCCAGGTTTTTCAGGTCGCTCTTCTCGCTTTCCTTGATGAGCGGGAATACGATATACACCTGTCTGCCGAGACGGATCTGCTGTCGGATGCCCTGATAGAGGCTGGTCATCTGGTTGTCATATTTGTGAATGGTCACCACCGGCTTGCGTCCGGGCGGCAGTTCATCAATAACGCTCACGTCGAGATCGCCGTAGATGGTCATTGCCAGCGTACGTGGAATCGGTGTTGCGGTCATCACCAGCACGTGCGGAGGGTTGGCACTCTTGCTCCAAAGCTTGGCTCGTTGAGCCACGCCAAAGCGGTGTTGCTCGTCAACCACTACGAATCCGAGCTTCAAGAACTGCACGGTGTCTTCTATCACGGCATGTGTGCCCACCAATATCTGTACTGATCCGTCGGCAATACCTTCCATCACCGCTTGCCTGCGCTTGCCTTTCACGATGCCCGTGAGCAGTTCCACCCTCACATTCATGTCTTTCAGGAAATCCTTGATTGTGCTTAGGTGCTGCTCGGCAAGTATTTCGGTGGGTGCCATGATGCATGCCTGATAGCCGTTGTCTAATGCAATGAGCATCGACATGAGGGCTACCAGCGTCTTTCCCGACCCTACGTCGCCTTGCAAAAGGCGGTTCATCTGCCTGCCCGAACCCATATCGGTGCGTATTTCCCTGATTACGCGCTTCTGGGCTTCAGTCAGTGGGAATGGCAGATAGTGGCTATAGAAGGTGTTGAAGGTGTAGCCCACATGGCGGAACACATATCCTCGGTATTTCCTCCGGTGGTCTGCGGCATAGCGCACGATGTTCAGCTGCACGTAAAACAGCTCTTCAAACTTCAGCCGCAGGCGTGCATGACTCATCTCGTCGGATGTCTTCGGGTAGTGGATATGTCGGAAGGCAGTGTCGCGCGATACAAGGCGGAGCCTGTTCACGATGAACGGAGGCAGCGTTTCGGGCAGTTGCTCCGTCATTCTTTCCAGCATGTTCTTGGTGATTCTTTCGATGGTGCGCGAGGTTACGCCCGCTTTCTTCATCTTTTCCGTAGTGATATAGTAAGGCTGCATCCCCATTTCAGACAGTTGAAGGTCTTCAGCCTTTTCTATTTCCGGATGTGCAAACTGATAGCGACCGCCATAAACGGTTGGCTTTCCGAAGATGATATACTCGGTATTCACCTTGTAGTTCTTGGTGATTTGCTGTGCGCGTACGAACCAAACGAGATCTGCAAAGCCCGTTCCGTCGGTTACATGTGCCACGATCCGTTTCTTTCGCGGTCCCATGTCAAACTCCTCAAAGCTCAGAATCTCTCCTTTTATCTGTACGAAAGGCATCTCGCCCGACAGTTCGCCGATGGTATAGACCTTGCTTCTGTCTACGTATTTATAGGGATAATACTCCAGCAGGTCACCGAAAGTCTCGATACCAAGTTCCTTGCTGAGCAGTTCCTTCCTCTTAGGCCCCACTCCCGGCACATATTTGATGTCTTGCTGGAGTATGTCGTGCATTTATTTTTCTTCTTTTTTCTGTCTTTCTATGATGGCCTCTGCAACGGTCATGTCGAAAGGTGTTGTGATTTTGATGTTCTCCCGGTTACCTTCCACCAGCGTGATGCAGTGTCCGAGACTCTCCACCACTGAGGCGTCGTCTGTGAATTGTTCGTTGTAGGGCTGCCGATAGGCACGTTTGTGCAACTGAATGTCGAAAGCCTGCGGCGTCTGAACAAGGCGGTAGTCGGCGCGAGGCACAGTTACCGATGCGTCGTTGCCGTCATGTCCGTTTAAATGTCTGATGGTCTCAATCACGGGAATCACGGGAATGGCAGCGCCATACTTCCTTGCTGTCGCATAGCAGTTGCCGATTACAGCGGTAGAAGGGAAGGGGCGCACGCCGTCGTGCACAGCCACCACGCCCTCTTCGTTGTCGGGAATCAGCATCAGACCGTTCTTGATGGAGTGGAATCTGGTCTCGCCTCCGTTGGCAATCTGATATTCTTCCCCGAAATGGTATTCCCTGCACAGCTGTTTCCAGTATTCCTGCTGGCTTTGCGGCAACACAAGAATGATTCGGAGCTGCTTATTGTAAGCCCTGAATTGCATGATGGTGCGCATCAGTACGGGCATACCGCCTATCTGAAGAAACTGCTTTGGGATGTCGGAACCCATCCTCAAGCCTTTTCCCCCTGCCAGGATGATAGCGTAATCCATGTCAGCCCTCCATCAGATGCACAAAGCGCATTCCCTCTGCCACGCTCTTTGCCGTCTCTTCATCGGTCAATGCGGCAAGCAGTGAATAAGCGTATGGCAGTGCGGCAGCAGGTCCTTCGCCCGTAGTGATGTTGCCATCAACAGTGAAAAGCTCTGCTGTATATTCCGCTCCTTCTAATGTCTGCTCGAAGCCAGGATAGCAAGTGGCACGCTTTCCGCGCAGTATTCCCAGTCCGCCCAATACCAACGGTGCGGCACAAATGGCGGCAATGCGCTTGCCGTCGGCGTTTTGCTTCAGCAAAGTGGCTTTCACTCCCTCGTGCTCGTTCAGGTTTGCTGCACCGGGCATTCCTCCCGGAAGCATCAGCAGGTCAGCATCACTGAAATCAATTTGCTCGAAAATCAGGTCGGTTACTATCTGAACGCCGTGTGCCGACTCCACTACGTTAGAGCCGTTGATGCTTACGGTCTTGATATTCACGCCTCCTCTTCTGAGCACGTCAACAGGTATCAGGGCCTCGATATCTTCGAAGCCATCAGCCATGAATTGATAAACTTTTGCCATATTTTTTTGATTTTATGGGTTAGAAATGACGGATATTCGATGAAAAACTGTATTTTTGCATTCGCATAGCCATTGCAAATTTACGAAATCTTTTGCAAATGGCAATGTTTTCTATTGATAAAGATGAAAAAAAGATGAATCAGACAATGCCGCGCAAGCTCAAATTTGCACTTTTTGGCAATATATACCAAGCCAAGAAGTCGGCAAGCATACAGAGAATCCTTGCACTCCTGCAAGAAAAAGGGGCTGATGTGCAGATGGAAAGAGAATACTTTGACTTCCTCTCTACCAGCCGCCATCTCGATGTTCCCGTGTCACGCATCTTCGAAGGCGACGACTTCGAGGCAGACTTCGTGATCTCCATGGGAGGCGACGGCACTTTCCTGAAGTCTGCTCACTTCGTTGGCGACAAGCTCATACCTATCATGGGTATCAACATGGGGCGTCTGGGATTCTTGGCAGACGTGGGTCCTGACGAGATTGAACAGGCCATCAACGCCCTCTATGCAGGCGATTTCGACATGGAGCACCATGCCGTGATTGAAGTGATTGCAGACGGAGAGCCACTCGCCATCTGCCCGCGTGCATTGAACGACATTGCCGTGTTGAAGCGCGACAATGCTTCGATGATTTCCATACACACTTCCATCGACGGTGAATACTTGGTGACCTATCAGGCTGACGGATTGATTGTCAGCACGCCTACAGGTTCCACCGCCTACAACCTGTCAAATGGAGGTCCCATCATCGTGCCTCAGGCAGGCAATCTCTGTCTTACCGCCGTTGCGCCCCATAGCCTGAACATCCGTCCCATTGTCATCAGGGACAGCAGCGAAATCACGCTCACCGTGGAAAGCCGCAGTCACAATTTCCTGATTGCTGTCGACGGAAGGTCGGCAAAATGTCAGGAAGGCACGCAACTCACCATCCGCAAGGCACCTTACGATATTCTCATCGTGAAGCGCCGCGGACAAAAATACTTCACCACCCTGCGCGAGAAAATGATGTGGGGTGCTGATTCAAGATGATTCTTACGCGATGCGATTAAAAGAGATATTCAAACGAGAAGACAGCAAATACTCCATCAAGACCATTATGAAATGGTTGTGGAGGGCATGGAGGGGCAACCAGCTGCAGGCAGTGCTGAATGCCCTGCTCGGATTGGCAGGTGTGGCTTTGAGTCTCTGGCAGGTTTGGGCGGTGCAGCATGCCATTGATGTGGCTTCGCATACGGTTGAAGGAAGTCTTTTCTGGGCTGTTGCCTTGATGGGCGGACTGATTCTATGCGACTTTGCCATCAGCATCAGTGCCGTATGGGTGCGCAACATTCTTGGCATCAAGGCTCAGAACCGTATGCAGCAGCGCATGCTCGATCGCATCCTGCGTTCCGAATGGCGCGGACGTGAGCGCCTGCACAGCGGCGATGTCATTAACCGGTTGGAGCACGACGTCGGTTCAGTGGTGGGATTCCTCACCGAGACCATTCCAAGCACCATTTCCACGTTGGCACTCTTCCTCGGAGCATTCTTCTATTTGTTCTCCATGGACAAGCTGTTGGCATTGGTCATCATTGCCATGCTGCCGCTGTTCATCCTCGTGAGCAAGTTCTACGTTAGGCAGATGAGGCGACTCACGCGCCAGGTGCGCGACAGCGACAGCAAGGTGCAGAGCGTGTTGCAGGAAACAGTGCAGAACCGCATGCTCATCAAGACGCTGGAGAGCGACTCGATGATGGTAGACAAGCTTGAAGACACGCAGAGCACACTGCGCCGCCATGTGGTAC
The DNA here is from genome assembly GCA_017471245.1 of Prevotella sp. Lineage (GTDB taxonomy): Bacteria > Bacteroidota > Bacteroidia > Bacteroidales > Bacteroidaceae > Prevotella. The sequence goes on from JAFUVB010000016.1 coordinate 15,440, forward strand.
AGCGCACCAAGTTCAGCGTGTTCAGCAATCTGATTCTCAATTTCGGCTTTGCCCTCGGCTATCTTGTCGCCTTCCTCTGGAGTGCCATGCGCATGTATAACCGCACGTTAACCTTCGGAGGCATGACGGCATTCCTGCAATTGGTCAACAAAATTCAGGGACCGGCGCGCGGACTGACCAAGCTGGTGCCTGCCTTTGTCAGTGTGTTCACCGCTGCAGAGCGACTCATGGAACTTGAGGAAGACCCGCTTGAAGAACAGGGCGAACCCATCGCCTTGGATGCTCCGTGTGGCATCCGCCTGCAAAATGTAACCTATGGATATGAAGATATGGGTGAGGATGCGTCATCTGCCGAATCTGGAAAGACCGTGACAAAGGTAGTGTCGAACCTCACTTTCGACTTCCCGCCTAATTCCTGCACTGCCATCCTCGGAGAGACGGGCGCCGGAAAGACCACCATCATCAGGATGATGCTTGCGCTGCTGCGACCGCAAAGCGGCACCATCGAACTATACAACAAGCACGAAAGCCGCGAGCTGTCGCCGCGCATGCGCTGCAACTTCATCTATGTGCCGCAGGGAAACACGCTGATGAGTGGCTCGATTCGCGAGAACCTGCTCTTGGGGAATATCCTCGCTACCGATGAAGAGATGGAGGAAGCACTGCGCATGGCATGTGCCGACTTCGTGTTCAGTCTGCCTAAGGGAATGGATTCTCCATGTAGTGAGAGTGGAGGGGGACTCAGCGAAGGACAGGCGCAGCGCATTGCCATTGCCCGGGCGTTGTTGCGTAGCGGCAGTGTGATGCTTTTCGATGAAGCCACCAGTGCGCTCGATCCCGACACCGAGCGTCAGCTGTTGCAGAACATCCTTGCCAACAGCAACAAAACGGTGATTTTCATCACCCATCGTCCCGCCGTTGTAGACTATTGCGACCAGATTCTGAAACTGGAAAAGATATAATCTCTTACATATTCCTACACGTTTTACACAAATCCAAATAACGCTCTTTCTGGATGCAACGGTACATATAATTCTTCATGCAGGCAAAGATTTCTATGTACTTTTGCATCATTATTAATTCTCCTTTCTCCTTTTCGACTAATACTTCGACTAAATTGCTGTGTGAATTCGACAAAATCCGACAAGAGCAACAATCTCTCAAATGCCCTTTATTTAACGGCATTCTGCGTCAATGGAGTCAATGTTTCGACTAAACTTCGACTAAAAGTTCGACTAAACTTCGACTAAAACCCACTTCTTTTTCTCGCTCAGTCGTATAATTCCATTCTTTTTCAATGCAGACAACATATTGCCTATCTTTCTAATCTTCTGCTCATCCGTGAGTACATCAGACAACTTGGATTGCAGCAGTGTATTCGTTGTAATTCTTTCTGTCTATTGGATTTCCTTTGCAAAAAGAAACTGGTTGATAATCAGCGGTTTGTATCTTTTATGGATTTAGTCTGCAAATAAAATTTCTAACCATAGAATGGGATATATGTCATATATTTCTTAGAGGTTGTTTCCACATCTGCAGGCCTGATAAAGCCAGCATCTACTGTATCAGAAATGATGCGCGAAGCTACGGCCGATTCGTTTTTATTCAATTCAAAACGTTCCCTTACGGACTGGTTATTGATAGCCTCCCCATCTTCATACATCAGACAGGCATGTTGATAGCAGGCAGAAATCTTTTCATGCTTTGTCATATCCCTCAGACTTTTCTGCGGATATAGGAATACTCGTGTGTGCTGTTCGCTTTTTGTAAACTTAACGGCAGGCAGGTTCATTTCCTCCACAGCAGCAATAGCACGATCTATGCCACTGCCTCGGCGTTCACAAATCCCAAGTTGAAACATCATCTGTGCCAACTGCTCATTCCTTGATTGGGGTGGCAAGTCAATCAGTCGGTTAATATCGTTAAGAGGAGCCCCTGCATTCGTAATAGCCAGTCGGTTGGAGAAAATTTCTATTGTCACAGGCATTCCTGTAATACCAAAATCCTGATGAACTAAAGCCTTCGCAACAAATTCGCGGATAGCAACCCGTGGATAGATTGACGCTTCTTCCCTTTTTACATTAATGACTTCTTTGCTCGTATTACGCATGATGAAATCAACCAATCCTTCGAAGCCGACTGCATATCCGTAAGCACCATGCTGTTCAAATGATTGTTGACGATTGTTAGTCCCTACATATTTCCTGAAAATCACTTCACTTCCTTTCATGATGCATGATGCCATCAGACAGTTCTGTTTGTATAGTTACGCCAGTTCGGGATAAGAAAGTTCTCTAAAAAGTTGGTAATCTGAGATATTTTTTGTACCTTTATAGATGATTTTCAGTTACTTATAAAGCGATACAAAAGAACATACTCATGATTACCGATGACAAAATTACAGAAA
>JAFUVB010000017.1 GCA_017471245.1 Prevotella sp.
GATGGAGAGGTCGGTGGAGACGAGCCGCGACTGGGCGAGGCTGATGATGTGCTGCTGGATGTAGGCCTGGGGGCTGGTGCCGGTGTAGGACTTCACCATGTCGCCGAAGTAGTTGGGCGAGAGGTTCATTTCGTCGGCAAATTGGCGGACGGTGGGCAGACCGCTCTGGCGGGCTTTGCCGCTGTCGAAGTAGCGGCGCAGGAGGGTGTCGAACTGTGTGATGAGTTTCTGGCTGGCGGGCTTGCGGCTGGCAAACTGGCGGGCGTAGTAGCGGCGGCAGTAGCCAAGGAGCAGCGTGAGGTGGGAGCAGAGGAGTTCGCTGCTAAGAGTGTCTATGGGGTGCTCCAGTTCTTCGGTCAGGCTGTCGAGCGAGGCGTAGAAGTGCTGTCGCTCGCGCTCTGAGACGTGCAGCGACTCGTTGACGTCGTAGTCGAAGAAGGTGTAGTCGTGGATGTCGTGTTCGAGCGGTGTGCCAGCCAGCAGTTCGGGCATGAAGACGAGCACGCGGCCTGTGGGTGCGGTGACGTCCTCGACGGCCACGAGTTGGCGGGGCGCGTAGAAGAGCATCGTGCCGTTGGTGTAGTCGTAGACGCTCTGGCCGTAGCGCACGGTGCCGCAGCCCTCGCCCTTGAGGATGACCATGTAGAAGTCGAAGGTCATCTGCTGGTTGCTGAAACGTTCGGGACTGACGACCTGGCTGAGGTCGGCAGTCTCGATGAGCGGATGGCGCACGTCTGCTATGCCGCAGAGTTGCATCATCTCTGAAATGGTCTCTATGTGCATCACTTTCTCCATCGTGGGTGCAAAGGTACGAAAATAATCTGGGAAACGGCTCGTCATCGGGTCAAATCCTTTGGAATATCGGTGTAAAGGGTCGATGTCTCGCTGCCGAGCACCCACTTGAAGAGACGTGCGCCGAGGGGTGAGATCGGCTTCAGGATGGTGTTGACGAGTTGCTTTTGGAATGTGCGTTCGGGCAGCAGCCGCTTCATCCATTCGTACATCTTGGCATCGCCGCCGGAGATGATGTTGAGCCGTCCCTTCTTCGGCTTGCTGGCGGCTTTGAACACGGCGCGGGCGATGCTCTCCGGTGAGGTGACACCACTGACGGCGGTCTGTGCGCCGAGGAAGTTGGCGTAGTATGCCTTGTAGTGCTTCTGATATTCCGGGTTGTCGGCATTTGCGCCGTGGTCAATCTTGGTGAAGATGCGCGTGGCATGTACGCCGGGGTAGATGGTCTTCACCTCGATGCCGTAAGGCTTCAGTTCGATGCCGAGACTCTCGCTGATGCCGCGCACGGCCCACTTGCTGGCACCGTAGGATGCGATGTAGGGATAGTTGAAGCGGGCACTGGCCGAGGCAAAGTTGATGAACAGCCCGCCGCCCTGCTCGCGGAAGTGGGGGATGAAAGCCTTGGTGACGGCCATCAGTCCGAACACGTTGGTCTTGAACTGCCGCTCCACCTGTTCCATCGTCGTGAACTCCGTCGGCCCCATCAGACAATAGCCCGCGTTGTTCACCACCACGTCGATGCGTCCGAAGTCGCGGATAGCTGCCGCCGTCACCTCATCGACCTGTGCGTAGTCCGTCACCTCCAGTTCGTAGAGTCTCACGGTGGGCAACTTCTCGAAGAGTCCCTTGTGCTGCTCGCGGTTCCTGACCGTAGCCGCCACGTTCCATCCGTTGGCTGCAAAGAGTTCCACCATAGCCTTGCCGAATCCCGAATTTGTACCTGTGATAAATACAGTCTTGTTCATTGTCGTTTTGAATTTGATTGTGAATACTTTTTTGTTTCCGGGTGCAAAGGTACGGCGGAACTCCAGATATTCACCTAAACAAATTACGGATTGACGTATACAAATTCAAAACTTGCCAACTCTCTTGGCAAGAATTGGCAAGTTTAGGCTGGATTTCGTTTCGTCTATGTTATGTCCTATCCACTCATTTGCGGTTTCGTTCTACATTATATATTACACCGCCACGCCCGTCCGCATCACTTCGCGGTAGATGGGCGAGTCCTCGCCGCTCTCCAAAAGGATGGGTTCGATGTAAAGGCTCACTTTATCGACGTCGTGGCAGAGACTGGAAGAGGTGTCCCACCAAGTGCCCTCCTCTATTTTAGGTACGATAACGGCAACGTCGATGTCGCTCCATTCGTTGGGGCAGTCCTTGGCGTATGAGCCGAACATCATCACCTTCATAGCAGGGTCGAAGCGCGGGGCAATAACCTCTTTGTATCGACGCACCAACTCCAAGGCAAACTCCTTAGGAAGTATGCCCTGTACGGTGAGCGGCGTGAAGTTCACCGGGTCGATAACTTTTCCTTTAACTTCTCGAGTATCCATGCGTGCAATTGCTTTGTGGTTTCTAATATCTCTGCTGTATTTTCGCGGTTGAGCGAGCGGGCCACCTCGTCTTTGAATTCCTGATAGCGGGCTTCGATGTTCATCGGTTTGATGATTTCAAGGAATTTCAGTTGTTCCTCACTCATCTTTGTGTAGAGGCCGCAGCCTTGGGCTATCTTCTTGTGGTCGTGAAGATAAGGCGGGTCATCATCGCGGCACACGCACCAGTAGGCTTTCAGGCTCTTCTCCACCACTGATGGCACATGAAGCCGACATAGAGCCAATGGCTGGTCTTGTAGAGATCCTCAGCCACGCTCAAGTCCTCAGCCACGATGTCGAGCCACTTGTCTGCTCTGTCTTTGTTTGCCATAATCGCGTCGTTTAATTCATTTACGGTTGCAAAATTACAAATTCTTTTTGAATTTTATTCTTCAACATTCTTTACAGATAGGAAAGGACGTAGCGCGGTGATTGGAAGAAAAGTCCGGTGGCGGCATCGGACAATTTCTCGTAGATGGGCGAGGTATAGACACGGTCGATGGCTTCCTCCAGCGTGTAGCCCTGCTCCTCGGTGAGTATCTGAATCATGCGGGCGGTCACCTGCTCCTTCAGACGCTTGAATTCCTGTGGCGTTACGTTTGGCTGTGTCATATCTTCGTGAGTTTTGCAGATATTTATATTATAGTGCTTCGATTTCCTCAGCAGTCAGGCCGGTAATCTCCGAAATGTCCTGAACGGCATAGCCCTTGACCTTCATCTTGCGGGCTGCTTTTACGATGTCCTCCTTGTTGGCATCATCAAATTCGTCGGGGAGGGACTGCCACTCGTCCCAATCGGTCTCAGCGAGATAACGCTCTACCTGTTGGCGGAGGGGCTGCATGTCGTTGACGGCCGTATCGTATAGCGTAGCGGAAACAACATTCGCATAGTCGTGGACTAACACGTGCCGCATGCCTTGAACTACTTTCCAAGGAATCTCTGGATGTGACTTCTTAAATGCCTTGGTCAGCATGTAGGCAGCCTCGCCAACCACCTCTATGTTCTTCATTACCGAATAGTACGTGCGTTTGTCGGCAATCAGTGTCTCAAGAGAATAGCCCTCAATGAGATTCGTCACATTGGTGGAATACTCGATAATGTCTTCCAAACGTCCTTTATCCCTTGCTCTTTCTCTCATAAATCAACACTTTATCACGGTTAGCACTTTCTGCAGCGTATGGGCGGAGTGAGCCTTCCTCCACCAAATCTACTTCACGGCCAAGCAGTTCCTGCAAGTCCATCAGCATACCGCCATGGGTGAAGAGCGTGAAAGGCTTACCTGACCGGTCGGGTACGAACAAAATGTCAACGTCGCTCCTTGGAGTCTCCTCGCCACGGGCGAAGGAGCCGAAGAGCCATGCTTTCAAGACGGGCTGCGTCTTGAAATATTCGGCTATTGTCTCTTGCATTACCTTGGTGCTCATAATCGCGTCGTTTTAGAAATCTGCTGCAAAAATACAAATTCTTTTTGAATTATAGCGCGTTTTAACGGGAAATGTGGCTGATACTGAGAAAATTATCAGTATTCGCCAATTTCGTGGAATGCCGGATTATTCGTAATTTTGCAGTCGAAAAGGAGAAACAGATATGAAGACATTATTTGATAAGACAACACTTGGACACCGCCCCGTCGACGTGCGTGTCGTGCAACTCCTGCTACCGCACTCCCGGTCACCTGTGCATTTTTAATCTTCGGGCGCAGAAATCCCAGAAATAGATATGTGAACAATAATAATTTTTATTTTGTTTGATTTGTACAGATTTGTAAGATTTCTCGCCATAGGCGACTTAAATGAGTACCCTCCGGATGACAATCGAGTTCCACTCGCTTTGCTCGTCGAAGAAATCTTACAAAACTATTCAAATCTTACAAATCCAAAATCATATAAGACAACTGCAAACACTTACTAAAAACAAATACTTTTATGGAAAAGAAAATCAAAGCCATGTTCTTCAATGGCAGTCCGCGAAAGAACAAGAATACCGCCGACATGCTCCAGAGCGCTATGCGTGGAGCCGAGGCAGCAGGGGCAGAAACCGAACATGTCCACCTCTACGACATCGACTTCAAGGGGTGCAAGAGTTGTTTTGCCTGCAAACTGAAGAACTCTAAGTGTAACGGTGTGTGTGCCATCAAGGACGACCTGCGCCCCGTGCTGGAGCGTGCGCGCCAAGCCGATGTCATCGTGCTCGGCTCACCTGTTTATTACAGTTATCCTACGGGGGGCATGCGAGCCTTCATGGAGCGACTGATGTTCCCCGTCGGCACATATATGTACGAGAGGGAAGAAGGGGGCGATGGTCATGCAGGTCGCCACATCACCCTCCGTGACAAGGTTATTCCCACGGCCATGATTCTCACGATGAACTGTCCCGAGGACTATATGCGCCAGATTGGCTATCCCGCCATTCTCGATGAGAACGCCAAGGTGATGGAGGACATCTTCGGTTACTCAGAGACGCTGTATGTCTACAACACCTACCAGTTCAACGACTACTCCCGCTATGACTTCAACCTCTTCTCAGAAGAGGACAAACGGAAATATCGCGATGAACACTATGGCATTGACCTGAAAAATGCCTACGAACTGGGCAAGCGGCTGGTGGAGAAGATATAGCTTTTATCAAGGGGTTCTAAACTGCCAAGACCTGAAATCTTAAACAATGTTGCAAAGATACTTATTTTGGGCTGATTTCGCGATAAAATCACTAACTTTGCGCCATAAATTATGATAGTTTATGAACTTGGCAGTCAAACCATGAAACAGGCATCCATATTCCAGCGACCCGCTTGGGTAGTCGTGTTTGCCCTGACAGCGGCAATCGCGTGGGGATGGGCATTCCCACTCATCAAGGTGGGTTTCAATGCCTTTGGTATCACGGCAGACATGACGGGCAGCAAAATGCTCTTTGCCGGCATCCGCTTTGCTGTTGCAGGTCTGATAGTCCTTGCTGTTGCCCGAAGCAGTGGCCGCTCATTTAAAACGAATAAGACAAGTGATTGGCTCTTCATCCTTGCCTTTGCGCTAATGAACACCACACTCCACTATTTCTTCTTCTATGTCGGTATGTCGCATAGTGAAGGCTCACGGGCAGCTATCCTCAATTCGCTGAGCACATTCCTTTTGGTGCTGCTTGCCTGTGCCTGCTTCAAGAGCGATCGTCTTACCACCCGGAAGATACTTGGCTGTGCCGTCGGGTTCAGCGGCATCTTGGCATTAAACCTTGGTGGAAGCCATAGTGGGCAATTCACTTGGCTGGGTGACGGAATGATTATACTCAATGCCGTCTGTTCGGCACTCTCTGGCTTGATGACTCGTGGACTGAGCCGTAAGGTGGATATTTTCGTTGGTACTGGCTATAGTCTCACCATCGGAGGGTTGCTGCTCATCATCCCAGGTCTTGTTTTTGGTGGGACGCTACCAGTAATCAACACGCTTGGCATCGTCTGCCTGTTGTTCCTCATCGCCATCTCTGCCATCGGGTTTGCTCTCTACAATAAACTGCTCAGCCTGAACCCTGTTGGAAAAGTGGCTATATACAATTCACTGATACCCATCGTTGGTGCTGTCACTTCATGTCTCTGTCTCGGCGAGACATTCTACACGAAGTACGCCCTTGCAGGAGGGCTTGCCGCACTTGGTATCTACATCGTCAATAAGGGTAAGAACTGATGGCAGAAACTTCGTTTTTGATTTTTTTGCACATAATAAGAAACTGGTAATAACGATAATAGGAGAACAAAAAATGACATCTAACGGACGTTTTGGACAGATTCCCGACCATTGGTCGCCTACCCATAGCCTTTCAGATGACTATCGGCGCGAAGAACTGATACGACTAATAGAGCATTCCGTAAAGAACTTGACCCTTCAAGAGCTCGAAGCCCTCTATTATGACATGTCTACGAAGAATTACATCAACGAATGAAACACTATGAACAGGATTGTAACCGACATATCAGGAAGGGAATGCCATATTTACAATGCCACACAGGCTGACCACCTGCTTGTTCAACCAGTAGATGAACATGACCTGAAGGTGTTGAATCAAGAAGTGGATACCATCAGAAGTCTCACTGATAAGTCATTCTCCTTAGTGGCATTCATGATAAAAGACTGGAATCGGGAACTCACCCCTTGGCAAGCACCACCCGTGTTTGGCAGGACTCCTTTCGGCGATGGGGCGCAAGCAACATTAGATTATATCGTTGACCAGCTGTTGACTGAAATCATTCAGAAAGAGGTTCATATCATTCTTGGCGGCTATTCTCTGGCAGGCTTGTTCTCTCTATGGGCAGGCTACCAGACAGACAAGTTTGAGGGTATAGTTGCAGCATCTCCTTCCGTATGGTTTCCCAAATGGATAGATTATGCATCAGGGAATTTTCCGCTTGCCAAATCCGTCTATCTCAGTCTTGGTGACAAGGAAGAAAGAGTGAAGAATCCTGTAATGGCTCAGGTTGGCAATGCCATTCGCAGACAGCATCAACTACTGAACAATCAGGTTGACAACACAATATTGGAATGGAATCCCGGCAACCACTTTGTTGATTCTGAAAAGAGGACGGCAAAAGGCTTCGCATGGGTATTAAACCAGCAGAAATGACACATCCCATGTTTAAATAAAAGGACTATGGATAGGTTTGAGAATCTGAATGCAATCATACGGGGACTGATGGCTAACGAACATGTTAGCTATCGGATTCCTGATTCTCTGCGTGAGAAACAGAGAATGATGCGGGCATTGATGAATGTGTGGGAGCCATGTGAGATGCCCGCAGAATGGTTTACTATGCAGGATGCAGAACTGCAACAGCAGGCAGAGGACAAAGGCTCTGTTGCTGTAGAGGGCTGGGGCATGCAGCTATGGCAGGGCGACATCACCCGTTTGAAGGTGCTACCGCTCATGTCTTGACCTCGCTGAACAAGCCGAACTGGAAAGCATTGCCTTCTGCTGCATCTCCACGGGTGTGTTCCATTTTCCCAACAAGCTGGCAGCAGAGATTGCGGTCAATACAGTAAAGCGCTATCCCAAACAGTCGGTGAAGACAGTTGTGTTCAATGTGTTTTTAGATAAAGACCGTGAAATATATGAAAGACTTCTCGGAAAAGATTGCTGAGCTGCGTCGTTTGATAACCGATGCTGACTATGTGCTGATAGGTGCGGGGGCAGGACTGTCAGCTGCTGCAGGGCTCGACTATGCCGGAGAAGACTTCCGACGGGAATTCCGAGAGTGGATCAACCGCTATGGCATTACCGACCTCTACTCATCGTCGTTCTACCCTTTCAAGACTGAAGAAGAGCGCTGGGCCTATTGGGCCAAACACATCTGGTTTGCCCGTTACCAGCCAAAGACCACCCCACTCTATCGCCAGCTTCATAATCTGGTTAATGACAAAGACTATTTCGTCATTACAACCAATGTAGACGGACAGTTTGAAAAGGCAGGTTTCGATGCAGAGCGCATCTTCGCCACGCAGGGCGACTATGCTTATTTCCAGCCAGCATCGGGTTCACCGAAGATACTGTATAACAACAAGGAGTGGGTGGAGCGTGCCTTGTCATACATCAAGGTAAGGCAACGGGCAGGCGAGCATAGCTCAGGTATTTGCCGCATACCATCGTCGCTGATTCCGCACACTCCCGATGGTAAGCCAGTATCAGTAAACCTGCGTTGCGACGACACCTTTGTGGAGGACGAGCATTGGCATCAGCAGGCTGCATCTTATCAGCAATTCATTGAGAAAGCATACAAGAAACGGTTGCTGCTCCTGGAATTTGGCGTCGGCTTCAATACGCCCGTTATTATCCGATTCCCCTTCGAGCGCATGGCGGCACAATTCCCACAGGCCACGCTCGTACGTTTCAACCGCGACTATCCGCAGTTGACCACCGAGGGCATCAACAACTATCTGTCATTCTCGGAGGATCTCAATGAGGTAATCACGCTGCTTAATCAGTAATCTGCCGTTGTGTCACCTCATCGAAGTGAACCAATGCCCAGTCGATTAGCGATGTGATGGCAGGCATCAGCGATTTTCCCGTTTCCGTCAGACTATACTCCACACGTGGCGGAACCTCCGGATATACCTCACGATGCACCAGATGGCTCTGCTCCAAGTTTTTCAGCGTCTGCGACAGCATCTTCTGAGAGCAGTCTGTCATCAGACGCCGCAGTTCGTTGAACCTAAGTACCCCAGAATCGCTGGCATGCAGCGAATAGAGCACCAACATCGACCACTTGTCGCCAAAGCGACTAATCACATTCCTGATGGGACAGGCTAAATAACCTGCTTGAAAATCAGCCATAACCTTTACAACGTTTATGCCGCAAAGGTAACAAAAGGATACCAAGTTTCAAAACTGCACCATGTTAAACAGAGTTAAAGCTGTTTTTCACATCCAAAAACAGGTTTATTACCTCAGTTTTCACTTCTTCACGTTGCTATGCAGCATTGAGCAAAACTGTGCCTTATCATCTTTGCTACAGAATTCCTCCCAAATGAGATACTCCGCATTATCAAAGAAGATAGCCTGCGCCTTCTCTCCTTTCACGAGAGGCACATCATTTCTCTTTACTGCCAATACACCATCCGACCAAGTATAAGTAGATACGAGGTTTTCCTCGCCCACGTTTCTCTTGGCCTTATTCCAAATGGCATCGAACTTTGTACATTCGACGTACATCGTGAAATCCTCATGTTGTACGGCCTCAAGTCCATAACAGATATAATTGAATCGATTCGAGAAACTTATCGAAATCTGAAAGAAAAGTCTGGTCTTGTATTCTCCAGAACTTTTCGTATTCACAAAGTGCTTTGGCCTCCGCTTCCTCATGTGAAACAGAGCCCGCGTCAGGCAAGATATCTGCGTCAGATACTTTCAGATATTGCTCCAATACTTGTTTCCAATTATTGCTGTCCGCTAAACCTTTTTTTGCTGGAAATAAGATTAGGCTGAAACCCTCACTTGGATTTCAGCCTTTTTGGTTACCTTTGTTTCTGCGACAAAACTTCTGTAACATGAACAAAGGTACACATTTTATCGGACAGCCGATGTATGGACAGCTGTTAAATTTGCTAAACAAGCAAAAAGTTCTTCGTTTCAGCCGTGAGAATGGCGGTGAGAGGTATGTAAAGCACTTCGATGCATGGCAGCATCTGGTGATTATGCTGTATGCCGTCATCAAGCGTTTCGACTCCCTGCGCGAGATAACGGACTTGATGTTCCCCGAAGCGCGCAAGCTGGCGCACCTCGGCATCAGCCTGATGCCGCGCCGCTCGACGCTCTCAGATGCGAATGCACGTCGCAAGGAGTGTGTCTTTGAGGCTGTGTACAGGGATTTGTATGCCACATACAGGGATGAACTTTCCTCGGACAGCCGTCGCAGGCAGGTCCCCCGATGGCTCAATCGCCTCCAGATCATTGATTCCACGACCATCACGCTGTTCTCCAACCTCATCTTCAAGGGTGTCGGACGCCATCCGAAGACAGGGAAGAAGAAGGGAGGCATCAAGGTCCATGCGAACATCCATGCCAACGAGGGAGTACCCTCGGACATTCGTTTTACCTCTGCCGCGACAAACGACAGTTTCATGCTCCGTCCGTCAAACTATACCAGTGGGGACATTGTCGCACTGGACAGGGCATACATCGACTATGCCAAGTTTGAGGAACTTACCCGAAGGGAGGTGATATACGTCACGAAGATGAAGAGGAACCTGGTATATGAAACTGAAAGTGATGTCATGTACATGAATCCGGAAGGACTCATGGAATATCGCGTACAGCACGTCATCTTCCGCAAGCAGGTCAAGGACGGAGAGGACATAGAGCATCTTGCCCGCATCATCACCTATGCGGACATCAAGAAAGGAAAGGCAAAGCTCGTATCGCTGCTGACCAACGACATGGAGATGGAAGTGGAGGACATCGTGGCTATCTACCGCAAGCGGTGGGAGATAGAACTCCTGTTCAAACAACTCAAGCAGAACTTCCCGCTGAGATACTTCTACGGGGAGAGTGCCAATGCCATCAAGATACAAATTTGGGTGACGCTCATCGCCAATCTGCTGCTCATGGTCATGCAGAGGCGCATCAGGAGAAGCTGGAGCTTCTCCAATCTCGCCACCATGTTCCGTATCATGCTCATGTACTATGTCAATTGCTACACGTTCTTCGAGGAACCGGAAAAAGACTGGGCAAAGATCCTCGAGAATCTGGAATCAAAACCTCCAGAACCAACGCTTTTTCCTGACTTCGTCACTTAAAAAAATGTGATTTTCTAATTGCCTGATATATTAGTGATGCGATAAATTTTAGTTCAACTTCATATATCCCTTTGTTAATAAGGGTTTCAGAGCGATCATTGATTTTTTGATTTGAAAAAGACAGAGTAATTTTGCAGTCTCAAAACTGCATAATTATGAATGTCGGTA
>JAFUVB010000003.1 GCA_017471245.1 Prevotella sp.
CGATATGAGGGCGTTCTTTGATTTGGTGAGAAATGTGTAGGAATATGTAAGTCCTCTCGTTTCTAAAGTGTTACCAGTTTCCTCTTTAAACAATGGTAACTAATTGATATTCAATATTAAAATAAAACTTATACTATTTTGGGGTCGTACTCCACCAGTGCAGTGCGAGCAGCAAAGTTAACGGCGGCATGGCTGATACCATTCATCTCGCTGAGCCGCCTTTCCACATTGGCGGCACAGCCGGCATAAGCCATGCCGATCACGGCAATGGTCTTCTTTTCCATCATGCTTGTTTGGGAATCTTATTCCTCGTTGCCGAAGAGACCTTTCACCAGGTTGTCGAGAGCCTTGTTCACCTCATCCTCAATCCGGTCTTTCACCTTCGAGGAAACATCATCGATGGTCTGGTTGATGATGCCCTTCACATTGTCTTCAATGGTGGTGGAGTCGTTAACCAAGCTTCCTGCTCCCGGCACGGCACCCACGATGCCGTCCCACAGCTTGTTGGTCTGTTGGTCAACCAATCCCTGCAGGTCTTTTTTGTCGAAAAGCACCCACACGTGGTTCAGCAGTCCCACGGAGAGCACATGGTTCTCGCCGTTGAGTTCTGCTTTTGCCAGGCTGAACACCAGATAGTTATCCACGTTGATATTGCTGTCGAGCGTGATGTCCACCAGTTTCGACACCACGATATTGCCGAGCACAGCCCAGCTGCCCACCTTTCCCGTGAGCGAACTGGTAACAGCCGAGCTCACTTCGGCGTTGATTGCCTCCTTATGGTCGTATTTGCCGGGACATGTCACGGCAAACAAGATCAGCACGCCGATGATAATTGTGAGTATCCACCACTTGCGGTTACCGCGTTTCTCCTTTCTTTCCTTTGCGCGCGACTCTTTTGCCACGTCTTCATCGTATTTCTCAATGTTCATAGTCTCAATAATTTGGTTAGTATTGATGGCAAAGGTACGAATAATTTTCCAATGAACCAACTTTTTATGCAATTCATTTGCTATGTCTTTGTTATTTCGTCTTGTTGTCGAAGTAGGGGTGGGGGGATTGTTTGCTCATGGCAAGGGCCTTGAAAGGTCTCTTCGCGCGCGCGTCCCCCTGTTGAAAAAGAATATTATGGTGCACCTGAGGCAAATGGTCTGATTAACAGATGGTTGCGAAAAATCAAGTGGCACCCGATGCGACACCCGATGCAGCACCTGATGGGGCACCTGGTGGGGTGTTTTCGGGGGCGAGAGATTAGAAGTAATCTCTCACTTCTCTCTTCTCGCTTCACACCTCTGATAATCTCCTCTTTTCTTTGGTGCAGTTGCGACCTCTTTTCTTTGGCGCAAAGAAAAGAGGCAAAAGAAACATCCACCCTCTCTAAATCTCCCCCTATATGGGGAGACTTAACCGCTCCTGCCCGTCGCTCTTTCATTAAGGTAAGCTCGCCCCGTCAAAGGGGCGGCTTGATTTTTTTTCGGCTTACGCCAGGTGGTTGTGGGTTCGGCTTGCTTTTTTCGGCTTACGCAGGGGCGTTGTGGGTTCGGGGCTTGATTTTTTTTCGGCTTACGCAGGGGCGTTGTGGGGCGGTGGCTTGATTCTTTTTCGGATTTCGCAGGGTGAATAGAAAGGAGGAAGAAACAATATGAGAAGCGGCTCACCCGTAAAAGTTTCCAAAATGTTCCAGAAAAAGGGTGCATAGGTGCCGCATCAGGTGCTGCATCGGGTGTCGCATCGGGTGTCGCATGATTTTTGCGAAGTCGTTGATAATGAGGATGATAGACTCAGGTGTCGAACTTTTTAAAAACATACTCTATATGTGAGGCGCTGTTGGTATGTACCAGGGTGTAAAAGCGTTGGCTTTTATTGTGCAAAAGCGTAGGTTTTAGCAGTTGAAAGCTTATGTTTTAGCAGTTGAAAGCGTAGGTTTCGTGGAGCGAAAAGATAGTTTTTGTAAGAAAAAAACGATTTCGTTTGGCAGTTTGTTCAGTTCTTCGTAACTTTGCCAATCAAATTTAAACTACTAAAAAGCTGAATTTAAAAATGAAGAATCAGACAAAAGCGATTCATACACCATTCCGCCGTCGCGATGCCTACGATGCATTGTCGATGCCGGTGTATAACGCTGTGGCATTCGAATTCGACGATGCCGCCACGATGAGCGATGCGTTCTGCAACAGAATCGATGCTCCCGACTATTCAAGAGTGGAAAACCCGACGGTGACTTATCTGGAGCACAAGGTGAAAACGCTCACTGGCGCCTCTTATGTGGGTGCTTTCAACTCGGGAATGGCTGCTATCAGCAATGCATTGATGGCTGTGGCGGCGCAGGGAAAGAATATTGTCACCTCAAAGCATCTCTTCGGCAACACGTTTTCGCTGCTCACGCAGACACTTGCGCGTTTCGGCGTGGAGGCAAAGCTGTGCGACCTGACCAATATAGGGGAAGTTGAAAAGGCAGTGGATGAGAACACGTGCTGCATCTTCTTGGAGATCATCACCAACCCGCAGCTTGAAGTAGCCGACTTGCAGGCTTTGGCAGAGGTGGCACATAGAAACAGCATCCCACTGATTGCCGATTCCACCATCATACCGTTCACGGAGACCAACCTCCACGCCTTGGGCGTTGACATCGAAGTGGTTTCAAGCACGAAATACCTGTCGGGCGGTGCCACGTCGTTAGGCGGTCTGGTGATCGACTACGGCACAACACCGGGCTTCTGCGAGCGTGTGGCGCTGGAAATGCTGTTCAATTTCGGAGCATACATGACTCCGCAGGTGGCATACATGCAGACCTTGGGTCTGGAAACACTCAATGCGCGCTATCGTGTGCAGTCGTCAAACGCCTTAGAACTGGCGCGCAGGCTGCGACAGTTGCCGCAGATCAAATACGTGAACTATGCAGGATTGGAGGAACATCCCTATCATGAACTGGCGCAACGGCAGTTTGGCAAGACGGCAGGTGCCATGATGACCATCGACTTGGAGAGCCGCGAGGCGTGTTTCCGCTTCATCAACCGGCTGAAGCTGATACGCCGCGCCACCAACCTGTTCGACAACAAGTCGCTTGCCATCCATCCCGCCAGCACCATCTACGGCAATTTCCCCGAGGAGATGGTAGAGGAGATGGACGTGAAGCAGACCACTATCCGCCTGTCCATTGGATTGGAGGATGTTGACGACCTGTTTGAGGATATCAGGCAGGCGGTATGTTAGAAGCAAGAAGTGAGATGCAAGAAGCAAGAAGCAAGAGGCAAGAAGCAAGAGATATGCACTGAGATGCAATGCTCTATTTCATGCCTGTATCATAGTTCTATTCTCTTGCCTCTTGCCTCTTGCTTCTTGCTTCTAACCTCTTAATTATTCAAAAAAAACAATGAAAATGAGAACATACGACTTCGATAAGATTGTTGACCGCACTGGCAGTGGCGACCTGAAACACTGTGTTTTGGAGGAGCGCTACGGCAGAGGCGACCTGTTGCCCCTATGGGTTGCCGACATGGATTTCGAGACACTGCCGTTCATCACCGATGCCCTGAAGGCGCGGTTGGAGCATTCGCTCTTCGGATATACCGTGGAACCTGCCGACTACTGGCCCACGGTGATTGCGTGGATTCGCGACCATCACCAGTGGAAGGTGCGCCCCGAGTGGATCACCTATATCCCGGGCATCGTGAAAGGCATCGGTATGGTGGTGAACGTGTTCCTGGAAGAAGACGAGAAAGTAATCATCCAGTCGCCCGTGTATCATCCGTTCCGCCTCACTCCCGAGGGAAACAGGCGCGAGGTGGTGTATAATCCGCTGATAGAAGTGAAGAACGGCTGTGAGTCTACCTACAAAATGGATTTCGACCAACTGGAAAGTCTGGCAAAAGACCCCAAGTGCCGTCTCCTCATCCTGAGCAATCCGCACAATCCGGCAGGCGTGGTGTGGGATCGGCAGACATTGGAGCGACTGGCAGAGATATGCTACGACAACCATGTGCTTGTGATCAGCGATGAGATTCATTGCGACATGGCGATCTTCGGCCATAGGCACATCCCCTTCGCATCGGTGTCGGAGAAGGCTGCCATGTGCAGCATCACCTTCGGAGCCCCGTCGAAAACGTTCAACATTGCAGGCATCGTGAGTTCCTATGCCATCGTTCCCAACGACGAGATACGTGAGAAATTCTATGGCTGGCTGACAGCCAATGAGTTCAACGATGCACCCATCTTCGCGCCCATTGCCACCATCGCAGCCTTCAAGCAGGGTGAGCCGTGGCGCTTGGAGATGCTCCAGTATATTGAGGAAAATGTGCTGTTCGTGGAAGAATACTGCCGGGAGCATTTCACGAAAGGCGGTTGCCAGCAGATCATTCCATGGCGCCCGCAGGCTTCGTTCCTGGTTTGGCTCGACTGCCGCGGCCTTGCGCTCAACCACGATGAGCTGAACGACCTCTTCGTGAATAAGGCGCGCCTCGCCCTCAACGACGGTGAGATGTTCGGAAAAGAGGGTGCCGGCTTCATGCGACTGAACATTGCCGCGCCCCGCAGTGTCCTCCGTCAGGCGCTGGAGCAGCTGAGAGAAGCCGTATCACTATAAAAAAGAGGGTAAGTCAAAAAGAAACCACAACGGATTTCACGGATTGCAGATTATTTAGGTTCCTAATTTTCTGTATGACTTAAATCCGTAAAATCCGCGAAATCCGTTGTTTCAATAGGAATATCTGTATTTTGACACACCCCTTCAATATCATTAAAAGAAGAATGACAGAACAGCAAATCACGAGTGCACAGAATCCGAAGATCAAGAAGCTGCTGGCGCTTCAGCAGAAATCATCGGAGCGACGCAAGGAAGGACTCTTTGTGGTGGAAGGTCGCAGGGAGTTGGAGCATTGTTTGAAAGCAGGTTATGAGATAGACACGCTGTTCTATTGTCAGCAGATGATGGAAGGGCAGGCAGAGTGGGGCGGTTTGCTGCGTGAAACCAAAGCAGGGAATGTGTTCCAGGTGTCATCCTCGGTATACGAAAAGATTGCTTATCGCGGCAGCACGGAAGGTGTCGTTGCCGAAGTGAAATCGAAAAACGTGCGCTTGGAGGATCTCTGGCTGCCCGAAAACCCGCTGCTGATGGTTCTCGAGAGTGTGGAGAAACCTGGAAACCTGGGTGCCATCCTGCGCAGTGCTGATGCCGCGCATGCCGATGCCGTGATCGTGTGCGATCCGTTGACCGATCTCTACAACCCGAACCTCATCCGTTCCAGCATAGGAGCCGCGTTCACGGTGCCGTGCGTGGCATGCTCGTCGGATGAATGCATCGCTTTTCTGAAGCAGCGCGGCATCCGTATTCTCACCGCACAGCTGCAAGACTCTGAGTATTACTATGATACCGACATGCGCCGTGGCACTGCCATCGTGATGGGAACCGAAGCCACCGGACTGACAGACCAGTGGCGACGGGCAGCCGATGCGCATATCCGCATACCGATGCTGGGCAATCTCGACTCGCTGAACGTGTCGGTGAGTGCCGCCATCTTGCTGTTCGAGGCGGTGCGGCAGCGCATGCAACGGGGTTGATTCTCAGACCAAGTCTTCTCTTTTCAGACCGTATTTGGCAAGAATAGTATCGACTTTCACGGGCATTCCCGTTTTCAGCGACTGGTCCATGGCAAGGAGCACGGCCACCGTTCCTATGCCTTCTTTCAGGTCGGGGTAGGCAGGTGTGTTGCTGTTGATGCACTCTGCGAAGTAGTCCAGGTAGTTCTGATATTCGCCAGCATGGTGGCTTTTTCCTTCAAAGCGGAAGAAATGCTTCAGCTTATTCTCCCATGTGTACATTTTCTCCTCGCCATCCTTGTTCGTAATGGCATATCTCAAATCCATATAGTCGGCTTGGCTGCAGCCTTCAGTGCCTCTCAGGATGCAGCTCATTTCGCTTTCACGGTAGACGGGCTGTATCGGACCGGTGTAGCATCCGCTCACTCGTGCCACTCTGCCGTCGGTAGTCTTGAAGATGAAGTGCATCGTGTCATTGTTTTTCAGCCCGCCTTTCACTCCGTTGGAACTCAGCATGCCGTAGCCCATCACCTCATCGATGTCGGGCATGTACCATCTGACGAAGTCAACCGGATGTGACAGACCGCCATAGAGCCACTTGAACTCTGGCTGCAATGCCCACGGCTTGGCGAGGAACCAGCGCTGGTCGGCGTTGTAGAATCCTTCCAAGGTGATGATTTCTCCAATCTCGCCGGCCTCGTAGTCCTTCCGCTGGCGTTTCATTGGCTCAAAGAAGCGTGAACTCTGCCCAATCAGCACGCGTTCATGCTTTTGGCGGCTGATTTCTAATAGTTCTTTTGCCTCGGCAAGGTCGTCCATGAACGGCTTTGCGCATACGGCATGCTTGCCGGCGAGCAGTGCCTGCTTCACGTGGAGTGCATGCAGGTGGTCGGGTGTGTAGATTCCAATCACGTCGATGCGCTCATCATCGAGCAAGTCTTGATAGTCGGTGGTGTAGTGATGAAAGTTAAACTCCTCTGCCCGTTGCTGGCAAAGCTGTTCGTTTCGGTCGCAGATGGCGATCAGTTCATAGTTGTCGCTCTGCAATGCAGCCGACATGGTACTGCGACCTTCACCAAGCCCCAGTATCCCGATTCCTAATTTCTTCATTGTTTTAGTAAATAATAATGTAGTCGTAAATCTTAAAAGCGTTCTCACTGTTGATTTTTCAGAGCTTCACGCTCCTTTTTCTTTTCCTCTTTCAGCCGTTTCTTCTCAGCCTTTGCCTCCTCCTTCAGTCTGCGTTTCTCTGCTTTGGCATCAGCTTTCTGCTGTTTGCGCGCCGCTTTCTCCTCAGCCTTTTCCTGTGCAGCCTCTTCCAAGGCATCGCGCAGCATGCCTTTGTTGAAGGTGATCACCTGCCCGAACAGACCGAGAGACAGCAGTTGGTTCTTCTCTTTCATCTTGATGTGGGTGGTGTTGAACAGATAATAGTTGCTCTCCTTGAGCTTTGCCGATAGCACGCCTTCGATGGCTTTTGTCACCACGCCCTTTCCGAAGCGCGAAATGCCGTTGTCTTTGATGCCTTTGCTCTCAGCCTCTTCGTCAACATATTCCTTGATCGCCTTCATCATGGCTTCCCTGTGGGCTTTCTTGTCAGGCACGGTCTGGGTCATCAGTATTGCCACGCCCAGTATAATTACGATGGTAAGCAGTTTTTTCATTGTTTTTTCCTTTTTGGTTATTATCGGCGCAAAGATACAAAGATAAATCCAAAGTGGAAATATTCTGGGTTTTATTTTGCTTTTTTCCACGCTTATTAATGAAAAATAATAGTGGCAGACAAATTAATTATCCATTTTTTTGTTCACTTCGGCGATTTTTTCGTATCTTTGTCACCAAATAACATAATCGCAATGAAAAGATTCTTCATTATAGCATTCATGGCGATGCTGGCAATGTCGGCATTTTCACAGGGGCCAAACAACAGCAGGGAATACTATAAGCCCGCTGACGGTAAGAAGGGAAAGGCTCTGAAAAGCGCGCTGCATGACATTCTGACCGGCTACTATACCTTTTATGATAAAGAACAGAAACGAGACGTGACGAAGGAATTCAGTGTTGTATCATACGCCGGACTCTTTGATGCCTACGAAGACACCGACTTGCGCGATGACGGGAAGATTTGGGACATGTATAGCAACATTACGAATTATAGTATCAGCAATCATACGGGAAGCTATGATGGAGAAGGTGGTGCGCCAGGTACAACCCGGAGCATGTATAACCGCGAGCACAGCGTGCCTGCAAGCTGGTTCAACGACAAGACACCCATGTATAGCGACCTGTTCCATGTGTACCCTACCGACGGTTACATCAACAACATGCGCAGCAACTATCCTTTCGGCGAAACATCTAACCCCACCAAGCAAAGTTCCGGAGGCTTCAGCAAGTTAGGAAACAACTCTGTTGCGGGTGCTGAATACAAGGATAAGGTGTTTGAACCCAACGATATCTACAAGGGAGATTTCGCCCGCTCCTATTTTTATATGGTAACTTGCTATCAGGACTCGGTGCTCAACGCATCCAACGGGCAGTATGTGTTCTACGGAACGACAGCCGACAGCAACGGAAACACCATCGTATACCCCGGCATGAAGCCCTGGGCGCTGAACATGTTTATCAAATGGTCGCACAACGATGCCGTAAGCGACAAGGAAGTGAAACGCAACAATGCCGTTTCCGAGCTGCAATTCAACCGCAATCCGTTCATCGACTATCCCGGATTGGAGGAATACATCTGGGGAAGCATGAAAGACGTGGCGTTCAGTTATGACAACTACGTGGTGCCTGAAGGCACATCGCCATACGATCCCGGCAATAACAACGACCCGGACAACCCCACCAATCCCGATGATCCGGGAAGCATCACACCCACACCTGCCGAGGGCGAGTGCGTTTACAAGCGTGTGTCATCGGTTTCAGAGCTTGTGGTCGGCGCAGGATATATCATCGTGTGTGAGAGCGAGAACATGGCAATGGCTCAAAACGACAACGACATCCGCAAGAACGTGTCGCTGACAACATCCAACGGTACCGTTACCACGGCGGTGAACACAAGCGGCAAGCCGTATGAGGTGACCTTGGGCAAGGAGGGCAGCAAGTATACGCTGTATGATACCACCGAAAAGGTGTATCTGGCGCATACTGCCAAGGCGAACAAACTGCACACGGCAACCTCGGCGAGTGCCACGGGAGCACAGTGGGAGATCTCCTTCAGCGGCAACGATGCCATTATCAAGAACCCGAATTACGATTATCGCCTGCAGTATAACAAGAGCGCGCCTCGATTCTGCTGCTACTCAAGCAACCAGACTCCCGTTCAGCTCTACAAGCGGCAGGAAAGCACCACGCCGGTGGGCAGCATTTCCTTGAACGATGCAAAGCCCAACACCGTGATCTACGACCTGCAAGGCCGTCGCCTCGGCACAACAGCCAACGGCATGCCGCGCCTGAAGAAGGGCGTTTATGTGTTAGGCAAGCGCAAGATGGTGGTGAAATGACATTCAGCAAATTACATAATAAAAATAAGTAAGACTATGAGATTAGACGGAAGAAGAGAAAGCTCAAACGTTGACGACCGTCGCGGAATGAGCTCAGGTGCCAAAGCCGGACTGGGACTTGGCGGTATTGTAATGATTGCACTGATCACGTTCATGTCGGGAGGTGGTCTCGGCGACGTGATTTCGAATGTGGGAACACAGATGGCTCAGCAGAGTCAGAACGTGACTACGCAGGAAGGGCAGCGCGAGTTCACACAGGAAGAGCAGGAACTGGCAAAATTCTCCAGCCAGATTCTTGCCGGAACGGAGGACGTATGGACTGAGGTGTTCCAGAAAATGGGGCGCAAATACACTCCCCCGAAGATGGTGCTCTATACCAATAGCGTGCAGACAGCATGCGGACAGGGCAATGCCCAGGTGGGACCGTTCTATTGCTCGGGCGACCAGTGCCTGTATATCGACCTGTCGTTCTTCACCACGATGAAGAAATCATTAGGGGCCGACGGTGACTTTGCCTATGCTTATGTGATTGCACACGAAGTGGGGCATCATGTGGAGAACCTGTTGGGAACGCTCGGACAGGCTCATTCGGCGATGAACCGTACCAGCCAGGTGAACGCCAACAAGATTAGCGTGCGCTTGGAGCTGCTCGCCGACTACTATGCCGGTGTGTGGGCGCACTACGACAACCAGAAATTCTCATCTCTCGAAGACGGTGACATCGAGGAAGCCATCCGCTGCGCACAGGTGATTGGTGACAACTACCTGCAGGAAAAGGCACGCGGCTACAGTCAGCCGGAGTCGTTCACCCACGGAACATCTGCCCAGCGCATGCGCTGGCTCAAGAAAGGTCTCGACACAGGCGACATGAACGGTGGTCCGCGCTTGGATATGAGTGACAGTGAACTGGGGGCATAAGCTTTTGCTTCCTCCTTTTTTGAGAAGCAAAAGGCTTTCTCCTCTTTTCTTTGGCGCAAAGAAAAGAGGCAAAAGAAACATCCACCCTCTCTAAATCTCCCCCTATATGGGGAGACTTAACCGCTCCTGCCCGTCGCTCTTTCATTAAGGTAAGCTCGCCCCGTCAAAGGGGCGGCTTGCTTTTTTTTCGGCTTACGCAGGGGCGTTGTGAGTTCCGCGTTTTGCTTTTTATCGGCTTACGCAGGGTGAATAGAAAGAAGCAAGAAGCAGGAAGCAAGAAGCAAGAGATTAGAGGTAATCTCTCACCTCTGATAACCTTCTTTTTTTCTTTGGCACAGTTGCAGACCTCTTTTTCTTTGGCGCAAAGAAAAGAGGCAAAAGAAACATCCACCCTCTCTAAATCTCCCCCTATATGGGGAGACTTAACCGCTCCTGCCCGTCGCTCTTTCATTAAGGTAAGCTCGCCCCATCAAAGGGGCGGCTTGCTTTTTTGTCGGCTTACGCCAGGTGATTGTGGGTTCGGCTGCTTGCTTTTTATCGGCTTGCGCAGGGTGGTTGCGGGTTCCGCGGATTTTGTTTTTCGGCTTACGCAGGGGCGTTGGGGGGCGGCGGATTTTGTTATTATGGATTATGTCAGGTGAATAGGATGAGGTTTATGGCAAGTTATTTGCCTGATGAATTCGCAGGTGTGAGGGTTGCAGGAGTATAACTCTCTCGATAAGGTAAAAAATGAGGCCAAGCTGCACCCGTGCTTAAACTATTGATAATCAGTATGTTGTATTAAAAATAACCCGCACCCGATCCCACACCCGATCCCACACCTGATAAGTCTTTTCCTGAAAGCGAACTGACGGTGTCGGATCCTGATTGCTGCATCCTGATTCAGCGTTGAGGCTTCTCGTTCATTGACGCAAACCTGCACGTTGGGTGCGGTATCGGGTGTGGGATTGGGTGCGGGTTAATTTTCGTTCAATGCGCTGATAATCAGATAGATATGCTCAGGTGTTACTTGACTCCGTTTTTCCTCTAAGGAGAGCATGCCGATCACAAAGGAGAGCATGTAGGTCACTAAGGGGAGCATGTCAGTCAATAAGGAGAGCATGTAGGTCACTAAAAAGAGCATGTCGGCAGTGCCTTTGACGACCGTTGGTTTAGCTGAGCAAAATATGAGGTTTCATGGCTCAAAACCGTATGTTTCATGGGCTGAAATCTATGCTTTTTGTATATGAAAGCATAGGTTTTGTTGTACGAAAGCATATTTTTGTTGTGTGGGAGCGTAGTTTTGTTGTATGAAAGGGTAGGTTTTGAGTGTGAAAAAGGTTCGTTTTTGTAGTATGAAAGGGTAGGTTTATATCAAGCAATGCAGCATCTTCTCCTACGTTAAAAAGGTAATTATAGTGTTACTATGTATAAAGTCGCTCATTTTCAGTTGATTAGAAGAATCGCTGCGTTACCCGCTGCGTTACCTGCTGCGTATTTTCATTGACCTTTAACCGTTGACCGTTGACCATTGAGCATTGACCATTGACCGTTAAACATTGACCATTGAGCATTGAACAATGATAATAGCCCATCGTCCTATTTCTTAGTTCTAATCTCTTGCATCTTGCTTCTTGCCTCTTGCTTCTAAAGACTTGCCTCTTGCTTCTAAAGACTTGCCTCTTATTTCTTTCTTCTTTCTATTCACCTTGCGTAAGCCGAAAAAGAATCAAGCCGCCCCTTTGATGGGGCGAGCTTACCTTAATGAAAGAGCGACGGGTAGGAGCGGTTGAACCCCTCCATATAGGGAGGGGCAGGGGTAGGTGGATGTTTCTTTTGCCTCTTTTCTTTGCGCCAAAGAAAAAGAGGTCGCAACTTCGCAAAGAAAAAGAGGTTTGCAACTTTGCCAAAGAAAAAGAAGTCGCAACTTTGCCAAAAAAGAAGTCTGCAACTTTGCAAAGAAATAGATGTTTGCAACTGCTCAATTGATTACGCAGCAAGTAACGCAGCGGGTAACGCAGCGTTTTCCAGAACATGCTGATATCATGCACATTACGCGCAAATACACTATATATGTTTTTTCCCATAAGGGAAACCACTTCGCATGCACTAAAAACGAAGTGCTTCCAGACGTTAGTCCCGCCACATCTCAACTCCTTTCAGCACTCATGCAGCCACTGCGAGTGCGAAACTTGTATAAAATAATTTAAAACCTACGTGAAAATGCCAAAGTTCGGGATTTTTTCCTTAAATTTGCATGACTAATTAAAGAAAGATAATTATCGTTTATGTTTGAGAATCTAAGTGACAGGCTTGAACGGTCGTTCAAAATCCTGAAAGGTGAAGGAAAAATCACCGAGATTAATGTAGCTGAAACGTTGAAAGATGTGCGTCGCGCGCTGTTAGACGCCGATGTTAACTATAAAGTAGCAAAGTCATTCACTGATACCGTCAAGCAGAAAGCCTTGGGTATGAACGTGCTTACCGCCGTGAAGCCCGGGCAGTTGATGGTTAAGATTGTGCACGACGAGCTTGCCGAACTGATGGGAGGCGATGCCGTGGGGCTGAAGTTAGAGAATCGCCCCGCCATCATTCTGATGAGCGGCTTGCAGGGTTCCGGTAAGACAACCTTCACAGGTAAGCTTGCCAACATGCTCTCCAAGAAGCAGCACAAGAAACCTCTGCTCGTGGCGTGCGACGTTTATCGCCCGGCCGCCATTGAGCAGCTGAAGGTGGTGGCAGCGTCTGTCGGCGTTCCCGTATACAGTGAAGACGGCAACAAGAACGTGGTTGAGATAGCCAACAATGCCATTCGCGAGGCAAAGGCAAAGGGCAACGACGTGGTGATCATCGATACCGCCGGCCGTCTGGCTGTTGACGAGGAGATGATGGATGAGATTGAAAGGCTGAAGAATGCCGTGAATCCTGATGAAACCCTGTTCGTGGTTGACTCGATGACCGGTCAGGATGCAGTGAACACGGCGAAGGAGTTCAACGACAGGCTGGATTTCGACGGCGTGGTGCTCACAAAGCTCGACGGTGATACGCGTGGCGGTGCCGCCCTGAGCATCCGCACGGTGGTCACCAAGCCCATCAAGTTCATCGGAACAGGCGAGAAGATGGAGGCCATCGATGTGTTCCATCCCAACCGTATGGCTGATCGCATCCTCGGAATGGGCGACGTGGTATCGCTGGTTGAGCGCGCTCAGGAGCAATACGATGAAGAAGAGGCCCGCCGACTTCAGAAAAAGATTGCCAAGAACAAGTTCGACTTCAACGATTTCCTGGGTCAGATCCAGCAGATCAAGAAGATGGGTAACCTGAAAGACCTGGCGTCGATGATTCCCGGCGTGGGCAAGCAGCTCAAGGATGTGGATATCGACGATGATGCCTTCAAGGGAATCGAGGCGATCATCCAGAGCATGACCCCGAAGGAGCGCAGCAATCCGGAGATTCTGAACACCAGCCGCCGCATGCGCATCGCAAAGGGCTCAGGCACGAACATACAAGAGGTGAACCGGCTGATCAAGCAGTTCGACCAAACCCGCAAGATGATGAAAATGGTGACCACTGGCGGCATGCGCAATATGATGGGTGCCATGAGAAATATGAAGGGCGGCGGCATGCCCAAGATGTGATTTTTACAACTTGATATATATATGAATCTGATTGATGGAAAGGCCACAGCAGCCAAAATAAAGGAAGAAATAGCAGCAGAGGTGGCACAAATAGTAGCCGACGGAGGCAAGCGTCCCCATCTGGCTGCCATCCTCGTAGGTCACGACGGAGGCAGTGAGACCTACGTGAAGAACAAGGTGCTCGCATGCGAGGCTTGCGGTTTCAAGCCGTCGCTCATCCGTTTCGAGGATGATGCAACTGAGGAAGAACTGCTCGCCAAGGTGCACGAGTTGAACAATGATCCCGATGTCGACGGATTTATCGTGCAGCTGCCCCTTCCAAAACATATCGACGAGCAGAAAGTGATCATGGCAATCGACTATCGCAAAGATGTAGATGGCTTCCATCCCATCAATGTCGGGCGCATGGCAATCGGTCTTCCGTGTTTCATCTCTGCCACACCGCTCGGCATCATCACGCTGCTCAGGCGCTACGGCATAGAAACGTCGGGCAAGAAATGTGTCATTCTCGGCCGGAGCAACATCGTGGGTAAGCCCATGGCTCAGCTGATGATGCAGAAACAGTTCGGCGATGCCACCGTCACCGTATGCCACAGCCATTCAAAGACACTCAAGCAGGAGTGCCGCGAGGCCGATATTATCATTGCAGCTATCGGTCAGCCCGACTTTGTTACCGCCGATATGGTGAAAGAAGGGGCTGTCGTGGTTGATGTAGGTACCACTCGCGTCCCCGATACCACCCGCAAGAGCGGCTTCCGCCTGAACGGTGATGTCAAGTTTGATGAGGTGGCTCCGAAGTGTTCATATATCACTCCCGTGCCGGGAGGTGTCGGTCCGATGACCATCTGTTCGCTGATGAAGAACACATTGGCAGCCGGCAAGAAGGAGTATTACCAGTAGTGAAACCCGCATAACCGGATAAAGGGAAACGATATGGCGATGACGGCGGAAGAGTATTACCAGCTTGGGAACCAATACCGCAAGCAAGGCAACTGGAAAGAGGCGATGAACAACTATATGGAGGCCATTGCGCTCGACCCGGAAAGCCCGGCGGTGACAGCCAAGGAGATGCTCGACAATATTATGAACTACTATTGCAAGGACATGTATAATCCATAGCGAGGGCGTGTATCATCCATCGCGAGGATATGCACAATCCTTAATAACGGCGCATTTCAACCATAAAAAACAGTATAATTCTAACTTAAACATTCTTTTTAATAAAAAAACAAGACATTATGGCAAGATTCAAAGGTGCTATCATTGTAAACACGGAACGGTGTAAAGGCTGCGCCCTCTGCGCAGAAGCCTGCCCTAAGGACGTGATTGCCTTGGCAGCAAAGAAAGTGAATGTCCACGGATACCCCTATGTTGAAGCCGTGCGCCCCGACGATTGCATCGGTTGCGCATCGTGCGCCATCGTGTGTCCGGATGGATGTATTGAAGTTTACAAAACAAAAGTTGAGTAGGCGCTTGCCGCTTCTTAACATTAAACATTAAGTTATGGCAGAACAAGAAGTAACCTTAATGAAAGGCAATGAGGCAATTGCCCATGCCGCAATCCGATGCGGAGCCGACGGATATTTCGGATATCCCATCACCCCGCAGAGTGAAGTAATTGAAACACTGGCCGAACTCAAACCATGGGAAACTACTGGAATGGTGGTGCTGCAGGCCGAAAGCGAAGTGGCATCCATCAACATGGTGTATGGAGGTGCCGGTGCCGGTAAGAAAGTGATGACATCTTCGTCAAGTCCGGGCGTCGCCCTGATGCAGGAAGGCATCGCATATCTCGCTGGTGCTGAACTTCCGGGCGTGTTTGTGAACGTTCAGCGTGGCGGTCCTGGACTTGGAACTATCCAGCCTTCACAGGCAGACTATTTCCAGGCAACACGTGGTGGTGGAAACGGTGACTATTATGTGATTACGCTGGCTCCTGCATCTGTGCAGGAAATGGCTGATTTCGTGGATCTGGCTTTCGAGCTGGCGTTCAAGTATCGCAATCCGGCAATGA
The DNA here is from genome assembly GCA_017471245.1 of Prevotella sp. GTDB lineage: Bacteria > Bacteroidota > Bacteroidia > Bacteroidales > Bacteroidaceae > Prevotella. The sequence goes on from JAFUVB010000003.1 coordinate 15,585, forward strand.
TTCTCTCTGATGGTGTCATCGGACAGATGATGGAAAAGATTGTGTTGCCGCCGTATAAGCCCCGCCGCACGGAGGAAGAAGTGCGCCAGCAGTGTCCGTGGGCATCCATCGGTCGCACCAAAGACCGCAAGCCCAATGTGATCACCTCCTTGGAACTCACCTCCGAGGTGATGGAGCAGCGCAACATTCATCTGCAGGAGAAGTATCAGCAGATACGCGACAACGAGGTGCGCTATGAAACCCACATGTGCGAAGATGCCGACTTTATCATCGTGAGCTTCGGTTCGGCAGCCCGTATCTCAGAGAAAGCCATCGAGATTGCACGCGAGCAGGGACTGAAGGTAGGTCTGTTCCGCCCGATCACCGTATGGCCGTTCCCGTCGAAGCAGATTGCCAAGCTTGCACATGGCAAGAAGGGCGTGCTGGTATGCGAGATCAATGCCGGTCAGATGGTTGAGGACGTGCGCCTTGCCATCAACGGCGACGTGCCTGTTGAGCATTTCGGTCGTCTGGGCGGTATCGTTCCGGAGCCGGAAGAGATTGTGAATGCTATAAAAACCAAATTGATGTAAAGCCATGGATACAAACAATATCATTAAACCGGAGAATCTGGTATATAAGAAACCAACGTTGATGAACGATGTCCCGATGCATTATTGTCCGGGTTGTTCTCATGGTGTCGTTCATAAACTCATTGCTGAGGTAATCGAAGAGATGGGCATGGAGGAGAAATCCGTAGGTGTGTCTCCCGTGGGATGCGCTGTGTTTGCCTATAAGTATATTGATATCGACTGGCAGGAGGCTGCCCACGGTCGTGCACCTGCAATAGCAACAGCCATCAAGCGCCTGTGGCCCGACCGTCTGGTGTTCACTTATCAGGGCGACGGCGACCTGGCATGTATCGGTACATGCGAAACCATCCATGCGCTCAATCGTGGTGAGAACATCACCATTGTATTCGTGAACAACGCCATCTATGGTATGACCGGCGGTCAGATGGCTCCAACCACGCTGATGGGCATGAAGACCAGTACGTGTCCCTATGGTCGTGTGGCATCCCTTCACGGCTATCCACTCAAGGTTCCCGAGATTGCAGCACAGCTGGAGGGTACTTGCTATGTGACCCGTCAGAGCGTTGACACTGTGGGACATATCAACAAGGCAAAGAAGGCTTTACGTAAAGCATTCGAGGCTAATATGGCGGGCAAGGGTTCTTGCTTGGTGGAATTCACCTCTACATGCAACAGCGGATGGAAAATGCCGCCTAAGAAGGCTAACGATTGGATGGAAGACAACATGTTCCCCTTCTATCCGCAGGGTGATTTAAAGGATACTACAAAAGAATAAAGTTATGAAAGCAGAAATAATTATTTCAGGTTTCGGTGGTCAGGGTGTGCTTTCCATGGGTAAGATTCTGGCCTATTCGGGATTGATGGAAGACAAAGAAGTGACATGGATGCCTGCTTACGGTCCTGAGCAGCGTGGCGGTACTGCCAACGTTACCGTGATTGTGAGCGACGAGCGCATCTCTTCTCCAATCCTCAGCAAGTATGATATCGCCATCGTGCTCAATCAACCGTCGTTGGATAAGTTCCTTCCGAAAATCAAGCCGGGTGGTATCCTTATCTACGACAGCTACGGCATCATCAACAAACCGGAGCGCGACGACATCAATATCTATTGCATTGATGCAATGGACAAGGCTGCAGAGATGAAAAACTCCAAGGTGTTCAACATGATTGTCCTCGGTGGTTTGCTTCAAGTGGCTCCTGTGGTGAGCGACAAGGGTGTTGAGAAGGCTCTCTATAAAACACTTCCTGAGCGTCACCATGCCCTGATTCCATTGAACATGGAAGCCATCAAGGCCGGTCGCGAGATAATCAAGAAGGTTTGATAACCTATAGGGATGGTGTGTCAAAATACAAATATTCCTATAGAAACAACGGATTTCACGGATTTTACGGATAAGTCATACTGATAATCAGGAACTTTAATAATCCGTTTAATCCGTGAAATCCGTTGTAGTTTGCTTTTGAACTCCCTCTCATTTTTTTCTTTAATCATCATGTTACACAGGTTGTTTTCGGTAGTTGTCATCATGCTGTCGGCTCTTTCATCAGCAAAAGCCCAGCAGCAGTTGTTTTTCTATTGCCCCGAAGCCACGAAGGGATTGCATGTGGCACATCTTGAGAAAGGCGGTTGGAGGCATGTGGCTCAGCTGTTTGCCTCTGACTATGGCGAATGGGGAGCCGAAAAGCGCATGTATTCACCCTTTATTCACCATTCAAAAGACGGAACATGGCGCGCAGTGTTTCAGGTGAACGACTCTGCACCATGCTTTGCCGCAACCTATAGCGATGATCTGGTGACGTGGCGACCGCAAGACTATCCCCGAATGGGGCAGAAAGGATGCTTTAGTCCGGTGATTATTGAAACCCAAGAAGGTGTGAACATCTATTTCGCATCTGCCGAAAACGGCATGCGGATGACTGCTGCCACGCCTGATTTCCGCCATTTTTCTCCTGACCGGAAAGCCGACCGCGCGTTTAAAATCAAGAAAGACCGTGCCGTGATTGAAGGAACAGAATACGAGGGACAGCAGTTTCAGGTGGAAGATTCTGTTGCCGACAAGCTCCTTGCCTTCCACCATCAGCAGCAACTCAACAGCCGGCGCTTTGCCGAAACCATGAAACAGGATGCCGACAGCCTGCTTCCCTTCCTGAAAACCCGCATGATCGGCGGTGCTCCTACGGCAATTGCCACCCTCATAGCCGATCCCGTGAATGAGAAAAGCATCAGCGACAAGCTGATCGGCGTATTCTTTGAGGATATTAATTATGCAGCCGACGGTGGTATTTACGCCGAACTCATACAGAACCGCGACTTTGAATACAGTGCGAGAGACTATTCAAAGAAGGGTAAAACGTGGATTTCCACCACCGCTTGGCTGTCTTCCGGACCGTTCAACGTTGCCACGGAGCAGCCGCTCAGCGAGCAGAATCCCCATTATCTCGTGCTTTCCGTCGATACATTATATAATACGGGCTTCGACGGTATTGCCGTGAAAAAGAACGCCCGCTATGTCTTTTCCTTCTTCGTACGTAACATCAGCGGCAGCAAAAAGTCGTTTACCGTGGTGCTGAAAACAACAACCAAAGAAGGCGAAACCAGTGTTACCAATCCCGTGATTCTCACAACAAAGGGGAAGAATTGGGTGCGCTATGAGGCAGAAATCACAGCAACCGCCGACTGTGCAGATGCTCGTTTGGCGATTATTCCTAAAGGAAAGTCGAAGGCAGCGGTGGATATGGTGTCGCTCATGCCGACAGATACCTATCACGGGCATGGGCTCCGCAAGGACATTGCCGAAGCCATTGCCGCCATCCATCCCAAGTTTGTGCGCTTCCCCGGTGGCTGCATGACCCACGGGCAGGGCATCGACAACATCTATCATTGGCATCACAGCATCGGCGAATGGCAGCATCGACAGCCCGACATGAACATCTGGGGCTACCATCAGACACGCGGACTGGGCTTCTTTGAGTATTTCCAGTGGTGCGAGGACATGGGAGCTGAGCCGCTTCCCGTATTGGCTGCCGGTGTGCCGTGTCAGAATTCCAAACCCAATGCCGATGGCTACGGCGGGCAGCAGGGCGGCATTCCCATGGAGGAGATGCAGGGTTATGCAGAAGAAATCTGCCATCTGATAGAGTGGGCGAATGGCGATCCAACTACCAATGAATGGGCAAAGCTGCGCGCCGAAGCTGGTCATCCGGCACCATTCCACCTGAAATACATCGGCATTGGCAACGAGGATCTTGTCTCAACGGCATTTGAGGAACGTTGTCTGCTTATTGCGAAGACCGTGCGCGAGCGTTATCCCGACACTCAGATATGTGGCACCGTAGGGCCGTTTCATGCTCCTTCTTCCGATTACATGGAAGGATGGAAGTTCGCAAACGAGCATCGCGACTTGTTCAACATGGTGGATGAGCATTATTACGAGAGCACCGGCTGGTTCCTGAACAACCAGCAGTATTACGACAACTACGACCGCAAGGCGCCGAAGGTGTATCTCGGCGAGTATGCATCATGGTCGCGCACAGTGGAATCGGCATTGACAGAGGCAATCCACCTGTGCAATGTGGAGCGCAACGGCGATGTGGTCGCCATGACAAGCTATGCTCCGCTGCTCTGCAACACGAAGCATCAGAACTGGAATCCTGACCTGATCTATTTCGACAACCTGTCAGTGACCACAACACCCAGTTATGAAACGCAGCGCCTCTTCGGCACTTACTGCGGCGACCGCTATATCCATTCCGAAATAAAAGCAGATGGCTTGGCTGCCGATACCCGTCATCAGGCAACAGCCAAGCAGCGCATTGCCGCGAGCATCATACGCGACAGCAAGACCGGCAACCGCTATCTGCGCTTGGTGAACGCACTGCCCGTTCAGCTGAAGGTGTCGTTGCAGGGCGTAACGCTTCCTAAAACGTATACCGTCACCGGCTTCCACGGAATGCCAACCGATGAGTCTGCCGCTCCCATTCATGAGCGCCAGCGCAACACCGGAAGCGTTCTGCTCAAGCCATACAGCATGGTTGTGATAGGCATATAAAAAAGAGTGTATCAAAAAGAAGAAACAACGGATTTCACGGATTTCTCTGATTTTTTAGTTCCTGATTATCAGCATGACTTAAATCCGTAAAATCCGTGAAATCCGTTGTTTAGGAATGTCTGTATTTGGACATGTCTCCTTTCTCTCTCTCTCGTTTTCACACCGATAATTATCTCTTCATCGGAGAGATCATCAGCGAAACACCACCGCCGAAATCGCCTACGCGAGATTCGGTGTGGTTCATCATCATGTATTTCTTTCCGTCTTTCTCAATGATATAGGTGCGGATGGCGTCGGCTTTCAGCTGCTCTGCCGTGAGTTCTTTCTCGCTCATTGCATGGTAGAACTTCAAGCCCTTAGCTGCCAGAACGTCTGCCAACTTGTTGTGAACGGCATCGAAATCCTCCTTTGTCAGCTGGTGGTCACTGTAGAAACCGAATCCTATGGAACCTCCCATCATGCCTTTGCCGGCATTGACAGTCCTTACGTTGGGAATGCCGCTCAGCTCTTCTGCCTTAACATCGAGATCCTCGTAGGCACCTTCCACCTTCGTCTTGTTGTCAATAGGGTTCAGCGACACCGTGAAGTTGTATTCGATATAGCTGATGGTATTGCCGTCTTCATCTTCCTTCGTAATCACTTCGAAAGCGGGATTGGGCTCGTCGGCATAGTAATCCACTGTTTCGTTGCCCTTGAAGTTGAAGAATATACCCAACCTGTAGTCTTTCTGCTCATCCGGCTGATAGAGCGTGATGTGCTCCCAAGAGTTCTTGTCGAGAATCTCCTGATCTCTGTCGGAGATGCGGAAGCCTTTCTCCTTCAGAGAGTTCACCCATGCCTGCACCTCTTCCTTGGTAACGCCCTTGTAGTTCACTTCATACTGCTTAGAACCCTCATTCGTCAGTTCAGTATAGGTGATCTTTCCGTTAGTCTGGATTTCGGGAATGCCATACTGATCGTAGATGGCAGCAGGCCATTTTCCGTCAGCCAGGCCGCTGCTGTTTGATTCTTCACTCGATGCATTGCCTCCTGACTTCGAGCCGCAGCTGCTGAATGCAAATGCCAACACTGCGAGGGCAAATAGTAATTTCTTCATGGTTAAATACGTTTTTCATAGAATTGTTGATTTTTCTTTACTTGTTAAATCCTTTCGCTCTTTCACTGCAGAACTGGCGGATGTCAGATTTTCAGCAGTTTATAGTGTCCGATGAGAGGCAGTTCCTTAGCCTTGCCCTGTGCGGCATTGATGATTCCGATGATGAACCAGATGAGGAAGGCGAATCCCAGAATACCAATGATGCTCACCAACCAGTAGAGATGCCATGAAATGGAGAGTATCACGCTGCTCAGGATGCTGTAGCAAATGGAGTAGAGAATGGCGGCGATGCAGAGGATGAGTCCCTGATTGGAGTGGAAGCGTGCAAACTTCGACTCCTTGGCAGCCAGGATAGGGATGATGACCAGTATGCCGAAGTAGGCGAGAATGGCCATAAACTTGTTTTTCTCGATGTCTTGCGGGTCAAACTCCTGTGTGGTGTCTGCCGTGTTGTTGAGGGCTTTCAGTTTCTCCTCAATGCTTTCTTGATTGTTGCTCATATTTAAATTGTTTTGATAGTTGGTTAATTCTTCAGGTATTTCTCTGCATCCTTCAATGCTTCATCCATGTTTTTCTGGATGCCTTCGCCCAGACTCAGGCAGACATACTTCTCATTCTTGAGGTTTTCCAACTGAAGATAGCAAGCCTCAAAGCGGTCGTTCTTCAGGAAACCCCACTCCAGATTCTCGCCCTTGGCAAGCAATGTCTCCAACGGCAGCTCTTCGAGTGCCTGTTCGCGGGTCTTCACGTCCATGTTGGTGCCGAAACCGCGCACCACCTTGCCGTCTTGTGCCAGCTTCTGTGTCAGTTTGTAGATCTTCGTAACGTATGCATTCCATTCCTCGGGAGTGATGTCGGTGCCGTCTTTCTTCAGATAAACGGCTTTGGCAAGGTTCACTCCGTTGCCTTCAAAGCAATCCATGCCCTCCTCGCGCTCAGTAAATCCGAAGTCAGGCTGCACGTCTGCCAGTGTCACTTTGCCTTCATAGCGTTTGTTCCATGTGGCTTCACACTTCTCGATGCCAGTCATTTCAGAGAGTTTCTTCTCTGTCTGCTCGATTTTCTTGTCCAGTTCCTCATTGCCAGTCACTGTTTTCGCTTTCTTTTCACCACATGCGCAGAGTGAGATGGCTGCGATGGCGATAACGATTAAGTTTTTCTTCATACCTTATTATATATATAAATAATGTTTGTTTGATGAATTGGCGTTCACTTCTCTGTGAATTATTCATTGCGGCGCTCACTTCTTAATAAACTCTACACGGCGATTCTTGGCGCGACCGGCATCCGTCTTGTTGTCTGCAACGGGTTCATGCGAGCCTTTGCCTACGGCGCGGAGGTTGAATCCGTCAACACCTAAGCCCTCGAGAGCCTTCACGACGGCCTCAGCACGCTGCTGGGAGAGGGGATCGTTAACGGCATCAGAGCCTTGATTGTCGGTATGTCCCTGCACCTCGAAGCGCACGCTGGGGTTCTTCTTCATATACTCAGCCACCTTCTGAATCTCGTCCATCGACTCCGGCTTCAGCGTGGCCTTGCCCGTCTCGAAGAGAATGTTGTTGGTGACGAACTTACCCGTCTCGGCAATGGCCTTCTCAACAGCAGCGACCTTAGCATCAATGTCAGTCTCCTGACGCTCATAGAGTTCGACAGCACCCTTGGCAATCACCACGTCCTTCACATAGGTGGGGCGCTTTTCCATGCCACCTGACCATATTGTCATCCAGCCTGCACCTGCCTTGCAGTTTGGCACATTGACCACGCGCTTGCCATCGACATAGAACTTGATGGCACGCTTGTTGAATGACAGAGCGAAGTGATGCCAGCGGCCATCGTTGATTACACAACACTCGTGAGCCGACGTATGACCTTCCTTATGTGTCCACCCTTCATCGGTGGGACGTACAAAGTCACAGTTAATCGTCTGCTTGTCGTTGCCCATATGGTAGTGGACGGTAAAGATTTCGTTGTCGTGTCGCTGGCTCTCATGCATAAAGTCAATCTCAATGCTGGGTGCACCATTCTTAGGACGGTCGTCGAAGAGCATATCGTACTCCACGGTAAAGACATCGCCCAGATAGTTCTTGATGCCACCCTTTACCAACGGAGTAATCCATCCGTCGCCATCAATAAGGGCGATACACTTCTGACCCTGTATGGTTGCAATCTCGGCATTACCGCGAACGAGGTCCCACTTAGAGGGGAACTCGCCCACCTGCTCGCCCTGCATATTATCCTCGAACATCACGACACTGCCACGCACGAAGTCGCTCTTAGCGGCACCTGCCTGAGGATCGTAGTTGTCAACACCGTCTGCATCCTCATAGTCAGCATCCGCCTTTGAGCTCTTGCTGCTGCCACTCTTTTTGCCGTCGAGCACCTTGTCGGCATTCTTATCCACCGTGCGCTCCACCTTGTTCTCAATCTTTTGCTTAGCTTTTTCTATAGCTTTCTCACCCAGTTTCTTCAGAAACCCTTGTGCGCTGGCATTGGCCGAGCACATCAATGCAATCGCAATGATTGCTGCAATTTTCTTAGTTTTCATATTATCTGAGATTTGTTATTGATATATTTGGCTACAAAGATAGAATAAATAGTTGTTTTATACAATCCCCCAAATGTGGGTATTTCAGTGTGCAAGGTGCAAAAAATATGCTTTGCTGCCATGTTTGTGCCTTTTCGTTCACTACAATTGGGGGGTGTGTAAGAAAAAAATACGCAATGGCTTTGATAATTCCAAGAAATTCACTATATTTGTAATCGAAATAAACTCAGACTGAATGAAACAGTATCAAACAGAAATCAAAAAGCCCAACAGAATCATGTTCATCTTGATCGCTGTCATGATGCTTCCCTTTATGGCAGGGCAGCAGCTGATGGCATATACCGACCACCGGAACACCAAGACCGATTCTGCTGAGCAAGTGCTCAACAGCGGGAAACACCTGACTGACAAGGAACGGATGGATTGTTACTACGAGCTGGTGAGGGGATTTCTTGGCAAGGATACCCGGAAACATGATTTCTACTGCCATCAGATGCTCGCCCTGACCTATAAGATGGATGCTCTGAACATGCGCGAATCGGCTCTCTATCACTTGGGACTTCAGCATTATGGGCAGGACGACTATAAGAAAGCTGAAGAGTATTTCATCCGGGCGCTCGCCGTGGTAGACACCATGCGAAACGAGAAACGCTACAACGAAGGCACCATTGATGATGATTACTCACAGCTCTATGGAGCATTGGGCAATCTGTATAACATTCAAGACAAGGCGCTGCTTGCCATTGAGTATTACCAGAAGGCGCTTCCCATCTTCGAAAAGCACGGATGGTTAGAGAGCCAGTGCATTCTGCATCACAATCTGGCTGAACTCTATCTCTCCATGGGCAACTACGAGAAAGCTGAACATCATTACTTGCTCGCCCAAGAGAGAGGCTACCAGGCCAAAGACTCACTCATGATGGTGATGCCACGCAAGGGATTGGTGAAAATCTACTTGAGTCAGGGCGACTATGAAAAGGTTCGAAGCACCATAGAACCTGCCTACGCCTACTATCACGCCCACCGTGATGAGGAGAATGGAGACTATTCGGAGATACTCTCCTCTATGGTGAAGATGCACCTGATGAGTGGTCATGAGAATCTGAAAGCAGCAAAGAAGTTTGCCTCAGAGGCTCTTTCGCTCGCCGAAGGCGAACTGATGACCGAGATAAAGTGCGACATCTATGCCGCCGCATGTATGACCGCCATGCGCGAAAACAACTGGCAACAGGCTTTGGAATATGGATTGAAGAGCATTCACGAGGATGATGAGAGCGCCACTTTGGGTGATACCGGCTGCTATGAGATGCTGGCTGTGATCTACATGCACCTCGGCAATCTCGACGAAGCGCAAAAATATATCAAGAAGGTGAGGGCAATGATGGAGCAATACGCCACCAGCCATTATCAGTCGGGACTCTCGCAGATGGAGGTAATCTATGAGACGAACAAGAAACAGGAAGCCATCACGCGGCTGAAACGCGAGAAACAATGGCTCATCTGGGGCGGAGTGCTCCTCGTTGCTGTGCTTCTGTTGCTGGCTGTTGTGTTCTATCTGCTGTGGCGCAGCGTTTCGCTCAGCAAGAAGCACGACATGGTGATGGCGAAGCTTAACGGCGAAATAGCAGAACGTGTGCGCATCTCGCGCGATTTGCACGACCGGTTAGGCGGCATGCTCACTGCCATCAGGCAGAATATAGACTTGCAGATGCATCTCTCCGATAATGAACGGGCAGGGGAGAGCGGGTACGGTGGCATGCAGACAGCTCTACGCCTCACCGATGATGCTATTCGCGAGATGCGCAATGTGGCTCACCATCTTCTTCCCGATTCTTTGCGGCGATATGGGCTACGTGTTGCGCTGCGCGACTTCTGCCAGTCGATGAAGAATGTAAGCTTCTCCTTCACAGGCGAGGAGAAATATATAAACAAGCGGCATGAAGAAGCCCTCTATTGCATAGCAAACGAGCTGGTGAACAATGCCGTGAAGAATGCGCAGGCATCGCACATACAGGTGCAGCTCATGGCCGACGAGACATATAACGTGGTAAACGTGAGCGACAATGGTGTGGGAATGCCCGCTGACAACACCGGAAATGGGATGGGAATGCAGAACATTCGTGAGCGAGTGGCATCCATCGGAGGCGTTCTGACATGCTATTCCAAGGCCGGAGAGGGTACGGAAATCAACGTGGAAGTAAAAAATCAATGAAAAACCCACATTTGGGGGATTGCATGTTTCACAGAAACTATGTACATTTGCACCGTAAACAATAATTACGAAATATTTGATGATTGACGTTATCATTGCCGATGATCATAAACTGGTGGCAGATGGCATTTCAAGACTGATTGATGGAAAGGAAAATATCAAGGTTGTAGCCGTGGCTCACGCTCTCAAGGAAGCACAAGAACTACTTTCCATTCATAAGCCGCAAGTATTGCTGCTTGATATCGCCATGCCCGATGGCGATGGTATTGATGCTATACCGCTGTTTACAGCGGCAAGTCCACACACGCGAATCATCATTCTCACCGTATATGCAGAGAGGGCTGTCATCAAGAGAGCTATGGATGGCGGTGCCTCCGGCTATATACTGAAAAGCACAAGTGCAGACGAGGTGATTGAAGGTATATGCGAAGTGGCGCGCGGCAATACGTTTATCTGCCGTGAATCGCAAGAGCTGTTCGCAGGATTCAAGGAGTCGGCGCCTTCGCTGACCATGCGCGAGCGCGAGATTCTCAGGCTTGTGGTGGAGGGAAACACCATGAAACAGATTGCCGATAAGCTGAACCTGGGTTTTGAAACGGTGCACAGCTATACCAAATATCTGCGCCAAAAGCTTGGTTGCAACAACACGGCATCGCTCGTGCGCAGGGCTATCGAGCTCCATCTCGTATAGTTTCCATTTCTCTCACCTCTAATCTCACCTCTATTCTCTCACCTCTAATCTTCTCACCTCTCACCTCTAATCTTCTCACCTCTAATCAACTAAAAACTTCATGGATGAAGTTTTTTCATTTTTCTTTCAAGATTTTTGGGAGGTTTCCTGAAAATTCGTACCTTTGCACCCCGAAGTCGGAGACACCAATAACGTGTGGCGGGCAGAGAAACCCGTGTAAGTCCGGTTATGAACACAACAGAAGGCTTCAGATTATTAACGCAGTTCATAACAAAAAAACAGAAAAATGAAGAAAGTATCGTCGGTGGTAACTGCCACCATCCTATCCATGTCGTTGCTCACTGTGATGGCTGGCGCTGCCATAGCTCCGGCACTCGACATCATCCACCAGCATTTCGCCTCGTCGCAGCTGTTTCTCGTGCAGCTCATAGTCAGCATTCCTGCCATTTTCATCATCATCACCAATCTGTTTTTCCTGCCCATCAGTCGCCGATTCGGGTCGCGCATCATTGCCATTGCCGGTCTTTTGCTCTATATTGTCAGTGGAGCAGGCTGCTATTTCGTCGACTCTGTTTCTGCCATGCTTGTGATGCGGGCGTTGCTTGGTGTGAGCGTGGGACTCATCATGCCGCTTTCCACGGGTTTGCTCTCGTATTATTTCCCACCGGAAGAGCAGGCGCGGCTCATGGGACTCTCTGCCGCCATGAACCAGATGGGCGGAGTGGTAGCCACGTTGCTTGCCGGAATGCTTGCAACCATTGAGTGGAACGATGCCTTTCTGGTGTATCTGCTTGGAGCGGTGGCACTCTTCATGGTTGTGAGATGGCTTCCCGATGAGCACCTCGGCTCGTCGAACAAGCGCGGAAAGGCATTCCACCCGCGCCAGTTGCTCAAGTTTCATCCCTCAGTGGTGGGCATGCTGCTGCTCATGACCATCTTCTTCGTCTTCCCGACCAACTTTGCCATCATCACCAGTCGGCAACTTGGGCTCTCCACAATCCACATCACCGTCATCATGGTGGGGCTCGACGTGGTGGCATTCTTTGCCGGACTGGTGTTCGGAACGTTGATGAAGCATTTCCGCAAGGCGATAAAATACTTTGCGCCGTTGGCATTCTTGGCAGGCTATCTTTGCTATGCCGTGGCAGAAACCATTGCGCCGGTCATCATCGGATCGGTTCTCATCGGACTTGCCAACGGTGTGGGAGTGCCATATCTGCTCACCATCGCATCCATCAAGGCGGGGCGCAACGCGGCAACCACCGTCATGCCGTTGCTCTCGGCAGCTCTCTATCTCGGTCAGTTCCTCTCGCCCATACTCGTGGTGCCGCTTTCGCGCCTGCTTTTCGGTTCTGCATGCGTGGAAGCACCCTATTTCGTGGCAGTATTGTTCAGCATCGTGTTTTTGGCGCAAGTGTTTTTCACCCGTCAATTCCAGAGCTTGCCGCCCGAAAAATGATGGTTTCCCATATAGTTTATCCTTTGTCGCCGAGTGGCTGATGTGCGCTCATGACGGCACGGAAGAACGAGAATTCAAACTCAGGATTCATCTGTTCTAACTGGGCGATGATGTTTTTCATGTCGAAACGGTGGGAGGCATCCTCAAAAGGACAGTTTTTCACCTGCTTCCTGAAACCTTGCTGCTTGGCATGTTGCTGCAAAAGGTGCTCGCGGATGAGGCATAGCGGGCGTATGATGGTCATGGGGAACTTGTCCATTCGCAGCTTTGGGGGCATGGAGTCGAAGTTTCCTTGGAAGGTGAGGTTCATCAGTGCCGTCTGCATGATATCATCCTTGTTGTGTCCCAGTGCGATCTTGTTGCAATTCAATTGCTTTGCCAGTTCGAAGAGCTGCTTCCGCCTGTTCCATGAGCATAGAAAACAGTGGGTGTGGCGTTTGTCGGTGCTTTCGTCGAATGATGTTTCCACGATGTGCAGGCTGACGTTCAGCTCCTTTGCAAATGCGTGCAGGTATGCCTCGTCGTTCTGATAGGGTATGTTCTTCATGCGGATGAAGGCTGCCTCCACCTGGAATTTGGGGAAGAAGATGCGTGAACGCTTGGCGAGCAATTGCAGCAATGCCAACGAGTCTTTGCCGCCGGAGAGTCCCACGAGTATTCTGTCGCCATCTTCGATGAGGCGGTAATCTCTGAGGGCTTTATTAAAAAGCTGAGTGATTTTCTGTTCGTTGGTCATGGCTGTTTTCTTTTTGGGATGAAGGGTTGTGGTTTCTTATAGGGCTTATGGGGCTTATAAGCCCTATAGGACCTATAAGCCCCATAAGCCTTATAGGCTATTCAGGGCATTGGCGCTATATATATTGCAGCAGGATGTCCCATACGGCGATGATGTGGCACACCGATCCGGCGAGCACAAAGAAATGAAACACCGAGTGCATGTATTTCTTCTTGTTAAGACTATAGAACACTGCTCCCGTGATATAGCACACTCCTTCGGCGACAATCCAGATGACTGCCGCCGTGCTGACACTGTCGATGAGCGGCTTGAACGCCACAAGCACCGACAATCCCATACCTATGAAACAGAATGTCTCTATGTTGCTGTGCTCCTTGAGACGGATAAAGCTTACCGTTGTGCCTGCTATGGCGCACAGCCATACAAAGCAAAACAGTATCCATCCCCAGTAACCTTGTTCGCGCATCGCGATAAGCGTGATGGGAGAATAGCTTCCGGCGATGTGCCAGTAGATGGCAGCGTGGTCGAAACGGCGGAGAATCTCCTTCGCCTTGTATCTGCGCGGCAACGCATGGTATACGGTTGATGTGCCATAAGAGCCAAGCATGCCGAAGAGATAGAGGATAACACCCGTGCGAGCCCAACCGTCGCCCGCGCGGAAACACCATACCAGAAAGATGATGCCCACCACCACGCCCAGCAGGATGCCTGCTCCGTGGCTTGATGAGTTGATGATTTCTTCTTTCTTCGTATACTTGATCATACTATTATCATAGTTGGAACCGCTGGATGCCGCCGTATGGGGTGAGATGGCGGAAGCAATCGGTTTCGGGAAACAGCCCTGCATACACGCCGGCGCATATCAGCACGCCCCCGTGAGCGAAGATGGCAACGCGCTCAAAGGGCTTTTTGCTGAGCTCATTCAGGAAGTCTGCCACCCGCTGATATACAATGCGGTAGCTCTCACCGTTGGTTGCGGCGAGGTTCATATAGTCTTCATACCATTTGCGAATGGCTGGATCCTCGCGTTCAATGTCCTCGTAGAGGCGGTTCTCCCAGTCGCCCATGTTCATTTCCTTCAGTCTGTCGTCGAGGATAGGGTGCTCATATCCGCAGAAAGCCGCCAGTTTGCGGGCGCGGGTGAGCGGTGATGAGAACACGCAGTCGAACTTCACGTCACCGAGATTGCGCTTAGTCTCTGCTGCTTCTTGCTCAAACGTTGCCGCCACCGGCACATCGCTCCATCCGTAGCACATTCCCTTGGGAACATCCACCGACGTATGTCTGATCATTGTTACTTCCATATCTTGTCGTTTTTTTTAAATTCTCACCTCTCATTCCTCACCTCTCACTGCCACATTGCTATTCTCTCACCTCTCACCTCTGCCTTCTCACCTCTAAAACTTGCTTCTTGCTTCTTTTCAATCAAATCTCTTGCTTCTTGCCTCTTGCCTCTTGCTTCTTGATATCTCAAACCTTAGTTTAGCTGAGCAGCCACCGTGAGGTAGAAACTCAGTTCAACGAGCAGGAACAAGGCACCACAACAGTCGCCCGTATAGCCCTTAATCTTCTTCAGCATCATGTAATAGAGGAAATACATCACGATGCAAGGCACGAAGATAATCAGATCCCAGCGCAGCGTGCAGTATTTAATGCCAACGAAAAGCAGTGGAATCATGGGCAGCATGCCCTGAAAAAACAGGCTGATACCTGCCGGAATGCTCATCTTCCGGTACACAGTTTTGTTCTTGGCAGTCTCTTCGGTGCGCGCGTAAGGCAGGAATATGACGATTTGCGCTGCCAGCATCTTGCTGTAAGCATCACCTGCAAGCACGGCGAGCACGGCATAGAAGGGCGACAGCGAGTAGAGCGCCGTGAAGAGCAGCGCCAGATAGAGGATGATTCCCAGCACGCCGTAGGTGCCGATATGTGAGTCTTTCATGATCAAGAGGATGCGTTCACGGTCGTTGCCGCCGCCTCCGAACCCGTCGAAAAAGTCGCACAGTCCGTCTTCATGCAGTGCTCCGGTCATCAGGATGCGAAGGATGATGGCGAGCAAGATGGTGATGTGGTAGGGCATGATCATGCTGCCGAAGTAGATGACGAGTGCCATGGAGCCACCCGTCAGCCATCCCGCGAGCGGCCAATGCTCCACTACTGTCTTGTAGCATTGCTGTGGTGGCTGGTAGATACGCCAGAACGGCAGTCGCGTGAAGAATATGAAAGCGGCATAGATTCGCTGCCACCATTTGGTTTGGTCAATGTTTATCTCCATCAGAAATACTTGGTTATTTTTGCATTATCAAAGTTGTTCATCTCGTTCACCATGTTCACGGCACTCTGAATGATAGGGTAGGAGCACAAGGCACCTGTGCCTTCGCCCAACCGCAGACCGAGATGGAGCAGCGGCTGTGCATGCATCAGGCTGAGCATGCGCCCATGTCCGCTTTCATCACCGCAATGCCCGAATATCATATAGCTGAGAACGTCGGGATATAGCTGATATGCTGCCAGTGCGCATGCGCTCATGATGAAACCGTCGACCATCACCAGCATCTTCAGTTCGGCAGCATGGAGCATGGCACCAATGGCTGCTGCCATCTCGAAACCTGCGAAATGGCGGATGCACAGCTCTGTCGACGGATTCGCGTTGTTGGCAATGAAATGCGCAACTGCTGCGCTGAGCACCTCTCGTTTGTGCTTCAGTCCGGGATGATCAAGCCCTGCGCCCACGCCGATACACTCATCGAGCGGAATGTTTCCAAAGAGATGCATCCAGATGCTGCTGGGTGATGTGTTGGCAATACCCATCTCTCCCATGCAGATAATGTTGCAACCCTCAGCGTGGCAGTCATCCACCAGTTGGATGCCGGTATCGATGGCACGGTTGAATTCTGCTTCGCTCATCGCCGCTTCGTGCAGGAAATTGCGGGTTCCGCGTGCAATCTTTCGGTTGATGATGCCGGGGATATTGCTCAGATCATGATCCACGCCCATGTCGATGATGCGCAGCTTGAATCCATGTTGGCGGCAGAACATGTTCACTCCGCCACCTCCGTGAGTGAAGTTGATCATCTGCTGCCATGTGACATCACGTGGAGACACGCTGACACCTTCTTTTTCGATGCCGTGGTCACCCCCAAAGAGCAGGTGACAGGGATGGTGGAGGGCTGGTGAAAGAGTCTGCTGCACCATGCAAACCTGCATGGCGAGTGTCTCCAATCTGCCCAACGAGCCTTTCGGCTTGTTCAGGTTGTCGATCTTTTCTTGTATGGAAACCCTCAAATTCTCGTCGGGCTTCACTATGTTGAATGCTTTCATGTCGCTTGCTTCTTGTTTCTTGCCTCTTGCTTCTTTTAATCAAATCTCTTGCCTCTTGCTTCTTGCCTCTTGCTTCTTTACAATCAAATCTCTTGCCTCTTGCTTCTTGCCTCTTGCTTCTTGCCTCTTGCTTCTTTTCAATCAGGCCTCTTGCTTCTTGCCTCTTGCTTCTTTACACCATCGTCACTTGATTTTCACTGCGATGCCGCTAACCATCAGGATCACCTCGTCGGCATGTTGCGCCACGTATTGGTTCATCCACCCTTCCAGGTCGGTGAACTTGCGCTGTATGGCGTTGTCGCTTACCCCTCCGCTGCCTATCTCGTTGGTCACGAAGATGAATGTGGCATCCTGCTGTGTGAATCTGTCGAACTCTGCCTGCAGGTTTGCCAAGGCTTCCTCCACCGAAGGCTGTTCCCACTCGTTAGCCATTCGGTCGAAAAAGAAGTTCGTACACCAGAGCGTGATGCAGTCGATCACCACTACGCGCCCGCTGACATCATGCTTGCTGAGCCATTTTTCTTCCTCGATGTTCGTCCATTGGCTGCCTCGGCGCTCCTGATGCTTCACAACGCGCTGGCGAAACTCTTCGTCCCAGATGTGGGCGGTGGCAAGATACACAGGGTGATCGCTCATCTGCAGCGCCATCGTTTCTGCCTGAACGCTCTTCCCTGAGCGCTGTCCGCCAGTAATCAGAATAATCTTTTTCATTCGGCAAAGGTACATATAATTTTTCATATTCGGCGTAAAAGAGGAGGAAAAGTTGTGTTTCTTGCCTCCTGCTTCTTGCTGCTTCTTGCTTCTTTCTTCTGCAATTCTTCCAATTCAAAGATATTTTTGAAATAAAACTGCGAATTTGTTGTGCATTTGGCAGATAATGTGTAATTTTGCAGCCAATTATAATTTAAGGTAAAAGATTAATCAAAATATAAGCAAATGAAGCATCAGTTGAGAAGTGCTGTATGCACGGAAGGACGCAGAATGGCAGGCGCGCGTGCGCTCTGGGTAGCCACAGGTATGAAACATGAGCAGTTCGGCAAGCCAATTATTGCCGTTGTGAACTCTTTCACACAGTTTGTTCCCGGACATACACATCTGCACGAGATTGGTCAGATTGTGCGTGAGGAAATAGAGAAAATGGGCTGCTATGCTGCTGAATTCAATACAATAGCCATCGACGACGGCATTGCCATGGGACACGACGGTATGTTGTATTCACTTCCCAGCCGTGATATCATCGCCGACAGTGTGGAATACATGGTGAATGCCCACAAGGCAGATGCCATGATCTGCATTTCCAATTGCGACAAGGTGACTCCCGGCATGCTGATGGCTGCCATGCGACTGAACATACCTGCCGTTTTCTGCTCCGGCGGACCGATGGAGGCAGGCAGATGGCACGGCGAGAATGCCGATTTGATTACCGCCATGGTGAAGGGAGCTGATCCCAGCGTGAGCGATGACGAGATACGCGAGCTGGAGGGCTGCGCCTGTCCGGGCTGCGGAAGCTGTTCCGGCATGTTCACAGCCAACTCGATGAACTCGCTGACCGAAGCTATTGGACTGAGCCTTCCCGGAAACGGAACCGTTCTTGCCACACATACCAACCGCATAGAACTGTTCCGGGCGGCTGCACGACAGATTGTGAAAAACGCATTGGCATACTACGAGGACGGAGATGAGCGCGTTTTGCCGCGCAGCATTGCCACACGCGATGCCTTCCTCAACGCCATGACACTTGATATAGCCATGGGCGGCAGCACCAATACGGTGCTCCACCTGCTCGCCGTGGCACAAGAGGCAGGCGTGGATTTCACTATGAGCGACATCGACGAGCTGAGCCGCAAGACTCCTTGCCTGTGCAAGCTGGCACCGAACACACAGAAATACAGTGTGCAGGAGTGTAACCGCGCCGGTGGAATACTGGGAATCATGCGCGAACTCCACAAAGGCGGACTCATCAAGGGCGACGCAATGCGCGTGGATGGCATGACGCAGGGCGAGGCAATGGCAAAATATGACATTACGGGACCTATAAGCCCCATAAGCCCTATAAGCCCTATAAGTCCTATAGGGATTTATTTCTCTGCTCCCGGCAACCGATTCTCAACGCAGATGGGCAGCCAGTCGGAGATGTGGGATACGCTCGACACCGACCGCGAGCATGGTTGCATCCGCGACATCGCACACGCCTATACCCAGGATGGCGGTTTGGCAGTGCTGTTCGGCAACATTGCGCAAGACGGATGTGTGGTGAAGACGGCCGGTGTGGATGAAAGCATCTGGCATTTCGAAGGACCTGCCGTGGTGTTCGACTCTCAGGAAGACGCATGCGAGGGCATCTTGGGCGGGAAAGTGAAGAGCGGCGACTGCGTTGTCATCACGCACGAAGGACCTAAAGGCGGACCCGGCATGCAGGAGATGCTTTATCCCACTTCATATATCAAGAGCATGCACTTGGGCAAAGAATGTGCGCTGATCACTGACGGCCGTTTCTCGGGCGGCACATCGGGGCTCAGCATCGGGCATATCTCTCCCGAGGCAGCCGGCGGTGGTAATATCGGCAAGATAAAAGACGGTGACATTATCGTGATAGATATTCCTTCGCGATCGATCAACGTGAAACTCTCTGACGAGGAACTCGCTTCACGTCCGCAACAGCCGCTGAAGCGCACGCGCACAGTGAGCAAAGCCCTGCGCGCATACGCCCAAAGCGTATCGTCGGCAGACAAAGGCGGAGTGAGGATTATTGAGTGAAGAGCTTTTAAAGTGAAGAGTGAAGAGTGAAGAATCTTTGAAAGTGAAGAATGATGAACAAACAGATAAAAGGATCAGAAGCGCTGATGCTTGCCTTGAAAGCACAGGGCGTGAAGACTATTTTCGGTTATCCCGGAGGTAGTATCATGCCCGTGTATGATGCGCTTTACGACTATACCCGTGGCGAAAAGAAGGCATTCGACCACATCTTGGTGCGCCATGAACAGGCAGCAGCGCATGCTGCCGAAGGCTTTGCCCGCGTGAGCGGTGAGGTGGGAGTGTGCATCGTTACCAGCGGACCGGGAGCAACGAACACGCTCACCGGTATTGCCGATGCCATGATGGACTCCACGCCCATCGTGGTGATAGCCGGACAGGTGGGCATCAGCGTGCTGGGAACGGATGCTTTCCAGGAGGTTGATCTGGTGGGCGTGGCGCAGCCTATCTCGAAGTGGAGCTATCAGATACGCCATGCCGAAGACATAGCATGGGCTGTGAGCCGCGCTTTCTATATCGCCAAGAGCGGTCGCCCGGGACCTGTGGTGCTCGATCTCCCGAGGAATGCGCAGGTGGAAACGGTGGAATATGTTGAGGAGAAAGACACGTTCATCCGCAGCTATGTGGCATATCCTGAACTGAATAGGGATGCCCTGCAGGAGGCTGCTACCCTGATCAACCAGGCAAAGAAGCCTTTGGCGTTGGTGGGGCAGGGGGTTGAACTGGGAAATGCTCAGCAAGAACTGAAGGCTTTCCTTGAAAAAGCCGATATTCCCGCTGGTCGCACCATGCTGGGACTGTCTGCCCTTCCCTCTGACCATCCGCTCAATGTGGGCATGCTGGGCATGCACGGCAACCTGGCGCCCAACATCAAGGAGCAGGAATGCGACGTTTTGATTGCCATCGGCATGCGTTTCTCCGACCGTGTGACGGGCAATCTCTCCACCTATGCCAAGCAGGCGAAGGTGATACATTTGGATATCGACAAGAGCGAGATAGACAAGAACGTGAAAGCCGACGTGGCGGTGATTGCCGACTGCAAGGAATCGCTGCCCGCACTCACCGAAATGATCCGCGAGAGCAAGCACAGCGAATGGCGCGAATCGTTCAAGCCATTGCAGGAGAAGGAGTATGAGCGCGTGATCAGGCCGGCTCTCCATCCTGCCGAAGGACAGCTGCTGATGGGCGAAGTGGTGAACGCCGTGGCGCAGGCTACCAATGGCAACCACATCACCGTTACCGACGTGGGACAAAACCAGCTCTTTGCCACCCGCTATTCATGCTACAAGCAAAACCGATCCATCGTTACCAGCGGCGGATTAGGCACCATGGGCTTTGGCGTTCCTGCCGCCGTGGGTGCCACTTTCGGTGCTCCGGGGCGCACGGTGGTATGTTTCTGCGGCGACGGAGGCTTTCAGATGAACCTGCAGGAGCTGGGCACCATCATGGAACAGCAGTCGCCCGTGAAGATGGTGTTGCTCAACAATCACTATCTCGGCAATGTGCGCCAGTGGCAGGATATGTTCTGGCAGCGGCGCAAGTCGTTCACCAAGATGATGAACCCCTGCTATGAACTGATTGCGCAGGGTTACGGCATTCCCTACGAGGCTGTGGTGGACCGGAAAGACCTGGATGCTGCCGTGGCGAAGATGCTCTCCACCGACGGACCATACATCCTCGAATGTGCCATTCTCGAAGACGACGACATACTGCCGATGACTCCACCGGGCAAAAGTGTAGATGAGATGATGCTGTCGCTGTGAGAATAGGGCGATCAGCCCAAGATTATCTTATCAGCCCTAATATGATTCTTATCAGCCCTAATTTTTCTTATTAGTCCTATAAGCCATATATGCCCTATAAGTCCTATAAAAAACCAAAAAGAGCAATAAAGATGGAACAAGAAAAAAAACTATATACGCTGCTTGTATATTCAGAGAATATCGCCGGTATACTGAATCAGATAACCGCCGTTTTCACCCGTCGGCAGGTGAACATCGAGAGCTTGAACGTGTCGGCATCCAGCATTCCCGGCGTGCATAAATACACCATCACGGCGTGGAGCGACGAAGACCAGATCATTAAAATCACCAAACAGATTGAGAAGAAGATCGACGTGGTGAAGGCAAGCTATTATACTGACGACCAGCTGTTTATCCGCGAGGTGGGACTCTATAAGCTCTCCACGCCCATCGTGCTGGAGAATCCCGAGATTTCGCGCATCATCCGACGAGCCGACGGCAACATCATGGAGGTGAATCCCACTTATATCGCCGTGATGCTCGGCGGAATGACCGAGGATATCACAGCCCTCTATTATGAACTCGACAAATACCACTGCGTGTTGCAGTATACCCGCAGCGGTCGCGTGGCGGTTACGCGCAGCACAGTGGAGCAGGTGACCGACTTCTTGGAAAAGCAAGAGGCGAAACACCAGCAGCTCGGCGAGTAGAGTAAGCCCGCCTTTCAAGGCAACAGTATATGTATTAGCAGTCAAGAGGGCGTTTCAAAAAGAAGCTACAACGGATTACACAAATTTTGCGGATTAAAATTGCCTACGGCGTAACATAAATATACGTGAATGAACGCGAATGAACCGTAAATATTTATGAGTAATATGAAGTGAAAACGTATGTATTATGAAATGAAAGCGTATATTTTATAAGGCGAAAGCATAGGTTTTTATCATCAGAAGCGTAGGTTTTATGAAGTGAAAGCATAGGTTTTAAGATGTGGAAGCATAGGTTTTAAGATGTGGAAGCATTGATTATCTCTTTCGAAATCGTTGTTTATCTTATATGAATGCACCTCCTTCATACCTACGCGCGCGCACGCGCGCACTTTGCAAAAAAAATGTATTTTTCGGCGTTAGAGCAAAATAGACTGATTATCAGATAGTTAGGTGATTTTAAGTGTTACCTGCTGCGACACCTGATGTGACACCCGCTGCGTATTTTCTGACCATTTTCCGCCTCAGAGGTACTTTTTTGCCGATTTTTGTCAGTTTTCTTTATTTTTAGAAGCACTTGTGTGCGGAAACAACAGACAAAAATACGCAAAAATTTTTGTCGTGGATTTTTATTTTAACATCAAAACCGCCTGATAATCAGCAAGTTGTAAATTCCGATTTTTCCCATTTTTCGCCGTTTTTCCACAAACTACCCCATCTGGTGGCGCAGTAGGTGTCGCAGCGGGTGACACTTAAATTTTGCGAACATACTGATTATCAATACTTTATGCACATCTCCCCAACTCTTTCACATTCCCGCTTGGGACCATTGACCTTTAACCATTGACCATTGAGCATTGACCGTTGAGCATTGACCTTTAACCATTGACCTTTAACCATTGACCATTGACCATTAATCTGTTTCTTAGTTCTAATCTCTTGCCTCTTGCTTCTTGCTTCTTGCCTCTTACTTCTTGCTTCTCAAAGTGTTTCTGTGTATTACCTATTGCCAAAGTGGTTCATTCTCCCAGCCACGGGGAAAGCCCATTTGCCTGGTGATGTTGTTAGGGTAGGCTCTGAGAAGGCTTAATAATCTTTTTTTAATTTGACTGTTAGGCGTTATGTTCTGTTCCAAGTATAGAAGAGCGCATAGCTGAGCGTATAGTTTCATGGGACGAATGTACTGCGTATCAACCCATAAAAGCGGTAGTCGTCTTGGCATCTGGGGCATGGCAGGATAGCGGCGGTTCCATGCACGTGCGTGATGGGCGCAGCAGTTACGGAGGACGGTGAGACTGCGCATCCAACTTTCAAGATAGGTGTATTGGGGCAAACCTACGCTCTTTGCCACCTGCTTTTTTACCTCCACATCTTTCATGTTGGCATACAACTTTGATAGATTGCCGAAAGAAACGACTTCCAGCGTTTTCCATACGGGAGGCATGGATGGTGCACTGTACTTGGCAAAGTGCTCCTGTAGAAATTCTTCCTTAGAGCGGTTGAGTTCCAATTGTATGTTGTCGAGGCATGTTTGGAAGATGTTACGATTGTTGAACATCGAAGAATCCATAAACCAAAAAGCTCCGTGCTTCATGGAGAAGAAATGAATGATGCGTGTGCGCAGGGCAACCTCTACGTCCTGTATGGCGGTAAAAATGACGGAACGCAGTTCCCTGTCGAATGAGTATAGCGAAATGACATCTTCGAGACGCGTACCATTCGCAAACCGATGCGTGTTCTTGTCTGTTTCGAAGATTTTCCAGTAGCTGGCTAAACGGAAGTAGCTGATGGAGGCAAGTTGTTTCAAGGCATTGTCTTCATCACAGATAATTAAACCGCGTTGTTTCAAAATAGCAAGCTGAGTGTTAATGTCGGTAGGCTGCTTGTTATATCTCATACCTTTATAAATGACGAAGTCCCGCCGTGGTACGCATTGTTAGGAGGCGTGGCGGGAACTGTTGTTGCAAAGGTACTGCATTTCTTTGGAATAGCCAAACTTTTTTGAATAAAAATGCGGTGAGCACCAGCTTTTGTAATATATTTGAATTAAAGTATGTAATAAAAGCAACCAATTTCTTGCTTCTTTCTATTCCCCTTGCGTAAGCCGAAAAAGAATCAAGCCGCCGACCTCACAACGACCCTGCGTAAGCCGATAAAAGAATCAAGCCGCCGAACCCACAATGACCCTGCGTAAGCCGATAAAAGAATCAAGCCGCCCCTTTGACGGGGCGAGCTTACCTTAATGAAAGAGCGACGGGTAGGAGCGGTTAAGTCTCCCCATATAGGGGGAGATTTAGAGAGGGTGGATGTTTCTTTTGCCTCTTTTCTTTGCGCCAAAGAAAAAGAGGGGATGTTAGAGGTTAGATTTTAGAGGTGAGGGGTGAGAAGTGAGAAGTCAGAGGTGAGAGATTAGCTCTGAGATATAGGACTCTATATCTAAAGACTATTGGATAGTTCTAATCTCTTGCTTCCTGCTTCTTGCTTCTTGCTTCTTAAAGCTAATCTCTCACCTCTCACCTCTCACTTCTCACTTCTAAATTACAAACAAACGTTAAATATTTATGATATTAGTGAGAAAACTGTTAATTGTTTTTTTTTTTTGTGAAAATGCGTATCTTTGCAGCAGTTTTTTCATTTCTTCGTCGATCAATCGGCGGAGAAGTTTGAGTGCGAACCCTCTCTGTGAAGACAGGGGCGTACAAATTCTTAAGTTAATTAATTATGTAAATGTTTAAAAAGGTGTCAAGTCGTGAGACCCCGCGCCTTTTTTCAACTGAATTCCAGTATAGGGGGATAGCAGCATAAGGTGGAAATAAGCATTGCTGTGCTGGCTCCCGTTTCCCCTCATAACATACAGCAACAACTTTTCGGTGCTCCAACGGGAGCGGTGCACCAAAATTTTTTAGAACAAACAATAACAAAAAATATTAATTCAAGGAAAAAATGAAGAGGCTATTTCTTTTATTTGTAGCGGCTGCCTGCATCTGTGGAGGGGCATGGGCTGCTAACCACTCTGACCATTCATCAGAAAGGGGATGGACAAAGCTCAACGCAGGGGCATCTGATTTCGAATCCGTGATTAAAGCAAGTCACGATAAATTGTGTATCTCAGGTGCTTTGAGTGAAGCCGAATTAAGTTTGCTTAAAGAGGTCAATTCGCCAATAGTGTGTTTGAATGATGTGACACTAAGTGATTACAGCAGAATCAGTTTCGAAGGAAACACTGTAATTGAGAGCGTTGTGCTGCCTTCGGCTATGGCATCAGAAGAACCTACTATATTTGTAGACAAAACTTCAGAAGCTGATTTGTCAACAGATGCATTTGGAGACAAATATGCCAACTCTCGAATGTTTCGTAATTGCACCAATCTTAAAGCAGCCGCAGCTTGCAATGGAACCGATTTGCTGGCATACGTGAACAAGGCCGGCGAATTGTTTAATTCCATGCAGAATAACGGGATGACTATCATTCCGAATGTGAACGGCGGTACAACAAAGAACATCAAGATTTCGGGCAATCTCAATAATAATGATTTGCGCCAAAAGTTTATTGATAAAGACGTTGACATGTCTCCTGATGTTCTTGATTTGAGTTGTGCCTTGTTTAAAAACTGCGAGGATTTGAAGATGGGGCAGCCATCAGGAAAAAACCTGAACGACAAGATCAAGGCTTTAAAACTGCCAGAAATCCAAGTGCATGCAACTGGTGATTATATTCCGGAAAATGCATTCATCGGTTTTAATCAGATTACTAAAATAGTAATTCCTGATCACTATACACGTATTGACGGAAAAGCATTTTACCAATGCTCAAAATTAGAGCAAGTCGATTTCGGAGAAAACAGCACTGCCATAACTAATATCGGAACGGAAGCTTTCCGTCAGTGCGAAAGTCTTCAATATGTTTACTTTGCCAATTTAACAAACGAATTAAGTTTTGGTGATTATGCCTTTTATGAGTGTAGGAAAATCACTCACATCACTATCCCCGAAAAGACAATTGCCATCGGCAATTATTCTTTCTACGACCTTGAGAATTTGGAAGCAGTCAGAATGCCGAGTACATTATTAACCATCGGGAATGAGGCTTTTTCGCAGTGCCATAAAATAGAGAGTATCGTGATTCCTGAGAATGTGATATCCATCGGCGACGGTGCTTTCCGCCAATGCACAGGGCTGAGACATGTTTATCTGAGGACACCTGCAGACAAGCCTTTGCCGACAATCTATCCTGCAACAGAACTGAATGGAGGTCAAGCAGCAGGAGGTACGTTTGAAGGTATCAATCTGTTTAACTGTGGTGGAGGTCCAAGTGGTATGCCAGAAAATGGCACGGAAACCACAGGACAGCATAAGGCCTCTGTAACATGGGAGGAAGGATGCCAAAAATATATTGACGGTGGCGGTGCGACTGTGCTGCATTTTATTGAGCGCGAAACAGAAATACTCGATACAGATACAGAAGCTGAGAAAGCAGCAAAGAAAGCAGCCGACAAGGCATATAATAATGAAAGGTTCGGCATCAATATCTCTGACACATATTATTATACTACTACCGACGGATACACACTCCCAAAACATGAGGTGGCAAGCGGAGAATATGGCAACGACTATAAGAAGCGTCTTGGAGCCGCTTTTACTGATGCAACCGTAGAAGGAAATTATAATCAATGTAGAATTACGCAAGATGGTAAATACAAAAAAGAAATAGCAGAATATGGTCCAACAGCTGCCGGCTGGAAACAGTTCATTCTGATGAAAGGAACAAGTCCCACAAAAAAGGATGAGATATATACAAAAGAGTATGATGATACTTGGTATACCATGTGTTTCCCATTTGACTTAACACCAAAGCAATTGGAAGCAGCATTTGGAGCATCGTATGAGATATGTGAGTTCACCGGAGTTGAGGTTGTAGATGACGGGGCAGAAGGCAAGAAGGCACTTATTCTTCATTTCATGGATGTAGCGCAACAGGATAAAACGAGTGGAGTGATGGCACATGCAGCGCATCCTTATATGATTCACCCGAATACGAAAGTCGGTGTTGGTGGAAAAGTTAAATGCGATTTCGTGAACGTTAAATACACAACTTACAAGCCCATAACAAAAGAACAGGCAAAAGCAGCTGTTCCAACAAGTGGAGGTAAGGCAACGTTAACAGGTGACGGTGTCACTGAACATAACGGAGGTGCCAAAAACGTAACTCACTATGTAACATGGGAGGCAACGAAAGGGTTTAAGAACGACCAGCAAGAAAACACTGGAAACCGTAGAGGTACAGAGTCTTATTCTTCAGGAGCGGCATATACGTTTGTTGGTAGCTTTGAAGAAGATAAGGAGAATGTTCTGATTCCCTACGGTGCCTATTTCCTTGGTTGCGAAAAAGACAAGGATGATGCAAACGGATTCCCTTATCCGAAATATTACCGTGAGACTGCCCCAGATAATAGAACGTCAGGAGGTGTTTGGAGGCAGTATACTGCAATCATTATTCCTAACAAGCAGGCTGTGGCAAATATCGAGAATGGAGTTTCCGCGTCAGGCTCCAAGGGGTTTGACTTGGGATTCAACGAATATGAAACAGACATTCAGTATGAGTCAACAACGGGCATCAAAGATGTACTGGATGAGGCAGCCCAGAAAGGGCAAGCGGTTGAATACGTGGATGTTATTTATAACATTAACGGACAGGTCGTTAAAAAAGGCACTTCTGATTTGAAAAACCTTCCAAAGGGATTGTATATCGTAAATGGAAAGAAATATTTTGTAAAGTAAGAAAGGAGGTCTGATATGAGTAAAAAATATGCAAAGCCTGTCACAGAGGTATTTACGTTAGTAGTAGAAAGCAAATTCTGTGCTGTCTCAAAACGATTCTCAAGATTTGGAAATCCTTTCTGGGAAGATTACGGAAATGAAAGCTGGGTGAACGAAAAATGGACAGGAAGGAAATTCGACGATTATCCTTTTGAGTCAATAACTATTGACGATGACAATGGCGGATTTGACTCCCGCGGCAAGAGCAGTCTCTGGGATGATGACGACATGTAGGCTCTATCATGCAGATGGGGCAAACTACCTAAAGCGCCCCAAGAAGACAGATGATTCTACCGACGACGAAACAACTACTGACTCTGGCTGGAGTACGTTCAAGCTGAACCTTTAGTATGACGAAGAGGATGAAGAATAATGATTACCTAATAGTATATTTCGAGCGAGGTGCCTGCGAGTGATTCGCAGGCACTTCGCATTTTCAGAAAGGCGCACCGACAGACTCTCTTGTCAGATTCTAACGAAGGTAAGAATGGATTGTATCATAAAAAGACAAAAATAGAGGGTAGAATTTTGCATTTATAAGAAAAAGATGTAATTTTGCAATCAAAGTAAAGCAAACTAAAAAAGGAAGTATGGCACGTGAAGACAAAAACATAATAGGATATACCGTGGCACTAATCAGTGAGTTTTCCACCCGCTTCGGAATCCGACCGAGACAAGGATACGCTTATCTGAAACGCTACAAAGGATTTGATCATTTGCAGCACCACTATGGATATCTGCATACACAGTCCTTTCCCGATACCATAGATATTCTTACCCAAGTATGCCTAAATAATGGAGGTGAACTACAATGATTAAGCTTTATCATGGTTCAAATGTAAAGATAGAGACTCCCGATCTCACCCACTCAAAACCCTATAAGGATTTTGGGCGAGGTTTTTATCTATCGGCAGACAAGCAACAAGCCTGGGACATGGCTCTACAGAAAGTAAATCAAACACAAGAGGGAACAGCCGTAGTTACAGAGTTCCTATTCGATGAAACACAGATGGAATCAGATGATTTGAAAATCCTAAGTATTCCTGACTATAGTGAAGAATGGGCTCAATTTATATTGGCAAACCGTAACAGACATGTTACGCAGCCTGTTCACGATTATGATATCATATACGGACCGATAGCAAACGATGGAGTCACCTTTCAGTTGCGCCGTTACGAAGGGGGAGTTATATCCTTGCATCGATTGGTTGAAGAACTGAAATATGCAAAAGGCATCACGTTCCAATACTATTTTGGAACGGAACGTGCATTAAAACTATTAACACGAATATGACAACAAAACTAAGTTCACAACAGATACAATTGTTGAAAGACGACTTATGTACCGAACTGGCAGGCTTTCTTGTGGATGACTACCATTATACACCACAAGAAGCCATTGATGTGCTCTATACATCGGAGACTTTCGATCGCCTGCAGGATAACGCTTCTGGACTTTATTACCAGAGTGCTGGATATGTATACTCATTCCTTCAGAACGAACTCAAAACAGCGAAAGTTTTCTAACGGAAAAGGCAAACCTTATAATTTACGTTTTCCGTAGGATACGGTTCTACCATATTGGTATCCCATTGCCACAAATGGTAGTGTTGGCAATGGTGGTTTCTCGTTTCGAACTCATGTGTCACAATTATATCGGGAATGTGCTTAAAGGCCAAGCCATGACTCTTGCAGCAGGAATGGTATAACTCCGATATACATGTATCGGTTTCTTCTAATGATCATAGCTTAATGATTGCTTAATGCAAACATAGTCGAACCATTCGACTATTTTTGCAGTACAAAGATATTTCGTTTTTCCGAATTTAGCAAATAATTGACATGAAAATTTGGCGGATATGAAATAAATAGCGAAATTTGCAGCGCAAAACAATAAAAGGAAAGAAAAATGATGATAGATAAGGTGGGGCGATACCCGTTTCTGGCAGAGCCTTTTCATTGCGATTTCAGTCAACGCCTATTCATAGGTCACTTGGGCAATCACATGCTCAATGCTGCCGACTTCCATTCCAACGATCGCGGCTTTGGCATGAAGTATCTCTTGACCATCAACAGGGCATGGGTGCTCTCGCGGCTTGCCATAGAAATGGATGAGATGCCTGAGATGTACGCGCGGTTCAACATCGAAACGTGGGTGGAGAGCGCCATGCGCTATTTCACAAACCGCAGTTTCCGCGTGGTGGGTACCGACGGGCGCGTATACGGATACGGGCGCAGCATTTGGGCGATGATTGATACGGAGACGCGCCAGCCCAGCAACCTGCTCGATGTGAACGACGGTTCGATCATGGAATACGTGGAGAAAGACAAGGAAAACCCCATGGACAAGCTGTCGAGAGTGAAGATGGACAACCAGACAGAGCTGGTGAGGGAAATCATTACCTACTATAACGATGTGGATATCAACGGACATATCAACTCGGTGAAGTATATTGAGCATGTGCTCGACTTATGGGACATAGACTGGTATCGCAGTCACCGCGTGCGCCGTTTCGATATCGCATACGTGGCAGAGTGCCATCAGGGCGACAGCCTGCGTTTCTACCGCGAGCAGACGGGCGAAAATGAGTATTGCGTGCGTATCTGCAAGAGCGTTCCCGATAGCGAAAGCGAGGAAGAAGTGGTAAGAAGCAAGATTCTCTTCGTGTGATTTCTGGTGACTGTCAGGCTGAAGGCAAGTCCACTTCCGTGAGGTTAGCGACTGCCATCAGATAGAAGGGAAATGTTGTGAATTGAAAGATTTTTGCCGTTTGGTAAAAATAATTCATCATTTTTACGCAGGTTTCGTGATTATTTCGTAAATTTGCAGCCGTTTTTAGCATGGTGGACGATTCATGATGCTAAATCGACAGAAAGGAATCCTGAGCCGCTCTTTCGTGAGAGAGTGGATGGACACGTAAAAAGACTGTTTTTGGATAAGACGGCATGGTTCATAGGGATAGTATCAACTTTTTAAATTACATTTTTTATGGCAGAAATGAATTTCGGTGGCGTAATTGAAACTGTTGTCACCAGTAAGGAGTTTTCATTGGAAAAAGCACGCGAAGTGCTGAAAAACGAGACAATTGCAGTGATCGGCTATGGCATTCAGGGACCAGGCCAGGCATGTAACCTGCGCGATAATGGCTTTAATGTCATTGTCGGACAGCGTCAGGGCAAGACCTACGACAAAGCTGTTGCTGACGGATGGGTACCTGGCAAGACCCTGTTTTCTATTGAGGAGGCAGCAGAAAAGGGTACAATCGTGTGCATGTTGCTCTCTGATGCTGGTCAGATACAGGTATGGCCGAATATCAAAAAATATCTCACACCTGGCAAAACGCTCTATTATTCTCATGGCTTTGCCATCAATTGGAGCGACCGCACCGGTGTGATACCTCCCAAAGACATTGATGTGATCCTCGTGGCACCGAAGGGTTCTGGCACTTCATTGCGTACCATGTTCTGCGAAGGGCGCGGACTGAACTGCTCT
Organism: Prevotella sp.; assembly: GCA_017471245.1. Lineage (GTDB taxonomy): Bacteria > Bacteroidota > Bacteroidia > Bacteroidales > Bacteroidaceae > Prevotella. The sequence continues at coordinate 46,779 of JAFUVB010000003.1, forward strand.
TATGCCGTTTATCAGGATGCAAGCGGCAAGGCTGAAGAGAAAACGATAGCCTTTGGCATCGGAATAGGTGCTGGTTATCTGTTCAAGACCACGTTTGAGCGTGAGGCTACTTCCGATCTCACCGGCGAGCGCGGCTCTTTGATGGGAGCCATTCAGGGATTGCTGTTGGCTCAATATGAGGTGCTTCGCGAGAACGGGCATTCTCCTTCGGAGGCATTCAATGAGACTGTGGAAGAGCTTACTCAGAGTCTGATGCCTTTGTTCGGAGAAAAAGGCATGGACTGGATGTATGCCAACTGTTCAACAACAGCGCAGCGTGGTGCTCTCGACTGGGCTCCCCGTTTCCATGATGCCATCAAGCCTGTGATGCAGCAGCTTTATGAGAGTGTGAAATGCGGCAACGAGGCTCAGATTTCCATTGATTCGAACTCGAAACCAGACTATCGTGCCGGGTTGGAGAAAGAGCTTGAGGCCATGCGCAATCAGGAAATGTGGCAGGCTGGAGCTGTTGTCCGCCAGCTTCGTCCTGAGAATAACTAAGGCCGGTTGTTTGAAATTTAGAGGTGAGAGGTGAGTAGGTTAGAGGTGAGAGAATAGCAACTATGATATTAGCATGAGTAATGAGAGCTGTATCTCAATACATATCTCTCACCTCTAACCTTCTAACCTCTCACCTCTAACTTCTAACCTCTCACCTCTAATTTCTAAAAAACTCACCTCTAAATACTAAAAAGCTGAGAAGATGAAACTATTAGGGAATCTTATTTGGCTGCTGTTCGGCGGACTTGCCACAGCTATTGAGTATGTGTTGTCAAGCATTGCCATGATGGTAACGATTATTGGTATACCATTTGGATTGCAGTCAATCAAACTGGCTGTGCTTTGCTTGTGGCCTTTTGGCTCAAAGGTGGTCGAGAAACCCGGAAAGGTGGGGTGTCTGAGTACTGTGATGAACATCATTTGGTTCTTTGTAGGAGGAATATGGATATGGCTCACTCATATCTTCTTTGGCGTTCTGCTTTACATTACAATAATAGGAATACCCTTTGGTAAGCAGCATTTTAAGATGGCAGGCTTGGCTCTTACACCGTTTGGCCGTGAGATTGTTTCGAAATGAGCAATTACAGGTGTAGCATGTTGTCCTCAATGAAGATTTCTTCTTCATCAATGAGGTAGGTGAGAGCAGCATGTAGCTTGTCGTGGGGGATGGAAAGCGTGTTCAGTTCTGTGATCAGATGCTTCTTCCCGTCGGAGAGCAGTTCCTTGATCAGCTCTTTGGCGGGCTTGATTTGCCGATCTGATAGATAGTCCTCACGATGTGCGATGCATACATCACATTGATCGCAGTCGTTTGATTTGGTTTCCCCGAAGTATCTCAACAGCTGCCGGCTACGGCAAACGTCATCGTTTTTGGCGTATTTGATTACCTCTTCGATGCGTTTTCTATATTGTTCCTTCCGGTCTTCATAGATTTCACGACCGATGATTATCCGTTCTGGGTCTTCTCTCCTTTCTGTATATGTGATGAAAGGGGTTTTACGCTGGGGAATGAAGCTCAGAATATGTTTTTCTGAAAGGTTTTTCAATATCATGTACACCTGTTGGGCGGTCTGTAGTCCAGCCTGTTGGGCAACAAAGGCTTCGTCGATGTATTCAAAATTGGTGAAGAGACCGCCGTAATTGCGGAGCAGGGCAGTGATCACATGAGTCTCTTTTTCCGTCAATGACTCTATTTGATAGAAGTCGTTCCGGTCGATTAAGAAATGCACACGTGCCTGATTATCCCGCTCTTCCGTATAATCAATGTATCCCGCCCTGGTGAGAATCTTCAGGGCAGCATCGGTCTGGATGGGGAAATGCTTGAATGTGGCGCAGAATTTGTCGATGTCGAAGACGAAAGATGCCCCGTATCCACTGCCGATACCAATCTGATAATAGTAAGCCAAGTGTTCGTAGATCTCCCTGATATAGCTTTTTTCAGGGAAGGTGTCTGATATGCGTTTGTTCAGTTTGCGTTCATCGCTGTCGTTATACAGTAGTACGGCGTATGATTTTCGTCCATCGCGGCCGGCGCGTCCTGCCTCTTGGAAATAGGCTTCTAATGAGTCGGGGCAGTCGAAATGGATGACAATGCGCACATCTGCCTTGTCGATGCCCATGCCAAAGGCATTGGTGGCAACCATGATGCGCACTCTGTCGTCGTGCCATTCCTTCTGTCTTTCATCACGAATGGCGCTGTCAAGGCCTGCATGATATGCCAAAGCGCTGATGCTATGCTTCATCAGCAGTTCGGCAATCTCCTTTGTGCGCTTCCTGCTTCTCACGTATACAATGCCGCAGCCATCCACGGAATTTAGAATATGGAGGAGTTCTTCATATTTGTCGGTAGTTTTCCTCACGATGTATGCCAGGTTCTTGCGCTCAAAACTCATCCTGAAGACATTCTTTTCCTTGAATCCGAGCCGCAGTTGTATGTCTTCAATCACCTGCGGTGTAGCTGTTGCGGTGAGCGCAAGTACGGGAACATTGGGCTTCAGCTTGCGTATGTTGGCTATTTTCAGGTAAGAAGGTCTGAAATCATATCCCCATTGACTGATGCAATGTGCTTCGTCAACGGTGATGATGCTCACCTTCATGTGGCGTAGTTTTGTCTGGAATAGTTCGGAGTCAAGGCGTTCAGGCGATACATACAGTATTTTCACGCCTCCGAAGATGCAGTTCTCCAAGGTGAGAACTATCTCTTCCTGCCTCATGCTGCCATAGATGGCTGCAGCCAAAATGCCTATTTTGCGCAGGTGGGTCACCTGATCTTTCATCAAGGCAATCAATGGAGTTATCACAATGCACACTCCGTCCATTGCCATTGCTGGTACTTGGAAAGTAATAGATTTGCCTCCACCGGTCGGCATCAGCCCCAACGTGTCTCTGCCGGCGCATATACTCTCGATGATATCGCGCTGTATACCGCGGAAGTCCTCATAATGCCAGTAATGGCGCAGTATGTCCCGGTATGTCATTCCGTATCTTCGTCTTCTCCTTCTGCTGGTCGGATGTCCTCTATTTGCAGTTGAACGTCGTTGTGTTTGAACACATTGTCTTCGATGGTATAGGCGATGTCGAAGCTGCGCTTGCTCTTGATATAGCGTGCCGAGCCGCTTTGCCCGAAAGCAATGCCGTTCATCACGTTGTTCGACTTGGAGTCGACGAGCTCCAGTTTGATGTGTTCCTGATCGCGCCCAACCACCTTGCTCGTGCCGAAATCATAGACATCAACGGTGCTGAACAGCGGTTTCTGGTTGTCAGGACCGAAGGGACCGAACCGTTTCAGGTCGTTATGAAGCTTGCGGGTGATATCCTTGAAGTCGATTTCCGCATCAATATCGAGGATGGCTTCAATCTGTTGGGGCTCGATATGCTCTTCTACATACTTTTGGAACCTGCGCCTGAACTCGGGAACATCTTTCCAACGGAGGGTGAGACCGGCAGCATACGTGTGGCCGCCAAAGTTGATCAGCAAGTCGCGACAGCTCTTTATGGCGGAGTATACATCAAATCCTGTCACACTGCGAGCTGAGCCCGTGGCAAGGTCTTCATCACGTGTGAGAACCACGGTAGGGCGGAAATAGATTTCGGTAAGGCGGGAGGCAACGATGCCGATCACGCCTTTCTTCCAGTTCTCATCGTAGAGAACAATGCTGGAATGGCGCTTTTGGCTTTCTATGCGAGCCACAATCTGGTTCGCCTCTTCCGTCATTTGCTTGTCGATATCCTTGCGCTGCTCGTTGTATTGGTTAATGTGCTTTGCCTTTTTCAGTGCTACGGCAAAGTCTTTTTCCACGAGAAGATCCACCGATTCCTTGCCGTTTTCCATTCGTCCGGATGCATTAATGCGCGGTCCGATTTTAAACACGATGTCGCTCATGGATATGTCGCGACCATTCAGTCCGCAGATATCGATGATGGCTTTCAGTCCGATGTTGGGATTCTGATTCAGCTGTTTCAGCCCGTGGAATGCCAAAATCCTGTTCTCGTCGGTAACGGGAACGATGTCGGCTGCTATCGCCACGGCAACAAAATCGAGCAGGGGGATGAGGTTGGAGAATGGTATTCCGTTGTTTTTCGCAAATGCCTGCATAAACTTGAAGCCGACACCGCAACCGCAAAGATGCTTAAACGGAAACATGTCGTCGTCGCGTTTCGGGTTCAGAATAGCCACTGCCGGGGGCATTTCTTCATCGGGAACGTGATGATCGCAAATAATGAAGTCGATGCCAAGGCTCTTGGCATACGCGATTTCTTCGATTGCCTTGATTCCGCAATCGAGAATGATGATCAGTTTCACACCTGTTTCATAAGCAAAATCTATTCCTTTCTTGCTCACACCATATCCTTCATCGTAGCGGTCGGGGATATAATAGTCTACATTGGAATAGAACTGCTGCAGAAACTTATACACCAGCGCCACGGCTGTGCATCCGTCTACATCATAATCACCGTACACAAGTATGCGCTCTTTGCGCCCCATGGCATCGTTCAAGCGGTCTACGGCCACATCCATATCCTTCATTAGGAAGGGGTTGATGAGGTCGTTTAGCTGGGGACGGAAGAAACGCTTGGCTGCCGATTCGGTGGTAATGCCGCGCTTGATGAGTATCTGTGCCAAGATAGGAGAGATGCTCATCTTTGTTCCCAGCGCCTCAGCTGCTTTCTTTTCTTCTGGTGTAGGTGTTTGATAATTCCATTTGAAATGCATTTATATATTTTTTATTTTCCTTCGTAGACGGTATGCGAAAACGACCTGCAGCGATCAGAAATTGCTTTCTTGTTCTTGCAGGTACATAAAATCCGCGTCCAAAGATAGCAAATAAATATGATATAGAAGACTTTTTTGCAAACTTTTTTCACAATTACACCAAAAAAACTTGAAAAGAAGCCATGTGGCGCATGTTCTTAAAGATATTCTTCACGGATACGCATACTGAAAACAAAGAAAGATTGCAAAAAAAGCAGGCATGCCAACTCATATTTGGCATGCCTGCTTGTGATGATTCACCTGCGGAATGATGGAATCAGATGCCCATCTTCTTGCGGATATCCTTTGGAATGGCATTTTTGTTAACCATGTAGTCCATGGTGTTGGCGGCAATGAAGGCCTTGGTCATATACCAGATTCCCTTGAACTCGCCACTGGAACCCCATGAGTTCTTTACCATATAGTATTCTTTTCCGTTCTGGTCCTTGGCAATTCCGTAGATCAGCATGCCATGGTCGTCGGTCAGTTCCCAGTTGTCGAAGCGCTGCTGGCGCATCTCCTGTGTCGGTGTAATCTCAGGAACAGTGCAGCCCAGCTTGTCGATTTCATTCTTCTTGGCTGTCGGAGTGAGTTTCAGCCAGCGTGCCATGTCGCTTCCGGCAAGGCTGTTTTCTGCAGCTTTGTTATCGATGGCGTATGCCAGACCCTGACGTGTGAAGCCTTCTTCCGACACATCTCCGCCCCAAGCAACGGTGTAGCCCTGCTCGATAGCGTTGTCGATGATGCGCATCATCTCATCCATTGGCAAGTTCCATGACAGCGGGTTGCGCCAGTTGTCTTGCACTTCAACGGCAAACTTTGTATAGAAAGGATGATGGGTGTAGCTTGTGATGGTCACATAATCGTCGAGATTGATGCCGAGGCTGGCAGCAAAAGACTGCGGAGTATACTTCTTTCCCTCATATGTGAATTCCTCGGGGCATTTGCCGAGATAAGCATCGAGAATGCCTTGGAAGCCTACTTTCCATTGGTTGCTGATGGTCTTGGCCTTGCTGCGGGCAACTGCGCTCACGTAAGGCTCAAGCACTGAGAAGAATTCATTGAAGTTGAAGAGCGTGTCGCCATAGAGACTGCCCGGTGCCGGCATTGCATCTTCGGGGCAGATGCCGTAGTTCTGCAGTGCATAAAGCACGTCGTAGGCAGCGCCACCCTGTGCAAATTGGCAGTCGCCATGCAGGCGAACCACCTGAACAGCGCGATCCAAGTAGGTCTTGTTGCATACAAAAGCCTCGCAGAGGTCGTATGTCTTGCCTGTTTTCTTCAGAATCTCTGCCTCAAAATAGGAAAGTGTGGAGTAGTTCCAGCAGGTTCCGCTTCGGTTTTGGTTCTTGATGCTTGTGATGGGGTTCTCTTTAATGGTTGTGAACACAGGTTTGTTAGGGTTTTCTTTCTTTTCCTGTGCCATGGCGCTTGTAGCGATCAACGCTGTAAGCGCAAGTACTAAGATTTTCTTCATTGTTAGATAAATTAAGTTATTGGTTGTTTTCTTATAATTATGCGTAATTAGTTGTTTGCCATGAATGCCTCCACGTCCTTGGGATGATATGGAATCAAGTCTTTTCCTAAGAATCGGCAACCTTCTTTTGTGATGAGGATGTCGTCTTCAAGGCGTATACCACCGAAGTCTTTATAGGTTTCCAGCAGGTCATAATTGATGAAATCCTTGTGCAGACCTTGTGAGCGCCAGTCGTCGATCAATGCTGGAATAAAGTAAATACCTGGTTCGTCGGTCATCACGAAGCCTTCCTGGAGTCGCTTTCCGCACCGCAATGCGTTTGTTCCAAATTGCGTACTTGGCTGTATTTCTTCATCAAATCCCACGTAATTCTGCCCAAGACCCTCCATGTCGTGAACATCCATGCCCATCATGTGGCCGAGTCCGTGGGGCAGGAACATGGCATGTGCGCCTGCTTGTACGGCTTCTTCGGTGTCGCCTTTCATCAATCCTAACTCCTTGAGCTTGTCTGTCATGAGCCGGCACACATTCATGTGAACGTCATACCATAGCACTCCCGGCTTGGCAACTTCCAAAGCATAGTCGTGGCATGCCTCTACGATGCTGTAAATCTCCAGTTGGCGCTGGCTGAATTTGCCGTTAACGGGGTATGTGCGCGTATTGTCGGAGCAATAGTTCTCTGCATTTTCGGCTCCTGCATCACAGAGTGCCAGGCGCCCGCTCTCCAGTATATTGTATGAAGGATTGCCGTGCATGATCTCGCCATGCTGCGTGAATATGGTGGCAAAGCTCTCGTGCTCGCCGAGCGAATGTGCCATTCCGTCCACCTGACCGCCGATATATTTTTCGGTGAGTCCCGGTTTGGTAAGTCTCATGGCATGTGTATGCATCTGGTAACCGATGGCGCAAGCCTTCTCAATCTCAGCAATCTCGATGTCGGTCTTGCATTGGCGCATCTTCACAACGGCCTTGATCAGCTCCACCGAAGCAGCTTCTTTCTGCTGGTTGGGATGAATGCCGAGCAAATCCATGATCTGAATCTTCGTGTCGAAGCGATAGGGTGGCAGGAAATGGATTCTGCGGTTCTGCTTCTGGGCATCTTTGCAGATGCGCTGCAGCTCTTTCATGGGAGCCGACTGTGCCACTGCGACCTGTTCTGCCAGATTGCTCACGCTGTCAACGCTGCCATACCACACGATGTCTTCGATGTCGATGTCGTCGCCGATCAGCATTTCGCAGTCGTTGTCGATGTCAATCACGCCCACCAGACCGTCTCTTCTCTGTCCGAAATAGTAAAGGAAAGAAGAGTCCTGACGGAATGGATAGTATCCGTTGTTGGGATAATTACAAGGCGATTCGTTGTTTCCGAAAAGAATGATAATGCCGCTCTTCACTAACTTCTTCAGTTCAGAGCGCCGGTTTGAATAGACTTCTTTGTTAAACATGGTTTATCTTAAGTGTTATAATAATTGCGGCAAAGTTACAAATTAAAAATGACATGCTATCGCAGATTACTGATAAATAATCAAAAAATATGAAAAATGGGATTATCAGGCGGCACTTCTTGCTCAGTCTTTCAGCAGGTCGGGCCGCAGTTTGCGTGTCCGTTCCAGTGCCTGATCCATTTCCCACTGCTTGATTTTCGCCTCATGGCCGCTCAACAGGATATCGGGAACCTTCCATCCTTTATATTCTGCCGGTCGAGTGTAGATGGGAGCAGCCAGCAAATCGTCCTGAAAGCAGTCGGAGAGTGCACTCTGTTCGTCACCGACAACGCCGGGAATGATTCTCACGATGGCATCTGCCATGACTGCGGCAGCCAGTTCTCCGCCGGTAAGCACGTAGTCGCCGATGCTGATTTCACGTGTAATGAGATGATCGCGCACGCGTTGGTCGATTCCTTTATAGTGTCCGCAGAGGATGATGAGGTTCTCTTTCAGCGACAGATCGTTGGCAACGTGTTGGTTGAACTGCTCTCCGTCGGGCGAAGTGAATATCACCTCATCGTAATCACGCTCTTTTTTCAATGCAGAAATGCAGCGGTCGATGGGTTCTATCTGCATCACCATACCGGCAAATCCCCCGTAAGGATAGTCGTCAACTCTGCGCCATTTGTCTAAAGTGTAGTCGCGCAGGTTGTGCAAGTGTATCTCCGCCAGTCCTTTCTTTTCTGCCCTGGCAAGTATCGACTCATGAACGAAGCCCTCAATCATTTCGGGCAAAACGGTAATAATGTCAATTCTCATGTTTGCAAAGGTACGAAATAAAAGTTAAGTACAGGGTTTTGAATGCTTAAAAATCACTAAATTGTTGATTATACGCAAGAACGTAAAAAGCATTTTTTTCGTATTTTTGCATACGAACCATTAATTTTTTGAAAGTATGTCAAAGACAATTGAACTGCAAATCGGAAAGAGTCAGACCCTGATAGATGGTCTGCGCAAGAACTTGGAAGAACTAAAAGCACGCGGTATCAGCGATGCCGATCTCAACAAAATGAGCGAAGAGCTGGATTTGCTGAGCAAGTGCAACTCTGAATGCGATGCTTTGCGGGCTGAGCTTTCATTGAAAGTGAAGAAAATGAATGCCGTCCTCAACGACGTGAAGGATAGCTTTGCTGCGAAAAAGAGAATCATCAAGGTGAACTATCCTCAGGAGGCATGGGCGAATTATGGCGTGATGGACAAGCGCTGACAGCCATTTCCCTCTGATGTCACTATGCATAATGAGCAAAGAGGGCATGTTTAAATGAAACCACAACGGATTTCACGGATATTACGGATTTAAGTCATGCTGATAATCAGGTACTTTAATAATCCGTGAAATCCGTGAAATCCGTTGTCTCTATAGGAATGTCTGTATTATGAAACACCCTCTTTGATAATTAACGCTCTACAGGATGCGCGGCTTGGATGTGCTGCGCATTGTCTTGAAAACGGTTGTGCGCGTTTCGTTATTGATAGTCTTTGATCTCCTGTTGCCCGGTCATTGCTCGATAGGCATTGTGGGCAAGAGCCGTCAGTTCGTCTTCGCCGGGATATACAAACACAGGTGCCAGATAGCTCAAGCGTTCTTCTAATCCGCCGGTGACATATTTGCTGTTCGAGATGGCGCCCGTTAGCAGGATGGCATCCACATGTCCGTTGGTGACGGGAGCTAACGAACCCAAGTATCGTGCTATCTGATAGATCATGGCATCGAGCACCAATTTGGCGTGAGCATCACCCTCGGCAATGCGCTTTTCCACCTCTCTGCAGTCGTTGGTTCCCAGATGTGCGGTCAGTCCACTGTGGCCGTTGATCTTTCGGAGCATCTCTTCCTCAGTGTATTGCCCGCTGTAGCAGAGCTTGATAAGTTGTGCCGACGGCAGCGTTCCCGTACGTGACGGAGTGAACGGACCATGTCCGCCCAGTGCGTCGGAGCACTCGATGGCGCGCCCGTTGTGGTGTATGGCGAATGAGATTCCGCTTCCCATGTGGCACACAATGAGGGTTTGCTCTTCGTATTTCACACCGTGCTCCCGGCAATAGCGCTTTGCTATCTCGCGTTGGTTCAGTGCATGCCAGATGGTTTGGTGGGGCATTTCGGGCAAACCGGTAATTCTTGCGATGTCGTCGAGCTCGTCGACCACGCCCGGATCTACGGTAAATGCGCGGCAGCCGGGTATATCCTTGGCGAGACTCAGTGCAAGAAGCGACCCCAGATTGCATGCATGGTGCAGTCGTGGGTGCTTGGTGTCCTCGATTACTTTGTCGTTCAGTTCATAGACACCGCTTTCTATGGGTTTCACTAATCCGCCTCTGCCAACGACAACATCAAAGTCGAGCTTGTATCCGTTGCGTTCCAGTTCTTCCACAAGTTTCTCCCTGCGGTAGGGGAACTCATCCATGATAAACGGATAGCGGCACAATTCCTCGAAGGGATGGTTGATGGTGGAATGCCAATCCAATTCTTCATCAATGAACACACCAATCTTGGTGGATATCATTCCTGGGTTAATGGCAAGTATCTTCATAATATAAATATGTGTAATGTTTTTCCGGCAATGTTATTTATACTGTGCTTGCAGGCACGCCATGGCGAGACTGTTGTACTTTGTCTCAGCTGTGTCGGCGCGGGATGTGAGTGTTATGGGGCATGAAGTTCCTTGCAGGCCCACGGCAAGCTTGGTATCTGTGAATGCAGTCAGTGTCTTGTAGTATACGTTGCCTGCCTCAATGTCGGGCATGATCACTGCATCGGCGTTGCCTTCGAGCGGACTCTTGATGCCTTTTATGTCGGCTGATTCCTTGTCAACGGCGCATTTCAGGTCGGTCGGACCATCTATGATGGCGTTTCCGAACTCTCCTGCCTGGCACATTTCCACGATTTTCTGGTAGTCGAGCGTAATGGGGAATTTGGGCGAAACCTTTTCCGTGCAGTGCACCAGGGCGATGCGCGGCTGCTCGATGCCATATACCCGGCAGAGACTGATCACGTATTTGATCATGGCAATGCGCTGTTCGAGCGTGGGGAAGGGAATGACAGCAGCGTCGCTCATGAACAGCAGCTTGTGGTAAGCGGGGATTTGCATGGCGCTCACATGCGAAAGCACATTGCCAACAGGCAGAAGACCCTCTTCGCGATTGTCTTTATTGATGATGGCACGCAAGAGAACGTCGGTGTTCAAGATGCCTTTCATCACCACTTCTGCCTCGCCGCGGTGTACGCGACGTACGGCCTCGGCTGCCGATTCCTCAACAGTGGAGAGATGAATGTTGGTCACTTCGGCCCATCCTTCGCTGGTTGCTCTTTCTATTGCCTCACGAGAATGGTCATCGTTTGCTTCTACTGATACTACGCGACATCGTTTTCCGTTTTTCAGTCGCTCGGTTAGTTCACTAAAATCTTTAATAATATCCATGGTATCATAATATTTACTGCAAATGTAGTGATTTTCTTTCTTTCCACCAAATAATTCAGAAAAAAATGCACAAATTGGCGAAAAATGTGCCGAAAAGGGTGATTTCGATGGCTTTCGCCGCCCGCATTGTCGTGTGTTTTCCACCATGTTGAGTGCCGCCCAAGCAGGGGTGAAACCATAGGTTCTGCGTTGCCGTTTTGCAAAACCTATGGTTTCAGTGCTCAAAACCTATGCTTTCGGGGTTCAAAACCTATGCTTTTGAGGCTCAAAACCTATGCTTTTGAACGTCAAAATCTATGTTTTTGAAGCTCAAAACCTATGCTTTTTTTTCGCCTTTCAATTATCTGGTTTTCAAATAATTTTATTACCTTTGCAAAAAATATTCCGACTATGGACGAGAAACAGAGAATTGAGCAGCTGAGGAAGCAGCTGCATGAGCATAACTACAGGTATTACGTAGAGAACCAGCCCGTGATTTCCGATCAGGAATTTGATTTCATGATGCACGAATTGCAGGATTTGGAGGCGCGGCATCCCGAGATGGCAGACGAAAACTCACCCACACAGCGCGTGGGAAGTGACCTGAATCAGGAGTTTCAGCAGGTGGAGCACCGCTATCCGATGCTTTCGCTTGCCAATACTTATAGCGAACAGGAAGTGGGGGAATGGTTCAACAGCGTGAAGAAGGGACTCAACGGCGAGGATTTCGACGTGTGTTGTGAGATGAAATACGACGGATTGAGCATCTCGCTCACCTACGAGGGGGGGCGATTGGTGCGTGCCGTGACGCGCGGCGATGGCGTGAGGGGCGACGATGTGACCGCCAACGTGAAGACCATCCGCACCATTCCCTTGGTGTTAAAGTCGCCCGAGGAGCTTGCCGACACCGTTCCCTATCCGCAAAACTTCGAAATCAGGGGCGAGATACTGATGCCGTGGAAAGTGTTCGAGCGCCTCAATGCCGAGCGCGAGGCAGCTGAAGAACCGCTGTTTGCCAATCCCCGCAACGCCGCAAGCGGCACGCTGAAGAGCCAGAAGTCGGAACTCGTGGCATCAAGGCAGTTGGATGCCTATCTGTATTATCTGTTGGGCGAGGATCTTCCCGCCGACGGTCACTTCGAAAACTTGGCAATTGCCCGCTCGTGGGGATTCAAAATCAGTGAGGGAATGCGCAAGGTGAAGACCCTTCAAGAGGTTATCGACTTCATCAACTATTGGGATTCGGAGCGCAAGAACCTGCCCGTGGCAACCGACGGCATCGTTCTCAAAGTGAATTCCCTGCGGCAGCAGCGCGCGCTGGGATACACCGCCAAGAGTCCGCGCTGGGCTATTGCCTATAAGTTTAAGGCAGAAAGAGCCTGCACGAGACTGAACGAAGTGACCTATCAGGTAGGAAGGACAGGAGCGGTGACCCCTGTTGCCAACATGGAACCGGTGCAGTTGGCCGGCACAACCGTGAAGCGCGCCACGCTGAACAATGAGGATTTTATCCGCAGTTTCGACCTCCACATCGGCGATTATGTGTATGTGGAGAAGGGCGGAGAGATCATTCCGAAGATTGTAGGCGTGGATATCGACCAGCGGCCAATCATCGCCCGCCGCGTGGAATTTATCACCCACTGCCCGGAATGCGGCGCTAAACTGGTGAGATATGAAGGTGAGGCGGCGCATTACTGCCCGAATGACGCAGGCTGTCCTCCTCAGATCAAAGGGCGCATCGAGCATTTCATATCGCGAAAGGCGATGAACATCGATTCGTTGGGACCCGAAACCGTTGACGAATACTACCGCCACGGGCTGATACACAATATCGCCGACCTCTATGATATCGACGTTCAGCAGATCAACGGAGACGGAAGCCGCACCAAGTCGGCACAGAAAATCGTCAATGGAATCAACGCTTCCAGGCAGGTTCCTTTTGAGAGAGTGGTCTTCGCATTGGGCATCCGCTTCGTGGGAGAGACATCTGCCCGGCTGCTCGCACGCCATTTTAAGAACATGGATTCGCTGATGTCGGCATCGCTCCAAGAACTTCAAGAAGTGGAGGGGGTAGGAGAGGTGATCGCAAAGAGTGTGGTTTCCTATTTCCATCAGCCCGAGAACATAGAGATTATCAACCGCCTTCGCAACTACGGATTGCAGATGAGCCTCTCAGAAGAGCAGCTTCAGGGGGCTTCCGACAAGCTTCAAGGCAAGAGCATCGTGATCAGCGGTGTGTTCGAACATCACAGCCGCGACGAGTATAAGGCGCTTATCGAGCAGCATGGAGGAAAGAATGTGGGCAGTATCAGTGGCAAGACATCATTCATTCTCGCAGGCGAGAACATGGGGCCAAGCAAGTTGCAGAAGGCAGAAAAGCTGGGCATTGCCATTGTCAGTGAAGATGAATTTCTGAAAATGATAGAATAGAGCTATGGTGAAAGTGCTTGTTTCAAACGAGATAGAGCAGGTCTGCGCCGGTTTTGTGGGCGCAGCGGTGGAGGCTCTGGTGGAAAACAGTCCCTATTGTCAGCCGCTTTGGGATGAGATACATGCCCTGGGCAAGGAGTATAGAGCGCAACTGACAACCGAAAGCCTCAAGCAGATGTCGGGCATAGCCGCCACAAGGCGTGTCTATAAGGCATGTGGCAAGGATCCGTCACGCTATCGCCCTGCCAGCGAATCGCTGATCCGCCGCATGCTACAGGGCAAGGAACTGTATCAGATTGATACGCTTGTCGACCTGATAAACCTCGCCAGCATCCGCTTCGGCTATAGTATCGGAGGCTTTGATGCCGACAAGTTCAGCGGCGAAACGCTCATTTTGGGAGTCGGGAAAAAAGACGAACCCTACGAAGGCATAGGGCGCGGCATGATCAATATTGAGGGATTGCCCGTCTATCGCGATGCTGATGGGGGAGTGGGAACGCCGACGAGCGACCATGAACGTACGAAAATAGGCATCAATACCACTCATCTGCTGGTTTTGATCAATGGCTATGACGGCAACGAGGAGCAGGTGATGGCGAATGCCCGATATATTCAGCAGTTGCTTTGCAAGTATTGTCACAGCGACGGCGGTACGGTCACCGTGTATAGGTTCTCTGAAGGTTGAGGGCGTGAAGTGTCCCAAACCTGCGTATCGATGGTTATTATGTGTTGTTGAAGAAGAATTATTTGTCTATGAAAAAGCCGGAATTGGAGTTCTTCCCCGTGGAAACGAATTCGCCGCTTCGCGTAAATATAGTCGGGGCAGGTGACGTGCATGCAGGTTTTCCCTCACCTGTTCAGGATGCCTATATGAGTCAGCCCATCGACCTGAATAAGGAATTGGTGAACCATCCCTCAACTACTTTCATCGTCCGTGTGGTTGGCGATTCGATGGTAGATGAGGGAATCGATACCGGCGACTTGCTTCTCGTGGACCGCTCGCTATATCCTTCGAAGCAGAACCTCACTGTGTGCATGCTGAATGGTGAGTTCTGCGTGAAACGAATCGTGCAGAGCGGAAACAAAATCCTTCTCAAGTCGGGCAATCGCAAATACTCGCCGATAGAGGTTTTGCCATCCATGAATTTCACGGTGTGGGGTGTTGTAACGTGGGTGCTTAAGCGCAAGGTGGTGTTTTGACAAATCTGTTCTTTTCGTATGCCTATACTTCATATCGACTGCAATAGCTTTTATGCATCATGCGAGGTCGCTTTCCGGCCTGAATTGAAAGGAAAGCCCGTCGTTGTGGCCAACTACAACGAGGCGGGAGGCGGTATTATCCTTGCGCTGACTAAGGAAGCAAAGGCATTAGGATTAAAACGCGGCAATCCAATCTTCCAAGTTAAGGATGTGTTAGAGAAGAACCATGTTGCCATTTTCCCTGCCAATCTTCAGAAATACGTGGATATCTCGCGCAGAATTGTCAGTGTAGTGCAAGAACTCGATATGGTTACGGGCTTTCATCGCTACAGCGTGGACGAGTTTTTTGCAGAAATCCCTGCATATAAGGACAAGACTGACACAAGAGAATATGTGGGAATCATCAAAGAGAAGATAGAGCACGGGACGGGAATACCCGTGAGTTGCGGCATTGCTTCTACGTATACCTTGGCAAAAGTTGCCACATGGTATGCCAAGCGCTATGCTGGCTACAAGGGCATTTGCGTTCTCGAAGATGCAAATGTGGAAAAAGCCTTGAAGGGACTGCCCGTTGCCGATGTGTGGGGAGTGGGATGGCGCTCTGCTCCGAAGATGAAACAGATGGGCATACATACGGCATGGGATTACCATCAGCGCCCGAAAGCTTTCGTGCAAAACAGGTTTCACGTCACGGGAGTGCGAACCTGGATGGAATTGCATGGACAAGTATCCATCGACTTGACCGTTCCTCCGAAGCAACAGACCATCATGCACTCGCGTACCTTTACTTATATGGTGCAGCAACTTGAGCCGTTGAAAGACTATATCCGCGATTTCGCCGTGGCTGCTGCCCGCAAACTGCGCGACCAGCACAGTGTTTGCCGCAGCGTAACGGTGTTTGCCAACACAAATCGGCATCGTGAGGATTTGGATCAGTATAGCAATGGCTTCACCATTCACCTGATGGAAGACACTTCAGATACAACTGCCATCGTGAAAGCTGCCCAGCAGGCATTGGAAGCTATCTATCTGCCATATTATCAGTATAAAAGGGCTGGCGTTATCTTAGGAGACATCATGAGTGATGAGGCTGTTGAGCAGGATTTGTTTGCTTCTACCGGCGATGAAACGCGCAAGCACCGCCGACTGATGGAAGCTACCGACCATATCAACGTGCGCTATGGAATGAACAAAGTGCAGCCGGCATCATTGCTCCACACCCCAAACGAGCAAAAAAAAGTTGCGCGCGAGACCTTGAATTTTGAGCCTTGGCGCAACCAGACGTTTAATTTGGATGATGTGATTGAAGTGAAATGAAGGTGTGTCAATATACAGATATTGCTACAGAAACAACGGATTTCACGGATTTTACGGATAAGTCATACTGATAATTATGAACTTAAATAATCCGCAATCCGTGAAATCAGTTGTAGTTTCTATTTGACACGCCCTCGAAAACTATCGGGCAGCTTCGAATTCGCGCAGGAACCGGATGTCGTTCTCAGAGAACATGCGCAGGTCGCTCACCTGATACTTGAGGTTGGTGATGCGCTCCACGCCCAGACCGAATGCGTAGCCGCTGTACACTTTGCTGTCGATGCCGCAAAGTTCGAGCACGTTTGGATCCACCATACCGCATCCCAGAATCTCCACCCAGCCGGTATGCTTGCAGAAACCGCAGCCTTCGCCGCCGCAGATGTGGCAGGATATGTCCATTTCAGCACTGGGTTCAGTGAACGGGAAGTAGCTCGGGCGCAACCGAATCTTCGTGTCGGCACCGAACAGCTCACGTGCAAACGAGAGAAGCACCTGCTTGAGGTCGGTGAACGATACGTTCTTGTCGATGTATAGACCTTCTATCTGATGGAAGAAGCAGTGGGCGCGGGCGGTGATTGCCTCGTTTCTGTATACTCTTCCGGGGCAAATGATGCGGATGGGAGGCTGCTGGCGCTCCATCACACGTGCCTGAACCGAGCTGGTATGGCTACGCAGCAGGATGTTCTTGGTGACATCTCCCAATTCGCTTTGCTCCACAAAGAACGTGTCCTGCATATCGCGCGCAGGATGATCTGCGGCGAAATTCATCTTTGTAAACACGTGAAGGTCGTCTTCCACCTCAGGACCGTCGGCCAAGACAAAGCCCATGCGCGTGAAAATATCTATGATTTCGTTCTTGACAATCGTAAGCGGATGGCGCGTTCCGAGCTCTATTGGATAGGCCGAGCGGGTGAGGTCGATATCTTCTCCTGCTGTTTCTGCCCTCTCTGTCTGCTCGCGTAGCGCGTTGATACGCTCTGTTGTCTTTTGTTTCAGCTCATTGATTTTCATGCCGATGGTCTTCTTTTCATCGGCAGCCACATTGCGGAAATCAGCCATCAGGTCGTTAATGATTCCTTTACGGCTGAGATACTTCAGTCGCAGTGCTTCCAATTCTTCAGCGTTTGATGCCGAAAGTTCACTGACTTCTTTCAGAAGTTCTTCTATTCTGTCGAGTATCATAATCTGTAATTATAACAAGTATCTTGACAATATTATTGATTTTGGCTGCAAAGTTACACATTTTTATTGGAAAAACGTGTTCTATATCAAAATAAAGTTGTACTTTTGCGGTGAATTTGAGAGATTGACAGAAAAAACTTAGGATAGTAAGATGAGAAAAGGTCTGTATTTCGTGATCTTTGCTTGTGTGTTCACCATGGTATGGACAGCCGGGTGCACCGACAAGAAAACTACTGTTTCCGAAAACGCAGCAGCCGATACCTTGGTGTCGGAGGATACCGTTTCGCGCGATACGCTTGAGGAGTTGATGGCCGAACAAGCCATTCCTGTGGCAGCCGATGAACTTTTTGATGATTTCATCTTCAACTTTGCAGGTAACAGAAAGCAGCAGTTGCGCCGCATACTCTTTCCCCTTCCCGTGGTGAAGGACGGTCATACGGTGAACATGACCAAGAATTCATGGAAGATTGACCATTTCTTTATGGAGCAGGGCTTCTATACCTTGATCCTTGACGACCGGAAGCAGATGGATCTTCCTAAGGATACGAGCATCAACCACGTGACGATGGAGCGAATAAACCTGGATAATTCAGAGGTTGAACAATACCATTTCGACAGGTCAACGGGCAAATGGATGCTCACATCCATCCACAAAAGCAAGGTGGAAGACAATCCCAATTCTTCTTTTCTCACGTTTTATCACCGCTTTGTCACCGATTCCGTGTTCCAGATGCAGAGTCTGAACGACTTCGTTACGTTCTCCGGCCCTAACCCCGATGACGATTTCGAGGAGCTGGTGGGCGAGATTACGCCCGAACAGTGGCCTGCATTTGCGCCGGTTGACCTGCCTTCGGGAACCATCTATAATATCATCTACGGTGAAAAGAATGTTTCCGGTTCCCAGAAAATATTCATGCTCCGCGGTATTTCCAACGGGCAGGAAATGGAAATGACATTCAAGAAAAGTGGTTCTCAGTGGAAACTGACAAAACTGGTTGAGTAGGAAAGATGAAAGATTGTATCAATTACAGCCTGAAGGCTCACAACACATTCGGCATCGAAGCCAAATGCGACCGCTTCCTTGAATACTCCAACATTCAGGAAGCGCAGCAGGTGGCTGCCATTTTGCGCGCTTCCGATAGCCCGTTCCTGATTATTGGTGGCGGCAGCAATCTGCTGCTGACAAAGGATTTCAAGGGTGTTGTCGTGCATTCTACCATCAAAGGCATCGAAAGAATGGAGGATAATACCGATTCCGTCTCAGGTAAAGACTTGCTGGTAGAGTGCGGAAGCGGTGAGATATGGGACGATGTGGTTGCTTGGTGCACATCGCATGGCTACGGCAATCTGGTGAATCTGTCGCTCATACCTGGTGAAGTGGGGGCTTCTGCCGTACAGAATATCGGTGCATACGGGTCGGAAGCGGGCGATTATATATCTCGCATCCATGCCGTGGAGATAGCTTCGGGCGAGGAGGTGACAATATCGCGCGATGAATGTCAGTATGGTTATCGTAGCAGCCGCTTCAAGCACGAGTGGCGCAACCGCTATCTGATCACTTCCGTAGTATATCTTTTGCCGTCGGCAGAGCAGCTCAACATCGACTATGGCAATATCCGCGAAGAGCTGAAACGCCAGCATTTAGAGAGCCCAACTGCAGATGATTTGCGGCAGACGATTATCAATATCCGCAATGCCAAGCTACCAGACCCCAAGATTGAGGGCAATGCAGGCAGCTTTTTCATGAATCCTGTGGTCTCAAGAGAGAAGTATCTGGAATTGGCTGCCATATATCCTGGGATGCCGCATTACACCGTTGACGGCAGTCATGAGAAGATTCCGGCAGGCTGGATGATTGATCAGTGCGGCTGGAAAGGCAAGAGCCTCGGCCGTGCAGGTGTTCACGGCAAGCAGGCTTTGGTACTTGTCAACCGCGGCGGAGCTGCTGGCGACGAGATTGTAAGTCTTTGCGATGCCATCCGCAAGGATGTTTTCGCAAAGTTCGGCATAGAGATTTTTCCTGAAGTGAATATCATCTGAGGGCAGAAAATGAAAATGAAACTGATCTTTTTAGGCACAGGAACGTCGGTAGGAGTGCCATCCATCGGCTGTCAGTGTGAGGTTTGCCGCAGTGAAGACCCACATGACAAGCGCTTGCGCTGCTCTGCAATGATAGAAACAGAGCAGACGCGCATACTGATAGATACGGGTCCCGACTTCCGTCAGCAGATGCTCGCACAGCCATTCCGCAAGATCGACGCTGTGCTGCTCACTCATATCCATTACGATCACGTAGGTGGCATCGACGACTTGCGCCCTTTTTGCCAGTTCGGTGAAGTGGATGTGTATGCCGACGAACTGACTTCGCGCGGACTGATGAACACCGTTCCATACTGTTTTGCTGAGAACCGCTATCCGGGTGCTCCCCGAATCTGCCTGCATACACTGCAATATCACACGCCAATTCATGTGAACGAGTTGCAGGTGATCCCCATCCGCGTGTATCATCACCAGCTTCCTATAACGGGTTATCGGATAGGCGGGCTTGCCTATATTACGGATATGAAGACGATGGACGACTCGGAACTGCCTTATTTACAGAATGTTGACACATTGGTAGTGAATGCATTGCGGTTTCATCCCGCCCATCATGCCCATCAGAATGTGGACGATGCCATTGCCTTTGCACGGAAGATAGGTGCCCGACAGACATTTCTCATACATTCCTGCCACGACATCGGACTGCACGAAAAGGTGAACAGCCGGTTGCCCGAAGACATCCAGCTGGCTTACGATGGACAAATTGTAGATGTTATTTCTTGAATTTCCTGTAGAGCTTCCATGCTAACAGCAGACCGTCGAACACTCCGGCACCCGTACTCATCAGGCCTTGAACATTAAGCTTGCCGCGTTTAGTAGTAAGGGCAGTGGGTTTTGCGAACAAGTCCTTGCGCAGCTTGTTCATCTTGTCATTGTCCTTGCGAATTTCTTTCAGCAACTGCATCTTCCGTTCCTCAATGGAACGCAAGGTGGTATATATGTTCGTGTTCGTTTCTTCTGTCATAATCCGCATGAAAGCTATTGTTCCATCAGCAAGCTGGCAAGGAATTTCACCAGCGGCTTTTCAATCCAGTTCTTTCTGAACGCGAGGAACAAGAGGAATATCAATAGATAGAAAGCTGCCACGATGAGGAATGCCAGTGGATAACCCGTGTGGGGCGCCATGGCATAGGCGGCAGCGAATGATAGGTAGATAAAAATGATGATGATAATGAGGAACACCACGGCGGCAATGGTAAGTGCCGTGATGAGCCTCACTACCTTCTCGATTACGTCGAGCCTCAGATACTCGTTCTGCAGCCCCACATAATGCTTGAGCACCTCAATGAGCTGCCCGATGGTCTCTATGTTCTTGTCTGTTGAAAACATGAGAACAGATTATTCAGCGATGTCGGCAGCTGCTTCCTTGATGCCGTCAGCCAAGTCGACAATCTCCTTGCGTGAGAGGTTGATGTTGTGCTTCTTGCAGAAGTCATCGATGGCATCTGTAATCTTCTCACGTGTGTCAGTACCTTTTTCGGGTGCTACGAGTAATCCTAATGCTGCTCCGGCGATGGCACCGCCGAGGAATGCGCCAATGTAACCTAATGTTTTCATATTCTTTGTTGATTTTAATGTTTGATATGTCTTGATGAAAGTTCTCGCAAAAATAGTCATTTTTCTTGTAACTGCAATGATTTTGACACTCATTTTTTGTTAAAAACCGTGTATTTATGTCATTTAACAAACTTTATGCACCATTTTTCTCGGTTTTTGATTGATTTTGTGTAATTTCGCACATTATTTGAAATAAGTTTAATTCTAACAATAGAGAAAAGTATGAAGAAGTACATGGTAATTTGCGCAGGATTGTGCATGGCATTAGCATTTACAAGTTGTGGTTCACAGAAAGAGAGCGCCTATCGCAAGGCCTATGAAAAAGCAAAGGCTCAAGAGGCTGCCGTGGGCGCACAAGCAGTGGAGGAGACAACCGTTGTGGCTCCCGTAACGGTGAAGCCTGTGAACGAGACCACCGTTATCGACAATGTGGATAACGTGTCCGTACGTCAGGAGAAGCTGACGGTTGTTGATGGCAGCGGCCTGAAGAACTTCAGCGTTGTGGTTGGTTCTTTCTCTGTAAAGGCAAATGCTGATGGGCTTGCCCGCCAGCTCCGCAATGCAGGCTATCCTGCACAGGTGGCATTCAACAGCGGAAACAATTTCTATCGTGTAATCGCTGCAACATTCGACGATAAGGCAAGTGCAGTGCGCAGCCGCAACGAATTCCGCTCGCAATATCCCGATGCATGGCTGCTCTTTAACCAGCAGTAAAATAGCATTGGCAAGGATATTATCGATAGACTACGGCAAAAAACGTACAGGCATAGCAGTCACCGACCCATTGCAGATTATTGCAAATGGGTTGGCGACTGTTTCTACGTCTGAACTTTTCAACTTTCTCCAGTCTTACATATCACGCGAGGCGGTGGAGAGAGTTGTCATCGGCAAGCCTATACAGCCCAACGGGGCTCCCAGCGAGAACATGCAGCGTGTAGAGCAGTTTGTGAACCGCTGGCGAAAGGCATGCCCCGAAATCCCCATCGAATATGTTGATGAGCGGTTCACGTCGGTGTTGGCTCATCGGGCGATGCTCGACGGGGGACTACATAGGAAGGCGCGGCAAGACAAGGCACTGGTGGATGAAATCAGTGCCACCATTATTCTCCAGAGTTATATGGAGAGCCGGCGCCGCGGTTTTTAGAAAACAATAAGCAGGAATATCAAAAGATGATTCTACCTATTTATATATATGGGCAACCGGTGTTGCGCAAAGAGAGTCAGGATATACCGAAAGACTATCCCGACCTGGGCGTTCTGATCGACAATATGTTCGAAACGCTCTCTGCAAGCGACGGTGTGGGACTGGCAGCGCCCCAGATCGGGCTTGACATCCGCGTGGCTGTCATCGACTTGGATGTGATTTCCGAGGATCTTCCCGAGTACAAGGGATTCCGGAAGGCATATATCAATCCTCATATCATCGAGTTCGACGACAGTGAGACAGAGGCGATGGAGGAGGGGTGCCTGTCGCTGCCGGGCATACATGAGAAAGTGGTGCGCCCCAAGCGCATCCGCGTGAAATATGAAGATGCCGACCGCAACGAGCATGATGAGTGGGTCGACGGCTATCTCGCCCGTGTGATGCAGCATGAGTTCGATCATCTCGACGCTCACATGTTCATCGACAGAATATCTCCACTGCGCCGCCAGTTGATCAAGAACAAACTGAAGGCACTCACACTGGGGAAATACCGCTGCTCCTATCGCACCAAGCCCCCACGGAGATAACATTACGGCAAGGAAATCGCCACGCCGCGAAATGCAAACAGGTAAAAAGGATGAGCATGTTGAAGGGAAATACACCATCAAAGATACTGAAAGGTAAGAGGCTGCACGGTCTTTTACTTTTCTGCCTTTTTGCCTTCATGCCAGCGCGCGCCCAGTATAACATCGACCGAGTTATCATGGCGGGGCGGAGCGCATTGTATTATGAAGACTACGTGCTCTCTATCCAGTATTTCAATCAGGTGATCACGGCAAAGCCCTATCTCTATGAACCGTGGTATTTCAGGGCTGTGGCGAAATATAATCTTGACGACTATCTCGGCGCAGAGAACGACTGCACGGAGGCAATCAGCCTGAATCCATACGTTTCGAATATCTATGAGCTGCGGGGAGTGTGCCGCATCAGGCAGCAGAAATATGCGGATGCCGCCACCGACTATGACAGGGCGATTGCCAACGACCCAATGAACATGAACCTGTGGTACAACCGCGCCCTGTGCCGCATACAAGACAAGGACTATGACAAGGCTAACTTCGAGCTCGACTCGATGATGAACCGCTGGAAAACCAATGCCAAGATCTATCAGCTCAAGGCTGAGGTGTGCATGCAGCAGAGCGACACCGTGGCGGCATCGTCGTTTCTCGACCGCTCATTGGAACTGGATCCCTACGACGGTGAGGCTTGGACGGTCAGGGCAATGATCAGCCTGAGTCGGAAAAAATGGAAAGATGCCGACCAGCAGCTCGGAAAGGCAATCCACCTGAAGCCCACCGTGGCGAACAATTATGTGAACCGCGCGCTGGCAAGGTATAATATCAACAACCTGCGCGGTGCCATGGCGGATTACGACAAGGCCATCGAGCTTGATCCCAACAATTTCCTGGCTCACTACAACCGCGGACAGCTGCGCGTGCAAGTGGGCGACGACAACCGTGCCATCGATGATTTCGACTTCATCATCAACCTGGAGCCGAACAACATCATGGCTATCTTCAACCGTGCCCTGCTGCTCGACAGGACAGGCGACCTGCGGGGCGCCATCCGCGACTATAGCCGGGTAATCGATGAGTTCCCGAATTTCTGGACAGGACTGCAGTATCGCGCGCGGTGCTACCGCCGACTGGGCATGACGGCACAGGCTGAGATGGACGAATTCCGCATTTTCAAGGCGCAGATGGACAAGCACTTGGGCATACAGCCGCGTTGGGGCAAGAAGAAAAGCAAGGAGATTCGCAAGCAGAGCGACATCGACATGGAGAAATACAACCAGCTGGTGGAGGCCGACGAGCAGGTGGTGGAGCACGAATACAACTCCGCCTACCGTGGCAAGGTGCAGAACCGCAAGGTGGAAGACGAATACATGCCGATGTATGTGCTGTCGTACCGCCGCTACAGCAACGGGGTGAAGAGCTACACCGCATACGACAACGAGGTGGAGGCATTCAACCGCACCTCCCATCCGCGCCACAGCATCAACATCACATGCAATCAGCAGACACTCAGCGAGGGTGAGACGCGTGCCTACTTCATGCTGGTGGATTCGCTTTCGGCCGATGTGGCAGCCATCAAAGACCTGAACGCCGACAAGGCACTGCTCATCCATCGCGCCGTGGCATATTCGGTGGTGCAGAATTTCGATGCTGCCATCAACGACCTCACCGCTTACGTGCAGACCGACAGCACATCGGCCATCGCCTATTGGCAGCGCGGCGTTTGCCAGGCACTGATGAACGAGTTCACACAGTCACAAGGCATCGACTCCGACCTCAGGGCTGCCCGCACCTTTGCCGATTTCGACCAGGCCATCAGCCTAAGTCCGCACAATCCGTTTATCTATTACGACCGCGCAACGCTCCATGCCTCGCGCAAGCAATACCAGGCTGCCATCGACGACTACTCGCGAGCCATCGAGCTCGATCCCAACATCGCCGAAGCCTATTACAACCGCGGACTGGCGCGTATCTATAGCGGCAACAAGGCAGAAGGCCTCGAAGACCTGAGCAAAGCGGGCGAACTCGGACTCTTTAATGCCTACGGACTGATCAAGAAATACAAGGCTGCGAAGGAGCACAAGTAGGTTGTAGCCGGTGAAACCTATGCTTTTGGGCATAAAAACCTATGGTTTCTGTGTATAAAACATACTCTTTCACCTTCCAAAACCATAGTTCCCGTCAATTGTTATTGTTTAACCCCATAGATTTTCGCATCAACTATAGACTAATTTTATAAAAGATCTGCACTTGAGCATAACCGTCTGATTATCAGTTGCTTCATCGATTTTGTGCGTTACCCGCTGCGTTACCTGCTGCGTTACCAGCTGCGTAATTTCATTGACCATTTTCCAATGACCATTGATCATCGTATTTGTGAATGGTCTACGTCTACCGGTCAATGATCAATGTCAATGGTAAATAGTCAATGTTCAATGGAAAATGGTCAATGTTCAATGGAAAATGGTCAATGTTCAATGGTAAATAGTCAATGTTCAATGGAAAATGGTCAATGTTCAATGGAAAATGGTCAATGTTCAATGGAAAATGGTCAATGAAATTACGCAGCTGGTAACGCAGCTGGTAACGCAGCGAGTAACGCATGATTTTTCTCATTTCTTTGATAGTCAGGCAATTGCACCGAAATGCACGTCATCTGTGTTTTTTCGGGTATGGAGAGTTATTTATAAAGAAAAATCCGCAAATATGACGCTATCTCAAAATAAAGTGCTAACTTTGCACCCAATATCGATTTTAAATAACAACAGAATGATTAACATTACATTTCCAGACGGCTCTGTTCGCTCGTATGAGCAGGGCGTGACAGGACTCGAAATTGCTGAGAGCATATCACCGGCTTTGGCACGCAGCGTTATCAGTTGCGGTGTGAATGGTGAGACAGTTGAATTGAACCGACCCATCAACGAGGATGCTACCATTGCCCTCTACAAATGGGATGACGACGAGGGAAAGCATACCTTCTGGCACACCAGCGCTCACTTGCTGGCCGAGGCACTCAAGGAATTGTATCCCGGCATTCAGTTCGGATTCGGTCCCGCAATCGAAAACGGATTCTTCTATGACGTGCTGCTGCCCGACGGAGAGCAGATCAAGGAGGGCGATTTCACCAAGATTGAGGATAAGATGAAGGAACTCGCCGGGAAGAAAGAGCCGGTGGTGCGCCGCGAGGTGTCGAAGAGCGATGCCCTGAAGGAGTTTGCCGCCGACGGTCAGACCTATAAGTGCGAGCACATTGAGCAGGACTTGGAAGACGGAACCATCACTACATACACGCAGGGACGCTTCACCGACCTCTGCCGAGGACCGCACCTCGTGAACACGGGCGACATCAAGGCAGTGAAGCTCACCAGTGTTGCCGGTGCTTTCTGGCGCGGCGATGCCGAGCGCGAGCAGATGCAGCGCCTCTACGGTATCTCTTTCCCCAAGAAAAAGATGCTCGACGAGTATCTCGTCATGCTGGAGGAAGCCAAGAAGCGCGACCACCGCAAGATTGGAAAGGAGATGGATTTGTTCATGTTCTCTGAGCGCGTGGGCAAGGGACTGCCCATCTGGCTGCCCAAGGGCACTGAGCTCCGCCTTCGTTTGCAGGATCATCTGCGCAAGGTGCAGAAGCGTTTCGGCT
Organism: Prevotella sp.; assembly: GCA_017471245.1. Taxonomy (GTDB): domain Bacteria; phylum Bacteroidota; class Bacteroidia; order Bacteroidales; family Bacteroidaceae; genus Prevotella. The sequence continues at coordinate 73,078 of JAFUVB010000003.1, forward strand.
ATCAGGAGGTGATCACTCCGCACATCGGAAGCAAGAACCTCTACGTGACCAGCGGACACTATGCTCACTACGGAAAGGATTCTTTCCGCCCGATAACCACTCCCGAGGAAGGAGAAGAGTACATGCTGAAACCGATGAACTGCCCGCATCACTGCGAAATATTTGCCAACAAGCCGCGTTCCTATCGCGACCTGCCGTTGCGCATCGCCGAGTTTGGTACGGTTTACAGATATGAGCAGAGCGGAGAACTGCATGGACTGACCCGCGTGCGCTCATTCACCCAGGATGATGCCCACCTTTTCTGTCGTCCCGACCAGGTGAAGCAGGAGTTCCTCAATGTGATGGAGATCATCAATATCGTGCTCACCGCCTTCGGATTCAACTTCGAGGCTCAGATTTCACTACGCGATCCCAACGACCACGAGAAGTATGTGGGTACTGATGAGGACTGGGCTCTGGCAGAAAAAGCCATCGTTGAGGCTTGCGAGGAGAAGGGGTTGCCCGCCAAGATCGAGTATGGCGAGGCAGCTTTCTACGGTCCGAAGCTCGACTTCATGATCAAAGATGCCATCGGGCGCCGCTGGCAGTTAGGTACAATCCAGGTAGACTATAACCTGCCAAAGCGTTTCCAACTGGAGTATACCGACGAGGACAACACGAAGAAGACTCCCGTGATGATCCACCGTGCACCTTTTGGCAGCATGGAGCGATTCTGCGCCGTGCTCATCGAGCATACCAGCGGTCATTTCCCATTGTGGCTCACTCCCGATCAGGTCGCCATTCTGCCGCTCTCGGAGAAGTATAACGACTACGCCAAGGAGGTTGCCAGGAAGTTCGACCTGCAGGGTGTGCGCGCCACACTGGATTTGCGCAACGAGAAACTTGGAAGGAAGATACGCGACAACGAGCTGAAGCGCATCCCTTACATGGTGATCGTCGGCGAGAAAGAGGCAGCAGAGGGATTGGTTGCCGTGCGCCCGCAAGGTGGTGGAGAGCAAAGTGTGAAGACAATTCAGGAGTTCATCGATGAGGTGAATGCCAAGGTGGCAGAGATGACCAAGGACTTCTGATTTGCTGAAGAATGAAGAGTGAAGATCAGAAATAAGGTCTCGTGTGCAGCTGTATGAACTAAAAAAGTTCGTAAGTGGTGTTAAAAATAATTAACAGCGTCGAGATAATTCTTCATTCTTCATTCTTAATTCTTAATTTATAAGTATCTTTGCAGCCGATTTCTAATAAGTTGGATTTCTATCCGACCTTTTATCGCCATGGCAGAATTGGTGCGAGCATCATTCAGCTCATCTGGCTTAACGAAAAAGTTGAACTAAAACAGTTAATGAAGAACGACAAAAAAGGACAGCAGTACCGTGTGAACGAGCAGATTCGTGTGCGCGAAGTACGTATTGTGGGTGACGGAGAATCAATGGTTCTGCCAACACGACAAGCTTTGGATATGGCACGTCAGCAGGGAGTAGACCTTGTTGAGATTTCCCCGAATGCAAACCCGCCTGTTTGTCGTCTCATTGACTACAGCAAGTTCCTCTATCAGCAGAAGAAACGTGCCAAGGAAATGAAGGCAAAGCAGGTGAAGCAGGAGGTGAAAGAAATACGTTTCGGTCCTCAGACCGATGACCACGACTATAACTTCAAGCTGAAACATGCCAAGGAATTCCTCGAAGAAGGAAATAAGGTGAGAGCCTACGTGTTCTTCCGCGGGCGTTCCATCCTGTTCAAGGAGCAGGGCGAGGTGCTGCTTTTGCGTTTCGCCAACGATCTGGAAGAGTATGGCAAGGTGGAGCAGATGCCTTCACTTGAGGGAAAGAAGATGTTCCTGTACATATCACCCAAGAAAGCCGGCGTGGCAAAGAAGAGCCAGCAGAAGCTCGACAGGGAAAAGCGCGAGGCTGAGGCAAAGGAAATTTCGAAGCAGGCTCAGAAAGCTGCCCAGGATAATCCGGTTGAGGATGCTCCTGCCAACGGTGGTCTGTTTGCAAATATCAAAGGCGGTGATGAACTGTTGAAGAAACTGAAAGGAGAAGAATAAGAAGGAAGATTGGTGCGTAACGCCGGGTATATGCGTTGCCACTGTAAATATTAACAATTAATTTAAAAGAAAAAATGCCAAAAGTAAAGACAAACGCCGGTGCGAAGAAGAGATTTCGTTTCACCGGTACCGGTAAGCTGAAAAGAAAGCACGCTTATCACAGTCACATTCTGACAAAGAAAACAAAGAAGCAAAAGAGAAACCTGGTTCACCAGGCTATTGTTGACCCGTCAAACATGAAGCAGGTACGCGATTTGCTCTGCCTTCGTTAAACAATTAATTTAGGAAAGGAACAAAACTATGCCAAGATCAGTAAATCACGTTGCTTCAAGAGCAAGGAGAAAGAGAATTCTCAAATTGACACGCGGCTATTTCGGAGCCCGCAAGAATGTTTGGACAGTAGCTAAGAATACCTGGGAGAAAGGTCTTACATACGCATATCGCGACCGCAGAACCAAGAAGCGCAATTTCCGCGCTCTGTGGATTCAGCGCATCAATGCCGCTGCACGCATGGAGGGACTGAGCTACTCACAATTGATGGGTAACTTGCACAAGGCTGGTATCGAGATCAACCGCAAAGTGCTCGCCGACCTTGCTGTCAACAATCCAGAGGCTTTCAAGGCCATCGTTGACAAGGTGAAATAGTCTTCTATCAGAACAGAAAATAATCAGGGGATGCAGCTTGCGCTGTATCCCCTTTTTTTATAAATTATTAGGTAAAGTTATGCTTTTTCATAATAAAACTTATTTTTTTTTCAAAAAATTGTTTTATTTGAAATAAAATACTATCTTTGCATTCGGAATATACCGTGGTGAAATATCATCATGGGTATTTGGCAAAAGCAAATATCGTCTATAATGTGAATCTGGACAATTCCTCAGTTGCAACGATGATAGCAAGCCAACCATGCTGTTAATGATTGTATTATAAGAATTAGCGTGGGCGTTGCTTATTGGTTGTAACAGGTGAAGTCCAGAACCTATATTATTAAATAAGCGATTGTCCCACGCTTCGTTATTAAGCAAATATGTTGCCCCAATAATATAGTTCTAATCTCTCACCTCTCACCTCTCACTTCTAATTTCTCACCTCTAATCCCTCACCTCTCACCTCTAATTACACTTCTATTCCAAGTCTATGACAGTGATGCCGGCACCGCCGAATTGAACATGTTCGTCGCGGTATGACTGCACGTTAGGAACTGTGGAGAGATACTGCCTGATGAGTTGTCTCAGTATGCCGCTGCCGGTTCCGTGAAGAATCCTCACGCGGCTCATGCCTACCAATATGGCATCGTCGATGAAATAGGTGACGGCATTGATAGCTTCATCACCGCGCATGCCGCGTACATCAAGATCTTGCTTGAAGTGCAGTTTCCTGTTGTCAATCGTTTCGCGCGTTTCTCTGCTTACGGTTACGTAGGCATGCGGCTCTTCTTTTTTAGGCATGGAAGCCGGTTCCAGTCTTTCCATTCTCATCTTTGTGCGCATGTCACCGAAGATAACGGTTGCCATTTTCCCGTCGGTGGACTCGATTTTGCCAACAGAGGTGAGACCTTTGATGCGCACGGCGGAACCAATGGTGAGTGATGGAAGCTTTTCTGATGATTGACTGTTGGCGGACTGCTGCGCAGCTTGGTCGGATTGTTGTGCTGCCGATGCTGCTTTTTCCTTTTTCTTCTTCTCTTTTCTTTCCTTGCGCTGCTGTATCTGACGTATCTTGCGCGCAATCATCTCATCGTTGGCATTGGTGTCTACATCTTCAATCTGCTGACGGAAGGTGTTCAGTCCTTCACGGATTCGGCGCGTTTCTTCCTTCGCAGCCTGACTTTCCTTGATTTCCCGGATTGTGTTTTCAATCTTCTTGTTGCTCTCGCGCAACAGTTCCTCTGCCTGTTCTTTGGCGCGCCTCAGTATTTCCTTGCGTTGTTGCTCCACCTCTTTTACCTCTGCCTCATAGTGGGCAATGGTCTGCTGCATCTGTTTTTCATGCTGATGGATGTTCTGCCGCTTGCTTTCCCAGTAGCGCTTGTCGCGGACGATGTCCTGTAGGTATTTGTCGCTTTGTATGTAATCGCTGCCCACGATATCGCTGGCATTGCGGATTACTTCTTCAGGAAGCCCGATCTTCCGCGCTATCTCAATGGCAAACGAAGAGCCTGGCTGGCCGATTTGCAATTGGAAAAGGGCCCGCATCTCGTTGCGGTCGTAAAGCATGGCACCATTTACCACGTTTTTGTTCTTGTCGGCAAAGTGTTTCAAGTTCTGATAGTGGGTGGTTATCACGCCCCAAGCCATGCGTCGGCAGAATTGCATGAGTACGCTTTCGGCAATGGCACCGCCGATGAGCGGTTCTGTTCCGGTTCCGAATTCGTCTATCAGTATGAGTGTCTTCTCATCTGCTGCCTTGATCATGTTCTTCATGTTCAGCAGATGACTTGAATAGGTGCTCAGGTCGTTCTCTATACTTTGCTCGTCGCCGATATCTATCAGGATGTTTTGGAACACGCCAGTCTTGCTTCGCTCGCTCATGGGAACTGACAATCCACATTGAATCATGTATTGCAGCAATCCGGTGGTTTTCAGACATACCGATTTTCCTCCTGCATTCGGTCCTGATATGATGAGAATCCTTTTTTCCTTGGTGAGCATAATGTCGAGTGGAACAATGTGCTTTCCCTGTTTCTCTAATGATCTTTGCAGCAGTGGATGAACGGCGTGGATCCAGTCAATATACGGTTGTTGCAGCACTTCGGGCTCTATTCCCTTCATGCTTGCGGCAAGCTCTGCCTTTGCCTGGATGAAATCGATTTTTGCCAGGAAGATATATGAGTTGAGTATTTCTTGGATATGGGGTCTCACTTCCTTGGAGAATTCGGTGAGTATCCTGATTATCTCTCGCCGCTCCTCTGCCTCTAATTCGCGGATGCGGTTGTTGGCTTCAACCACTTCGGTAGGTTCTATGAACACGGTCTTTCCGCTGGCAGACTCATCGTGGATAATACCTTTTATCTTTCTTTTAAGTCCCGGGGCGATGGGAATCACTAATCTGCCGTCGCGAATGGTTGGGTTTACGTCTTTTTCAACGAGTCCTTCGCTTTGTGCCGATCTCAGAATACCATAGAGCGTACGTGATATGCTGCCCTCTGTCTTCGCAAGTTCTCGGCGGATATTGCCAAGTTCTGCCGACGCAGAGTCTTTTATTTTTCCGAATTTGTCGAGGATTTGGTCGATACGCTGTATCAGCTGGGGGAAAGTGACTACGTCTTCAGTCAGTTTGAACAAAGAAGGGTAGGCCGGTTCCGTTGGTTCCCTGCGCAGATACTGAACTATGCGGTGGATGGTTTCTAATGAACGGCGCAGGTCAAACAGCTCATCCTCCTCCATGTGAGTGCCTTCTAACCGGAGGCGGGCGACGGATTCCCTGACATCAAAGAAATACTGCATGGGGAAATCGTCTGTTTCCTCTTGCAGTTTCCTGAATTCCTTGGTCTGTTGCAGTTGTTCGCGGATGGCCTCAGCATCCTGACTGAATGCCATCTGCGTCACTTGCTCCTTGCCAAGGGGGCTCATGCACTTTTCTTTCAGGAGCATGCGAATCTCGTTGAATCCAATCTTTTGTTCAAAAGTATTCGGGTATATCATATCGTTTGTCAATAGCGTCTCATTAATAGGGAGTCTTTGTCATATCCGTTTTGCCTCAATTCGCTTGGCGAGAGCTTGCGATTTTTGCGACAATTCTCCTTTCAAGTATTCCTCAATGATGAGCGATGCGATGGGAGCTGCCATGTCGGCACCGAACCCTCCATGCTCTATGTATACGGCAATGGCAATCTGCGGGTTATCCATGGGGGCAAATCCAATGAATGCAGAATGGTCCTTGCCGGGGTTTTCCACGGTTCCCGTCTTGCCGCAGATGGGGTATGCCGATGTGTTGATGCTTGAGCACGTGCCGTTTTGCACGGCAAGTCGCATGCCTGCAACAACAGGAGCGTAGGCAGAAGGCAGCACTTTCGTCTTTTTGGGTGTCAGGAAGCGCTGGGGCAGGGGATGATCTGCGGTTGACTGATGGATGTGGGGTACGTAATAATGTCCGCGGTTGGCAATTGTCGCAGCCAGGTTGCACAGTTGAAGCGGTGTCAGTGTCACGTCGCCTTGCCCCATTCCTGCCCACATGATGGTTTTTCCGTCCCATCCGTCTTTGTATCTGCGGTTCAGGTAGTTCTTGTTGGCAAGCAGTCCGCCCTTTTCACCAGGGATGTCACTGCCCAATGCGCCGCCGAGCCCCATGCTCCGCATGTATTCGTTCCAAATGGTGATAGCTTCCTCTTTGTCTTCATACATGAAAGTGTCGTTGATCATTTCCATGAACGTCATGAGGAACCATGTATTACATGAAATGGCAAGAGCCCTTTGCAGGTTCAGGGGAGAGGCATGCTGGTGGCACCCTACGTGGATATTGCCGTCGGTAAACCCATTGGTACACGGGATGGTCATTTCGGGGGTGATAATCCCCTCTGAAAGCAGGGTAAGCGCCTGGGCTGTCTTGAATGTGGATCCCGGTGCGTATGGTGTTGCCACTGCGAGATTCAGATTGAAACCCTCTGGAGAATTGGTCGCTAAGCAAATCACTTCTCCGTTTTGTGGTCGTATCGCTACAATACTGCCTTTCTTGCCTTTAAGTAACTTGTTGCCTAATTGCTGCAGTAATGGTCGTATGGTCAGCGGACCGTCGGTAGGCAGTCCCTGTGCTGCCGGTTTCATGGTGATAAGCAGCAGTAATATGGCTGTTGTTAATAGTCTCTTATACTGTTCTGACATAGATTCTTTGCTTTTTTCCGTGCAAAGGTAATCAATTATTTGCGTATCTTGTATGGAATACTAAAAGAAAAATGATTTTTTCTTTTGCTTTGTGCCGCTTGTTCGTATCATTAAATAAGATACTTTCGCTCGGAAATAAAAATAAAACCTTTTTTTATTTTGTATTTCACTCGCTTATTCGTATCTTTGCAGATGCAAAGCGGTGATTGTGCGATTCTGCGAGTGTTCACGAATGCTCTACGGCGGAAATACTATATTGCCAACGTGCATCATACTAAAGCTGCTGAATCCCACATTTTGTGGGAAAGGGAAAGTATTGTGCATGAGAATCCTTCAATGTCGCTTGCATCGAATCTTGGTATTGAGATAATTATCCTTTTAAAACTATTTATGAAATCGGCGCAAGTAAAATATCCAATTGGAATACAGAACTTTGAGAAACTGCGTGTGGAAGGATATAGGTATGTTGACAAGACTGCATTCGTCTACAAACTGGTCAGCGAGGGGAGTTATTATTTCCTCTCGCGTCCACGCCGATTTGGGAAATCACTGCTGCTGTCCACTTTAGAAGCATATTTCCAAGGAAAAAAAGAGTTGTTTGAAGGACTCTCAATCAGCAAGTTGGAGAAAGAATGGATCGAGTATCCTATCCTTCATCTGGATTTGAACACGGAGAGATATGATAGTGTCGATGCGCTGAAGAACAAATTGAATTTGTTCCTTTCAAATCTTGAGAATTTATATGGAAAGAATTCCGAGGAGAGATCTTTTAGTTCTCGTTTTGAGGGGATAATTGGACGAGTGACAAAGACAACCGGCCGAAAGGTAGTCATCTTGGTTGATGAGTATGATAAGCCTATGCTTCAGGCCATCGAGGATCAAGCCTTGCAGATGGAGTATCGCAACACCCTGAAAGCATTCTACGGTGCCTTGAAATCGTGTGACCGACACATCAAGTTTGCATTCCTTACAGGTGTGACGAAATTCGGCAAGGTGAGCGTGTTCAGTGACCTGAACAATCTCATTGACATCTCCTTTGACAGGCGCTATACGGGAATCTGCGGCATCACGGCCGATGAACTTCATGCAAACTTCGATGAGAGCGTGGATCGGCTGGCAGTGGCAAACAATATGAGCAAGGAGGAGTGCTATGAGCGCTTGCGGCAAGATTATGACGGCTATCACTTCGAATACGACACGAAGGGGATATATAATCCGTTTAGTTTGCTGAACACACTGTCCAGTTGTCAGTTCCGTGACTACTGGTTCGAAACCGGAACACCATCGTTTCTCGTCTATCAATTGAAGAAGACTCGGTATCCGTTGGAGAGTATGACGGATGAGGAACTGTCCGCTGATACGCTGAACAGCATCGACATCATGGACGAGAATCCATTGCCGTTACTCTACCAGAGCGGCTATCTCACGATAAAAGAATATGATGAAGAGTTCGGGAACTACAAGCTCGGTTTCCCGAACCGCGAAGTGGAGCATGGCTTTATCAAATACCTGCTCCCGTTCTATGCGCCTAAGGTGTCAAACAAGAGTGCTTTTTCAATTGCTCGTTTCGTGAATGATGTCCGCAACGGTGATGTAGAGGGGTTCATGCAACGCTTGCAGTCGTTCTTTGCTGATGGTGATTACGAAGTGGTGGGCGATGCAGAGAAGTATTTTCAGAATACAATATATGTGTTTTTTAAACTAATGGGCTTTTATGTTGAGGTGGAGCGGCGAACATCCAAGGGACGTATTGATATACTGATGCAAACCTCCAGCTACATCTACATCCTTGAACTGAAAGTCAACCAGACAGCTGATGCTGCTTTACACCAGATAGAGGAGAAGCAATATGCAGCTCCTTTTGCATCAGATAGCCGCAAATTATTCAAGATAGGAGTCAATTTCACAACAGAAACGCGAAAGATCGATAATTGGAAAGTCACATAGCAAATATGGGAAATGAAGCAATGCCAATCTGGATTTCTAAAAAAATAAATACTAATATATACTTCTGAAATGATAACCACTATAGAAAGAACGATAAATGACAATAAATCTGGGGGGGGTAAATGTCCGCTGGTTTCCATAGCTGTGCCTATATACAATGTGGAGCAGTATATAGAGCGATGTGCAAGAAGTCTTTTCGAGCAGACTTATTCCAATTTGGAGTTCATCTTCGTGGATGATGCCTCGCCTGATAAGAGCATTCAGATATTAGAGCGTGTAATTCTTGATTACCCCGAGCGTGCAGATCGTATCAGAATCTTGCACCATGATGTCAACAGAGGTCTTCCAGAAACCAGAAACACACTGGTGGATAATGCCACAGGCGAATTCATTTTCCATGTGGATTCTGATGACTGGGTCGAACTCAACGCCGTGGAACTGCTGGTCAACAAACAATTAGAGACAGGAGCAGATATCGTTACGGGGAACGCATATATTCATGTAGATGATGGAGAGCGGATACTTTCAACCAGTGGATGGGATCTTGACAAGGAAACGATGTTGGAAAAGGTGCTTAAGGATGAGGTAAGTAGCATGTTTTGGCTTAGGTTGATAAGTAGGAAACTATATGTTGAGCATGAAATCAAAGGAGATGTAAATGTAAGTTGTTGTGAAGATTATTTAGTATTCCCACGTTTGCTCTATTATGCAGATACGGTGGCGGGAATAGAGAATCGAATCTATCATTACAACTTTCTGAACACGCAGAGTAGGACGTATGCTGCACGTCATGACTTTCGTCATTATATACAATCGTATACCGCTATTTTTTCCCGCCTTTCAGCTTTCTTTGATGATAAAGAAAACAAATGGAAAGATGCATTGGAAAAGCATAAAGTTATGCGATATCATTATATGATGCTCAAAGCTGCCTATTACCGAGATCATAGCAATTATAGTAAATGCATGAATTTGTTGAAACAGACAGACTCTCGATTTTGGTATATTGTGCGATGGAACAAGCTTTTCTTCAGGAAACTGGAGTCGAACTATTTCATGGCAAGGCAAACATATCCAATAAGGATGTTTTTGCAAAAACTGAAATATAAATATAGAATCAGCAGAGCTTAAAACTCTGTCAATTATAGTTTCATGCTGATTTCACGATATAGAAATAGAGCCAGCTAAAATGCGAGGTATGGAGCTGGCGTCGAAAGGACATGAGACAGATAGAACAATAATAAGAAAAGAAAGTATTCTGCAATTATGATATGTAAATAGTAAAATATACTTCTAAAATGGTAGCCACTAAAAAAAGAACTATAGATGACAACAAATCTGGGGGGGGTAAATATCCGCTGGTATCCATAGCTGTGCCTGTTTACAAGGTGGAGCCGTTTATTGAGCGTTGTGCTCGCAGTTTGTTTGAGCAGACTTACGAGAATCTGGAGTTCATCTTCGTGGATGATGCCTCGCCTGATAAGAGCATTCAGATATTAGAGCGTGTAATTCTTGATTACCCTGAGCGTGCAAGCAATGTAAGAATCTTGCACCATGAAACTAACAGAAGACTTTCTGAAACCAGAAATACACTGGTGGATAATGCCAGAGGCGAATTCATCTTACATGTGGATTCTGATGATTGGGTCGAACTCAACGCCGTGGAACTGCTGGTCAACAAACAATTAGAGACAGGAGCAGATATCGTTACGGGTAATATGTTTATACATGATGGCGAGCGTGTAGCTGTTAGTTCTAATAGCGGGTGGAATCTTAGTAGGGAAATAATGTTGGAAAAGTGCCTCATGAGAGCAATTTCAGATATGAATTGTGGAAGATTAATCAGGAGACAATTATATGTTGTGCATGGTGTCAGAGCCGATGCAAGCGTTAGCTGTAACGAAGATTTCTTAGTGATTCCAAGATTGTTCTATTATGCAATAACAGTGGCAGGTATAGAGGATTGCATATATCATTACATCTTTTGTCACGTCAATAGCATATCGTATCTGTCTCGACATGACTCTAACATCTATATAGAGGATACCTGTGTAGTTCTTTCACGTCTTGCAGATTTCTTTGCTGATAAAGAAAAAATATGGAATGAGGCAATGGAAAAATGTAAAGTTATTACATACCATTACATGATGCTTATGGCTGCCTCTCAAAAGAATCTTAATGGTTATATTACCTCTTTGAATCTTTTGAAACAGACAGATTCCCGATTTTGGAATTTAGTGAGATGGAACAAGTATTTCTTCAGAAAACTGGAGTCAAACTATTTCATGGCAAGGCAAACATATCCAGTAAGGATGTTTTTGCAAAAACTGAAAAACAATTATGCAAAAAACCGTTAAGGCAGTAGCTCCATACCAGCATCCTCACGGTATCAATTTCAAAACCAAAGCGTTTGAAGCATGGGTTAAAGCCGGTGGATTGGTGGCAGAGAGCCATTATCCACCGCGATGGGCGCATCATTTCGCTTATCGGTATGAGTTGCCCTCTTTGTTCAAAAACAAAAAAGAAGCAAGGCTGAGGTTTGTGGAACCTGTCAGCATGAGTTTCGATACATTCCCCGATTATTGTCGTTACGAGATTATTCCGTTCATTTGGGACTGCTGGCCAAAGTATTTTGAAAAGGTTTGTGCATGGTTTATCAAGCATGATGTGAAGACCGCAATCTTCACTTCTTCGCAAACGGCAGATAGAATGAAGGCGCGTTTCCCCCAAATGAATATATTGTATGTACCTGAGGGAATAGATACATCTTTATATGAAGAAGGGAAGCCATTGAAGGAAAGAACAATTGACATACTGGAGTTTGGACGAAGCAATAAGCGAGTCTTTGACATCCAGTTTCCAGAAACCATCAATCACCTCCGTAGTAATGGGGGGAAACATCTTTTCGAAAGTGATGATGCGTTTCGTACAGCATTAGCAGATACCAAAATTTGTATACTATTTCCACGATGTGATACTCAACCCGAGGTGGCTGGTGATATAGAAACCCTTACTCAACGGTACTGGGAGTGTATGCTATCCAGATGCATTATGGTAGGAAGAGCTCCTAAAGAACTAATCGAGTTGATAGGTTATGATCCTGTTATTGGGATCGAAGAAGGAACGAGAAATGAACAAATCATAAGTATATTATCAGATATAAATAGATATCAAGGCTATGTTGATAGAAATCGAAGTAAAGCAATTGAGAAATCGGACTGGAAAAAACAGATAAGTAGTGTTTATGATTTTCTGCTTAAATATGGTTATAAATGCTGAAGCATTCATTGTAATATGAAAATAGCTCACGTTGTATGGGGAATGAAAACAGGCGGAGTGGAAACCATGCTTGTGAATATCATTAATGAACAAGTAAAGACCGAAGAGGTACGCTTGTTTATTATCAATGATTTCATAGATGAGTTTATTGTAGATAAAATCTCTCCCGACTGCAAGGTGTCGCGGTTAAATAGAAAGCCCGGGAATCGGAATCCCATAAAAGTGCTTTTGTTAAATTTTTGGATATTGAGATACAATCCCGACATCATTCATGTTCATTCATCAAGAGTGTCACAGTTGTTGTTAGGGCGATGGAATATTGTAAGAACGATTCACAATACAGATAATGTGCCTTATGAGTATCCTAAGATGAAAGCTTTGTTTGCTATATCTGATGTTGTGAAGGATGTGACTATAAAGCAAGGTTTTCCGGATGTGAAAACAATATATAATGGAATATTAACAAAAAACATAAAGTCACGCAGCAAGTCTACACCAGAAGATGGTATCTATAGGTTGGTTCAGGTGAGTCGTCTTGACATCAATCAAAAAGGGCAGGATATATTAATTAGAGCTGTAGACAAACTCGTGCATGCTTATAAGATTACAAATTTTATCCTTTACTTAATAGGAGAGGGTGACTCAGAAAAACAACTCAGAGATTTGGTAGATCAATTGGATTTAAAGGATTACGTCTTTTTCGAGGGGCTGAAGACTCAGGATTATATCTATAATCATTTGTGTGATTATGATTTGTTTATCCAACCATCTCGGTTTGAAGGTTTTGGTATTACTGTTGCTGAAGCCTTGGCAGCAAAAATACCCGTTATCGTCAGCAATATTGAAGGTCCGATGGAAATTATCAATCATGGAGAGTATGGGATGTCGTTCCAAGTTGGCGATGCGGATGATTTGGCTGAGAAAATAAAGATAGTCTTGCAAGGTGGATATGATGATTCGATGATTGAAAAAGCATATCAGCATGTTTGTAAAGAGTATGATGTCGCAGTAACTGCAAAAATATACATAGAGGGTTATAAATCGATAATTCAGTCAAAATGAGCCAATCGAAAAGTATCAAATCGGATTCAATTATTATATGCACCAAAGAAGAGGCTGGCATTACCAATGAGCAGATAGTTGAATTGTTGCATGAGTCTTTTCAGGAAAGATTAAAACAAGGTTTAAATTTCACATGTTCTTTTATTGATGCACAACAATATGCAGAATCGACAAAGAATGGCAAAACATTTGTAGCAATAGATGCTGATAAGAATCTACTTGTTGGGACGGGAACAATAAGTCTTCTCTACAACAGAAAGTGTAGATATGGATATACAGAATATCTGGCTATAAATAGTTGTCACTAGTGTCTCTTAATTTATGTTAATCAAATTTGAAGTCAATATTGAGTTGCCCATCATCCGGTTTTTCAGTTTTCCTGATGGGCTGGAGCAGATCTTGGATAGTGTCCATAGTGAGCGCAGACTTGCCAAGGATGCGCATGACTTCGAAGACTGGCCTGCCAATTTTGAGGTCGTACTCGATGATGGCAATGAGACAATATGTGATGATGGCAATGTGTATTTGTATCCGAACGACATTTTCGGATTCTCCCCAGAAACGTTTGACCTGAAGATGTTGCTTAATCCACTTGAAGAACAGTTCCACCTGCCAGCGATATTTGTAAAGCAGGGCGATGTCCTTTGCACTAAGGAAG
>JAFUVB010000018.1 GCA_017471245.1 Prevotella sp.
TGACCTGGACAGGTATGTTTTCAAAGATCAGGTCATCGTCGGTCTTGTCGCCTCTTTCCGGCATCCATTGCATGGCTTTCTTTGACAATGGAATGTAGAAAGGTCGCTTTGTCTTGAACATGACAGTATGCAGTCGGTACTTTTCTCCGTCCTTGACAATCTTGCCCCAGGTGATGGATCTGACATCACTGCATCGTAGTCCTGTATAGCACGCAAAAAGGAAGGCCTGTTTGATGTGTGGGTATGGGCTGTCTGTCGCTTCGAGCTTTTGTACTTCCTCAATAGTAAGGAACTCGCGCTGACTCTCCGGTGCCTTGACTTTATCCTGCGCTGACAGTTTCATGATGGGGTTGTCAGCAATGACATCCTCGCGCACAGCCATATTGAGGGCATTGCGTAGGCATCCGAGGTAGTTGATGACAGAATAGTCCTTGAGCTTTTTGCCTCGCGGCGAGCGGTAGTCATTGCGGAGGAAGTTCGTCAGTCCTATGATATAGTCCCGGTTCACGTCCCTCATGGAAACATTGATATTGTAGGCTGTGAGCGCATGGACGGTATTGTGAATGACCTTCTGGTCTTTCACTCCTTTCTGCTTCTGTGCCTGGCGGAATGTCTCCATCCAATCCTTCAACAGCATCTTGGCCTGGATGGATGTATTCTTCAATCCAGCCTTGTTGTTTGTGATTTCAAGAATACGGTTGAGTTTGATGGTGTTTGCGGCACGCATGGTGTTTTCATTCTGTACCTTGGCCTGAGGATTGGTCTCTGGAATAAGGTAGAGTTTCAGGAACTCATAACTGCGCTTGCCGTTCACATAGATGTCGAGATAGAGAGAGCGCACGCCATTGGCAAGTTTCTTCTCCCTGAGTCTTACAGGCTCCTTGGTGTTCTTTGCGGATGTCTTTCGTGCCATGTCTGTTATAAGTTTTGGTCTATTAGTTCTATGGAATCATCTATCGTCTTGTTGATGATCTTTGCATATCGCTGGGTGTGACGGACAGATGTATGTCCAAGCAGTTTGCTTACGGTGTAAAGGTCTGCACCTAAGGTAAGAAGCATTGTAGCGTATGTGTGCCTGGACACATGAAAGGAAACATTCTTTCCTGTAATGCCAGCCGATTCTGCCCAAGGTTTCAGATATTTCTGTATTTGGGAGGTGTAGAGTCCCTGGAATACCTTGTCATCCCGTTTCTCGACTTCTGTAGGTCTTGGCGGCATCCATCTGCGAGCCTGGAGTGGCAGGGGTACATACACAAGCCTTTCGGTCTTTATCATGCGTGTGCCGACTCTCCATACATCGTTATCAATGGTTATGTCAGACCATTTCAAAGCAAGTACATCGCTGCGGCGTAGTCCACAGTTGCATGCAAAGAGGAAAGCGTTTTTAACGATCTCACATTTGCAAGGAGTTTGGATGAGCAGCTTCAGTTCGTCAATGGTAAGGTATTCGCGGACTTGTTCCCTGGGCAGGAACTTCTCTGTCGGTGTTAGCTTACTGACTGGATTTGACGGTATCTGACCTTCGCGAACAGCCGTGTTCATTGCGGTGCTTAGTTCGCTGACTATGTTAAACCCAGACTTTGAACTTATGGGATTACCGAACTTCGTCTTATATTCATTCTTCAGGAAGTTGATGAAGTCAAGGCAGAACTGTTTGTCAACATCAGTCAAGGTAAGGTCATCATGGAAAAGCCCAAGTAGTTTCCTGAGACGATTTATAATGGAAAGATTACGAACACCTCGACTTTTCTGGATTTCACGATACCTGTCAATCCAATTGAATAAGGTGAGCTGTGACACTTCCGCCTCTTGGCTTTGGACATACTTGCCAGCTGGCAGTTCCTTCTTCAGTTGCCGATTCCTCTTGCGGCATATCACTTCTGCCTTTTTGAAAGTCACATCGTTCCTCCTTATTGATTTCTGGTCGGTTTCGGGAACCAATACCAAGTCGGACAAGCGTTCGTAAGTGCGCTTGCCATCAATATAGATTTCCAAATAGATGACCTGATGTCCGTCTTTGCGGCTTCTCAGGCATAATTTAACAGGTTCCTTGCTGTATTTCTTTTCCTTGCCCATACTCATTCCGAAAGTTGATAATCAGAAATCGGGTACAAAGGTAAGAAAAATATTTTGAATGTCGCAAATATGAGTAACAAAAAGTGGTAATTATAAGGATTTTTAAGGAAACGAAAGGAATTTGCTATGTTTGTGTAATACGCTTATTACCAAAACATTTAATTCTTTTCTCATCTTTTTAATTCTTTTGATTTTCTTACTTTAGGTATTAGGCTACACCAAAGGGTTATAAAGTCTGCAAGCAGACTCGTTACGGCTTACTTCTCCCACGGTTCAGCCCCGAGGTATCTGTTCAGATACATCTGGTCAATGGCGTTAGGTGTTTGATTGATGTAAGTTTGAACGAAATCGATGGCTTTACGCTTCTTCTCTTCACTGAAGGAATCCCAAATAGAGAGCGATTCGTTGCGATAAGTACCGAGTTTGGGATATACCGCTTCGATTGCGTCAAGTGGGAGCGATTCTTCAACAGCTTCTGACGTTTCCGCAACATCGTCTGCGATTTGCTGCGATTCGCTATCAGTTGCAGTTACTTTCTTGGCAACCTTCTTTTTTGCAGCCGACTTCTTGCCCATGGCATTAGTCGTATTGATTTCGCTGCGTTTTGCAGAAGACTCACGCTGCGCATCGATGTTGGAGCGAAACAGTGTGAAGATAGCTTTGAGCGCACTATTGCTGAACGAAGGAGCAATACCTTTGTTGGCATACTGGGCGATGGCTTTTGCCATCAGTCCCGCGTCCTTATCATCAAGTTCAGCCAACATCACAAGATGATCGATAGGAATATTCAGGTTTTTCATACACAACAATTTTTGTGGGCTTTCGCCCAGTTTAATACTTTTCTAACTCTTCACATAATTGCCTTTGCTCGTTCGCTTGAGTCGTCCGTCCTGAATGAATCTGTCAATCCACTTGGCGGCTGTGTTGGGATTCTCGTTCATTTCTGAAACGATTCGGTCGTAAACGGATTTGTCGAACTCATTAGGTAAATTGTGATACAACGCATAGCGACGGGCATTGACACCAGTCTCGATGTCGGGGAGGACATTGCGATTGTTCGTCAGACGCAACTTCAAATAGATGTGTATAGAGTGATAGAGCAAGATCTCACAAATACACAACACCGTATTGAAATCCTCTTCAGAACATACAAGGATTATCCTCCCGTCTGGAGTCCTGGTTGGCGGTAGGGAACTGTCAAATGCACGAATGGCTGTAAACAGCATCATTATGCGAAAGGCAATAAGTCCCAACCGTCGGACGATTCCCTGCATACCATTGTCAACTTCATCGCAACACTCATCATTGAGCCTGGCCAGCCACTCAACAAAGCGATGTTGAAGATGAGTTGGCAATACGAATACAAAAGAACCTTGATTCATAAATATATCGAGCAAGTGTAGTAATTCATCACCCATAATCTTGAATACAGCATGTTTCGAGCGAGTCACATCATCGGTGGCGAAGACATCGCGTATTCCTCGACGAAAGGGAATAAAATAGAAGATGAATCGGCTGAGCAGTCCGTTTTCCGCATCGGGTATGAGGTGGCGTATCTGTTCGGGAGTACCAGCCAAGACAACGGAGACTCTCGGATTGTCGATTTCCAAGTATTCTCTATCTTTGCGACGGCTCATACTGATTGTTTCATGATGGAACGCCTTGCGGAGTAAGTCGGAGTAATTGCCATGCTCGGATTTGAGCGTCTGGCTAAGCGTGTCACCTTCCGTCTCAAAGAGCAGACCGATTCCATCATTGTCATGCAGAATGCTAATCAGGGAACTTGCACTGCTATTGGCAGGAATAATGAGAGTCTTCTGTTGTGGAGCTACTGGCTCTATAGCCTCTAGGCTTTTTCCCTTGCACTTTTGATACTCGGACAGTTCACGCTTATATTCAATCATCCTCTGAGCAGTCTGTTCGTGTAGACGTTGATTGATTGGTGCCACAAGTTCACGGCAGAGCGTCAAAGCTCCTTTGCCCATACCGGCTTCGGCCACAACAAACAGATAAAGGTTAGAGTAAACCACACGTTCATCATAGACACCACACACATTGTAGAAGCAGACAGATAGGCAGCCAATAGTTCCAAGCAGTATCACGTCGCGGTCTTCAATGGAGATGGCATTGCCGACCACTTTCTGCAAGAAGGGAGGCAAAGCCTCGAAAATCTCCTCGGGAAAGTGGGGCAATTCGCTTTCTGGTTTTACCCATTTTGCCGTTTTACCATTTTGGTAATTTGGTAAAATGGTATTAGAAGAGTGCTGGAGTTCAATACCTGCCTGGGCTGCATAATGGAAGAAGGAGGCGATGGTCACACCCGAGCCTCTGCCATTCAGACAATGAGTAAACTGCTTGTCTGTGTTCGCTGAGTCATAATCGGGATGGAGGCGGCTGACTCTATGGAAGAAATCTCGCCCACGTTCTCCCAGTCCATTGGCCAAAGCGAAACCTACATTTACCCAAATGGCATAATCGGGGGCAATGTCAACACCATTCGCCTCAATCTCCTGAACGACTCTGTCTATATCAGATGCAAGGTCGGTTGCAGTCTCATGAATGTTATGTGTCTGCAAGGTCGGGAGCGAAGTCTCTTGGTTAGAAGGGGCATTCTCCCATTCTTGGGCGGAAAATATTTTCTTCGACATATTCTGAGTATTTAGGGTTAATGTATGCCTGTGGGTCGTAGGGCAGGAAGCAGGAACGTGCAACGTCGCTTCCTGACTTATCCACAGGAGGCAATCCAGTTGACTTAATACAGTTGGCTACAGCCTTGAAATAGCGGGAATGCTCCCAGCCTTTCAAGTCGATGGGGATAATCCACTTCACGCCATCGCCTGATGGACTTGTGAACATCAGTTCCGTATCGAAGTAGTCATGCTTCAGAAGTCGCTCTTTGAACCTGTCGGGATTTCCGACATGATCAAAATCGAGGCACAACAAACCTGAGTGCTGAATCAGCTCTTTCTCATTTCGCTTGCGAAACAATCCCGAGAA
>JAFUVB010000091.1 GCA_017471245.1 Prevotella sp.
CCGACATTCATAATTATGCAGTTTTGAGACTGCAAAATTACTCTGTCTTTTTCAAATCAAAAAATCAATGATCGCTCTGAAACCCTTATTAACAAAGGGATATATGAAGTTGAACTAAAATTTATCGCATCACTAATAATTTGAAAAGTAAATTAAATTGATTTGCGCGGTAAATTAAATTGATTTGCTGAGACCACGCATTGCTATTGAGTGAGAAAAGCGGTACTTTGGAGCGACGAAAGTGCCAATATTGAAGCACAAAAGTGAGGCATTGACGCGATGAAACCGGCGATTTTTGATTCCGAAAGGCAGCGCTGCGTGCATAAAGGAACGAGGGAATGCACCTCATGGCGCACCCCCTCGTTGTATGAATGTTTGAAAAGTATTATTTCACTTCCCAAGTGTCGTTGGTTTCGAGCAGCTCCATGAAGTTGTGATACTTCTTCTTGCCGCTCACTTCCTCTATCTGCTGATGGACAGCCTGGTCGTAGGTGGGAGCTGCAACGTCGCGAATCACGCCGAGGGCGATGGGGAATCCGTTCTCATTGCTCATCATGGCGAGCTTCAGCTGCAGGGTGTCGTCTTCGCAGTGAGCATCATGCACGAGCACGTCGTCAATGGTATAGCCGTCCTGACCGATGGTAACCACCTTCAGTCCGAAACCTTCCTGCACCAGTCCGAACTCGTTGTTGGGACCGAAGACGAGCTTCTCGCCGTGGCGCACGTAGATGGCATTCTGCTTGCGGCCTTCCGTGTTGGAAACGGAGTTGTGACATCCGTCGTTGAAGATCACGCAGTTCTGTAGAATCTCGCACACAGCTGCACCCTTGTGGTTATAGGCAGCCTTCAGAATCTCCACGGTCTCTGCGTTGTCGGTAGCCACCGAGCGGGCGAAGAACTTTCCGCGAGCGCCGAAGCAGAGCTCTGCCGGGCGGAACGGGTCTTCCACGGTGCCGTAAGGAGAAGACTTGCTGACGAATCCGCGAGGACTGGTAGGACTGTACTGTCCTTTGGTCAGACCGTAGATGCGGTTGTTCAGCAGAATCATGTTCAGGTCGATGTTACGGCGCATGGCATGGATGAAATGGTTTCCGCCGATGGCAAGGCCGTCGCCGTCGCCTGATACCTGCCAGATGGTGAGGTTGGGGTTGGCGACCTTTGCACCTGTGGCAATTGCAGCCGCACGGCCATGGATGGTCTGCATGGCATACGTGTTCACATAATAAGGCAGACGGCTGGAGCAGCCAATACCGGAGATGACTGCCATCTCGTGAGGAGCAACGCCTACTTCTGCCATTGCTTTGTGCAGTGAAGCAAGGAAGAAATGATCACCGCATCCGGGACACCAGCGCGGCTGTCCCTTTTTATAATCGTTTGCTGAATACATATTTAATTAAGAGTTAAGAATTAAGAAGATCACTCGGAGCATTGTCATACTTCTCTGTGTTCTCCTTTGTTGATTTAACGATAGAAGCCAGAATCGCTGTTATCTCATCTGCTTCTGTGTGGATAGAGTCGAATGTCTTGTCATCGATATAATCGCTGTCGTGTAAGAGTTCAATCCAATAAAGAGTCTCGTTTGCCTCCTTCAATGCAATAGATGTCTTGTTGACAAAATCAGCCCGGCTTTGGGCAAACTTGGCTTCACGCATCATTGCACCAATGGAAGTACCGCTTCGCAGCATCTGTTTTGACAATACGTATTCATTGCGTTGATTGCTTAAATACTTATAAGCCTTCACTATACGTAGTGCAAACTTGTAGGTGCGATTCTCTATAGAATTGTTTTGAGTCATTTTTTCTTAGTTCTTAACTCTTAACTCTTAATTAATCGCTCGAATGCATCTACCAGTTCACCCACCACAAACGGCTGTCCCTTCACTTCATTATACTGTGCGGGAACGAAACCATCAACCTTAGCACGCAGATAGGCAGCCAGCTGACCGAGGTTCTGCTCGGCAACAACCACCTTCTTGTATCGAGTGAGCACCTCTGCCGTATTCTTAGGCAGCGGATTGATATACTTGAACTGAGCCTGTGCCACCTTGTAGCCCTTCTTGCGCAGTTCTTCCATAGCACTTACGAGATGTCCATAAGTAGAGCCAAAACCAACAATCAGCAAGTCTGCATCATCAGCATCGCCAGACACTTCAAGGTCGGGAACGGCAATCTTTGCCACTTTCTCTGCACGCAGACGGCACATCAGATCATGGTTTTCGGGATCGGTTGAGATGGCGCCTGTCTTGCCGTCCTTCTCCAGACCACCGAGGATATGCGTGTAGCCTTCTTGTCCTGGGATTGCCCAATAGCGCACTTTTGTTTCCTCATCGCGGAAATACGGAGTATAGTTGTCTTTCATCTCCGGTGTGACATAATGAGGATGAATGTCGGGCAGGGTTTCCATGGTGGGCAGTTTCCATGCTGCAGAACCATTGGCGATGAAGGCATCGGTGAGCAGCATTACGGGAGTGAGGTGTTCCAATGCAATCTTGGAAGCCTCGTAGGCAGCATCGAAGCAGTCGGTAGGACTGGTGGCAGCAATCACAGGAATAGGACTTTCGCCGTTGCGTCCGTAGAGAGCCTGCAGCAAGTCGGTCTGTTCGCTCTTCGTGGGCAGACCTGTTGAAGGACCTCCGCGCTGCACGTCGATGATCACTAATGGCAGTTCATCGATGACAGCCAGGTTGATAGCCTCGCTCTTCAGACAAATACCAGGGCCTGAAGTGGATGTGGCAGCCAATGCTCCAGCAAAGGCAGCACCCACGGAACTGGCGCATCCGCTGATTTCATCCTCACATTGCACGGTCATCACTCCGCAAGACTTGTGCTTGCTGAGCTCGTGCAGGATGTCTGTGGCAGGTGTGATGGGATAAGAACCAAGGAAGAGCTTCAGTCCGGCCTTCTCGGCAGCAGCAATCAGTCCGTAAGCTGTAGCCTTGTTGCCAGTGATGTCCATATAGCGTCCGGGAACTTTCACCTTGGAGTCGATGCGATATGTGGCGGGAACGCTGGCATGGGTGTTGTGACCGTAGTCGAATCCAGCCTGCACCACCTTGATATTGTTTTCTGCGATGGCAGGTTTCTTTGCGAATTTCTCGCGCAGGAAATTAGCCACAAGGTCGAGGTCGCGGTTGAAAAGCCAGCAAACCAAGCCGAGGGCGAACATGTTGCGGCACTTCAGGACAGCCTTGTTGTCCATGCCGGAGTCAGCCAGACAGTCTTTCACCATTGTTGTCAGCGGGCATTGCACCACGCGGTCGGGGTCGATACCCATTTCGCCCAGATAGTCTTCTGTCTGGAAGGCGGCTTTCTTCAGGTCGCTCGGACCGAAGGAATCGGTGTCGATGATGATGGTTGCCTGTGGCTTGGCATAGCGATACTGCGTCTTCAGCGCAGCAGCATTCATAGCCACGAGCACGTCGCACAGGTCGCCCGGCGTGTACACCTTGCCGGCACCGATGTGAACCTGGAAACCCGAAACGCCTGTAAGCGATCCTTGCGGGGCGCGGATGTCGGCAGGATAGTCGGGGAATGTTGAAATGCCGTTACCTACGGTGGCACTGACCGTAGAGAAGATGTTGCCGGCAAGCTGCATACCGTCGCCGGAATCACCAGAGAAGCGGACAACGACCTGGTCCAGCTCCTTTACTTCTAATTGTTCTGCCATAATCTTTAAAGCTTAATGCTTAATACTTGAAATGTTTGAGATAATGAAATCGTTGAAACTAAGGTTATGTTAAAAATCGCGTGCAAAGTTCTGAAATATTATTGAAACTACAAAATATTTTGTAGAAAAATATCTTTTTTAGCATTCTTTAGTCATCCTTTTGCTTTGTGCTTTCATTTTTTCATCGTATATTTGCAAAAGTATAGCAACCTGGCATTAGCATCCATTTGTCCAACACTCCATAACAGAAAACAATGCAATGAAAAAAGTTACGATATTGATTCCGTGTTACAACGAAGAGGCTGCATTGCCCTTGTTGGTTGACGCACTGAATAGATTGGTCAATAGCCTTCCTGATTATGAATGGGAATTGCTCTTTGTTGACGACGGCAGCCGCGACAACACGCTTCGCATGCTTGAAGGGTATCATCAGGCAGACAGCCGCTATTGCTTTGTAAGTTTGTCGCGCAACTTTGGCAAGGAAGCTGCGCTGCTGGCCGGGTTCGACTATGCGCGTGGCGATGCGGTGATTATGATGGATGCTGATTTGCAGGATCCTCCAGAGATTGTTCCGCAAATGTTGTCTGCTTGGGAGGACGGCTATGCCGATGTTTACGGCAAGCGAAGGGAAAGAGGTAAGGAGTCGTGGCTTCGTCGTCGGCTGACACTGATCTATTATTGGCTTTTAGAGAAATCCACTCGCGTGCAAGTTTTGCAGAATGTAGGCGACTTCCGCTTGTTGGACAAACGTTGTATAGAGGAACTACGGCGGTTGCGCGAGTCGGAACGCTATACCAAAGGAATGTACAGCTGGATAGGTTTCAAGAAAAAGGAACTGGTGTTCGACCGCCACGACCGCGTGGCCGGAAAGTCTGCCTGGAACTATCGGCAGCTGTTTGCATTAGCCATCGATGGCATCAGTTCCTTTTCCATCGCTCCATTGCGGGTTTCCACTCTTGTAGGGGTTCTGGTTTCACTTGCGGCATTTCTCTATATGTGCAAGGTGCTTGTCAAAACCCTTTTCTGGGGTGATCCTGTTCAGGGTTATTCTTCCCTTATGGTTGTCATGCTTTTCCTTGGTGGCATTCAGCTGATATCCTTAGGAATCATTGGGGAATACCTCGGAAAGACATATCTCGAAGTAAAGAATCGCCCTGTATACATCGTAGACAGGTATGTAGGATGACATTCATTGTTTAAATGAACTCCTGTCGGATGGTTTGCTCAATACTTGAATGAGCTGCCGCCCAGGAATTCGCGAAGCAATGACGTGGGCGGTATCTGCTTGTTGGGAACAGGTCGGATATACTTCAGGAATGTCAGCAGTCGGTGGGCTTCCGCATGTTCGGGAACATTCTCGGGCACCAGCTCAAGCAGTGGAATGGCCTGCTCACGGATGACGGCAAGTTCGAAGAGCATGGCTGTATTGAACATCACATCGGCATTTTCCTGATAGGGGAATATCCATTTGTTCTCTCCAGCTCTCACTGAAGGCCACCTGCGGATGGTTTCCTGTGCATTCACGCCGCGGTATTTGTAGTCGCGGATAATGCGACGGAGCAGACGGTTATCGGTTGTAGGAATGTAGTTGTGGCTGTCGAGCAGGATGGTGGTAAGCGCAGAGATATACACGCGGAACTTCATCTTTTCGGGAATCCTTGCCGTGAGTTCCGGGTTCAGGGCATGAATACCCTCTACCACCAGTACCTCATGCGGGCGCAACTGCAGTTTCTTTCCAGCGTCTTTCTCGCTCTTTCCCGTCTGGAAATTGTATTTTGGAAGCGTCACCTCCTCGCCGTTGAGCAACATGGTGAGATGTTGATTGAGCAAAGGCAGGTCGAGGGCATAGAGGCTCTCATAGTCATAGTCGCCCTTCTCGTCGAGTGGCGTGCGGGTGCGGTCAACGAAATAGTCGTCGAGAGATATCATCACCGGACTGATGCCGCAGGTCATTAATTGAATGGAAAGCCGCTTGCAGAACGTGGTCTTTCCACTGGACGACGGACCGGCAATCAATACCATCTTCACACCTTCTTCCACTCTTTCGGAAATGGTTTCAGCAATTCTGGATATTTTCTTTTCCTGCAGGGCTTCGCTCACATTGATCAGTTTAGTGGATTGTCCTTTCTGCACAATCTCGTTGAAGTCGCCCACGGTGCTCACTCCCATCAGATACTGCCAGCGATGGTGCTCTTGGAAGATGTCGAACATCTTGTGCTGCTGAATCATTTCACCCAGTTCAGCCGGATTCTTCAGAGAAGGTATGCGAAGCAACATGCCTTCGTAGTAGGGTTCCAGACCGAAGAGGTAGAGCTGGCTGGTGTTTGTGAGCAAGGTGCCGTAGTAATAGTCGGGATAACCGTCTATTTCATAATAGGTGGTGTACAAGTTCCCTATGCTTTTTAGTAGTTTCACTTTGGTGCTTGCTCCGCGCCCGGCAAAAAGACTGATGGCTTCCTCAGTGGTGCATTCCCGCCTTTTCACAGGCAACGCAGCATCAATAAGCTGTTGCATCTTGGCGCGGATTTGGTCAATGTCATCTTTTTGGACGGGTCGTCCCAGTTTCAGGTTGATATAGTAGCCGTTTGACACAGGAATGTCGATGATGACATGTGCGCCGGGGTAGAGATCGTGCACTGCCTTGCACAATACAAAGAACAGTGTGCGTGTATATGCCCGCGAGCCCGAAGGTGTGGTCATGTCAAGGAATTCAACGGTCTTGTTGTGATAAAGGCGGTAGTTCATTCCCTCCACCTTGTTGTTAACCTTCGCTGATATGGGTCCGTATTTCATGTCGAGGTGAAATTCGGGGAAAATCTCATTAAGAGTGCTTCCTACTGGCACCGCAATCCTCTGTTCGTTATTCTTGCAGAGTATCTCAATAGTTTGTTTCATAGGTCTTGATGATTCTTCTTTGTTTTCGGGCTGTAAAGTTACGCATATTTTTCGTAACAACCGCACTTTTCCACCGAAAAAATGTAATCATCGCATGAGACGATTATGAGAAGATTAGAGAATGTGCCTATGGATGAACAAAACCAAGGCTTCTTCCATTTTTACGGGAAAAAGCGGCAATTATTTGGCAGTTTGCGTTTTTCTTTGTAATTTTGCAGCACATTAACAATCCTACTTATTTTTTTTATGTCAATCTGGATTATTTTTAAGCTTTTAGGCTCACTCGCCTTGTTGATGTTCGGTATGAAATCCATGAGTGAGGCTTTGCAGAAGATGGCTGGTCCCCAGCTTCGTCATGTATTAGGCGCAATGACCACAAACCGTTTCACAGGGATGCTTACAGGAATGTTTGTCACTGCTGCGGTTCAGAGCTCAACAGCCACAACATTGATGACCGTATCGTTTGTGAATGCAGGTTTGCTTACGCTGGTGCAGGCCATTTCAGTGATTATGGGTGCTCATATAGGAACCACTGTGACGGCATGGATTATGTCGCTTGGATTCTCATTCAATATCACCGACTTTGTTTATCCCGCGTTCTTCCTTGGTATTATTCTCATTTATATGAAGAAACGCCGCATAATCGGTGATTTCCTTTTTGGAGTGTCGTTCTTGTTCTTGGGACTTGGCACGCTGAAGGAAACGGGTTTCCTGCTGGTACAGGATCCAGAGGCAAACGAAATAATAAGTGCTTTCTTCGCCAATTTCAACGAGCCAAACTTCTGGAACAAGTTGCTATTCCTGCTGATGGGAACAGTGCTCACTCTTTGTGTGCAGTCTTCGGCGGCAATCATGGCCATCACAATGATGCTTTGTTCAACTGGTGTGTTGCACATCGACCAAGGCATTATGTTGGTGTTAGGCGAGAATATCGGAACCACCATCACCTCGAACATTGTGGCATTGAGTGCCAACGTGCAGGCGCGGCGGGCTGCTTTCGCCCATATGTCTATCAATGTGTTGGGTGTGGCATGGGTCACGGCAGTGCTTCCATGGTTCTATGGGGCTGTCTGCCATGTCGTTGGCTTTGATGGCACCATGTCCTCCGATGCTCCAGGTTTTGCCGTGAAGGCTTCCATGGTGCTCGCCACATTCCATTCAGCATTCAATGTTTCCAACACCTTATTATTAATATGGTTCGTTCCCTATATTGAACGTTTTGTTTGCTGGGCAATCAAACCAAAGGTGCAAGACGAGGAGGAGGATTTCCGCCTGCATTTTATTACGTCTGGAATTATGAAGACCCCAGAACTTTCCGTGCTGGAGGCGCAGAAGGAAATACGGTCGTTCTCAGAGCGCATGCAACGCATGTTCAGCATGGTGCGCCAGTTGCTCAATGAGAAAGACGAGCAGCAGTTCTCAAAGCTCTATAGCCGTATTGAGAAATATGAAAGCATCTCCGACAACATGGAAATTGAGATTGCCAACTATCTCGATCAGGTGTCGGATGCTCATCTCTCCGATGACACGAAGGCGAAAATCCGTGCCATGTTGCGCGAGATATCAGAATTGGAGAGTATCGGTGATGCCTGCTACAACATGGCACGCACCATCAACCGCAAGGTGCAGGGTAAGAACGAGCACTTCAACGACCGTCAGTATGAGCACATGCATCAGATGATGGAACTCACCGACAATGCGCTCACACAGATGAACATCCTCATGGGTGGGCGAAAAGAGAGCTTCAAAGTGAATCGCTCGTTCAACATCGAGAATGAAATCAACAATTTCCGCGATCAGCTGAAGAGCCAGAACATCAACGACGTGAACAACCACGTGTACACCTACGGCATCGGCACCATCTATATGGACATTATCAACGAATGCGAAAAGCTGGGTGACTACGTGATTAACGTTGTTGAGGCTCGCATGCGCACCAAGCAGCGCGACGCTTAGAGCTTTTCACCATAACAGAGGTCGCCGGCATCGCCGAAACCGGGAACGATGTATTTATGCTCGTTCATGCCCGGGTCGATGGCGGCACACCAGATGACGGCATCTTCCGGCAGTGCTTCCTTCACCACGTCGAGACCTTCGGGGGTGGCGATGACACAGGCAATGTGAACCTTCTTGGGCTTGCCTGTCTTCATCAGAGCCTCAATGCTGGCAGCCATGCTTCCGCCTGTGGCAAGCATGGGGTCTACAATCATCAATGTTTTGCCCTTTGCGCTGGGCGATGCCATGTATTCCGTGTGCACGCCCACCTCAGTATGTTCGCGGTTGGTGTACATTCGGTATGCGCTCACGAATGCATTGTCGGCATGATCGAACACATGCAGGAATCCTTCGTGGAAAGGAAGCCCGGCTCGCAGCACGGTGGCAACCAGCAGCTCTTCTTTCGGAAGGTTAATGTCGAGCACGCCCAATGGTGTTGTCACCGTCTTGGGGCGGTATTCCATTGTCTTTGAAATCTCGAAAGCCATCATTTCGCCAATCCTCTTGATGTTGTTGCGGAAGAGCAGGCGATTCTGCTGGTATTTCTTGTCTCGCAATTCAGCAAGATATTGATTCACGATGCTGTTGCTGTCGCTCAAGTTAATTACTAAAGTTTCGCAAGTGATGGCGCACCTGCATAATTTAACATAAAATAGGAATAAAAATGGCCTCGATGTTTGGTTAACTCACTGAAAATGAGTAATTTTACAATCGCCAAAAAGTAAAATTCAAACATCAAAGCCGTGA
>JAFUVB010000092.1 GCA_017471245.1 Prevotella sp.
CCCACATAGCCATAGTCGGCATCGGCCATCTCGCCGGGACCGTTCACAATGCAGCCCATGATGCCGATTTTCAGTCCGGCCATGCCCTGTGTGGCGGCCTTGATGCGGGCAATGGTGGCGCGCAGGTCGTAGAGAGTGCGGCCGCAGCCGGGACAGGAGATGTATTCGGTCTTGGTGAATTTGATGCGGGCGGCCTGCAGGATGTCATCAGCCAACTGCTTCAGTTGTGCGGCAGGAAATGCGTCGTTGCGGATGATGAGACGATGGGCGCGCTTGTCGATGAGCGGCGCACCGGCAGCCATGGCGGACTTGAGTTGCAGTGATTCCCATTCCTTTTCATGCATGGTGAGCGTGATGGTGTCGTTGGCAATGGATTGCCGTGCCTGTTCTCTCAGGCAGGCACATTCGCTGATGGAGTCCACCAGTTTTCTTGCCACAGGGATTTCCTCCTCTGGCTCTTCAGAAAGTGACACACGGATGGTGTCACCGATGCCCTCGGTGAGCAGTGCACCGATACCCACGGCACTCTTGATGCGCCCGTCTTCGCCTTCTCCCGCCTCGGTAACGCCCAGATGGAGCGGATAGTGCATGTCTTCGCTGTCCATGGTTTTCACCAAAAGGCGCACCGACTGCACCATCACCACCGTGTTGGATGCCTTGATGCTGATCACCACATCGTTGAACTGCTGGCGGCGGCAGATGCGCAGAAACTCCATGCAACTCTCCACAATGCCCTCGGGGGTGTCGCCGTAGCGGCTCATGATGCGGTCGGAGAGGCTGCCGTGGTTCACACCGATGCGCACGGCTGTATGGTTAGCCTTGCAGATGTCGAGGAATGGCACAAACTGGCGCTCTATCTTCTTCAGTTCTTCGGCATATTCCTCGTCGGTATACTCCAGATGCTTGAACGTGCGACCGGGGTCTACATAGTTGCCGGGATTCACTCTCACCTTCTCACAGCAGCGGGCTGCCACGTCGGCCACCTTGGCATTGAAGTGCACATCGGCCACAAGGGGTGTGAGAAAGCCTCTGTGGCGCAGACCGTCGCGAATATTTTTCATGTTCTCGGCCTCGCGCGTTCCCTGAGTGGTGAGCCTCACATACTCGCCGCCAGCCTCGATAATGCGGATGGCCTGTTGGATACATGCCTCGGTATCCATCGTGTTAGTGGTGGTCATCGACTGGATGCGGATGGGGTTGTCGCCGCCCATGGGTGTGCTGCCCACATGTGTCACGGTGGTGAACCGCCGTTGATAGCCAGAAGGATTGCTCATTTTGTCAGTTGGTTTTAAATTCATACTCCACTTCTTTCAGTGCCTGGTTGGCCTTTTCTATCTTGGCTCCCAAACCTGATTTATAGGTTTCCATCTTACGGGCCATCTGCTCGTCGGCCAGCGCAATCATCTGACAGGCCAGGATGGCGGCGTTCATGGCACCGTTGATGGCCACAGTGGCCACGGGAATGCCCGGCGGCATCTGCAGAATGCTATAGAGGGCATCCACGCCATCGAGCACGCTGCCCTTGATGGGGACACCGATGACGGGCAGTGAAGTGCTGGCAGCAATCACGCCTGGCAGTGCTGCCGCCATGCCGGCACCGGCAATAATCACCTTGATGCCACGCTGACGGGCTTGCTTGGCAAACTGCTCCACGGCATCGGGAGTGCGATGGGCTGAGAGGGCATTCACTTCGAAGGGCACCTTCATGTCGTTGAGAAACTGCATGGCCTTTTCCATAACGGGCAGATCGCTTGTGCTGCCCATGATGATACTTACTAACGGAGTCATATTCATTGTTGTTTTATATTTGTTTTCTTTTTATTATATATATGTGAAAAATCACTGAAGCAGGACTGAAAGAAACGGCAGATGCTAAAAACGCAGTATCGCTATGTAGGCCAGAACGATGCCGAGAAGGAAACCGGCCACCACCTGCGACAAGGTGTGCTGGCGCAAAATCATACGGCTGCTGCCCAGCAAACCGGCCAAGAGCAGCACCAGGCACACCCACCATACGGGGTTGAACATGAACATACTGGCAAAACCCAGCAAGGCTCCCGCCACGCCGCCGATGGTGGCCGTGTGGGTGCTTATCTTCCAGAAAAGGTTTATGATGGCGCAAACCACCTGTATGAACAGTGCCGCCAGCAGTATGCTGCTCATGAAATGAGGGATGTGCAGACGGTTCATGATGAAATAGCACAGGTAATAGCAGATGATGGAGATGATGTATGGCACCATGCGCCGCTCTTTTCTGCCCAGTTCCAGCAGCGACCATCCCTGGTAATGCCTGTAAAGACGAATGAGCAATGTGGGCAGCAGCACCGTGCAGAGGTAGACAATGAGCAGCACCTGTATTTTGTATCCTAAAGGCAGCAGGCTGAGATAACTGAACACAAACAAGATAATCAGTCCCACTACAGGCAGGTAGAACGGATTAAAGATGGAACTGAGCACTTTGGCTGTGAGGATAATGTCTTTTTCTCTCATTGCTTTCTCATTCTTGCAGATGGTATTCCCAACTGTTCACGATATTTAGAAACGGTGCGCCGTGCGATGGGCATCCCGCGCTTTTTCATCTCTTTCGACAAGGCATCGTCGTTGAGCGGATGGCGCTTGTCTTCATGGTCGATAATCTCTTGCATCACTATTTTCAACTTGCGGTTCGACAGCGACTCTCCACTTTCGGTCTTCACTCCCTCGCTGAAAAAGTGGCGCAAGCGGAAAGTACCCCATCGTGTCTGGGCATATTTCACATTGCAAACCCTTGACACCGTACTGATATCCAAGCCTGTTCGCTCAGCAACATCCTTCAGCACCATTGGCTGCAAGTCGCTTTCATCGCCTTCCTGGAAGAATTTCAGCTGCAAATCGATGATGGTCTTCATGGTGATATAGAGCGTATGACGGCGTTGCTTCACGGCTTCAATATAGTTTTTGGCACGATCCACCTTCTCTTTGGCATATACCAATGCCTCCTTCATCTGTCTGTTCATACCCGTCTTGTTGCTCTGATACTCCTTCACCATGTCGTTGAAGGTGGGAGAAACATACAAATCGGGTACGCGTCCTTTGTTGATATAGAAACTCACATGCCCTTCGTCATCCGTATCCACCACGAAATCAGGCGTTATCTGCTGTAGGTTGCGCCCTTCCGTCTCTCCCATAGATGCGCCAGGCTTTGGATTCAGACGCAGTATTTCCGTTTGCAGATGTTTCACCGTATCTTCATCAATATTCAGTTGATGGGCTATTCTGTCCCAATGCCTGTTCATGAAAGAATCAAAGCACTCACTGATAACGCTATGAAGCAGATTGCGAATGTTCGATGGCGGTCGCCTGTCTATCTGTATGAGCAGACATTCCTGCAGGGAGCGACCTCCTATGCCGGGCGGATCGAAGCGCTGCAGGATATGCAACACCTCTTCTATTTCTTCCTCTGAAGCTTCTATATTATGATAGACGGCAAGTTCATCAGAAATACTATCCAACGACTTGCGCAGCAATCCGTCGTTGTCGAGCGAGCCAATGAGATATTCAAGGATATCTTTCTGGTGCGGCGTAATATTCTCCTCACCCATCTGCTCTTTCAGTTTGTCATAGAAAGAAGTGGGATCGCCGTATGTTATTTCCTCGTAGTCGGCACCACTCATATAACGATTATAAACCGGTTCGGGCATTTCATCGTCGCTGCCCATGTTGCTCAGCATATCGTCAAGAGCTGATTCCCGCTCCTCGCGAGCCAGTTTTTCATACTCATCTTCTGGCATATCATCATCAACAGACGACAGTTCATTATCCTGAGAATTGTTCATTCCATATTCCTGATCATCAGGAGACATTATTTCAAGGGCAGGATTATCGTCGATTTCTGTCCTTACATTCTGCTCAAGCTCAGCCAGCGGCATTTCCAATAACCTGATTTGCAACATCTGTTGTTGCGTTAGTTTCTGCTGCTGAACAAGTTTCTGCTCCTGTGTCTGTATCTGTTTCATATTTTATATTCAAGTGTCTTGTGTTTCACATCACAACTTTCAGCGATGATAGATAAGAAGTGAGCGGTGAACGTATCGTCAGTTTTTGAAATACTCCCTCAGCTGGGCAGCGAAGGCAGCCAGTTTCTCAGGATTGTCGTTGCCATAGCGCTGCCATATCTGCTGGCAGGGACCTAACAGCGGACTCAGGATCATGGCTGAACGGTTGAGGTAAGGATCGCACAACTGATAGATATCCATCACCTCCACCACCACATTCGGCTTAATCTTCAGCTTTCTTGCCAATTGCTGTATCTCGGGGGTTTCGGTAATCATAGTGTTGGGCGTAAGCCGGAAATATAAGTCGAGAATCATAATCAGCATGATTGGTGTGAGAGAACTGCCTTCCATCACTGGTTTGAAATCCAGTTCCCACGACTCAATGGTCTCCACTCCCTGATAGAAAGCATCAGCATTGTTGAAACCTTTCATTTCGCGCAGCATGCGCACACCCTTTGCCAATCGCTTCGGATTATTGCCATAGCGCTCCCACAGCTTCTCCATGCGAGGTGTATCCAACTGCCTGAGCTTGAACATCTGCTCATAGAGATACTGCGGCGGAATGTGCAGTTCAAGACTTAAGTCAACCATCTGCCGTGAATAGATAGGTTTCACCCCTTCGGGTTTCTTCAAATATAGCTGCATCAACAGCAGCCAATATTCATCCGACCATAATGCATGCTTTGCCATAAACTCCTAAGTTTGCCACAAAGATACAACAATTCTCTGGTTTTTCAATAGTTTCCATAAAAAATATTTTCATTATATAAGTATTGCATTTGGTTGTTTATTCTTTTTTTTATATTTTTGCACAGTCAAAAAGTATCATTATTAAATTTTTCTATCATGAAAAAACTATTCATTTCATTCATCATCCTTGGGTTTGCAAACAATATCCAAGCACAGAAAACAGAATCAGAATATTCTGACTATGAGTCTGTCATCAGACAGGAGATAAAAGACAATCCCTGCCTTTCTGCCAGCAACTATCTTGCCTACCCCACCCCAACAGCACCGCTCACGGCTGCTCCCAAGGGATACAAACCTTTCTATATCAGTCATTACGGTCGTCACGGTTCCCGCTATCTCATAGGAACAGAAGACTATGACAATCCGGTGAATATCCTTTCGGCAGCAGATAAAGCAGGCAAACTCACCGACCTGGGCAAGGATGTGCTTCGCCGTGTGAAGATGATTCGTGAGGAATCGCGCAAGCGTGAAGGAGAACTCACGCAATTGGGTGCCGAGCAACACCAGCAGATTGCCGCCCGCATGTATGAACGCTTCCCCGAAGTGTTCAAGGGTGATGTTTGCATAGATGCCAAGAGCACCGTCGTTATCCGCTGCATTCTCTCCATGGAGAATGAACTGCACCAGCTGCTGATCAAAAATCCTAAACTGAGAATAACGCACGATGCCAGTGAACACGACATGTATTTCATGAATCAGCAAGACAAACCTCTCTATGAGAAGAAAAGAAACCAATATTCACGAGTGCTTAACCAAGAGTTTACGCAGAAACATGTCAATTACGACAGACTGCTAAATTCACTTTTCAATGATACACATTATTTAAAATATGAGGTAGACGGCAACCGCTTGGGGCATCTTCTCTTCAAACTGGCATGCAACTTGCAAAGCACAGAGCTGCGCAAGCAAATCACCTTATACGATATTTTCACCAACGACGAGCTTTATGAACTGTGGAAACAAAGCAATGCCAACTGGTATTTGGGCTATGGCAACAGTAAATACAACGGTGGCACGCAGCCTTTCTCACAGCGCAACCTCCTTCGTAATATCATTCACCAAGCAGACAGCTGCATCCAGATTGAGCGACCCGGCGCAACACTGCGCTTCGGTCACGAGACAATGGTGATGCCGCTCACCTGTCTGCTCGGTCTTAATCACTTTGATCAGCAGGTTGACGACATGGAACAGCTCGTATCTCGCGGATGGGTAAACTATAAAGTATTCCCCATGGGTGCCAACATCCAATTCATTTTCTACCGCAAGCAATTTGGCGGTGATGTAATATTCAAGATATTACTCAACGAAAACGAAGCCACGCTCCCCATCCACTCTGATATTGCTCCCTACTATCACTGGCAAGACTTCAAAGACTACTTCCTGAACAAGCTCAATGGATATAGGGAGTGAGGCGTTTAAGAAACAAGAAAGTAAGAAGCAAGAAGCAAGAGATATGCGCTGAGATACAATGCTATATGATCAAATCTATATCATAGTTCAAATCTATATCATAGTTCTAATCTCTTGCTTCTTGCTTCTTACCTCTTGCTTCTCAAAAAACTTGTTGAAAACCATGTGGAAAACTCATTAACAACGTTGTGGATAAACAGTGGAATATTCACACACACATAATCACTGACACGCAAATAGTGGATATCCACAAAAATATTTCACCATTATTCATCAGTTTTCCACTATTTTTTATCAGAAAAAGATATAAACTTATTAATTTTGCACCGAAAACGGAAATTGTGGATAAATAGCCTAAATAGTTAATCATCAATAAAAAAGAATTAGTAATGTGTGTGGATAAACAAATATAACAGGTTGATAACGAAATAAACAAATAAAACGAAGAAAAGTTTTGCACTTATCAACAATCCATCATCATACTGCTATTCTTTTTTAAAAAAAGAAATAAAACTAAAAGAATATAATAATATGACGGTAAAAAAAGAGTGGAAACAACAAGGGTTCATTGATGAACCAGTGGACGAAGGCACTGATCTGGCAACGGAAATTAGACAATTGTGCAAAGAGAAGGATGCCATCATCCTGGCTCATTACTATACGCGCGGAGAGATTCAGAATATAGCAGACTTCATAGGCGATTCCTTGGCATTGGCACAGAAAGCAGCCAAGACTGATGCAAAGATTATCATGATGTGCGGCGTTCACTTCATGGCAGAGACATGCAAGATTCTTTGTCCCGACAAACTGGTGCTCTGTCCCGATCTCAATGCAGGCTGTTCGTTGGCTGACAGCTGCAAGGCAGACGATCTGAAGAAATACAAAGACGAGCATCCCGGCTATCAGGTGGTGAGCTATGTGAACACCACGGCAGCCGTGAAGGCACTCACCGACGTGGTGGTAACCAGTGGCAACGCAAAGCGAATCATTGACACCTTCCCCGAGGATGCGAAGATCATCTTTGGTCCCGATTATAATCTCGGCAGTTATATCAATCAGGTAACCGGCAGGGATATGCTTCTCTGGAATGGCGGCTGCCATGTTCATGAGCGATTCTCGGTAGATGAGATTGTAAAACTCAAACAAGAGCATCCAGAAGCTGTTGTATTGGCTCATCCCGAGTGCAAGGCACCTGTATTAGCCTTGGCAGATGTTGTGGGTTCCACGGCTGTTATTTTGAAGTATTGCGTTGAGAGCGACAAAAAGGAATTCATCATAGCTACCGAAGCGGGCATCCTGCATGAGATAGAGCGTCAGTGCAAGGATAAGATATTCTATCCGGTTCCTCCAGAGATAAGTGAAGGTGGCGTGGGTTGTTCGTGCAACGAGTGTCAGTATATGAAGATGAACACATTGCTCAAGATCCGCAATGCCCTGAAGTATGAGTGGCCCAGTGTTGACGTGCCTGAGGATATTCGCCGAGAGGCAGTTAAACCCATTGAAAGAATGCTTGCGCTGAGCTGATGTTTTTGTTATATATAAAGAGGTGAGAAGCGATAAAGCCTACGGATAGTTTTTTTCACTTCTCACCTCTTAAGTTTACATTAGTTTGTCAGAATTCTATTAACATTAAGGGTTGGTGATAGCAATCTGTTTCAGATGGGTTTATCAAAGGCATTTCATCGGCATGCTGAGTTGTAAAAGATAAGGATATGTCGTTATTGTCAGAAGAAATAATAATAGTTATTGGTGTTTTGTTCTTACGTTCATTTACTGTTTTTATCATCTTACTTACAAACAAGAATACATGGTTAACGGTGCAATTCTTGCAATAGTCATCGAAGTGAAAATCGTTAACGAAATGTTCATAGTCTGTTTTATCCTCAAATTGATTCTCTGTCAAATGAGGATTGGCTTTATAAAAATGACGAAAGAATAGGCAATCGTTGATTTCTAAAAAACCATCTTCAAGAATCGCAGACAGTTTTTTGGTAGTCTAACCCTTTTATATGGTGTTTTTCTAATCAAATCCACCATTAGCATGTTCATATAGTATTTCATTTTAAAAATATTTTTCTAAGTTTTTAAATATCCTCGCGCTATCTAATGGGCAGCAATGTTTAATTTGTTTCAGAAATGATGCTGAGCATTTTCTTTTAAACAATATGGTTGCTCGTCGTTTGCATCGAGGAGTATATCGTATGTTCTGTTAAATAGTATTACTCTTATATGGCGCAAGCTTGTGGGTTCACCATAGAGTTGGTTATATCCTGCATAAGACAGCCATTCCTTGAAACTTGAATTTTGAATTTCAAGCATAACAGATGTTCGAGCACTATCTTTTTCTTTTAACGAATTATCAAGCTCTTTTGGGTCTGCTACAGATTCATTGTAGCAAAGAATCTTTGGAAATATTGTCAAAGTGTCTTCTTCACTTCCATTTAATGGATTTATAATCAGTTTTAGATCTACAGCATCATAATCTGAACGGGAAAATGCGTAATTGCCGATCAGGTTTCCGATGGCAACAGGAAACTCTTTATCTTGATTGACAGAGAAGTTGTCAAAGTTAGTATATGGGGAATGAATAATGTGTGGCGGATATATTTCTTTTACGCCCAAGATATGTTCTTTGTTTTCACTAATATCTCTTTCCGTTTCATCCAAACATTTTGAAATAGTAACTTTGATAGGTTCCGATGCTATTACATCAATAATTGTATCATCAAGTGAAATAAGGAAATGGCTCAAATCTTTCTGATTCTTTAAGTTTGAGCAAACCGTCTCATGATAATATGAATTATTGATAGTATATATGACATGCTCACAAAACCTGTTGCGCATGTCATAATCTCTAAAACTGGAATTGGTAATCCGATATGCAACATGGGATTGAAAAGAAATGCGGACAGCATTCTCATCAGATTCAGCAACACAAGAAAACTCTTGTTCACTGCTCTTACAGGATACCAAATAATAAGGTCCTTTCAGAAAACATAGTTCTTCTACTGGACAATACTCCTCATTACTATTGATCTTCATATCTCAGTTTCACTTTGGTTCGATAATTACGTAACTATTTGATGGTATTGCATGCAAAGTTATGCATTTAGTATTACAAATCCAAACTTTTAATATGAAAAAGATCAGTAGATTTTTTCCTCGCTTCTGTTGTTTAGGATGATTGAGCGAAATAATTGAAACGAAACTGCGAAAACGGCACTTTTCAAGCCCCAGAGCGGCGATTTGGAGCCTTGAAAACGTTGAGATGGAAAAGTAAATCAATTTGATTTACCGTGCAAATTAAATTGATTTGAAAAGTAAATCAAATTGATTTATTGAGTAAATTAAATTGATTTGCTGAAGCGGGATGCTGCCATGAAGGGAGAAAACCTATGCCCTGTAACGACGAAAGCGGCGGTTTGACAAAAGAAAATAACGAATACCTCAGTTCACGATAGCGATTTTGCAGACGGTTCCGCGCTTTCCGTCTTGGGTGGCAGTGTGCACCATGTAGACTCCACTGGCAACACGGCGACCGTTTCTGTCGCATCCGTCCCAGCTGAACGAACCGCCACTGCTGCGCCCTTCGGCAACCAATACGCCATTAGAGGTGGTGATTTTCACATCGGCATTATAGGTGAGACCTACGATGGTGATGGGTCCCGTGTAGTCGGGGCGCACGGGATTGGGATAGGCATAGACGTTTTCCTTGGTCATTTCTTCGGCCGACGAGGTTACTTCGCTCTGGAATGAGCATAAGCCCTTGCCGGTTCCGAAGAACACTTCACCGCTTTCATTGTTGATGGCAATGGAAAGTATCTCGTCGGAGAGCAGATGGCTGTTTTCGGTTGTGAAGTGATATACCTGGCTGATGTTGTCATCGGAGATCACGTAGACTCCGTTTCCGTTAGTTCCGAACCATTTGCGGTTGGCACCGTCGACAGCCATGCACAGGATGTCTACGTTGCTCAGCAGATAGTCGGCATAGTTGGTGCCGTCGTTGCGCGGCACTTTCACCTGCGTGAAATAGGGATCGGCGGCGGTCACTTGTGAGGGTTCGAGCATAAAGGGACCTATATCGGTGCCTATCCATAGGTTGCCCTCCATGTCTTCGCACACGCATCTCACGCCGTAGACCACGGGGAGGTTGGTTCCGTCTTGGTTGGTGAAGCTGAGGAATGAGATGATTTCCTCTGTCTGCATGTCGTATCTGAAGAGTGATGGAGTGAACCAGTTGTCGTTGGAGAACCAGAGATAGCCGTTGTGGTCGATGATCATGCTGGTGAGTTCGCCCAGACTCTTGTTGGAATAGCGGGGTGTTGACGGGTCGTTGAGTATCATGAGCTCGCTCTTGCACTTGGAAACCATTTCGCCACCGGCGGGGATGTAGAGGAGCGACTGTGTGGGAGCCTGGCTGTTGATGAACCAGAGATTGCCCTGACTGTCGAATTTCACGCCGTAAACCAGCTGGTAATACATGTCGTCGCCGTTGTATGATTCGATGAGCGAGTTGTTGCTGTTATAGAATTGCGTGAGTAGACCGTTGTTGAACTCAAAGAGTCCGCTCCTTCCTCCCACGAAAACATGCTGATGGTTGGTGGGATCCACATCGAGCGTATGCAGTTTCATATAGGGGATGCCTATCTTGGCGGGGATGGATTCGTCTTCAAAGATGGTCCATCCGTTGCTGTCGAGTGTTTGAACGGCGGCGAGCTGATCGTTGCCGCCACATGTATAGAGCGTTCCATACAGGTGTTTTATATGGTTGAACATGTTGTATTTAGGTCCTTCGGGACAGATATCGGCAGCGATGACGGTCTGTGAGCCGTCTTCAGCCTGTGTGTATCCCATCAGTTTTCCGTCTTTCTGACTGCTCCAATAGCATTTGTTAGCATCGTCGTAGACGTCGTAGCGGGCGTATCCCTGACTGTTGTCTGTTTGTATTTGATTGTCATTGTGATAGGAAACGGCATCGGCGGAGGTGCTCCAGTTCTGCGGATCGATGAGATTGTCTTTTAGGCTGCCCTTATATTGTCCCTTGGCGGTCTGTGCATAGAGGTATCCGCCAGCAACGGTGCACAGGTTCACGTTGGTGCCGAGGTTATAGGTTTCGCTGATTTCGGCGTTCTTCATGTTGAGCTTGATGATGCCAAACGCGGTGCAGAGAAAGCAATAGTGCTCGTAGTTGTAGATGTAGTTGATGTCTTTGTTGGAGTTCATATGCGACTTATAGTAGCCAGAGATGTTGATTACGTTGCCGTTATTGTCGAGCAGGTCGATGTTGTAGTTGGTGTATACGATGAGCAGTCGCTTGGCATTCTTTGACCATGCGATGTATTTGATTTCGGTATCGCTTAGCATGTTCATCTTGTTGTAGGTGGCGATGCTGTGGTCGTTTACGTTGTATGAGAAGAGATCGTTGCTGCTGAGCACATACACCATGTTGCCTGCAGGCTCAATGTCTGTGATGTCGTGGTATGCCAGATAGGCATTCCACTGCCCCACCTGTGCTGCAACTGTGTGGAAGGCAAACAGTAATGCTGCAAGAATATAGATGATTCTCCTCATGATCAGTCTATGATTGAATATGTAGAAAGCATAGAAGTTTGTATATATTAAACAGAAAAAGTCGTGGTTTATTGTGTATGAGCATGTTTCTCATCGTCTTGCCCGCACAGGGGTAGGCATTTTTGAGCAGCATGCAGAGGTATTTGTGGCTGTCAGCGAAATCAATAAGCGAAGAATAACCCTTCAGTTCGTGGCGGAATTGCGACAGCGTGCGCAGTCCTTCTTCTGTTTTTTGCATGAAGGCGGCATTGTCTTCGAACACTTCGAAGCACAGCGGGTTGTCGATATGTGTGATGGCTATATGCTGGTTCTTGAGGTTCTTGCCCCACAGCACATCCTCATAGCCGTAGTGGATGAAGCGCTCGTCGAAGGGAAGGCGCGTCATGATGTATCTTTTCACCATGAAATTGCTGGTATGGAAATCGTGGTATGGGTTTTTCTGCCTTTCCGTTGCAATGTGGTTTTTCTCGTAAGCGTGTTCGTAGACGTATCTCAGGTTGCGGCCACTCCCCTGCCCTATCTGATAGCCGCCATAAATCACATCGCCTTCTGCCAGCAGATAGTCTGACAAGAAGGTGTCGCGGCATAGCATCATATCACCGTCGATAAACAGCAGCCAGTCGTAAATGGCTTGCGATGCAAGGAAATTGCGGATGGCAGCCCGGCCGGAATTGTGCTCCCTGACAATATAATGCACATTGGGCAATCGTGTGATCGGTTCGTTCTCTTGTATGAACGACTGGTCGGAGGAACCGTCGTCAGCCACGATAATCTCATATTTCAGACAATCCATCAAGCTGCATTGCTGTTGCAAGTTCTCAACCAATGTCCTGCAACAACAATTATAGGTGGGAATCAATATGGATAGTTCTCTGATCATGGTTGTATTTTTTTTAGAAGCAAGAGGTTTTTTTTAGAAGCAAGAGGCAAGAGGTTTTTTTTAGAAGCAAGAAGCAAGAGGCAAGAAGCAAGAGATATGTTCTGAGATACAATGCTCTATGCTTATGCCATTTGTATAATCTATTCTCTTGCTTCTTGCTTCTTGCCTCTTGCTTCTAAAAAGCCTCTTGCTTCTTCCGACAGGTACTCCGCCAATTTCTTTACGGCGCGGGCGCGGTGGGAGATGGCGTTCTTGATATCCATTCCTAATT
The DNA here is from genome assembly GCA_017471245.1 of Prevotella sp. Classification (GTDB taxonomy): domain Bacteria; phylum Bacteroidota; class Bacteroidia; order Bacteroidales; family Bacteroidaceae; genus Prevotella. The sequence goes on from JAFUVB010000092.1 coordinate 12,917, forward strand.
CGGCGAAAGTGTGATCGTAGCCATCGGGCTGGAAGATGGGATCATAGCCGAAGCCCTCTGCCCCACTCTTCTCACGAGTAATGCAGCCGTTGACGATTCCTTCGAAGAGCTTCATGTCAGCATTGCCGTTCTCTATCAGTGCAATCACCGTGCGGAAACGCGCGTTGCGATGATCCTCGTTCTGCAGTTTCATCAACAGCTTCTGCATGTTTGCCTCACTGTTGTGGTCGGTACCCTCGGCATAGCGGGCAGAATGAACGCCCGGCTCGCCGTTCAGCGCTTCCACCTCCAACCCGGTGTCATCGGCAAAGCATGACAGATGATAATGGTGGTGCACATACTGTGCTTTCTGCAAGGCGTTGCCTTCGAGCGTATCTGCCGTTTCGGGGATGTCAACATCACACCCGATATCCTTCAGCGACAACACTTCGATGCTGTTGCCGAGGATACTCCTGATTTCATCCAGCTTATGCTGGTTGTTGGTTGCAAAAACAATCTTCATCATTCTATCTGTTTTGTTTCAACATTGTTCACCTTCACCTTGATGGGATCGAATCCTTCGCCGAAGACACCAATGACGGAACTCTGGCTTACGAAGGCCTGCGGGTCGATCATCTTAATGATGCGGAAGATGGTGGTGCTTTCATTCTTCTTGGCAAGGATGCAAAGCACTTTCTGCTGCTGCCCGGTATACCATCCGTGACCGTCGAGAATGGTTACGCCATGCTCCATCTGCATGCCAATGGCATTGGCTATCTCCTGCCATTTCTTGGAGAATATCATGAACTGCACACTGGAACGCTGGCGGTTGTAGATATAGTCGAGCATGTAATTCTCGATAACCATCGTGCAGAAACCGAACACCACCATGTAGGCACGCTCTAACAATGTGCCGAACTGCGGGATAAACATACAGCTGCCGATGATGATGAAGTCGAGAAACAGCAATACCGTGCCTAACGAAAAGTTGTAATACTTATTCACCGAGGCGGCAATGATGTCGCTGCCTCCCGTGGAACCGTTGTTCAGGAACACGATTCCCAGAGCAGAACCGGTCATCATACAGCCGATGATGAGCGACATGAAGTTCTGTCCCTCACCCAATATCTTCACCATATTGCCCTGTTCATCGACAGGTGCCATCTCTTTCATCAGCCACAACAGGAAGGTGAGCATCAGAATGGCATAGATGGTTTTCATCAGAAACTTCCATCCCAGTATCTTCAATCCCATGATCAGCAGCGCGGCATTCACCAGAAAATAGGTGTAGGAATTAGGGAAGCTGGTGGCATAATAGACAATGGCAGCGATACCAGCCACTCCACCGGTCACGATTTCGTAGGGCATCAGAAAGAAAGTGAATCCGAAAGAGTACAGAATAAGACCGAAAGTGATGAACAGATAGTCTTTAAACTCTGTCCACCAGATAGATTTTGATACGTTCATGGTCATCGTTCATTTTAGGTTAATCAATAAATAGTTAGTCAGAATCATGGCAAGGCATGTGGCAGTGAATTACTTCACCACCACATTCACCATGCGTTTGGGCACCACAATCACCTTGATGATCTGTTTGCCTTCAATATATTTGGCTGCCTTTTCATCGGCAAGCACACTGTCTTGGATGGTCTTGTTGTCGGCATCGGCAGGGAACTGCATCTCAAAACGGGTCTTGCCGTTGAAGGCAACGCCCAGTTTCACGGTGTTCTCCACCAAGTATTCCTCGTTCCATGTCGGCCACTCGGCATCGCATACAGAGCCTTCGCTGCCCATCATCTCCCACAGTTCCTCGGCGATGTGCGGAGCAAACGGGGCAATGAGCACCACGAGTGTCTTCAGCACTTCGCGGTTTTTGCATTTCTGCTGCTGCAGTTCGTTCACGCAAATCATGAATGCGGAGATGCTGGTGTTGTATGAGAACTGCGGAATATCCTGAGAAACCTTCTTGATGAGCTTGTGCAGGCTCTTCAGATTATCTGCCGTTGGCTCGCTCTTCTCATCGCTTACTTCCTGGAAGAGGTTCCAGAATTTCTTCAGGAAACGGTGACAACCGTCGATGCCGTTGGTGTCCCAAGGCTTGCTTTGCTCCACCGGACCGAGGAACATCTCATACAGACGGAGCGTATCGGCACCATATTTCTCTACAATCATGTCGGGATTCACCACGTTGAACATCGACTTCGACATCTTCTCGATAGCCCATCCGCAGACATACTTGCCGTCTTCCGTCACAAACTCTGCATCGTTGTATTCCGGGCGCCATGCCTTGAAAGCCTCGATATCAAGCACATCGTTGGAAACAATGTTCACATCCACATGGATCGGCGTAACATCTTCGCAGTCTTTCTTCAGGTTGAGGCTCACGAAAACGGGATGACCTTTCTCCTTGCTTGCTGTATTGTCGCGATAGACGAAGTTTGAACGGCCTTGAATCATTCCTTGGTTGACAAGTTTCTGGAAGGGTTCTTCCTTGCAGCTCACACCATAGTCGAAGAGGAACTTGTTCCAGAAACGGGAGTAAATCAAATGACCGGTGGCGTGTTCCGTACCGCCCACATAGAGATCCACGCTCTGCCAGTATTCATCAGCATCCTTGCTGACGAGTGCCTCAGTGTTGTGGGGATCCATGTAGCGCAGGTAATAGGCGCTCGAACCGGCGAATCCCGGCATGGTGCTCAGCTCCAAGGGGAACACAGTGGTGTTGTCGATCAGCGCATTCTCCACCACCTGGCAGCTCTTGGTGTCCCAAGCCCATCGCTTGGCATTGCCCAATGGCGGCTGCCCGTCTTCGGTCGGCTTATACTGATCCACCTCTGGCAGCTCCAAGGGCAGGCATTTTTCGGGAATCATATAGGGCATATTGTCCTTGTAGTACACCGGGAACGGCTCGCCCCAGTAGCGCTGGCGCGAGAAGATGGCATCGCGCAGGCGGTAGTTCACCTTCACGCGGCCGAGCTTTTTCTCGGTAACGTATTCCTTTGTCTTTTGTATTGCTTCCTTCACCGTAAGTCCGTTGAGCGAGAACTCACCGTTTGAGCTGTTCATAACGATGCCTTCCTTGGCATCGAAGCTCTCCTCGCTGACATCAGCACCCTCGATCAGTGGGATGATGGGCAGGTTGAAATGACGGGCGAAAGCATAGTCGCGGCTGTCGTGGGCCGGTACAGCCATGATGGCTCCGGTGCCGTAGCCGGCGAGCACATATTCGGAAATCCAGATGGGAATCTTCTCGCCGGTGAGCGGGTTGATGGCGTAAGAGCCAGAGAAAACGCCCGTCACCTTGTGATCCATCTGGCGTTCACGCTCGGTGCGCTTCTTCACGTAGGCGAGGTATTCATCCACTTCGGCTTTCTGAGCGGCAGTGGTCAGCTTGCCAACCAGTTCACTCTCGGGTGCCAGCACCATGAAGGTGACACCGAAGATGGTATCGGCGCGGGTGGTGAAGATGGTGAATTCCAAATCAGAGTCAACAACACTGAACTCCATCTCCGTTCCTTCGGAGCGACCAATCCAGTTGCGCTGAGTTTCTTTCAGTGAGTCAGTCCAGTCGATGGTATCCAGTCCGTCGAGCAGTCGCTGTGCGTATGCCGAAACGCGCAGGCACCACTGGCGCATCTTTTTCTGCACTACGGGGAAGCCGCCGCGCACGCTCACACCGTCTACCACCTCGTCGTTGGCAAGCACGGTGCCCAGTCCGGCGCACCAGTTCACCATCGTTTCGCCCAAGTAAGCGATGCGGTAGTTCATCAGCACCTCCTGTTGCTGCTTCTCGTTCCAGCCGTTCCATTCATCGGCAGTGAACTGCAGTTCCTCGCTCTGTGCCACATCGAGCCCCTCGCTGCCCTTCTCCTTGAAGTGCTCAATGAGCTTTTCAATGGGCTGAGCGCTCTGGCAGCGGTTGCAATAATACGAGTTGAACATCTTCTGGAATGCCCATTGGGTCCACTTATAGTAGATGGGCTCGCAGGTGCGCACCTCTCTGTCCCAGTCGAAACAGAATCCAATCTTGTCCAATTGCTCGCGATAGCGCTTGATATTCGCCTCAGTGGTGATGGCAGGATGTTGCCCCGTCTGTATGGCATACTGCTCGGCAGGCAGTCCGTAGGCATCATATCCCATGGGGTTGAGCACGTTATAGCCCTGCTGGCGCTTGAATCGCGCATAGATATCACTGGCAATATATCCTAACGGATGCCCCACATGCAGTCCCGCCCCGCTGGGATACGGGAACATGTTGAGCACGTAAAACTTCTTCTTCTGCTTGTCTTCAGCCACTTGATAGGTCTTCTGGTCCACCCATCTCTGCTGCCATTTCTTCTCAATGTCTCTGAAATTGTAATCCATTCTGTTATCTTGTTTTTTGTTTTTTGTCGCGTGCGCGTATAAAAATCGGTTGCAAAGTTACAGCAAAAATGCATAATTACAAAATTATTCGTCATTTTTCAAGCTCCCACCATGTCACTTTGCAAAAAATCAGCAGCAAAGTTTCAGCAGCAAAACGATCGAAACAACCATTTACGAATAGTTGGACATGAAGCATAGGCTACTGTAGCAATAAATACAACTGAAACAATAAAGTAATTGAGATGAAAAAGATAGAGCGGGAACCTGTGCCGACATCCTCGGCATTGGTTCCCGCTCCTCGTTTCATTCTGCATAATATTATGAGTTCAGCGCATCGTTCACTCGTTTTTAGAAAGATTTGTAGGGCGTGCGCAGATGCTGCGACCGTAGTTCGTCGAGTTTCTTTTGGTCGAAGGTTCCCTCTTCCCACATCTTGTCGATAGCCCGCTGTGCGCGCTCAGCAAAGAACAGCGAGAGGGTGAGGCGCAGCGCGTCGAGGTCATCCTGTGAGGTGACGTTAGCGGCAGCGTTCATCAGTTCCAGTTGTGCCATTTCCGTGTAACTCATACTCGTTTGCTTTATAATTCTGGTGCAAAGATAAACAATTTCCGCGAAAACTATTACGGTTTCGCAGAAATTGTTATGATTTGTGTGCAGAGTTAGTTCGGCGAAACCAGAGATCCTTGCGACGTAAGCAAGTGTTCTGATGTTCAGAAGCAAATGATTCATTGAAAAAAGCATAGGTTTCAGCCTTCAAAAGCTAATGTTTCGGTGTTTTAAAACTATTGTTTCGGTGATCAAAAGCATAGGTCTTGAAACATTAAACGTGAACCCATCACCATCGGTTGTAAACTGTCATCGCAAACCTACAACTAAACAGAAAAACAGAAAAATGGCGCACCAGAGCCTATCTCTCTTATTCTCAACCACTTACGAAAATTTATCCCGCACCCGCTGCGACACCCGCTGCGACACCCGCAGAGAGTTAAGAATGAAGAGTTAAGAATTAAGAAAATATGAGATTAGGAGTATAGGAGTTAAGGAGTGTAGACAAATGTCTTGCTACTGATTACTTGTACTCGAATGTATTCTCTTGCCTCTTGTCTCTTGCTTCTTGCTTCTTTAAATTCCTCTCACCTCTCACTCCTATATTCTCAATTCATTTTCTCTTAACTCTTAATTCTTAATTCTTAACTCTCTGCGGGTGCCTCTGCGGGTGTCGCAGCGGGTGCGGGATAAATTTCCGTAAGTGGTTGAGAATAAGATAGATAGGCTCAGGTGCGCCATTTTTCATTTTTTTGCTAAGGGGAAGACATCATTTAGGACGTTCATGCTCGTGAGTTTTAACGATCCGAAGGCTACTGGTTTTCCTTCATGTTTTCTTCTGCAATATCAAGAAAAATGTGCGAAATGGTACATTTATTCGGAAATAATCAGTAACTTTGCATCCAATAAAAACGAACCCTAATTGCTGTAATCCCATGATCAAGAAAGCTTTCATCCTTTTGGTATTCGCCCTCAATGTGTTGTCTTCGTTTGCTCAGGCATACGAGTTTAAGTGTGAACAAGGACAGTCTGGAGAGTGGTATTGCGATTTTATTCACAAAATAAGTGAGGACAAGATTGTCAGAATGCAAGTATCTTCTGTTTCAAATAGATCGTGCGTATTATCGATGATACTCTCTGAATATAAAAATCTCTTTGCTTACAACATTGACAAGGATCGTTTGGGAACAGTGAAAATCTATTTAAGCAACGGCGAAGTACTTACAACCACCCAGGCACATGGCAGTAAAAGCTTTTGGTTTCATGTGGGGATGCAAACGCTCAGCAGCAATAAGTCGGGCAGCAGCGCATCAGGTGGACATGTCATGGGGCTGCTGCGCCAATACAACATCACCAAAATCAGCGTGAACGGCAATGAATTCACCACCCCCAATTTCCGTTCTGCTGCCACCATCGACGCTATGTGCAAGACCCTTATCGGCAAAACGGGGGATCAGGGACAGTTTGGCGGAGGCTCATCGTCGGCGAATGCAAAGACAACTGCACCCTCTCCGTCGGTGAAGAAGGCTACACCGGCACCCCCTCCCCTACCTGAATGCGTCAAGCAGTACCGCAACAAGCAGATGACGGTGATGCAGATGATCGACCATCCGCTTGGTTTCCTTTCGCCCGCAAGCAAAAGACTTACCTATGCCAATGCCATGAAACAGTTGGATCAGTGCAAGGTAACGGCCGATATCAAGAAGGAAAACGAATATATTTCATTGACAGAAACGATATCCAACTATAATCTGACGTGGAAGGGCATGCATCCTTTCACCGTTACAGCCATCTGGGTGAACGGGGAACTGACGAGCTGGCACTATGTATTCCTCATGAATTCTTCACCGATTAAATTAGGCCTAAACAGACCGAAACAAACCCTAAATCGAATCGCGTAAATCGCTGTTATCCCTTAACTTAGCTTAACTTCTTCCGTTAAGTGCCTATTGCCAATTTAGTCCTTTTAGTGTAAATTTGTACCGCGATTGTACCTCGGCAGATTGACGGCATGAGCAGAAGAATTGCACCGACCTGCACTCCGCTGCACCGTTCTGCACTATCTTGCACCTCCCGTGTCGCCTCTCCCGAAAATCGCAGGAAATTCGATTTTTTAACTGCAAATTTACGCTGGGTATGGCACAAAATTTTGAACAATTTTCACAATCCGATTCACGCCTCCTTACCATCAAGGAGGCAGCAGACTTCCTGCGCATCAGCAGGAGGTCTTTGTTTTATCTTATCAGCAACGGCAGATTACAGACCGTCAAGTTGTCACCAAGGACGACACGTATCTCTCTTAAAGAACTTCAACGACTGACTGAGGCTACATTTGTTGCTCCGGCTTCTCCTTTCCCTCCTTTTAATAATGACAAAAGGGAAAAGAAAAAGCCAGATACCTCTGCCAAGCCAGAGACGGGCAACGTGAACAAGAAAGCCAAGTGCCGCATGACACCAGCCAGCGACAAAGCACCTGAAGGTGTTACTCATGACACCCATTATACGTTGGCAGAGGTGATGAGGAAGTTTGGCATCAAGTACGGTCGCTTCTATGAGGTGCGCAACCGTTTCCAGCTCCCATCCGTCCATGCCTGGGGAACGACCGCTTTCAGGAAAGAGGACGTGGAGGAAGCCATTGCCAAGTACAACGAGGAACAAGGCAAGGCACAGACGGAGGCATACTACACCTGCTTCGACATCATGCAGAAGTATGGTCTGGGCAAGACGCAAGTACGACGTTTTGCCGAGACTCATGGTGTCCGTATCAAGAAAGCCAAAGGCGGCAGGGCTAACCTCTACCTCAAAGCGGACTGGGAAGCAGCCCGAAAGAAAGCCGAGAAAACAAGTGCCAGCACCAAGGCGAAAAGGTCATGATATTACTAATGTTGGTACTACTTGCAAGGATGGTTAGAACCAATCCTGTAATCCGAGGCTCAAAACGGCTGATTTCAAACCGTTGTACCCCGATTGTAGCTTTGCAGCCTGTAACTTTGCAGAGCCAATCGGAAAAATGTGTACCCCTCGCTTGGAAGTGTCTTGAAACCAATGGCAATAATGAATGCAACGCAACTATCAACCCTGTTTATAGTATGATTTTCGCTGCAATTTCATACTCGAATGCAAAGTCAGGTTAAATCTGATGCATTGATGGACAATATTTTAGGCTCGACCCAAACAAAGGGCGTACCTTTGCAGGCGC
>JAFUVB010000019.1 GCA_017471245.1 Prevotella sp.
GCGATTGCCTGCAACAAAGATAACTTGTTTAACCACAAAAACGAGAAGACTATGGCTACACTGACCAAAGCAATCAACAAGAGTCTGTTTGACAGCATCCTGCCTACATACGGCAGTCCGCGCGTACATATCCCAACATGGGACAACAGCCAGAAGATGTTCATCTGTGACGAGTTCGAGAGTGGTAACGGACATCGCTACTATCGTGGCATCCACTTCTGTGATCGCATCGTGATTCTGGAGAAGGTGGGACTGTACCACAGCTGGACCTACATTGACAGCATCGAACTCTATGCCTTCAACGGGCAGAGGATGGAACTCATCCAGAAACGCGACTACGACAAGGTGTTCCGCAACGAGGAGTTTATCCGTCAGGAGTCGGAGCAGATGGTGAAGGACTATCTGACGGGTGTGATGAAGACCCAGCGCATCTGTACTCCGGCAGAGCAGATAGCAGCGCAAGCCTCTGAACTGGTCAATGGATGCTACAAGAGTTTCCTTGACCCAGACTTCAACACACGTTTAACCCAGATACTCCCCAAACTTGAACAACGATAAGACGATGGAGAACATGATCGACACAGAGAACAAGCAGCAGGTAATGGCTTTCGAACTGATAGCCAACACCAACAGTAGTTTCTTCCTCACAGGTAGGGCAGGAACAGGTAAGACAACCTTTTTGCGCAACGTGCAGCAGATGGTTGACAAGGAGTTTATCACACTGGCACCTACTGGTGTGGCAGCTATCTTGGCAGGTGGTGATACCATTCACTCCTTCTTCGGACTTCCGATGGAAGTTTGCTATCCTGGCACGATGGGAAAGATGAACGAGGCACGCATCCAGACCTTGCTGCATACCGACACAATTATTATAGACGAAGTGTCGATGGTACGTTGTGACATCATTGATGCCATCGATTACACCATGCGCAGGACACTTCGCTCTACGCTTCCTTTTGGTGGCAAGCAGGTGATCTTCGTAGGTGACATGTTCCAGTTACCACCAGTGGTAGCAAGGAAGGAGGAGCGTGAACTGATGCAGGACTTGTATCATGCGGATGATTGCTTCTTCTACAAGGCAGATGCCATCAAGCGGATGCGATTGGTGAAGATTGAGTTCCAAAAGGTGTATCGTCAAGATGATGCGCATTTCCTCCAGATATTGGAGGATGTGCGACTCAACAAGGTGACACCAGAGGACTTGATGCACTTGAACAAGCGCGTTTGCCAGCCTACCAAGGAGGACGGGATGGTGATTACTTTGGCTTCCCGCAACAGTACGGCTGATGCCTTGAATGAGAAGCGTCTTGCTGAGATTGATTCGGAGGAATACGTCTATGAAGGTACGGTGCAGGGAAAGTTTGACGAGAAGCGATTCCCTGTGGAGAAGACGATGAAACTGAAGGTGGGTGCTCAGGTGATGTTCACTCGCAACGATCAGCAGAAGCGTTGGGCTAATGGTACATTGGGTAAGGTCACAAAACTCTCTAAGGACGAGGTGCAGGTGACTACCAATGCAGGTGCAACCTATGTTGTGCCTAATTGCTCTTGGGACTCCGTGACCTACGAGTACGACAAGGAGGCGAAGAAGCTGAAGAAGGAGGTGACAGGCACGTTTACCCAATATCCCCTGAAGTTGGCATGGGCTATCACTGTCCATAAGAGTCAGGGCATGACATTTGAAAAGATGTCGCTCGATCTGAGCATGGGCATGTTTGCACCCGGACAACTCTATGTGGCTCTGAGCCGAGTGCAGTCCTTAGATGGACTGTTCTTGTCGAACGGTGTCATACCCCAGTACTGCCATACCAGCAGGGAAGTGCTGTCGTATGCCAATGGCTACAACGATGAGCAGGTGATCAGCAATGAGATAGAGAGTGGTAAGGCCGTCTATGAACTGCTGCACCATCATGACTACGACAATGCTGCCAAGCAGTATCTGCTCTTGGTACAAAAGAAGGCAGAGGCTGGCGACATCAAGGAGGCGATGCAGCAGACGAAGCGTTTCCTCGATACGGTGATTGACGATGAGGAACTCTTTGGATGCATCGATGAGATTCCTTCAGAACTGATGAAGGCTAACCACTGGGCACCCAAGTTCTTGGTTGCGCTTCTCAGCCTCTATGCCAGGAAGTATGAGCAAGGATTGGAGTATGTCAACAGCGTTCTTTCGCTGCATCAGTGCCCAGAAGCACTTTATGTGAAGTCGCGTTGCTTGGCCAAACTTGAACGCTATGCTGAGGCTGATGCGGTGAATGTGCTGTTGGCAGAGCATTTTGATATGTCAACACCTGATGTTAAGGTGTTGTATATGATTGCTATGCTTAACGAACTGCATATCGGAGATCCTGGTCTGGCTTATATGCAGCAGTTGATAGCAGCAAGACCGAAGTATGATAAAGCCATACTTTCGCTTCGTCAGTTGATGATGCGGAAAGGGCTGGTGCTGGTGAAGAGTTCTGACGAGAAGCGGGAACTCGTGGATGACTTCAATTCCGATATGTCGAACGAGGAGTTTGCGAAGAGGCTATCCGCTGCCCGTGAGAAGGCACCAAAGGCTGTTGACTACCTCCGCCGCCTCATCAAGCGGCAGGAGTTTCAAGGATATCAGAATGTCTAACCCATAAAAGCACTAAGACTATGGAAACACAGATGAAGCTGATAATCACGGAGGAACTGAAGCAGTTCCATTGTTCTCTCCTTTTAGACGAGGTGAGGGAGAAGGTGCGCAAACTCAGGGCGTATGGTATAGAGGATGCAGAGATCATGGCGGCAATGGATGAAGAAGAAGAGTTATTCCCCCAACTGTTAGTTTCCAAAAAGTATGAGATTATTCTACTGTCTGGCAAGAAAAGAGTAGAGGTGAAGATGGAGCCTATCATCAAGGCGGTCTACCTGCTGTTCCTCACTCATCCTGAAGGGATTGTTCTGAAGTGTCTGCCGGATTATCGGGAAGAACTGACAAAGATCTATTTGCTGCTAAAACCGACGGAATTGAGGGATAGGGCGAGGAAAAGCATCATGGATGCGACAAACCCCACACTGAACTCCATCAACGAGAAATGTGCCAGGATACGCAAACTGTTCTCGGAGATTCTTCCCAAGAGTGTTGCCAAATACTACGCGATAACAGGCAAGCGCGGAGAGGCGAAGAAGATTGATCTGGTTCGTGCCAATGTGATCTGGCAATGCAAATTGCCCTCTCCGCAAGGCTTGTGAACGGAAAAGATTCTCTTGCCTGAGAATAGTTTCGTATATTTGCAGTCGATATTTATTCAAACAAAGAAATGTGTAAACGAACATCAATGTTGGAAGTAGTGTCGTTGCACAGCCCCAAACAAGGAAATGAGGATGGCAAGCAGAAGGCTGATGCCACAAGACAGAAAAGACTTCAAAAAAAACAGGAATATGGTATTAAACAATCTTTTGACAGTCGCTCTAATCGCCATTACATATCCGATTTACAGTTACTTCAACAACGAAGACGATGCTGATAACGGAGGATGGACTGCGATTTCAGAACAAGAGCAGACCGCAGCACAGGAATTTGATCGGCAGAATTCAAATGCGGCAAATAAAAATGCAACGGAAATGGAAACAATAATAGGAACAAGAGAACTGGTGTTTGAGACACTGAGGAGAATCGGTTGTGAGTATCGTGAGGATGAGGACAACAGAATCCTTATCAATTATCAGGGGGAATCTTTCATCATTATTGCCAGTAACGATTCTCTCTTCATCAATGTGTATGACAATTGGTGGTATAGTCTTTCCACATACTGCGAGGTGGAGGAGTTTGCCCGATTGCAGAAAGTAATCAATCATGCAAACGCATTTGTTAACAGCACGATACTATACACCATCCATAAAGAATCGGAGCAAATCGGAGTGCATACCAAGAAGAGTATACTCTTTATCCCTCAGATTCCTGAAATCGACAGTTATCTGATCAGTGTGCTGAACGAGTTCTTCAACATTCAGCGTCTGGTAATGACCGAGCTTGAGAAGCATAAAGTAAGGGAGGAACAACAATGAATAATCTGAAGAACAACATGATGAAAAAACGGAATACTCTTATCATAGCATTGATTGGTGCAATCGTCTCGCTCAATTCCTGCATCAACAATATAGATGGAATGCAGAAGCGAGAGGGGGATACGCATGTGAGTGACAATGTAGCAGCTGTCCTGTCGGAAGATATGGATGAGGAGCCGGATACGATGAGTATTGATTCGGTTGATAGCTATATGTCTGTCTACAAAAAAGACCTTGGAAACGGGCATTATCGCGACTTCTATATTGTCCGTGACGATTGGAGCTACAAGTTCCGTATATACGATTCCAAGAAAGACCGACGCTATAACAGCGACTTTTATGGTGACGACTATTTGAACGAAGGTGTCCCTGGCATGTATGGCTTTGCAAGTCCCGACGGCAAATATGTCTATGTGGTTGGAGACATTCTCGCCAACAGCACCGGATGGATCTGCACCTTCATCATTTATCAGATTAATACCCAGACTCTGAAAACGATACTGGTGAATGGCGTGGCGGCAGTGAAATTGGTGGACGACGGCTTCTGCGTCGCCTCAATGACTCGTTGCACAACACCAGAAGCCACCTGTTCAGCCGGTATGGACTTTGCTTTTGAGGATATCACCTACGGTTTTGACGGAAGAATCAAGCACAAAAGCAAAGAATATCCCTCAAGTGAGATTGAAAAGAGATATGGCGAAGCACTCTGCAACGTGAAAGGTCTGGGAATAAGGAGGGGAACGCATAATTGGTAATAGTATACATTCATCTGAAAACCATGTAATCAAACCGTCACAATTGAAAAGAAACACATAAAAAAACCTATGGAATTTGAACAAAGGAAACGGAACACGCCATCGGCAACGCTGGTGAGGAACTACCTGAACAAGCGGAGCGGAAAGGTGGTGGAAGCACGGAAAGAGATACAACGGCGATTTGAATTCCTTGACTGGAATATACAGAAGAAAGTGATGATAGGGTTCCTCACATCGGGCAAGACCGACAGGGAATGGGCATACAGGAAACTGATTGACTATTGGGACCGCAGCTACGAACCTATCGTGAAGAACCTGTGGGAACAGACGCATGAGCCTATTCTCGCCTGGTCTATCATCCGCTACTTCCCAACTGACTATCTGAAACAGAACGTGGAGCAACTCGGAGAGGGAAGGAACTATTACTTCCTGTGTCTCCGGCTGTCTGACGACAAAGAGTTTGTCGTTGATGAGTCGCGCCTGCAATACGCCGACCTCATGCATCTGCTCTATGTTTCCCACAAGCCCGTGACCGACGAAAAGGCAAGGGACATCTTGTATGGAAGAATCGGCGAGATTTGCGGCAATATACTCAGCGGTGAGGAGCATGCCAACGGACCCATCACGCTCGAAAACAGATATGTGGACAGTTACATTTACCGGAATCTGCTGCCTGAAATGGAAGACCGCGATGAAAGACCGTTGCTTGAAATCATCATGCTATTCAATGTCAAGTCTGTTATTTCCATTCTCTTCACCCTGAAGCGGATGGGTATGCAGCACATTGTCAATGAGTATTTCAGATGGAACAAAATGGTGATAAGCGACATCTTGCAAAGCGATGATTACAAAGAAATGAAAGCGTATGACCGCGATTATTATGAGCAGCAACAATATCTGCTTCGCATCATCATTCACTTTTACATCCAACGCATAGAGGAAAAATACAGACCGAATGAAACAGAGTCACTCCACACATGGAAAAAGAGACTTTTCCACATGCCGGAGCCAAAACCACTTCCCACCCAAGAGGAAATGAAATCGACACTGAAAAGCATGCGGTCGGGCAATTCGGCGGTGAACAATCTCATTGACAAATTAGATTTGGAACTGCCGTAATCATGTTTTAGAAGCAAGAGGCAAGGGGTAAGAAGCAAGGGGTTAGAGGCAAGAGATATCCCAATAGCCGCCATTATCAGGGCAGAAATGACGCTCTTTCTGAAGGATGCTGTGGCTACGAAGAAACCTGATCAGTTCTTCCTCACCCCTTTCGGGGTTTGAGATAGGCAATGAAAATAGTTTGAACTGCATCTAAACAAATCTTACTCTAATCATGAACTCTTATTTTACTAATCAGGTTCTCTATCCTATCATTAAAAGCACAATACACCTTTGTCTTTTTAAATTCATCAGATATCAAATCCGTTATCCTATCATTACAATCAAACAGAATCCCTTTCTTCTGTTGTTCTTCTATATCTTTAAGAACTTCTTCTGCTTTTGTCAAACACGATTTTGCACGATCAATATCATCATCTTTTGATGAGGATATAATTCCTTTCATAAACTCATATACTGCGGCATATGGATCATCTTTTATTTGTGTAGTCCCCCATGTGTAGTGAAAAAGAGTATTTGTTTGCCTTTTGGTTTTTTCTACCTTTACTTTCAGATTCTTCAGTTCATTTAACTGGTCTTCCATCATTTTAATCTTAATATCGGTTTTCTCCATCATTTTGAAAAAGGAAACAGAATCCACAACAGCCACGCCAATAATTATGGTTGTACATATTCCTATCAAAGTAAGAATCGTTTCAGAAATATTAAAACAGAATCCATTAGAAAGTACTGAAACGCAAACTACGAGTAAAACAATTGTAAATAAGAAACTAAGTACACAAATATCTTTCATGCTGGATAATAATTTATTCTATACATTTTTGGTTTTCTATTATTGCCGGATTATAAAGGAGGCGGCTTTTTCATTTTAGCCACCTCCTCCAAAAAACCGGCAATTATCTTTCTCAGGGAGAACTCAGAGCTAAGCGCAAACCGTAGCTACTGCCCCGATAGGAAGGCGGGGCATAGCCCCGGTAAGACACACGGCAGCTACTCGCGAATTGGAACCAGCTGCCGCCTCGTGACACGCGGATAGATCCCGAGAAAGGACCAGAGGGATTCATCTGTGCCTCACTACCATAATCACCATACCAGTCCTGACACCATTCAGCCACATTGCCGCTCATGTCATACAAGCCTAATGAATTAGGCTTTTTTGTGGCAACAACATGTGTCTCCCCGTTAGAATTATCGCGATACCATGCAACTGCATCAATAAAACTTTCATCAGCACCAGAGTATTCCCAATACTGGTTTGTCCTGGCACGTGCCGAATACTCCCATTCTGCCTCTGTGGGCAGTCTGAAGTTCTTTCCTGTCAACGAATTCAGCTTCTTGATAAATTCTTGACAATCATTCCATGAGACACTTTCTACAGGGAGATTCGTCCCCTTGAACCAAGAAGGATTGCTACCCATTACAGCCTCCCATAGATCCTGAGTAACCTCTGTAGCTCCTATGCAAAAGTCAAACAGGGTAACCTGATGAACGGGCTTCTCATTTGTGTAACTTGGGTATTCTTTCCATCCTGTTTGTCCCATTTCGAATGTACCGCCAACAACCTTAACCATTTTGAAAGATGCGCTATTGACTGTGAAAGACACCTCCTTCTCATATATCACCGAAGCTGCTGCGCTTGGTTCACTCATCTCATTGTCGCTGATAGCATAAACAACATAGTTGTTCTTTCCATCACGAGGCAATAGGTCTACAAAAGATGTTGTTTCCTCATTAGTGGTCAACACCTCATAGCCCATAGACTCATTGATACTTCGCATGACAACATACCTGTCGGCATTCTTCACTGCCTCCCACGTTATTATCACATTATATTCTGAGTTGTAGAGTTCTGCCTTGACACCCGATGGAGGATCTATTCTATAACTCCAGACCTCATCTTCTCCATCTCCGCCCTCATTGCCCTTGAAAGATGGAGATGAGGAACAGGCTACAGCCATCCTCGCAATAACACACAACAGCAGCATGTAGATTACTGAATAATTCTGATTATTTCTCATAGATTTTAAATTCAATTTGTTATTCCCATTCTAAGATATCTTCTGCGTAAGATCCTTTAAACTCACCCATTTCATCAAAATCACGGTATGTTACCTTCGTTATCAAACCGTTTTCAATGGTATATTCAAATGTCCATCCATAACCTTCATCATACCAGAACTTTTCTGGAAGGAACTTTGGCATCTGGCCGTATGTGCCTGCCAGTTCTAAATAAGCATCCCAATTTGATCCTTTGAAATACATGAACCAATTCTTCGGCCAAGGAATCTTACTGTATGACCAGACTCGTAAATGACCATTTTTCTCCAATCCTGTCAGATTTCCATCTGTCCAGAGGTAATTATATGTATCATCTTTTTTAGTCTGAGTGATTACATATCCGTCTTGATTGTATGTATAAGTATATTCCCCATCATCTACGACACGTCCTTCACTCAATACAAATGTTGTTGCTTTTATACCATAACGGTCTCCTTCCTTTATGGTTAAGGATGATCCATCGTATATGTAAGAAGAAGATTTACCATAACTACCATAACCATCACTATCTACTGCAACTGCAGTTATTATACGCCCTTGAGAATCATAGGTGTACCGCCATTCATCTTCATACTCAAGCATATTGTTAATCGAATATTCTTTAGAAACTGTTCTCACAATATGTTTTACATCCATTAGAGATACTGTTTTTTCTTTTTCTAAAGTTACCTCTTCATCATCAGAAGATGAGCATGAAAGCATGAAACATGCCAGGAGAATTGACACCATCATACACCCGACTTCATGAATGTGCTTGTTCATAACCAACATTTTTGTTTGTTTGACCATAACAATTAGAAATCAAATCCCAGCTTGATGGCAATCGCATTGGCACTGGCATTATCTGAATAGTAATAGTAATCCACCTCGCCGCGCTGCAGCTGATAGCCTACGCTGAGGTTGATGCCGCCCTTCTTTCCCGTGGCGAACCTGCAGCCGAGGGAGAAATTGCCATATATGCCCCTGATGTCAAACGGACTGTAGCCCATCTTCACATCAAGGAACGGGCTGACAGCACCCGTTGGCGCATTGATACGGAAGTCGCCAAAGATTGGTATGGCGAAGGTCTCGCTGTCGAACCAATAGCTCACACCAACGCCGGCACCTACATAGAGCATGGGGAGCACCTGGCTGCCATGCGTGGTCGACATCTCCACGCGCCCCTCCTTGTATTCTCCTACTCCGAAATTGTAGCCCATGTCAAAGAAACCGCGGTAGCCTGTCTGCAAACCGCCGTCGCCCGTACGCGAATTCTGGTTATACGTATAGCCGCCACGCGAAACTTGCCTGCCCGAAACGGGTTCCTTCACGATGCGTTCCACATCATCCATACTGTAGGCAAAGATACTTCCGTCGCTGGTCTGGATCCTGATGTTCTTACCTGGCACCTGCTCAATGACGGTTCCCTTGATGATACTTCCGTTCTTCAGGTAGACTACTTCCTGAAAGTTCTGCGCCATCATGTTCACTGTTAACATCATCATGGCTGCAATGATTAATACGATTCTTTTCATAGATATAAATGTTTGATTGATAAATGATTGATAAATAATTGTTTACTCACATTCATACTCTGTTCGCTCCTTTACCCTCCGTCTCATTTCTTCTGCATCAGGAGCTTCATCTGGTACAACACGGCATCGAATACTTTGTGTATTCTGTCGAACAACCGGGAGTTGGCTGCATCAACCACGATGCCGTTAAACTGTAGCACGCAGATATTCTCACTCGTGGCATACTGAAAGAACTCCAACCTTACTTTCATGGGTGTTTCATTCGGATTGTCGCTGGGCTGCTCCTCCATGTGCAGGTTCACGCAGTTCACTACTGAAGACACATTCGTAAGGCGCAGTCTTGAAATGCCGTGCCTAAGATTACTGTTCCACTTTTCCACGAAATTCTTTCTCAGCGAACCCGACACGTTGTTTGCCTTATTGGAGGCATCAGGGCGTAGCTTGCCGATTTCTTTCGTGTCCAACACCATCGGCTGACCTTGCGGCTGACCGATGATTCCCTTATAGCAGCACTCGAACCTGAAGAACCCTGTCCAACTCAGCACGTCAAGGTCTCCTTCGCTGAGTTCCACGGAAACGTTTGACCAGTCATACTCGTCAAGAGACTTGTTGCTGCTTGTCGGCATCGGGGATTTGAGTGCCGGGGCAGACGGGGAAGAAATCATGAGCGGGGTCTTGGATATTTTCTCTATCTTTTCCTCTTCTAACACGAACAGGCTGCCGTTCAGCATCTCCACCTTGACGTGCTTGCCAGGAACCTGCTCCGTAATCACGCCCCTGATTACCGTACCGTCCTTCAGGTACACGTAATCGTTATAGTCATCCACTCTATACTTCTGCGCATTCATGCCAATCATGGCAGCAGCGCACAAACACGTTAACAATAGAATTCTTTTCTGCATATCATTTCTTGTTTTATTCCTTTTTCGAATCCACGCTGGTTTTCTCGGCGGCTTTTTCCTTTTCGCCGCCTCATATATCGGCATAGATTCGCCTTTCTTTATCCTTTCAGGGAGAACTATAGAGCTAAGCGCAACCCGAAGTCGTTGATCCGACCAGAAGCCCAGCCCCGGTATGACACTCGGGGGTAGCTGCGCCAGCTGCCGCCACGCATTACACGGAAATATCCCGAAGAAGGACCAGTGGGATTGTTTTTAGGGCTATTACTATAATAATGACTATCGTACCAGTCCTGACACCATTCCCACACATTGCCACTCATATCATACAAACCTAATTCATTAGGCAGTTTTGTGACAACTACATGTGTCTCCCCGTTAGAATTATCGCGATACCACATACTGCTGCCGGAATATTTGTAACCCTTTGACTTGTTACCACCACGGGCAGCAAATTCCCATTCTGCTTCCGTGGGCAAACGGAAATTCTTGCCTGTCAAAGAATTCAGTTCCTTGATAAAGTCTTGGCAGTCATCCCATGAGACAGAGTCTACAGGGAGATTCGTTCCCTTGTGATAAGAAGGATTGCTGCCCATTACTGCCCCCCATAACTCCTGAGTCACCTCTGTCTCACCGATGTAATAGTCAGATAATGTCACCTCATGGACTGGCTTTTCGTCATAATAAGCAAAACTTTCCTGTTCTTCTGTTGCTCCCATCTTAAAGGTGCCACCTGCCACCTTAACCATCTTGAACGAAACGCCTCTCGCCGTATAAGTAGTTTTCTCTACTCCTTGAGGGCGAGGTGAATAATAAACTTTGGCAATTTCGCTCCATTCACTTCGGAGATTATGCCCGTTGGCTTGAACCATATAATAGTTGTTCCCTGTGTATGGACGTTTGTCAATCCATGAGGTTGCTATTACAGAATTTCCCACATACTCCCAAGAGCCTTCGTCATCAGTGTCAGTTCGACGCAAGACATCATAGCTCTCGGCATACTTAACTTCATCCCAAGTCACCTTAACGGCATCGTCATCCACCTCTGCCTTAACATTCGTAGGTGTAGCAAGCATGTTGTTATCGTCATCTTCACCGATCGCACCTCCCTTGAATGCAGGAGAAGAGGAACAGGATGCTTCCAATATGCACATTATTAATTCAACGATTAATGCTTCTACTGATAATGCATTGCATGATTTCATATTCTTATTTATAATGTTAAGGGTGTGATTGGATATGAATCAGTAGGAGTAATGTTTTCAAATACTTCTCTGCTATACCCTTTATTAATGAGAATTGAACGCAGTTTGTGATGAATTGCACTGAAATCTAACGTAGAATAAGTATGTACTATAATACCTACTAAGGCATTCTTATCTATATGAAACTTCTTATATAACACCACTTTCCCATATTTATTAGTACGCGTACAAATACTATTTTCCACAGTCTCATCATCATTAACACAATCTGGGAAAAGCACAAAATTTCCTTCCTTTGTATGATAATCCCAGCTTGCAAGCCTTACCTCACCTTCACATTCAAAAGACTTATGCTTAATAAACGTACAGATTCTTGATGTGTTTGCAGATACATTACGGCAATAAGAAATACAATCGTCAATTCTCAGGAACTCCTCACGATATGGGCTATCGGAATCGTCCACATATTCACAGTCAATTAATGCACTATTTGGAGTTGGTCGCTCAAAATAGCGACGGTCAAGGATTAGTGCCACTTGTGCGTTATATAAACGCCACATTAAGAAATCATCTTTCTTTTTGGAAAAAGAAACTATATATGGATCAGTGTCGACTTCCATTGTCTCTGTTTCTTGATAGTTCATTGTTTTGGCAACTTCCATCATTGTAGGATATATACGATTCTTTGCAAACTGGAAATCCAATGGATCATTCATACAGTCATGACGGGATCCCCAAAACTCAAGATAATCTGACTGGATGATCCCTAACAAGGAGTTTAAATCGGTATAATGGTAAAGTAACATGCTATTTGGTGTTTTGTTAGATATACTAATCAGTCAATCATTCTTCATGAGTGTTTCTTCAAGTTGAACAAAGAAATCGCACCAATCCGAAGGAAGGAAACCTTTGATACGAATGGTTTTCCACTCGTTGATTCTTGATGTTTTGCAAGATTCGGAATCATCTTTTTTCTTTAGGGCGTGATTAAAGCATCTCTCAATCAGTGATTTAATTATTTGATCGTTCTTAATACTCTTAAGTGTAAAAACAATCGGTGTATCTGAATCATAAGAGTCAAAATACGCAACAAAACCGATTTCTTTATCATCTCCAAAATGAATGAAGATATACTCAATTTTATTATCTCCCATAATTCTACCTAACAGTAAATTGGTTTTCTCATTATAAAAAGTTGTATCACCCATAAACAAAACTCATTTTGCCTATAGCCCCCTGATTCGGCGATTAATATTAAACGGAAAGACGTGGGAGTCTCTACTTTAGCTTATCCCACGCACGGGCTCTCGCATTGCCTTGACCAGGATAAGCAACTCAAGATAGCCCACGCCGTGACATATTGTAGAGTCAGTCCGTTATTGCCAATTGCAATAGCAACAACGAAAAGGATACAATACACCCAATGTGGACGTTCCGGTTGCGTTTCTTCTGGTCTGAATTTGCGAGATTCGTGCGTCGAAGAAAACGTTCAGTAAACGTCCTATAACCTCAAAATACGACCCTCAAGCCCCTCTGGGCTATCAAGAGTCGACTGCAAAATTACGAAATAGAATCTAATCCACCAAATATTTACACGTATTTCTTACGAGCGTAGACTTAACTATAATGCTATGAAAACACAAGGTGGATTCAACGAAATCTCGACAAAAACGGACTATACTGCAGGTATCATAATAGTATTACCGCTAATTACTCGGAGTGTTTGATTTAAAAACAGCGGCTTTTTGAATTGAAAACTGTGAGTTTTTGCGATGAAAACTCGCAGTTTTTGGCATACAAACTTTTAAGAACTATGATTAACGGTTTCCGAAAAGCGACTTAATGGGGTGAAAGACAGGTGTTTATGGGAGTTTTTGAGTGGCTTGAAAAGATGGAGAAAGTGTACAGAAAAGATGGTAAAAGTGGATAGGAAAGATGGTAAAAGTGGATAGGAAAGATGGTAAAAGTGGATATAAAAGATGGTGAAAATGCAATGAAAATAGCACTAAAGGGTATGACAAAGAGCACTAAGGGTATGACAAAGAGCACTAAGGGGGAAGAAAAAGAGGGGAAAAGGGAACGGATGAGAAAGGTAAAAGGGGAATGAATGGCGGACTCTATCCTTGTTTATATCCCCTACTTCATCCTGAAAATTTGGAATCGCCTGCAAAGTTCAGTATCTTTGCAACTGAAAAGCGACAGTATTAACCAAATCATCAAAATATCAGGAAAATGACAAAGAAGGAAAAAGAAAAACTATTCAGGGAGAAGGCAGAGACCTATTTGGTGTGTTTCAACGAAAAGTGCAGCGTGCGCGACCATTGCCTGCGCTGGGAAGTGGGCGAATATGTGACGAGCCGCCGCATTGCCGTGACGAGCATCAACCCCAAGAAAGTGAGCGACGGCGGTGCCGACTGTCCGCAATACCGCGACGACAAGCCCACGCGCCATGCCATCGGCATGACAAATTTCTACTACGATATGCCCAATTGGATGGAGTATAGCATCCGCCGGCAGTTCTATCAGCTATTCAAGCGCTTCCGCTATTTCAAGTATCGCAACGGTTCGCTCCCCATCCCGCCCAAAGCCCAGCAGCAGATGGAGGAGGTTTGCCGCCACCACGGCTGGAAGAATTCGCTGCGGTTTGACGGCTTTGAGGAATCCTTGGAGTGGTAACGGGCGGCACTCCCCCACTCCACGGCAAGTGCTGAGGCTGCAATCAGCCAGCCATGTAACGGTCAAAAGAAACTACAACGGATTTCGCGGATTGAACGGATTATTAAAGTTCCTGATTGTCAGCATGACTTGAATCCGTAAAATCCGCGAAATCTGTTGTTTTTATAGGAGTATCTGTATTTGGGGACACACCTTCGAAAAGTGTGGATTATGATGCTGCTATCAGTGACCTTTATTCTCCAAGCGCATGATAGCCATCATTGCAGAGTAGAGCATGTTGCTATCCATGTCAATCAGCTGCTCGCGAATGACGCGCGAAGCAGCTTTTTTCGTGTCTGCATCGGCATTGGCAAACTTTTCGCTGATGCTCTCCATGACGGCCGTTTGCTGCGTGGGGTCGAGCGATTTGAAGAGAGAGCGGCACAGCTGCAAGTAGTCATTGCCGTCGCCGCTGTATGCCCTCATCAGCTTGAGGCTGTTGTCGTAATGCCCGTCGCTGTTGAGTGAGAGGCGTTTCACGTCTTTCTCAAAGCTGTCGATCGACTCTTCTGTGGTAGCCTTGATAGTGGAAAGCATGCTGTATTCTTCCCTCAGGAAAAGCTTTCGGATGATGCTGTTGATCTCCTCACTGCTTGCAGCGGGGAATTCCTTCACGTTCTGCGTCAGGAACTTGCCACTTTCCGAATCCACGCTATTGGTATAGTCGGCATAGACAAACATATTCTCCGGATCCAAGCGCTGTGCATCGGTGAGACCGGCAAAATAGTCTTGCACCAACGTATTCACCTCAGCCAGCTTCTTCTCACGGTCTTTCCGGCTCTCATTTGCTGCATTGGTCAGCATACCTGCATACATTTTGATGAAGGAAGGAGTGCGCTCACCATTGTCATAGCGCATTTTCAGCTTCTCGGGCGTGGCATCAGGATTGACGAGACGCTCCAGTTCGGCAACGAAGGCATCGGCCTGCTTCATGCCCACAGAGCGTGCCACCTCTTTCTTGTTGGTGTCGATGATGAGGAACGTGGGATAGGCAGATACGCCGTATGTCTTGGCGATGCCGATGCCTTCACCCTTTTCGGCATCAATCTTCATGCACACGAAATGGCTGTTCATATATTCGCCCACCTTCTGCTGGGGGAACACCTCGCGCGCCATGATCTTGCAGGGACCGCACCATGAGGTCATCACATCAATGAACACCAACTTGTTTTCAGCCTTGGCAGCATCAAGCGCCTGCTGGAACGTAATCTCCCGGAAGTTGGTCTGGGCATGTGTTGCAGTGATTGTAAGCACTGCAACACATAGGGTTAGAAACAATCTTTTCATTTAATCACAATATGCATTGAAACAATAATAATAGGTCACATAGCTTGATGAATACGACTGATTGATATATCTCAGTTTCTTCACCTTTCCAGTGCCTTGCACCGTATTGATGGGCTGCCCGGCGGGAGCACCACCGTTCATCTCATAGAAATAGAGCTTATAGTTGTTGCCACTCTGAGTTCCCACAATCAGATAGTTGAAGGAGTCACCGCCCATGTAGCGGCAGAACTGATTAGCCACGAAGTTGATCTGCTCGCTGGCAGGAATGCCCTCGGGCTTAATCTCCACTTCATCCAGATTGTCGCTGTTCACCACGCAAGCATAGAGCTTTCCGCCGTCCACGCAGTAGATGTAAGATGCTGAGATGCTGTTGCAGGCATAATAATCGGCATTAGCCATGTGAGAACCGGCAGCCAGTTTTGTACGACTCTTCAAGTACTGGCCGGAGAATCCTCCGCTGAGCTGATAGAGATAGCGGTCGCCGTTGGTGTTGTCGCGCAGGATGAACTGCCCCTCAACACTTGCCACATCACTGTAACCACAGAAAATGCAGTCGAAGTTGGTAAGGTTCTGTGTCAGTTCACCGTTTCCGCTCCAGTCTGTAACTCCAGACACACGGTTATTATAGTTTCTGCTCATCAGGCTGTGTGTGCCTTCGTCCCAATGGGCTCCACCTCCGTATGAAGAATAGTCATAATAATGATACGGACTAATCTTTCCTTCAACAACAGGCAGTCCGAACTGACCAGTGCCGCCACCGCCTGTTTCATATAATCCGCCGGAAGTGACGAGCGTGATGCCGAAGATGCCGGGAATGTAACTAAACGGCACCTCACCAGCCGGAGCCTCGTCGAAATAGAGATTGCTCTTGTCTTTGATGGTGGCAAGGTCGGTAACGCGGAGGATGCAGAAATCCCTCGACTGCGATGAAATTACCAACGCATGGTTCTCTTTCATTTCATCGGTTTCCTCATCAACGTAAGCCACATCGTATGCCGGACTCAGGTTCAAGGGCTTACCCTGCATGGTGATACCCTTCACCTTCTGCAACAGGTTTTCTGACAGCACATTCTTGCTGTTCACCATATCCAGCTCCGTATTGCCTTCTGCGGTCTCTTTCAGGATGTAGAATCCTTGTGAGAAATCGGTCTGCACAGACAGCGACGCGTATGCCGTTGCCAGATAGTCGTTTTTCAGATTGCGCGCATACAGTCGCAACTGATATTGACCTGGAGCCAAATTCACCTCATAGTCGAGGCTCTTTTCCTTTCCGATGGTGTCGGGCTCAATGGTATTCCCGTTCTCATCAGTTGTTCCGGTTTTCTCATTGATCAGCAGCCACCTGTATTCCATGTCGGCATCACTGAAACCGGTGGTAATAGTGGGATTGACAACCAGATGCTCACCCACATAGGCAGTGCTGGTATAAGCGCTTTCCATGCCTTCGATGGTGATGCCAGCCACTTCTTGTGTCCATGCGGTACTGTCGTCGCTATAACAGGAAGTCATCATGCTGACAACCATGCAGGCTATTCCTATGATATAATTGAATTTTGTTTTCATAATCTCAACTCCTCAAATTAATAATAACCAAATTTCACCACAGTTCCATCTTCCTCTTTCAGGACATCCAGCCCTTGTGCCTCACGTTCAGCATTAACCTCCGCAAGTCGTTTTTCCATTTTGGCCATCATGTAATCAATATAGTCGAATGACGAGCCGCCCATCAGTGTTTCAATGAACTCATCATCCCATTTCTTGCCGGTCTGTTCGATGAGGAACTGATGTTTTACCACACCATAGACTCCAAACCAGTCAGACAGATGAACATAGTAACCGGCATAGCCAGGATACGGATAGTCAAAGTCCCACTTGGAGGGTTTCGAGAGCATGTCGGTGAACGACAGATAACGGGAGTTATATTCCGGATATCCTGGAATGAAATTCTCGTTTGCAGCAATGGCAAAGCGCAGTGTGGCAGGATCCTTCTTCAGCGAGGGATCGCGCAGGATCACCACTGGAATCTTCGTGCGCGACTTGCCAGCAGGCATCACATAGAGAGAAGACAGCGACGGGTCATCGAAAGCCACATAGTGCTTGCCGGGAACAGCCTGATTGCCTTCCGACTCAATCTGTTTGATTGTTATCGCACGGTCTTGGTCGTGAACGAAGCCCATGGCAATCACCTCATACCACAATGTGTCGCGCTGACGGTCTTCAGAACCAAAGACGAATGAATAGGAATCCTTCGAGAAGTTCTCATCATAGTCTGACCGGTCTTCTATATTATAATAGAAGTTAAGCCAGCAGGTCTCTGTGTCGTATAGCTCCAAATCCTTTTCACAACTGCTCATGAAGAACAGTGCCAAAGGAGCACACAGCAATATATATCTGAATGTTTTCATAATTACTGATTACTTTTTAATTAGACTTGGGTCGTATTCCGTAGCCGGTAACGGCAAGATATAGTCTTCTTCCTTGATTTCCTCATTGTTCCAAAGCATAGACTTGGCTGCCTTGCGCTTGTAGGTGTAGAACATCTGTCCTTCACCGAAGAACTCGCGGCGATACTCATTGACCAACTCTCCACGAGCCTGCTCAAGCGAAGTGAACGGCTCATAAAGGGTGAAAGCACAATTCGACATATAAGTGTCATAGAGCTGCTGCACTTCTTCGAGAGAGTTGCTGGTCTCCATGGCTATGAGGTAAACCTCTGACAAACGCAGCATCGGAATGATCTGCAACTTAACCATCAGTGTGCTGGCATTGCCCACACCGGAAGCGGGATACTTGCTGGCATCATACCAATACTTCTTCAAAGTGGGAGTAGGAACGTTGGCATTGTTCAATGACATGCGGTTCCACTCGTTGAGGTAACGGTTGTGAGATGCCGTAGAACCCGGAATGCTTGCATACAAGTCGTTGAGCATGTCCTGCGAGATGGCATAGTCGGCGGCATTGACATTAATATTCTCTGCTCCGCCACGGAGGATGTTAGAGGCATAGTCGTTCAGGTCGTACTTACTCATATAGAACAGGCACTCCGACGGCAGACCGTTATAGCCGTTCCGCAGGTCAGAAACGCCGCTGAGGGTGACCGGTCCGTTCTCGATAATGTCCTTAGCAATAGTGTAAGCTTCGGAATTATCGCCGATATAGAGCGACATACGGGCATGGAGCGCACGCACAGCCCAATAGTTCAGTCGTGCCTGACGATAGTAGTAAAGGTCTGACACATCATTCGGTGCGTTGTTCAGCTGATTGAACGTATACTCAAAAATCGGATCATTGTTCTTCAGAAGGCTTTCAGCCTTGTCAATGTCTTTCTTCAGGTTTGCCACATACTCGCTATAGCCGAAATAGGAAGGCATCTCATCGATACCCGTGGTATATGAATAAGGCAGCTTCACCTGCTTGGTAGCACCCGTGGGCAGCTGTCCGAACAGACGCAGCAAATCCAACTGGCAATAGGCACGAATGGCATAAGCCTCGCCCAGTATAACGTCGCGTGCCTGATTGTCTTGCACATTGTTGCCTTTTTCCTCAATGTTCTTTATCAAGACATTCGCTGATGATATCGTTGTGAAGAGTCCGCCATAGATGGATTTGATGGCTGTTATTGCTTCATCCATGGAATAGTCGTGATAAGTCATACTATACTTCAACGGCACAGAGGTTTTTGCATTTGAAGAGGGAAGAACCCACAGGCTGGCAAGGTTTTCCACATCGGTCATGGTGAGTTTCTGTCCATAGATGTCACGGCTGCCCATTGTCATATAACATCCTATGAGGGCATCGCGGAATCCCTTGTATGCCTCATACTGATCCTGCTCTTTCTGCACATTCTCGCCGCGCACATCCAACCAGTCGTCGCAAGCCGTGAGACTGAAGACTACGCACAGGGCGCAGATGATATTTCTTATAGTTGTATTCATAATTTCTAATTTAGAAGTCATTTGTTTCATTTCTTTTGTCATTTCTAATTTAGAACAACAGTTTCACACTTGCCTGAACGTTGCGGGCAAATGGATAGCTCGTACCGCGCTCCATCTTGATGCTGCCCCAATGGATCAGACTGTTGGCATTGATACCGAAGATAACGCTCTGCAGTTTGAAAGTATCTTCGAGATACTTATTGCGCAACTTGTATTGCAGGCTGACACTCTGCAACTCGAGCACGTTGTTGTCCATCACATAGCGGCTGGTTGCCTTGGTGTAGGAAGAGCTCAGTTTCTTGAAGAACACCACATCACCAACTTCATACCAGCGGCTGCTGAGCACACGCTCGTCGACATTCTGTGTGCGGACCTGATCGGTGCGCACCTCCACACGGTCGCGCAAGGTGGCATTATACATCTTTCCGCCCCAGTAGTAGCCGAATGAAGCATTGAAGGTGAAGTCTTTCCATTGCACCATTGTATTGAGATTGCCACGGTATTTTGGATCGGCATTGCCGCAATATACCTTGTTCGACTCCTTCCAGATGTCGGTAATGTTGCCATCTCTGTCGAGATAGATTTCCTTACCTGAACCTGGATCGATACCCAGCGAGCGCACGGCATAGATGGCATTCTGGGGATAACCCTCATAGAACAGGTTCTGAATACCACTGCCAGTATCGCTATTTGGATTCATGGCATCCGATTTCATGAATGCCTCTGTCTGATCCTTGATGGCCTGCGAGAGCTTGGTAATCTTGTTCTTGTTGTATACCAGCTGTCCACCGACGAGCCAGTTGAACTGGCGGGCGCGGTCGCGGATGATATATGCCTGCAAGGATGCTTCCCAACCACGGTTCTGCACCTCACCTACATTGGCACGATAGGATGGGAATCCCATGCTGAGCGGCATGTCCATAGCCGACAGAAGGTTATCGGTGTTCTTGATATAGTATTCGAAGGTACCCTTGATGCGGTTGTCCCATAGTCCGAACTCCGTACCCACATTGAATTCCTTGGTGAGCTGCCATGTGAGGTCGGGGTTGCCAAAGCCTCCGAGCACAGCACCAGTCCATGCCATGTAGCGGTTGCTGGTGGTATAATCGTAGTAGGTATAGGCATCGGTCTCCGAAGCTCCTGAAGCGGCACCCGTCTCACCATAGCTGGCTTTCAAACGGAGCATGTTGATCACTTTGTTTCCTCTGAGGAAAGCCTCGTTGTGGAGGTTCCATCCGATACCGCCGCTATAGAAAGAAGAGTATTTCTTCTTGCTGCCGTAGGTGGAGTTGCCATCCATACGATACGACAGGTCCACATAGTATTTGTTGTTATAGGTATAGTTCACGTTTCCGGTAACGCCAAACATACGGCTCTTCGAGTTTGATCCCGAAGGAATCTCGTTTTGCGCATACATACGTGCGTTACCAATCTTTGCCTGACCGTCGTTGGAAATACCCTCGTAGGCTGAGCTAAAACCGTCGTAGTTGCTCTGACGCATCGACCAGTTGGCACCCACATAGAGGGAGTGAACATCCTGGAACACCTTGTTGTATGCAAGTGTGACATCGGTGTTATAGGAAAGCGTTTTCCCGTTTCCGTAACGGAAGTAACCGCGTCGCAGGAAACCCTCGCCTGAGTTGTACTGAGCCTTCACGGCATCGCTCTCATAATAAGTGTCTTCTGCCGAGCGATAGAAGTTGGTCTCAGTGTCGTTCTTGGTGATACCTAACTGTCCGCGCAGAGTCAGTTCAGGAAGGATGTTCCAATCGATGGCGAAGTTGTTGGTCAGCTCCTGATAGTTGCTCTTGTCGAAACCACCAAGCTGCGCGTTGTAGAGCGGGTTCTCAATCTTTGCAGCCCAGTCATAGAATCCTGGGAACATCTTTACCAAGCGCCCTTCCTTGTCGTATGGAGAGTTATATGGCTGCTGCTTAACATAATTGCTGAATACCCCGTAAGGGCTTTCCTTTGAAGCATTGATGCCCACAGAAGTGTAATTGCGGAAAGTAAGGTTCTTATATTTATATAATAAGGTGATGCCGCCGTTGAAGTTCTTACGGCTGCTGCCCTTCATGGCACCTTCTGTGTCTTTATACTGCACGTCGGCCGACCAGCGGAATTCATTAGAGCCTCCTTCGAAACGGAGGTTATAGCGCTGACCGGTACCCATGCGCAACGGCTTCGACAACCAATCGATGTCTACTCCTTCGAGGATATCATGCAAACGCATGTTATAGGCATCGGAATAAAGCAGGTCGAAAGTACTCCTGCTTGAGTTTATGCTGTAAGGATAGTCGTAAAGACCTGCCCTGCGCTCCAGTTCCAGCTTATCGGCTGCATTCAGAAGATGATAAGAAGTAAGGTCGGGGATCTCTAATGTGAGACCTGCCTCAACGTTCACTCTCAGTTTTCCTGCTTCGGGCTGACGAGAAACGACCACGATTACGCCGTTGGCACCACGTGAACCATAGATGGCGGTGGCTGCGGCATCCTTCAGTATGTTGATACTTTCGATTTCTTCGTCGTTGTAGTCCATGAGCTTGGTGAGCGAGATCTCAAATCCATCCATGATAATCAATGGAGTGTTGGGGTTGCTTGCCTCACCGGCATTGAACTCTTCTACGCTCAGCGGAAGCGACGAGTTACCACGGATGTTGATGTTAGGCAGGTTGTTCGGGTTGGAACCATTCAGGTTGTCGATGGCAAAATTGATGCTGGCATCCACATTCTTCAGTGTCTGCAACAGGTTCTGGCCGCGGAACTGCTCCAACTGCTCCTTGTCGATGGTGGAAACAGAACCGGTGTAGCTCTCGCGCGCCTTGCGGAAGATACCAGTAACCACCACTTCGTCGAGTTGGGTGTCGTTGGTCATCACGATATTCCGCTGCAAGGTGCTCCTGCCTGCGGGGATGGGCTCCATCAAAGTCTTCATTCCCACATAGCTGAACTTCAGATAGCACGGTTCTGTAGGTACTTTCAGGGCGAAGTAGCCGTTCTCGTCGGTCACCGTGCATACACGGCTCTCACCAATGCAGATGGGAACACCGATGAGCGGTTCGCCGCTTTCATCGCGCACATAGCCTGTCACCGTGCGGTCGCGATTTTCCGAAAGCTTTCGGAAAACAGTGATTGTGCGCCCGCTGATGTCGTATGTGCAACCGGCATGATCCAGCACTTGGTTCAACACCTCGCGCACGGGCTTGTCGTTCATGTGGGCACTCACCTTTGGCAGCGACTTTGCCAGTTCGCCACTGATGATAAAGTTGTAGCCCGTTTGCTTCTTGATTTGGGAGAACAGCTGATCAACGGTCACGTTCTCCAGATTCAGTGTCACTCTGTCGTTTTGCTTACTCTGTGCCAACGCATGACCTCCCCATGGAGCCAATATCCACAAGGAAAGCATGACAAGCAAGAGAAAACGACGCTCTCTGGTTGAAACTTTACTCATATTGTTAATATTTAGGTTAATACTATTGTCGGATCATCACTTTGCCACCCTTCAGAGAGATGCCCAGTCCTGTTGACTTGCTGATGGCATCAAGGATGTTGTCGAGTATCTCGTAGCGGTCGAAGTCGCCCACTATCTGCATGTCGCGGATGTCATTCGACCCATATTCCACCTCAACGGAATACCATTTCGACAGCACGTCCATCACCTTGCCTAACGGCTGATAGCGGAAAGCAAAGGTTCCGCTGTTCCATGCGATATAGGGATCCACATCAACTTCCTCTATTTGGATGGCTGACTCTCCGATAGAGAGCACTGCCTGCTGCCCGGGATTCATCATCTGTTCGCTGCCATTGGGAACCGACACGCTCACACTGCCCTTGACGAGCACCACCGTGGTGGCCGACGATTGGGTGCTGACGTTGAACTCGGTGCCATATACCTTCACATCGCCGCCAGTGGTATGCACGATGAAGGGATGACTCTTGTCCTTGGCAACCATGAAATAGGCCTCGCCATCCAGATAGACATCACGGCTGCTTCCCGCAAAATGTTGCGGATGGATGAGCCGTGTATTATAATTAAGGTGCACGAGCGTTCCATCGTCCAAGGTAAGCCAGAACTCCTTGTCGTGATAAGTGGTGATGCAACGCGCCGAAAGGAGCTGTTCTTTAGAGAGTGAAGGAAGGATTGGAGGGATAGCGCCCTCGCCTTCTACCGGCGAATGCTTTTCTTTCGCTATGGATTCGCGGTCGTACCAACTGCTTACATTCTCCACCACGGCTCCCACTTTGCCTGCCTTGGATGCCTGATCCATCACTTGCTGCACTTCGGCAGAAACAACGACGGGCGACGGATGCCGTCTGCCGGGCTTGAGGAACAGGGCTGTCATGACCACGGCGGCAGCAAACACGGCGGCATACTTCAGCCATTGCATGCTGCGGGCCGGTTTCCTTTCGCCTTTACCGGCATCAACGACATCCTGCTCGGGATGGTTGGCGCTGAACTGCTGCCATGCCTTGTCAACATCCACCATCTGAGCACTTTCCATCCATTGGGAGAAATCGGTTCGCTTCATAAACGAATCAAAGATGCGGCGATGGTCTTCGCTTTCGGAAATCCAATCATTCAAAAGGGCATCATCGTCGGGAGAGATGGTTCCAGCCATCTTCTCGAATATCAACTGATTGATCTGCTTTTTGCTCATAGGATATTTTTGTTTATATCTATGTCGTGCAAAGAGGCAAAAAGAGTTACAAAAATTAGAAAAAAGTTTCATATCCATTTAGAGGTGAGAGAATAGGACGATGCTATTAGCATGAGTATCAAACCTTGCATCTCAATACATTTCTCTCACTTCTCACCTCTCACCTCTAACTTCTGAAACTGAAGCAAGCTAAACTTGAGGAAGACCCTACCCGATCAGATAGAGCAACAGTGCAAACGACTCCAACGACATGCGCTCTCGCAAAGATTCCTTGCCGCGACGCTTCTGGGTCTTCACCGTTTCGATGCCGATGCCCATCAACTCGGCAATCTCTGCGTTAGATTTCCCCTGAAGGCTCAATTGGAAGATTTCGCGCTGACGAGGAGGAAACTGATTGATGTATTCGAACAACTGGCGATATACATCCTCCGTAAAGAAATCTTCGCTACCGTGGATGTCAACAGTGAATGACGGATGCTCCTCGTGTACCTTATTTATATATTGCTCTTCCACTTGCCGATGACGAAGATGGTCTACAGAGCGATTGCGCACACTATTGTACAGATAGGATTTCAAGACAGAGGGATGATCAAACTCCTGCTCGTTGTCCCATAACGAAGAAAACACATCCTGCACAACATCCTCGGCAACCTGCTGAGATGTTGTTATAGACATGCTGTAAACCACCAGTGCCTGATAATATTTCAAGTACAATTGGTGGAATGCCTTACGGTCGTGCTTTGCCAGTGCTCTCTCCATTCGGTTGCAAATGTACAAAAAAATTTCATTATTCAGCAATCTCTCTGCGTTTTTTATTATTAAACACCGCTTTTGCAAGTTGCAAGAAAGAAGCATCCGCTGCACGGCACCATAGGTCATCTGTAGCAAAAGCTATGGTTTCATGGGATAAAAGCTATGGTTTCGTGGGTAAAAAGCTATGGTTTTCAAGTTCAGAAGCATAGCTTCCAGCATGTAAAAACTATGATATGAAACCATCAAAGCATAGGTTTTCAGAGGTTGAAACCATGAGGTTGTGCGAGTAACGACTCACGCCTCAGCCTCGCAATGAACGCTCTCCCCCAGGAGAAAAAAATGTTTTTTGCGGCACCTGAGCCTAAACAGCTGAACATCAAATACTTTCACAAAAAAGAAGTGACACCTGCTGCGTATTTTCTGCGTCACCTGATGCGCATTTTCCTGTGGTTTCACGCTCTCTGACCGTCAAAGTTGTTCGATGTTTCCTGCCAATTCTCCGATTCGCGAACTCGAATTTTCTTTCGTGCGCGCGAACAACGGCAGAAAAAAACACTTTTGAAATGTCGTGGATTTTTACTTTACAGACTTAATCACCTGGAAATCAAACGGTTCTACACTCTCAATTTTTAACAAATTGCACGATTCGTCAAGAAAGTACCCACAAAATACGCAGCAGGTGACGCAGCGGGTGCACCCACTCTTTTCATAAACACCTCATTTCCAACCCTTTAAGCGCAGGTGCCGATACACAAACTTTTCTGACAAGGGGTGTAACCGCCAAACAGCAACCTCCCCATAAAGATCATCATTGGGAAGCAATCAACACAAAGTTTTATCCGATTCTTATTTGACTGTTATACTTCAAAAAGCTTCGGGAAACAAGATTATCGTGGAATAATTTTGCGCTTTCCATATTTTTCACTACCTTTGCAGCCAACTTACAAAGCGTAAGTCAAGGGGTGCCCGATTCTGATTGTCGTGGCTGAGATGATACCCTCTGACCTGATCCGGATAATGCCGGCGTAGGGATGGGCTGGAATGAGAATGCCATGCATGCCGATTTCCAGCATGGGCGAATACCCTTATCTGTTTATTTTCTAATAATGTTAAGGCAAATGAAGAAATCATTGACAATGGCTTTGGCCATGATGATGGCTGCAAGCAGCGCGCTGGCAGACGACAACGACTCGCTCCGCATGGAGCAGCTGCAAGAAGTGGTGGTGAAAGGTGTTTGGGTGCAGAAGGATGCGCCCTTCGCCGTGGCAAACATCAAGAAAAAAGAACTGCAGGATTTCAGCAAAACGGGGCAGGAACTGCCGTTCCTGTTCTCACAGACACCGGGCGTGCTTGCCTGGAGCGAGAACGGCGTTGGCACGGGAACCACCTATATGCGCATCCGCGGTGCCGGTGGTTCGCGCATCAACGTAACGCTCGATGGTGTTCCGCTTAATTCTCCCGAAGACCAATGCGTGTTCTGGGCTAACATGAACTCCTACTCCACCCTATTGGGAAGTGTGCAGATACAGCGCGGTGTAGGCACTTCAACCAATGGCGACGGTGCCTTCGGCGGAACCATCTCGCTGTCGTCGAAAGCACCAGCCACCACAGCGGGCGGCGAAGTGAACTTCTCCTACGGCTCATACAACACGTTCAACGTAGGCGGCTCGTTCTCCACGGGACTGTTGTGGAACCATCTGATCTTCGACGGTGCCTACCACGAGACGAATACCGACGGATATGTCCACGGAACGGGCGGAAGGAGCGGCTCGTATTATGGTGGGCTTACCTATATGGGCGACGATTTCGTGATCAGATATAAGAATATCGGCAACTTTGAAAAGACCGGACAGGCATGGAACGGCATAACCGCAGGCAACGACGACATGTCGCTCATGGATGGAACCTACGGAATGAACACCGGCATCAAGACTTACAAAGACCTGTATAACGTGGGACTGGGGCGCTACAACTCGCTCTACGAAATGCTCAGCACAGATGCCGACGGCAATTTCGTGCGCGATGCCAACGGCAACTACCAGACGGAGCGCTACACCCTCACCTCAAACGGCACGCCTGCATCCGCTCATTTATGGGAGAAGGCGACCGACAATTTCTGGCAGAACCACAACATCCTGTCGATGGCTATCGACCTGAACAGCCACTGGAACATGTCAACAACCATTCATTACACACATGGATACGGCTACTACAATGAGTTCAGATATAATAATAAGGTGAAGAAACTGGGACTGCCAAGCAGCGAATACAGCGATTTGCAGGGCGTGAAGCGCACCGACTGGATACGAAAGAAGGGCTTGAAACAGGATGCCTACGGCCTGGTATGGAACCTGAACTACAAGGACGAGGCATGGGATGTCATCGGAGGTATATCCTTACAGCAGTTCAACGGCAACCATTTCGGCTATGCCACCTACCTGAGCAATGACATCTTGCGCCAGATGCTGATGAAGAACGGTGACTATAAATACTACGACTCCGATGCAGACAAGTTTGATGGCAATGCCTTTGCGAAGGCTCTCTATCACATCAACTACGACTTCGATGTGTTTGCCGATGTGCAATACCGCCACGTGAGCTACAAGACTGACGGCTACAACGACAAGTTCATCTACAACGAAGCAACGTATCTCTACGAGAAGCACTTCCTCGACATCGACAAGAAGTACGACTTCTGGAACCCCAAAGCGGGCTTCAGCTACCATCACGGACCGCACCGCGCCTTTATTTCGGCCGCCGTCAGCCACCGCGAGCCTGAGCGCAACAACTTTACCGACAACGGAAACTATCCCGCACCCAAGGCAGAGCAACTCTTCGACTACGAGGCAGGGTATTCATTCGGCACACCGAAGTTCCGTGCCGGTGCCACGTTCTACTATATGGACTACAACAACCAGTTCGTACAGACTGGAATGACCAGCGATATCGGAGAGCCGCTCACCACAAATATCAAGGATTCCTATCGCATGGGCGTCGAACTGACAGCATCTTGGGACGTGCTTCCTTGCCTGACCATCGAGGGAAATGCTGCATTGAGCCAGAACAAACTGAAGGATTTCACAGAATATGTGGAAGACTGGGATGACTGGAAAGGCAATCCCGACGCTGCGAAATATCACTGCGACGGCAATGGTGACGAACTGCGCGAGTTCCATTACGACGATGCCCAGCTGGCATTTTCACCATCAGCCATCCTCAATGGTTTCGTTAATTTCCATTGGAAAGGCTTCCAAGCTGTATGGCATACCAACTATGTGAGCCGCCAGTATCTCGATAACACAGAGAACAAAGACCGCTCGCTGCCTGCATATTCCACCACGAATGTGAACCTGAGCTACACCCTGCCGCTGAAGAAGATAGGCATCAAGGAAGCTGTTTTCGGCTTGAACCTGAACAACATCTTCGACCGCCACTATGCTTCAAGCGGATGGGTATACTCAGCAGTTGCAGAAAGCTACGGCCACTTCAACGAAAACCGCTACTACCAGATTGGCTTTACACCTATGGCAGGTTTCACGGCAATGGGTAGCATCACATTACGATTCTAAGGAAACAATCATCCGAACATGGAATTAACCCAATGGTTATCAGGGCATTGGCTCGACTTCTTTACCACGTTGTTGGGTCTGCTCTACATTCTGCTTGAGTATAAAGCAAGCATTTGGCTGTGGTTAGTAGGCGTTATCATGCCTGCACTGGACATCATCCTGTATTGGAGTCATGGACTCTTTGGAGATGCAGGCATGGCAACTTACTATACCATAGCTGCAATCTATGGCTATGCCGTATGGAAAATCAAGGAAATCAAGAGCAAAAACGCCCAAGGCGGCATCGAGGATACAAAGCCAAAGGCAAGCAATTCGATTTCGCACTTCCCAAAAAGGCTTATCCTGCCTACCGCAATCTGCTTCCTTGCAGCATGGGGAATCACCTACTGGATACTGGTGAACTATACAAACAGCAGCATTCCCGCTACCGATGCGTTCACCAATGCCTTGAGCTTTGTTGCTCTTTGGGCGCTGGCAAAGAAATATGTGGAGCAATGGATGCTGTGGATTGTAGTTGATGCCGTGAGCTGCTACCTCTACATCACGAAAGGAATACCCTTCAAGGCAGCACTCTACGGACTCTATGTGGTCATTGCAATAATGGGCTATCGCAAATGGATTCAACTAATGAACGAGGAAAAATTAGTTAAGAATCATTAAAAGAGAACCTTTTTTGCGAAGAAAATGTCAAATATTTTGCAGATCCGCCTTTATTTTGTATTTTTGCAAAAAATATTATTGTTGTTTCACTTAGTGAGTGAACATAATGTACTCGTGAGAGTATTTCCTATAAACTTGAGTTAATTTAATTTTAATGAGTTAAGCGGTTTGGCCGGGAGGTTAAACCGCTTTTTATGTATCCGCACATTTTTCGCAAACGCGGCTTGCTTCAGCTCAGCCGATAATTAGTGGAGGCAAGTATAAATCATGCCTCTGTTGGGTGCGGCGGAGAGAAAGCGGAGAGAGAAGAAGTGAGAAAAAACATGATGGATTATTTGTGCAGATGCATTAATTTTTGTAATTTCGCACCCGCTTTGCAATCATGCAGAGCCTAATTAAATAATTACAATGTACAAAAAACAATTCCAAAAGCGCGAAGTCATTAAGTTCAAGAAGTTTGGACGTAAAGGCTACTCGCTCTTTGCTTGTTTAGGAAAAGAAGTGATTATCGGTACGCTGAGCGTTGCCACGCTGTCGTATGCCAAGGCAGAAGGCATCAGCACAGATGTAGACAAGGCCGACACCACTTCTGTTAAGACTGGCAAAGAGGTAACTCTTGATGGCATAGAAGTCATCAGTTCGCGCGCCCCGCTGGCACTTGGCCAAGCGGCGAGAATGGTAACTGTACTGGATGGAGAGCAGATTGCTCAGGCGCCAGTGCAAAGTATTAACGATTTGCTGAAATATGTGGCCGGCGTGGATGTCCGTCAGAGAGGACCCATTGGCGCTCAGACCGACATCAGTATGCGAGGCGGCACCAGCGAGCAAATCACAATCCTCCTCAACGGCATTAACATTTGTGACCCGCAGACCGGGCATAATGCCTTTGACATCCCTGTAGACATTAGCGAGATTGAACGTATTGAAGTGCTTGAAGGACCAGCTGGTCGCGTATACGGCACGTCATCGCTTGTCGGTGCCATCAACATTGTGACGCGAACAGCACCGGAATCAAGCAGCGACGTGCATGCCGAAAGCGGTTCCTTTGGCTATTTCTCTGGCGGAGCACGCGCTAATGTAGCCCATGGCAGCTGGAACAACCAGGTGAGTGGCAGCTTTACGCGCAGCGATGGATTCTCCCGCTCACAGGCAGGAAGCCTTAACGGTGACTATCAAGGAGGAAAAGCTTTCTATCAAGGTCAGTATCAGGACCGTGACCTGCGCGTTAACTGGTATGCAGGCATGAGCACGAAGGGCTGGGGAAGCAGCACATCGTATGCCACCCCCACATGGAAAGCCGACGATCAGTATGAAAAAACCAACAAGCTACATGCCGGAATACAGGCAGAGATGAGGCATGGGAACTTCCATTTCCGCCCGTCTGTGTATTGGAACCAGCATCGCGACCAATACGAAGGATACCGCGACCAGCCGGATATCATGAAATACAACTACAACCGCACCAACATCTATGGGGTGAATATGAACAGTTACTTCGACTGGGCTGCAGGAAGAACCGCCCTCGGAGCTGAGTTCAGAAACGAGGATTTGCAAAGCGGGAACTTGGGAGAACAACTGAACAAGCCCGTGCATATCCATGGAACCGACCGCGACTACACACTCGGTCTCAACCGTTCTAACCTGAGTTTCCATCTGGAACACAACATCCTGCTCAGCCATTTCACACTGTCGGCAGGCTTCATTGCCGTGAAAAACACATGGAATGAGATGCCATTCAGACTCTATCCGGGTGCAGATGCCAGCTATCGAATAGGCGACCATTGGAAATTATTTGCCTCGTTCAACACGTCACTCCGCATGCCTTCGTTCACAGAACTGTATTATTCCAAGGGCGGACATAAGGCAGACAAATACCTCAAGCCAGAAGAGATGAACGCTATTGAGGGTGGAGTGAAATACCTTTCATCGGGAGTGCAGGCGAAAATATCAGTTTACCACCATCATGGAAAGAATATGATTGACTGGATTATGGATATCAGCAAAGGTGAAAATGCCGTATGGGAAAGCGTGAACCACACCAAGCTGAATGCCACAGGCATTGATGTTTCTGCCAATATCGACCTGTTCCACCTGCTGCCCGCACAGCAGATCCTCAAGAAATTCAATGTTGCCTACAGCTATATAGATCAGGACAAGGAGAAAGAGCCGAACATCCAATCGCAATATGCATTGGAATACCTGCGCCACAAGCTTACTGCCGACCTCGGCATGCATCTCTACGACAAGCTGAACATGATGATCAACTTCCGGTTCCAGGACAGAATCGGATCATATACCACCTTCGAGGGTACGGTCAACGACTATCAACCCTACGCTTTGTGGGATGCGAGACTGTCGTGGGATGCTCCCTCCTACACCATCTATGCACAGGCGAACAACATTTTCGACAAGAAATATGTGGATTACGGTCTTGTTCCGCAGCCGGGAACATGGATTGTGATCGGTGCGCGAATGCATCTGAACTGGTAATATGACATATTGAGAACCATGTTTCCCTATAAAAAGGGAAACAAAAAAGGAATTGGCGCACCCGAACAACGATGCGCCAATTCCTTTAATCCTGAGTATTGATGCCGAATACCCCGTAGAGAATCCCGGCATAACACACGAAAAAGCTGTATGCTGATTACAGCAGAGCCTCGAATTTCTCCTGCAACTTAGCCTTGGTCACGGCACCGACATGCTTGTCAACTACCTTTCCATCCTTGAAGAAGAGGATTGTGGGGATGTTTCGGATGCCAAACTCCATGGCGATATCATCGCTTTCCTCCACATCACACTTGCCAACAACGATCTTACCGTCGTACTGGCCAGCCAGTTCAGCCACTATTGGAGCAATCATTCTACATGGACCGCACCATGTTGCCCAGAAATCAACTACTAAAGGCAGGTTGCCATTCTTCAGACTCTCGAAATTCTCATTAGTGATAGTTACTTCCATTTTCTTTTGTTTATTTAATTAATATATGTTTTATTCAGCAAAGATTATGCCAAACGTCAGTTTATCTTGTACTCCATGCCAGGGTTGGCATCGATATATGACAACAAGTCACGATTGATATTGATTCGCCGCGCCCGGCTACGCAACGTTACGGGTCGAAGCGTCTCTGCATCAAGTATCTGGAAGAACAGTTCGGCATTGCCAGGACTTTCGTTCAACATGGTTGTCAGGTCTGTCACCATCGTGTCATTAATGCTGTCCGACTTCACGGAAATCGTAATTTTCTCTATCTGCTGCTCTTTTACTGTCTGCAGATACTGGATATCCACGATGTTGAGATTATAGGTGTTCTCCCTGTATTTTGACGGTTCACATTTTGCCTTGATGCAGACAGAGCAACCCACGGTGAGTATTCCCTGCCACATATTCCACTGTTCTGCAAATATGGCAAGTTCGCCGCTGTTGTCAAAATCCTCGATGGTAACGATGCCGAACTTCTTCCCGTTCTTGCTGAAACGCTCTTTCACGGCGGTCACGATGCCACCAACCACCACTTCTTCTTTCTTTGAAAGAGCCTCTTTATCATCAAGTTCATTGCATTTAGTGTTGCAAATGCCATTGAGAACCACACTATATTCGTCGAGCGGATGAGCTGATATGTAGATTCCCACCAGGTCGCGCTCCCTGTTAAGTCTCTCTATATTGCTCCATTCCTCAGCTTCAGGCACCGCAGGCGTAGCTATTTCCACCGCATCCATATCGCCAAACAAGGAATGAGTTGACTGTATCTTCTCGTTCTGATACAGCTGACCGTATCTAACTAATGAATCCAAGAACATGTTTCCCTTGTTGTCGTAAGCGAAATACTGCTCGCGCCGGATGCCGAAACTGTCGAATCCGCCGCTCAGGGCAAGGCTTTCGAATGCCTTCCGGTTGACTGCCGAGTAATTAATTCGCTGTGCGAAGTCGAAAATACTCTTGTAAAGTCCGTTTTTCTCGCGTTCATCGATGATTGCCTGCGCAGCATTGTCGCCCATTCCCTTAATGGCAGCCAGTCCGAAACGTATCTCCCCCTTCTTGTTTACACCAAATTTATGGTAGCTTTCATTCACGTCCGGACCCAGCGTTGCTATGTTCATGGCGCGGCATTCATCCATCAGCTTGGTGATTTCTGTTATCTGGTCGCGGCGCCTGCTCATGATTGCCGCCATGAATTCGGCAGGATAATTCGCCTTGAGATAGGCCGTCTGGAATGCCACCCATGAATAGCAGGCGGCATGACTCTTATTGAACGCATAGGATGCAAATGCTTCCCAGTCGCCCCAAATCTTCTCCAATACCTTCGGATCGTGGCCGTTTTTCTTTCCGCCCTCGATGAATTTCGGCTTCATCTGGTCAACAATCGCCTTCTTTTTCTTACCCATTGCCTTTCTGAGCGCATCGCTTTCGCCTCGGGTGAAGTCGGCGAGCAGACGTGACAGAAGCATCACCTGCTCCTGATAGACCGTAATACCATAGGTATCCTTCAGGTATTTCTCCATGATGGGTATATCATAGGTGATAGGCTCACGCCCGTGTTTACGGTCGATGAACTGTGGAATATAGCCCATTGGTCCGGGACGATAGAGCGCATTCATAGCGATAAGGTCTTCGAATACCGTAGGTTTCAGTTCGCGCAAATACTTCTGCATGCCTGCAGACTCAAACTGGAATGTTCCTACAGTGCGTCCTTGCTGATAGAGTTCGTAGGTTTTCTTGTCATCAATGGGGATATTGTCAAGATCAACCTCGATTCCCCTGGTGAGTTTGATATTTTCTACAGCCTCTTTCAACTCTGAAAGCGTCTTCAACCCCAGAAAGTCCATCTTGATAAGTCCTGTTGACTCAATCACATGGCCATCATACTGAGTGCAATTGGTCTTTGTATTCTTGAAATCAGGATCATCGGCAGTGGAGACAGGCACCCAGTCGCTGATGGGATCACGGCAGATGATGAATCCGCAGGCATGTATGCCCGTGCCGCGCACCGTCCCTTCGAGCATCTTTGCATATTTGATGGTATTGCTCAGCTGCTGATTCTCAGACACCTCGGCATCTTGCAGCTCACGAGTACACTTGATGGCGTTTGCCAGATTCATCTTCATGCCGTCGGGCAACCTATCTGGGATGGCTTTGCAGAGCGCATTCGACACGTCGAGCGGCAGTTTTTCCACGCGCGCCACGTCCTTAATGGAGTTCTTCGTGGCCATTGTGCTATAGGTAATGATATGCGCGCAGTTGTCATGACCGTATTTATCCTCCACCCATTTCAGCACCTTTCCGCGCCCGTCGTCATCGAAGTCGGTGTCGATATCAGGCAGCGAAATGCGGTCGGGATTCAGGAAACGCTCAAACAGCAAGTCGTATTTCAGCGGGTCAATCTTGGTGATGCCCAGGCAATAGGCAACAACAGATCCGGCAGCGGAGCCTCTTCCCGGTCCCACCATCACACCTAATTCGTTGCGGGCAGAATTGATGAAATCCTGAACAATGAGGAAGTAGCCCGGGAAACCCATCGTCTTCATGATGTGCAGCTCAAAGCGGATGCGGTCGTCAATGTCTTTCGACAACGGCATAGGATACCTTTTCGCAGCACCTTCATAGGCAAGTTTCTTCAGATAGTCGGCCTCGAACTTGATGCGATACAGCTTTTCATAGCCGCCGAGATGGGCTATTTTCTTCTCGCCTTCATCACGGGGAAGCGGATTCTCGCCGTTTTCATCGGTCGTGAACTCCTGAAATAGCTGTTCGATGGTGAATTTCTGCCGCCATTGCTCTTCGGTTCCGAAGTCTTCGGGTATGGGGAAGAAGGGCATGATAGGGTCGTGGTCGATGTTGTAGAACTCCACTTTGTCGAGCACTTCACACGTATTGGCGAGCGCCTCCGGTATGTCTGCGAACACCTCGTTCATCTCTTCGCGCGTCTTGAACCACTCTTGCTTGGAATAGAGCATGCGCTTTGGATCGTCGAGGTCGCTCTGTGTGGCGAGGCATAACAGGTGGTCGTGGGCCTCGGCATTTTCCTGATCGACGAAGTGGGAATCATTCGAGCAAACCAGTTTGATGCCATATTCCTTTGCCAGTTCTATGATCACCCTGTTTGCCTTCTGCTGTAACGGGAATGTTTCGCGGTTGGCACGGATGTTGGGATCTTTCACTTCGTGGCGCTGGAGCTCAAGATAATAGTCGTCGCCGAACACTCGATGATACCATTCTATTGCCTCGCGCGCCCCTTGGATGTTCCCGTTTAGAATCTTCTTCGGCACTTCGCCGGCTATGCAGGCAGAGCAAACGATCAGGTCTTCATGATAGCGTTCCAGGTCAAAGCGGTCGGTTCGCGGCCGCATATAGTAGCCGTCGACCCACGCACGCGACACCAGCTTGATGAGATTCTTATATCCGTTGTAGTTTTTGGCGAGCACAATGAGGTGATAACCGCTCATGTCGCCATTCTCTTTCACCTTGTCTTCCTTGCGATGATGTGCCACATACATCTCGCAACCGAAGATGGGCTTGAACGGTTCCAGCCCTTCCTTCTTCCGTTTTCCGTTCACTTCCTGGCAATAATCGAAGAATTCCTTGATGCCGAACATGTCGCCATGATCGGTGATTGCCATGCCTCTCATGCCGTTTTTGATGGCTTTGTCAACGAGTTTCTGTATACTCGACTGCCCGTCGAGTATAGAATAATATGTGTGAACGTGAAGATGAACGAAGTCTTCCATTTTTTAGGTTTGTATTTTCTGCCACAAAGTTACGTCAAAATCTGAGAACGGCAAAATCTTTATACCAAAAATATTATAACGCCGACATGAAAATAACTTATAATTTGTTATTATAAAATATTTTTATTAACTTTGCACGCGATTTATCTAATAAACTCCACTAAAGGCAAATCTGCCATCTATGTTCAGAAACAATCATGGGTGAGAAAATAAAAAAAATCAAAAGGATAAAGAATATCAGACTTCACCGGGAAGGAACCAATACCTTATTATATGTGGGTATTGCCATTGCCGTGATAGGTGCGCTGATATGGTATCTCTGCGGATCAGGTATGTTGTTCAATGCATATATATGCCTGATGATCATATTATACGGAATCATGATCAATTTCTTCCGTTGCCCCATCCGATATTTCAACGGCGAGACGGAAAACATCGTCGTTGCGCCTGCCGACGGCAAGGTTGTGGTGATCGAGGAAGTGGAAGAAGATGAGTATTTTCACGATAAACGATTGATGGTATCTATCTTCATGAGCCTGTTCAACGTACATGCCAACTGGTTTCCCGTTGACGGCAGAGTGAAATTCGTGCACCATCAGAACGGAAACTACCACAAAGCATGGCTGCCAAAAGCAAGCGAAGAGAACGAACATGCCGATATCATGCTTGAAACAGACAACGGAACAGACGTGTTATGCAGGCAAATAGCGGGCGCCGTGGCACGTAGGATCGTCACATACGCCAAAGACGGCGAAGACTGCTATATCGACGAGCATCTCGGTTTCATCAAATTCGGCTCGCGCGTTGACGTTTACCTGCCCTTGGGAACTGAGGTTTGCGTGAAGATGGGGCAAAGCACTACCGGCGACCAGACCGTCATTGCAAGACTAAAATGAAGAAAAACATCCCAAACATCATCACTTGCTGTAA
This sequence comes from Prevotella sp., assembly GCA_017471245.1. Lineage (GTDB taxonomy): Bacteria > Bacteroidota > Bacteroidia > Bacteroidales > Bacteroidaceae > Prevotella. The sequence continues at coordinate 36,819 of JAFUVB010000019.1, forward strand.
CTTGATTTCAGGTTGCATAGCCGTAGTATGTGCTCTTTCGGGCTCCGCTTTGATGGCTCTGTGCTGGATAGTGATTGGTGCCGCCTTTGATTTTTGTGACGGGCTGACTGCCAGAATCTTAGGTGTATCCTCACCCATTGGCAAGGAATTAGACTCGCTGGCAGACGATATCACCTTCGGAGTGGCACCTTCGGCCATGTTGTTCTATGAACTCAGCGTCATGGATTATCCCTCAATGCTTGAGCCTATAAGGGATATCATCCCCTACTCTGCCTTTATCATGGCTGCATTCTCTGCCCTGCGGCTTGCCAAATTCAATCTCGACGAGAGGCAGTCGGTATCGTTCATTGGTCTGCCCACGCCTGCCAACGCTCTGTTTTGGGCATCATTGATTGTGGGAAGCAGCCGTTTTCTCGAGTCTTCTTCCCACATGTCGCTCGTCATGATTGCGCTCATGCTGTGCTTCTGCTATCTTTTGGTGAGCGAGATACCCATGTTTGCACTGAAATTCAAGCATTGGGGATGGAAGGGAAACGAAGTGAAATACATCTTCATCATATCATCCGCCATCCTGCTGGTTGTTTTCCGCATCCGCGGCATTGCGCTTGCCATCGCGTGGTATATCGTTTTGTCGTCGATCATGAACTGCAAGAAACCCGGAAAGCAATAAAAGCAACTGAAAGGAGATTGTTATGGTTATACTGAAATTCCTGTTTTTTGTTTTTCTGATTGGATTTATCCTGATGCTGTTCATCCTCGTTGCCTTCGGAGGAACGGCCGCCTTCCTCATCAAAAGAGCATTCCACCTGATGAAAGACCGCCAGCCACAGGGCAATTCCGACTATGTGCATGTCAACCGGAAAGGCTCTAATGCCGACGAGGAAATCATCATCGACACGCGCAATACGGAAAAACAGCAAAAGCAGATATTCGGTGATGACGAAGGGGAATATGTGGAATATGAGGAAGAAGTATAGGTTTCACCTCTCAAAAGCATAGGTTTTGAGGCTCAAAAGCATAGGTTTCGCATGCCAAAACCATAGGTTTTGAAGGTCAAAAGCATAGGTTTTGAAAGCCGAAAGCATAGGTTTTGAAAAATGGGGAGGAATTTATGCCATGGCAGGACATCATTTTGAGCGTTCCAATCACTTCTTTAGCTTGAACGAATTCTCTATACTGAGCAGCTCGTCATGGAACTGGCGGTCGATCTTCAGGCGCTGTTCAACCTTTGAACAACTGTGAATCACCGTGCTGTGATCGCGCCCGCCAACCAGTTTTCCTATGCGGCTGGCCGGCATCTTCGTATACTTCTGGGCAAGATACATCGACACCTGACGGGCAATAACAAGATCTTGCTTGCGGCTGGAACTGGAAATGGCAGACGGAGATACGTTGAAATGATGGCAAACCGTCTCAATGATATCGTCGACGGTAAGCGGATGGTCGTCCATTTTCACTGCCCGCTTGATCACTCTCTCAGCTAAGCGCATGTCAATATTGCCGTTGTAGACGATGCTATATGCCAGCAGCGAGTTGATAACACCCTCCAAATCGCGCACACTCCCATTTGCCGTCTCTGCAATAAACTGCACCACGTCGGCCGGAATCTTCAAACCGTCGCGCTTTATCTTGCTGTTCAGAATGTCAATACACAGCTGCACGTTTGGTTTTTCGAGCTCTGCAATCAGTCCGCATGAGAAACGGGTGATCAGTCGCTCGTTCATCCCCTTCAAATCAACAGGTGGGCGGTCGCAAGCCAGTATGATTCGCTTGCCGTTGCGGAACAGATGATTGAAGATATGGAAGAAAGTGTTCTGCGTTCCCACCGTTGTCACCCATTCCTGGATATCATCCACAATCAGCACATCTATCGTCTGATAGAAAGTAATGAAATCATTTATCTTGTTTTGAAGCTGTGCACTGGTGTACTGAACTTGGAAAAGGCGCGCGCTGATATAGAGTACGCGCTTTTGGGGAAACAGTTCCTTGATGCGCACACCTATGGCATTGATCAGGTGAGTCTTACCACAGCCGCTCGGACCATATATGAACATCGGATTAAACTGTGTGGAATTCGGATGCTCAGCGATGGATAGTCCAACGGAACGAGGCAGCTTGTTGCTGTCGCCTTCAATGAAATTACTGAAAGTGTGATGTGGATCGAGCTGGGAATCAATCTGCTGCGGCTGAACGGAATCGAGCATGGTGGGCGACTCGTTGACACGTGTTTTCTTCCGATTCATGTCAATGTCGGAGACCGGATCTGCCTGAATGTCCTGGGAAATGTTGTTCGTCTTGTCGGTAACGACGCGGTATGTCAGCCGGATTCCTTCGCCGAAGGTGCGAGAAAGAACCTTTCCGAGCAGGTCAATATAATTCTCCTCCAAGTACTCATATACGAATGGACTTGGCACCTGCACCAACAACGTGTTGGTGGCAGGCTGGTATGAACCGAAAGAAATCGGCTTAAACCAAGTGGCGAATTGTTGTTCTGTGACATTATCCTTGATCAGATCAAGTGTCATGTCCCAGAGTGCCCGTGGATTATTTCTCATATATTATTGGTGTCCTTCGACGCTTCTCTTTTGGGTTGCTATACTCAACCTTCTTCGATTGTTGAATTTTTGACATTGCAAAGGTCGCACTTTTTTTTTGAATATGCAAGAGGTCGTTTTCATTCTTTTTATGATTTTTTCTTTAAATCGCGATATGATGGCACTTTAAGAGTGCCTGGATGATGACAGATAAATATCTATTGTTGCAAATTTTCAACCCCTTTAGTTTCAATAACTTGCAAAAAAGAATTCCAACTTGGCACATATCGCCGCCCATGTGCATAAACTTGACAGAAACGCAAGAGAATTAGCAACTTGCAGCACCTTCCTAAAGGAAAACCGCAATGTGCGTTCTATTTAGAGAATTTTTAAATTACGCTGTTATTTATCCTTTTTTCCAAACACAGAAAAGTGTACATATCGTTTGGGATGACTTCTCAAATCAATCAGCAACGAGTCGGCACTTCGCATGGTGGAATTCATGTTCCGATAGAGAGCCGGGTCTTTCATCATCAGGCCCACCGTACCTTCTGCACTGTTCAACTCATCTGTCAGCTTCTGAACATTATCGAGTGTGGCATTCACTTTCTGCATAGTTTCACCAACATTCACCTGTGCGAGGTTGCTTGTCAGTTGGGTGGTGTTGTCCAAAACAGCATTTGCACGGTTCATCATTCCTGGCACTTCCTTGTTCAGACCAGCCATCAGCGCATTCAACTGGGCAGTGGTTGTGGTCAGACTACTCGTAACCTGCTCGATATTACCTATCGACTTGGCGATTGCAGGGTTAGCCAAAATGGTGTTCAGACTTGACATGATGCTGTCCAGTTTCGGCAGTATTCTCTCCACAGCCGGTATCATATCCTTCAGTTTTCCCATGGCACCGTCGTTAACAGCACCCTCAATGCGCTCCCCGGGATTAACTTTCTCACGAGGATTGTTTGCAAGCAGGAGGTTCACTTGTACGTTTCCCAACAAGTCGCTCACCACTTCGGCGGTGCTTCCCTTGGGAACGCGCAGTGCCGGATCCAATCCCACCTCTATTAATATGTCGTCTTGGTGATTGTAATCATAGTTGATTGCCTTCACCACACCTACCTTATAGCCGTCGGCATAGACAGGACTGTTGTTGCTCAATCCGTTGATATTCTTGAACGACATGTAGTATGATGTATCTGAAGAAAACAGATTCAGACCTTTCAGATAGTTCATCCCAAAGAACAGAACTACCAATCCTACCACCGCCACCAAGGCTATCTTTATCTCCTTTGAAATCTTCATAACCGTTTTCCTTTACTTTTTCTTTTCCTTGAACTCACGTATCGCCTCGCGCACATCCATCTTCTCCCCGTTCCTGAATGCGATAATGAAAGCGCTCGGGAACTTTTCGAGTATCGACTTTCTTAGCCGATAGATCTCATTATAGTCGGTAGAAGAGCCCGTGGTATACTTATATAGCCCGCTTTCCCTGTACAATTCCGTCTGCTTGATCCCCTTAAACTGAGGGCTGTTTGCCTTGACTGCCTTGTCGCTTGCTATGATTTGCACCTTGAACACAGGCACATCCTTGTCTGCCTTTGGCTGGTTTTCAGCCGGTTTGCTTTTCTGGACAGCAGCCGTTTCCTTCATTTCCTCGGGAACGATCGATGGCACGCTGGTGTTTTTTTCGGTGGTTGGCTGATAGGGAACAGCCACTCCTCCGGCATATTTCTTCTTATATGCGATGAAGGCATTATAGAAACCGCGCACGTATTTATCAGGTGCCTCGTCGGAATTCATGAAGCGCTCTTCGTCGGGAGTTGATATGAAACCGAGCTCCAACAGGCATCCCGGCATGGAAGTGAGCCTGAGAACAGCAAGATTATCTTGATGTGCACCGCCGTTTTGTCTGCCCGTGGCAGCGCATACATGCTTTTGCATCAGGCGCGCAAGGTCAACGCTGCGCTCCATGTGGGTGTCCTGGATGAACTCGAACATGATATTGCTTTCCGGGGAATTGGGGTCGAAGCCTTCGTAATGTTGCTTATAGTCTTTCTCCATCACGATAACGGCATTCTCGCGCTTAGCTACTTCGAGGTTTTCCATAATCCCTTTCTTCCCGGAATTGCGCCCTCGGCCCAGCGTATATGTCTGGAAGCCCCGCGCAATCTTCCCTCCGGGCAACGAATTGATATGTACGGAGATGAACAAATCAGCTTTGTTCTTGTTGGCAATCTCTGCCCGCTGCCACAATTCGAGGAAAACGTCGGTCTTGCGCGTATATATCACCTTCACATCAGGACAGTTTCGCTCCACATACCTGCCGAAAGCCAATGCCATTTTTAAGGTAAGGTTCTTCTCTTTGCTGATAGAACCGATGCATCCGGCATCTTTTCCGCCATGACCGGCATCGATGACAAGCGTGAATTTCTTGGTTGCGGCTGACGAAACTGCCACTACCAGAAGCGATAACATTATAGCGGAAACGATTTTTCTTATCATATACGGGATGCAAAATTAACAATAATTCCTAAAACAAGATAACTCAGCCATGAGATTTATTATAATTTAAGCGTATCTCAACACCCGCACCGTCCATGCAACCGCCCATTGGAGGATTGCATTTTGTGATTTTCAGCCACGCCTCTTCTGCGAGGGGGAACTGAGCCTTGATGCTTTTGCCGATCCTTCCTGCCAGATGTTCCAGCAGGTTGGACGGCTTTTGCATTTCTTTATTTATGATTTCGTAGAGTTGCGAATAATCCAGCGTGTCGGAAACATCATCAGTCTGGAGAGCCTTTCTGTATGGATACTTCACTTTTACGCTGATAATGTAGTCGCCACCGGCAATTCTTTCCTGCGGCAGCACTCCATGATATGCATGAAAACGCACGTTCTCCAGATAGATGATACTCTCCACTACTTCCATTTCTTCACTGTTTAACTGTTTCAACCACAACGGCTCGCACCGCAATTGGTACAAATGAGGCAGCCTTCCTGATATACCAACGACTCATGACCGCAGTTCGGACACTTCTGTCCCTTAGCTTGCGTGCCGTCGCTCACATATTTCTTCAAGGCACGCTCCACTCCCACTTTCCACGTATTGATGCTTTCGCTCTTCAGCTGCAGCGAACTCACCAGACGAATCACGTGCTCTATGGGCATGCGATAGCGCAACACGCCGGAGATGAGCTTGGCATAATTCCAGTATTCAGGATTGAATTTCTCGCTCAAACCTTCCACCGTGGTCTTATATCCGCGCTTGTTCTCAAACTGAAAGTCATAGCGCTTGGTGCCGTCTTCATTGGTCTGCTTGATGATTTTGCCCTTAACGACAGACTTGGGAAGCATGATTCCCTCCTCATCATCCTGAAGACCGGTGAAGATTTCGTATGGATATCCGTCGAGCAAGCCTACGAATGCCACCCATTTTTCTTTGTTATTCTGGAACCTTACCACATCACACTCCAATGTCTGCGGGCGTATTTCCGTCACTTCAGGGTGTTTGCAGGGTGCCGTTTCTTGCTTTGGCGCTTCCTTTTTCTTCTCATTCACCTGAATCATCACACCTGAGCGGCTTCCGTCACGATAAATCGTGCATCCTTTACAGCCGCTTTTCCATGCTTCCACATAGAGACGGTTCACCAAAGCCTCGTCTACGTCGTTTGGAAGATTGACTGTAACGCTGATAGAATGGTCAACCCACTTTTGGATAGCGCCCTGCATCTTCACCTTCATCAGCCAATCCACGTCGTTAGCTGTGGCTTTATAATAAGGAGAACGTGCCACGAGTTCGTCGATTTCCTCTTGAGTGTAGCGCTTTTCCGTATCGATTCCGTTGATCTTCATCCACTCCAGGAACTTCTTATGATAAACTATGTATTCCTCGAAAGAGTCTCCCACCTCGTCGACAAAGTCAACATGGGCGTTGGTATCATTAGGATTCACCTTGCGGCGACGCTTGTACACAGGAAGGAACACTGGCTCAATGCCGCTCGTGGTCTGAGTCATCAGCGATGTGGTTCCCGTTGGAGCGATGGTGAGACATGCTATATTGCGGCGCCCATGCTTAACCATTTCATCGTACAACTGCGGATCGGCATCCTTGATGCGCAGGATGTAGGGATTGTTCTCTTCGCGCTTGGCATCGTAGATCTCAAATGCGCCGCGCTCTTTTGCCATGTTCACCGACGAAGCGTATGCTGCCAGGGCGAGCGTCTTATGCACGTTGACAGAGAAATCGGTTGCTTCCTGGGTGCCATATCGCAACAGCATTGCCGCAATCATGTCGCCTTCGGCAGTGATTCCTACTCCCGTGCGCCGCCCCATGGAGCTCTTGCGCTTGATTTTCTCCCACAAATGATACTCTGCGCCCTTTACTTCCTTGCTTTGAGGGTCAAGAATCACCTTGTTCATTATCTGTTCGATCTTCTCTAACTCAAGATCCACGATGTCGTCCATCAGTCGTTGCGCGCAACCCACGTGCTTCTTGAACAGCTCATAGTCGAAATAGGCTTCCGGCGTGAACGGATTCACCACGTAGCTATACAGGTTGATGCTCAGCAAACGGCATGAATCATAGGGGCAGAGCGGGATTTCGCCGCACGGATTCGTGCTTACGGTGCGGAAACCGAGGTCGGCATAGCAGTCGGGAATGCTTTCTCGCAGGATAGTATCCCAGAAGAGCACGCCTGGCTCTGCGCTTTTCCATGCGTTGTGCACGATTTTCTCCCACAGCATCTTTGCCTTGATGGTCTTTTTCACCTCTGGATTGGCGGCATCAACGGGGAATTGCTGCACGTAGTCCTGATCTTCTATGGCGGCTCGCATGAATTCATCGTCGATCTTAACGCTGACATTGGCTCCCGTTACCTTACCTTCGGTCATCTTGGCATCAATAAACGCCTCGCTGTCGGGGTGCTTTATGCCCACGCTGAGCATCAAAGCGCCGCGCCTTCCATCCTGTGCCACCTCGCGCGTACTATTACTATAGCGCTCCATAAATGGCACAAGACCCGTTGAAGTCAGTGCAGAATTGTTCACAGGAGAACCTTTCGGGCGGATGTGCGTTAGGTCGTGCCCCACTCCGCCGCGCCTTTTCATCAGCTGCACCTGCTCTTCGTCGATTCGCAAGATGGCTCCGTAGGAGTCGGCATCGCCATCCAAGCCGATCACAAAGCAGTTGCTCAACGACGCCACCTGAAAATTGTTGCCGATTCCAGTCATGGGACTGCCTGCAGGAACGATGTATTTGAAATGATCCAGAAGACTAAATATTTCTTCTGCCGACATCGGATTCGCGTATTTTCGTTCTATCCGGGCAATCTCGTTGGCGATGCGCCAGTGCATTTCAGCAGGACTGCACTCGTAGATATTGCCGAAACTATCCTTCATGGCATACTTGTTGACCCACACGCGGGCAGCAAGCTCGTCGCCGTCGAAATAAGCCAGCGAGGCATTAAATGCCTCATCATAAGAGTAAGTTTTCATATTTAACGTATAATATTTCGTTTTTTGCGCCCTTCGAAGGGGTTCTCCAAGGGCAGTTATTGCTTCTCTGTGAAATCACTTGCAAAGATACAAGCATTTTTTCATAAAACGAAATAGTTTACCAAATAATTCTTCATTTTTACAAAGAAAGTTTTCCGTTTTGGAAAACTTTCTGATGAGCACCGCTAAAATAATTATCCGAAAACAACAATTCATCAAATCTTTTTGAATAAAACATTTTGTTTTTTGCAAGGTTTACATTATCTTTGCGGCGATTAATAAAAACAGGAAATGAAGAACTTAGAAAACCGAAGAACAATCAGGAAATATGCATCGCGCGAAGTAAGCGACGTGTTGCTGCACAGTTTGCTCTCGAAAGCTGAACGCACCCAAACCATGGGGAACCTTCAGCTCTACAGCGTCATCGTAACGCGCGATCCCGCCATGAAAGAGAAGCTCGCACCTGCCCATTTCAACCAGCCGATGGTGACACAGGCACCTGTTGTGCTCACGATATGTGCCGATTTCCGCCGCACAAGCCAATGGGCAAAATACCGGAATGCAGAGCCTGGATACGACAATTTCCTCTCTTTCATCAACGCTGCCACCGATGCGCTGCTCTTCACGCAGACATTCTGCAACCTGGCAGAGGAGGAAGGACTGGGTTACTGCTATTTGGGAACCACCGTATACATGCCCGAACTGATCATCAAAACGCTCAAACTGCCCAAGCTGGTGATGCCCGTTGCCACCATCACGCTGGGTTGGCCCGATGAAAATCCACCGCTTTCCGACCGTCTTCCGCTCATGTCGGTCGTGCATAACGAGACTTATCACGACTACACACGTAAAAAAATAGACAAGTTCTATCATGAAAAGGAAAGCCTTCCCGCCAATCAGGAGTTTGTAAGAATTAACAAAAAAGAAACATTGGCGCAGGTGTTCACCGACATTCGGTATACCAAAAAGGACAACATTGCCATGTCTGAAGGTCTGCTGAATGCACTGAAACAACAAGGATTCCTATAAAGCGACAGTCCATATATGACTCTTTTTCATGCAATAAGCACTTAGACATCCAAACAAAACATAAAACAAAAAGAAAGGAGCCCATCTCACGACGAGCTCCTTTCAAAGTTTCATCATTATTTAAGAGAGAGTAATATTATAATATAATTATTTATTTGCGTTTTCAATGTCTTCCGTTATCACAACTTTTTGACCTTGTTCTATTATTAATACGTCAAAACTCGAAAAATGGGTACAAGTTACCGCTTTGTTTTATAATATATTAACGAAAAAGAAAAAAAATTGTAGCCAAAGCAACTACAAAGCTTTTACATTTGCATGAATATGCCCCCGATTTTCATTACCGAAATAGAGCACATACGAAACACAATGTTCCCTATTTAGGAAAATCGCCACCTCTCATTCAAAACCTATGCTTTCGCCCTGCAAAACCTATGGTTTCATGCCGCAAAAGCTATGGTTTTGGGCTTCAAAAGCTATGGTTTCGGGGTTCAAAAGCTATGGTTTTAGCATGTGAAACCTATGGTATTGTGGGGTGAAAGCATAGGTTTTGCGGGGTGAAAGCATAGTTTTTGCAGCACGAGACATCTGCTCATGCAACATGACGACTAAAACAACAGACTGCAGGGAGGCATCTTCAGGGCAACAAAAAAGGATGCACCGTTGCGTGCATCCTTGATATGGTATCATGCGGAATAATATTCTGCAATAATTGGCTTATACTTCGGAACAAGCGCCTTCATGATGAACCAGCCGATGAGATAAGCTACGGCGCAGAAACAGAACACCTGCATGTAGGCGGCAGGTTTGCCTTCGAAACCGAAGAACGTATAGGCTGCACCCTGACCTTCGGCATAAGTGAACAGATTACCTGAGATCTTGTTGATGAGCATCGAGCCAAGACCGCCTGCCATCGCACCTATTCCGGTGATTGTGGCAATGGTTGACTTGGGGAACATATCTCCGACGGTGGAGAAAATGTTGGCACTCCATGCCTGATGACCAGCTCCGGCGAGACCAATGATAATTGCAGGCCACCAAGCAGGGTCTATCGGGGAGTTCTGCCACATAGCCAACGGCTGGGCAAACAGGGCAAACAGCGGGAAGAAAGCGAAGATGAGCATGGCGAGCATACGACCTGCGTAGGGATTCATGCCGCGCTTTTCAACGAAGAGTTTTGGCAGATAGCCGCCGAAGATGCTCACTACGGTCACGATGAAATAGAGCGTGAAGATGAGCAACTGACCCATACTTGAGCTTGACTTGTAGCCAAACTGATCAGAGAAATAGGCCGGAGCCCAGAACAAATAGAACCACCACACACCGTCGGTCATAAATTTACCCACGATGAACGACCATGTCTGCTTGTAAGTAAAGCACTTTGCAAAGCTGATGGCGGGACCTTCGTCGTTGGCATTCTTCGGGTCTTCATCGGTCTCAACATCCTGATTGATGTAGGTAAGCTCTGCTGCGTTGACGTGCTTGCTCTTGTTTGGCTTGTCGTAAACGAACACCCAGAGTGCCATCCACACAAAGCCCAGACCACCAATGATGATAAACGCCATCTCCCAACCGAAGGCTTCTGCCAATGGAGGAATACTGATGGGAGCTGCCAAAGCACCCACTGACGCACCGGCATTGAATATTGACGTGGCAAAGGCACGGTCTTTCTTGGGGAAATATTCTGCTGTTACCTTGATGGCTGCTGGGAAGTTGCCGCTCTCACCCAATGCCAACACGGCGCGACAGAACAGGAACAGGTAAACGCTAACTGTGGCAATGCTCAGCGCGGTCATGCTTCCTGCCTCTACAGCCCGTAGTGCTGCCACGCTTTCAATGCCTACATATTTCATCGTTACCCAACCGCAAGCTGCATGCAAACATGCACCTAACGACCACACAAAGATAGCCCAAAGGTAGCCTTTTTTGGTTCCCATCCAGTCGATAAACTTACCTGCGAACAGGCAGAACACAGCATAGAGAATCGAGAATACCGACGTAATGGTTCCATAGTCGGCATCTGTCCAGTGGAATTCAGGAGCTATAAAGTCCTTCCACGTGAGCGAAAGGACCTGACGGTCCATATAGTTCACGGTCGTTGCGAAAAACAACATCGCACAAATAATCCAACGGTAGTTGGTCATTTTCGTAGTTTGTACTGAACTCATTGTATTTAAATCTTTAATTTGTTTTGAGTATCAACAAGAAATAATGCTGCAAAATTAATAAAAAAAAATGAAAGGATGCATAGAATCGGTAATATTTTTCATCTCAATCCTGATAATACACCCTCTTCACCCTGTTGCTTATGCCTGTGAGAACCTCGTATGGAATGGTGTCTAAGCAGTCAGAAAGCACAGTCACTGGCAGGTTCTCGCCGAATATTTCCACCGAATCACCTTCCTTACATGCTATGTCTGTCACATCAATCAATGCCACATCCATACATATATTTCCAATATAAGGCGCCTTCTCTCCGTTGACCAGACAGTAGCATTTGCCACATCCCAGATGGCGGTTCAGCCCGTCGGCATATCCGATAGGTATGGCAGCGATGACGCTGTCCCTCGAAAGTTTCCCCTTGCGGCTATAGCCTACGGTCTCAGTAGCAGGGACATGGCGCAGCTGCAATATGGTTGTCTTCAGCGTAGACACAGTATGCAGCATCTGATTGTCGCGTGGATTCACGCCATAGAGACCAATTCCCAACCGGCACATATCCATTTGCCGCTCCGGGAAATGCTCTATCCCTGCCGAGTTGTTCATGTGGCGCAATATAGTATGTCCGAAGGCTGCCTGCAGTTTCTTGCTTCCTTCGTCAAAAAGCTTGAACTGACGTGCCGAGAACTGGTCGAAATCATCTGAATCGCTACCTACGAAGTGAGAAAACACCGATTTCGGGATGATGGCTTGTTGGTGTTTCAGGCGGTCAATCAGCTCATCCATGTCTGTCTGAGGATTAAATCCCAACCTGTGCATACCTGTATCCAGCTTGATATGTACCGGCCATCCCGTTATTCCCTCCTTTCGCGCAGCCTTGATCAGCGCATCAAGCAGGCGGAAAGAGTAGACTTCCGGTTCAAGATCATAGTCGAACATCGTCTTGAAGGATGTCATCTCAGGATTCATGATCATGATATTACTGGTGATACCGGCTTTTCTCAAGGTTACTCCTTCATCTGCCACGGCCACGGCGAGATAGTCTACGCGATGATCTTGTAGGGTTTTGGCAATCTCAACAGCACCGGCGCCATAGCCATCTGCCTTTATCATACACACCATCTTGGTGTCTCGCTTCAAGAAAGACCGATAATAGTTCAGGTTTTCTACTAACGCATTGAGGTTTACCTCAAGGATTGTTTCGTGAACCTTCTTTTCAAGCTGCTCCGTGATACGCTCAAAACCGAATCTTCGTGCGCCTTTCAAAAGAATAACCTCATTGCGCAACTCGCGGAACGCTGCCGACGTGAGGAACTCTTCAGTGGTCTGGAAAGCATATATCTTGACAGAACCCAGCTGCTTGGTATGTTCTACGAGATATTTTGATATCTCGCTGCCTATTCCAATGAACTTATCCACTCCCCTGCCCTCGAGCAAAAGAACCACTTTCTCATATAGCGATTCGGCAGATTCACCACTTTGGTCAATGTCGCTTAATACGAGCGTGGTGCGCTGCTTCTTTGATGATGCTCCGTTTCCTGCCTCTTCGCCGTGCACTTCTTCTCTCCTGTTCATGAAATCAAGCGCAATGCTGAGCGAATTCACATCCGAATTATAGGAATCGTTTATCAGCGTACAGCCTCGTTGCCCCTCTTTCACTTCCAAGCGCATGGCTACTGGCTCAAGTGCAGGCATGCGCTCTGCCAGTTCTTCCATGCTTATCCCTAACTGCAATGCCGTTAATGCGCAAGTGACAGAGTTGTCTACCGAAGCCTCATCTATAAACGGGATTTCATAAGCGCCCTTTTCACCTTTATATATATAATAAACCTTGGTGGAAAGGGCAGATTGTTCAACGCGCTCAAGATAGAAGACAACATCCTTGTTCTCTCTCGACCAAGTGAGTTTTTCTCCTTTGTAGCCGCTCCTGCGCATACAGCGGCTCACGACAGCATCGTCGGAACAGTACACCACGGCAGAAGCATCGTGGAACAACAGCAGTTTCTCCGTGCATTTCTCTTCCAAAGAACGGAAGTTCTCCTGATGTGCGCTGCCTAAAGAAGTGAATACTCCAATGGTTGGTTGGATGATGTCGCGCAGGGCATCCATCTCTCCTGGCTCACTGATACCAGCCTCGAACAATCCCACACGTGTGTTTTCATTGAGCAGCCAGACAGACAACGGCACTCCAATCTGTGAGTTAAAGCTCTTGGGCGAGCGGGTTACCGACAGCGGTTCCATCTGTTTCCTGCGCTCAGCATCACTCGAAAGACCCACTCCAGACAGCAATTGATACAGCCATTCCTTCACCATCGTCTTTCCATTACTGCCGGTGATACCCACAATAGGAATATTAAATTCATCACGATGGCGCTCTGCCAGCCGTTGCAAAGCCTCCAACGGTTTCACCACTTTCAGGAAATTAGCCTTTGGATACACATCATCGGCATGCGCAGGAATTGTCTCAACGACGAAGTTTCGCACACCTCGGCGATACAAGTCGCCTATATATTTGTGTCCATCGTTTCTGTTTGTTCTCAATGCGAAGAAAAGCGTTTCCTCGGGAAAGCACAATGATCGGCTGTCGGTCAGCAGCCATCTGATAGAGGAATCTTGATTCCCATATCGGCGCGCGCCGATTAATGTCGTTATTTTCTCAATTGTATAAGTCATTTTAATTCTATGACATTAGAAAAACCATAATTTGAATGCAAAGATAAACCATCAAAATGACATTTGCAAACTTTCAGAAAGGAATTTATCTGAATAGTTTGCCCGAAAGGGCTGTTACGGTAAAAGTAACGACACACGACATAAGCACGACAATGAAAAACAGATGATAGCCGATAAGCGACTGCAAAATGCCTGAGAGCATGACGGGTATCATCATGGAAAACGCCATGATTGCCTTGGCAAGTGTTCGGTGGGAATCATTCACAGAGGGCTGACTCACCTTGTTAAGCAAGGATATATAAAAGGCGAAACCTATGCCATAGCCCAGCTGCTCTACAAAAAGCCAGAAACTGATCACTGCCAGATTCTCGGGCTGCGTATAACTCAGGACGACATATCCCACATCGGGCAGAGTCATTGCGCATGCCATCCACCACATCCAGTGCCGCAACCCGTCGCGATGCAGCACCTTGGTGGCAAATACATTTCCGATGGCAAGGCCGATAATCGCCACCGTTCCCATCACCAAGCCATATTCCTGCGGCGACAACCCAAGTCCCCCGTTGTGAATAGAATCGAGCAGGAACAGCAGGCTCACCTTTCCGAGCAGTGCTTCGGGCAGACGATAGAGCGTCAGAAAGAGAAGAATGGTGACGGCAAAAGGCTTCGAAGCAAACGAATTCCAGCTAATCAGACACTCATCCCACACCTGGCGCAGCCCAACACGTTGGCGCAGGGTGTTCTTGTCATTAGGAAGTACATAGGCATGATACAGGAAAGAAGCCAGCAGCAGACCGGCAACGATATAGAAAACGAGACTCCACGAATAACGAATGCTGTTTCGATAGAGCACCTGCATGTTGCCGGCAAGCATCACCAGCACACCCTGCCCCACCACCTTTGCCAGTTTCTCAGAAATAGTCCTGATGAACTGACGCCGCTGCATCACGGCTTCGTTGTCACGATATCCGCCTTCCGTTGCCGCTCTTCTGTACAATGTGCCAAGCGCCTCGTTGTGAACTGCGCTGGAAAAAGCAACAAGCCAAAAGAGGAAAAGCGACCCTTGCAGCCATCTCACTGCAGGTATGGTGAAGGCAATGCCGCCAATGCCGGCGCCAAGCAGTATTTCTGTCAGCAACAGCCAATAGCGGCAGTTGTACAGCCTGTCTACAAATGGTTTCCACAACGGCTTAATCACCCACGGAACATAAAGCCATGCCACGTAAAAAGTGATTTCTGCGTTGTCGAGTCCCAGCTGTTTATAAAGGATGACAGACAAAGTCATGACTACCACCTGCGCCATGCCCTTCGTGAAATATGAAGAGGGAAGCCACATCAGGGGATTTGCATATCGTTCTCGTCTTATCATTCTTGCTTCTTTTTGCCGAATTCAGGATCTATTTTGATAAACATGCAGACAACAAACGTAGCTATACAGCAAACAATTGTCCACACGAAGAAATGACGATAACCGAGAGTTTTTTGTAACCATCCAGCTGCCATTCCCGGCAACATCATACCCAATGCCATAAAACCTGTACAAATGGCATAATGCGAAGTCTTATGCTCACCTTCAGAAAAATAAATCAGATAAAGCATATAGGCAGTGAACCCAAAGCCATATCCAAACTGCTCGATGAACACACATGCGTTCACAGTGAACAAACTGCCGGGTTGCACATAGCTCAAATACACATATACCAGATCGGGCAAGGTGATGGCGCATACCATTGGCCACAACCATTTCTTCAGTCCGCCACGAGAAGCAGCGATACCACCAAGTATTCCTCCGATGGTAAGTCCGATAATGCCAATAGTACCGTAGATTACGCCCACCTGTTCAGTGGTAAGTCCCAATCCGCCGCTCTCTGTCGGGTCGAGCATGAATGGGGTAATGAGCTTCACCAACTGTGCTTCCGGCAACCGATAGAGCAACATGAAGAGAATGGCAACGAGCGCATGCTCTTTCTTGAAGAACGACTTGAACGTCTCAAAGAACTCTTTCATGATGTTGGTTGCCGCGACATTCTCTACAGGATGGTCACTCACAGGACGTGGCAACACCCATCCGTGATAGATTCCCATTAACAGGAAGAAAGCGGAAAGGATGGCAAAGACCACCGTCCATGCAAATGGTATGCTGCCAGACGACTCTTCCAAGTGACCGGCAATGATCACCAGCAACCCCTGACCTGCCACCGTGGCAATCCGATAGAACGTGCTGCGTATTCCCACAAACAGCGACTGCTCATGATCAGACAGCCCGTGCATATAGAAACCGTCGGCAGCGATATCATGTGTCGCCGAAGTGAATGCCACGAGCCAAAATGCCGCTAAGGTGAACTTGAAAAACAGCGAGGTGGGCAGTGCGAAGGCAATGCACGCAAAGGCAATGGCGATAAGAAACTGCATGGTAACAGTCCACCATCTCTTGGTTTTCACCAAATCCACGAATGGACTCCAGAAAGGCTTGATTACCCATGGCAGATACAGCCATCCCGTATAAAAGGCAATTTCCGTATTAGATATGCCCAATCGCTTATACATGATGACAGAAATGGTCATCACGGCAACATAAGGAAGTCCCTCTGCAAAATAGAGAGTGGGAATCCACGCCCATGGAGAATGCTTCTTTTCCATACTATCTATATATTTTCCTGATTTCTGCACCCTGGTAATAGTGCAGCAATATCTCATCGTAAGAGTAACCTTTCTCACCCATCACGGCCGCACCGATCTGGCAGAGCCCCACGCCATGTCCCCATCCTGTTCCGTTCAAGACGAACTTTTGGGGAATTCCGAGGATGAAGTCTTTCGACTCAACCTCAAAAGCACTGCTGTAAAGATGTGTCTCACTCAATGCGCGACGTATCTCCAGCTCTTTTCCGATGGTGAACTGCCGCTCCGTTCCCACTATTTTCAGTTTACTGATGCGCCCGCTCTTTCCACGCTCCACAGCCTCAAGCGACACGATTTCTCCGAAATTCATCTTCAGTTTGCGCTCAATCAGTCGGCGCAACTCATCCTGAGTATACTCCACTTTCCATCGATAGAAGTCGGAAGTCTCCTGATCATAGTCGTTGAGAACCTGCGAAAGGATGTGCCTGTCCTTCGTGTTACAGAAGGGATCTCCATCGGGTGTGGCGGCATCACGCACGGAAACAAGATAAGGTTTGGGCGTATCCTCCCAACAATACTGGAATTCCTCCGTCTGCCCTCCGCAACACTTGCTAAAACGGGCATCACAGATGGCACCGTCGTACATCAGTATCTGCCCCCGCGTAGCCTTGACAGCATCCACCACATGAATGTTGCTCGCCTTGGTAATACCCTGATAACGCTGGCAATGGTCATCGGCGCACACATCGAAGATGGTATGGTCGTCGCGGTCGTACCAGCGGATCAGTTCATCCTCCTTCTTGATAAACGAGAAGAAGTTGTTGCCGCCCGCGCTCTGGTTCTTGCGCTTCTCCATTTGCGCCAGCAGCCAACTGCGCGAAATAACGGCATGCGCCTTGAGGAATTCCAGAGACGAGGTGGCGCTCATTTCGCTGGATATCACACTGGTGAGATAGCTTTCCACTGGCAATTCGTTGATGGCGCATATCTTTCCCTCTTCCACCACTAACCGAAGTGTGCCAAGAAACGTTTGCGTTTCTTTTCTCTCCCAGTGAAAATTCACCCCGATGGTGACATCCTTGATAGAAAACGACGCATCTTTGGTCTGCGGAATGAATCTCAATTCGCGATACTGGCTGCCATTCCACAATATTCCGCCCTCAGAGAACTCCACCGACTGCTCACCGTTGATCAGCTCGCCCTTGGCGGTATATGCCTTGTTCAGCGAGAACAAGATTCTCTCGGCACTGACAATCCCCACTTCCACCATGGGCTCCTTGTCAAACTGGAGTGAGAAAGCTGACGCATTGGCAGCTACACCGTTGCCTTTGATGCGGTCGACCACGGCCGTTGCCTCCTTTTCCGTAAGACTAACTTCCTTCAATATGGCAGCAACCTGCTCAGCAGTGATTTTCTCGATATCCTCCTGACGCGGTGTGATGAGCAGCCCCGACATGTCTAATGCCCCGGGACTGATGAGGAGCTTGCTGTTTCCTTCTGCGTAATAGCAGTCGGGGCGATGTTTCTTCCTTAAGAACACCACCGAAAGGATGTCATCACCGCTTCGCCATGACACGATATTCATCATTGGCTCCTCGCCTGACGCGCTGTTATCCATTGCCTTATACACCCTGCGGAACAATTGCACGCCCACTTTTTCGCTACGGCTCTTGATGAGCAGGGCAGGTGCGGGATAGTCGTTGACGTATGCAATGTATTCTTCTTCACTTTCATGATGAGAACAGACGACGGTCAGATTGCGTGCAAGGCGCTGCCATTCGGTCTGTAGGGGTACGATTCCGCTCGTTCCTGCCTGGAAATGCAAGTGATCGGGAGCACTGGCACCACACTTGGGACCGTTGTAGAACACCATCAGTCCGGGATGGCTTGCCAGCAATCGGTAGATCAATCCGAAATGTTCCTTGATGCTTTGCGGCTGATGCCTGCGGGCAGGAACGGTGAAATGCATGGGAAGGATGGGGAACGGATTCACCAAAAGGCGGTAATCATTGTCGATGTCTGCATACATCTGCGCTGCCGGGCGGTTGGCATCGCAGAGGAAGCACGGCCGATGGTCGAGCGCCTGCTTGTCGATCTTGGCACCTGTCGACACGATTCTGGCGGGATTGAACTGCACTTTCAGCGTGATGCCACCCACGGCAACATCTTTCGTAACCACCTGCTGCAAGTCGCGATAACGACGATTGGCATCCTCCCAGGTTTCTAATTGCCGGTCGAAGAAACGTGTCAGGGCGCTTCCCTCTCCTATCATTTCCTTTCCTTCAACCATCTTTTGCCGTGCAAGTATCTCCATGGTGCGCAGGCGGTCTTTATACAGATTGTTGGCGTTCACCTTCTCCACACTGAGTGCGGCATCACTGTTTCCGCCCCAACGACGGCACAGATACAGCTCGTCATAGATGCGACCGATGCGATAGCAGCGGCTGAATGCCAGCCCCAGAGCATAGTCTTCGCCATAGCTTGTGTTAGGAAACCGAATCTGCCTGAGCAAGGGGGTGAAGAAGGCACGTGGCGCTCCTAATCCGTTGATGCGCAGTGCATTGTTCATACCATTGCCCTCTGTCCATTCTGCATGTGAGATGAGTCCCGGCGGCAAGGTGTTAAGGGCAAAATCGCACATGCGGTAACTGCCCACTATCATCGCCGCCTTCTGCTCGTGGAAAGCATCCACGATGCGTTGCAAGGTATCGGGCGAGGAATAGAGATCGTCGCTGTCGAGCTGCACGGCAAAGCGGCCGCAATGGCAATCATTGACTGCCATGTTCCAGCATCCGCCGATTCCAAGGTCGTTTCTTTCGGGAGTGAGCACCACGAGCCTGCCTTCAGAGGCTGGCTGCATGGATTTCAGGATTTCGCCTGTATGGTCGGTGGAATGATTATCCACCACTATGACGTTATAGTTGAACTTTGTTTTTTGTTCCAATGCACTCCTCACGGCATCGGCAATGGTCTTCTCGCGATTGAACACGGGTATCACCACCGAGGCTTCTACGTCGAAATGCTGCTCGTTGAAATCGGGGACTCGATAGTAAGATGTGTCGATAAAGGCACCAATCTCGCGCAAATGCCTCGTAACGGCTCGCTCCATCTCCACCTGCACCTCACGGTTGGCGGGGTTCACATAGTCGAACTGTTTCTCTCCGCTTGCCCTGAGATCGCTCTCCTGCTCGGTATAGAGGTATTCGTTCAGATGAAACAGCGCCCCCTTTCTGCTCATGAAGAGCCTGAAATCGTAGAGCGCGGCATACCGATAGGCTTCTGATGAGCCGTCGGCCTCAGCCTTCATCGCATATTCTTTCAGCAGACTGCCCTTGACAAGCCACACGCTGCCGAAGTCGAAATCGTCGCGCACGCTGCCCAACTGATGGTCAATCACGGGATGGCGCACCGTGTTGCCGCCCTCCACGGAATAGCGGTCGGCATACACCATGGCTGCATCCGTCTCTGTTGCAGCACGAAGCATGCGCTGCAATGCCCCGTCGCCCAAGGCAACGGGCGCATCTTTCAGATAGAACAGCGCATAGTCGGCATCAATGAGTTCTGCCATTTCGCTCAGTATGCGCGAGGGCATCAGTCGCTCGGTCACTTCGCCGTCAATCCAAAACAGCCTTCTTATCACGTAGCTATCCTCCAAATGCCTTGCCACGGCGCACTTCGCGTCGGCATTCCGGCAAAAGAAGAATGCGTCAATCTTGCTTCTCATATTTCAAAAGTTAGTAATGCCATCATCCATACAGATGAATTTCTGTGCAAAGATACGAATAAGCAAGTGAAATGCAAAAGAAAATCGGTTTTTCTTTTGCACATTCGAGCAAAAGTTTCATCTCATAACGTGCTAAAGAGCGGGAACGCAACCTCTATCCGACATCTGTCTATGCGGAATTGCTTGCCAGAAAGCACGTCCTATCACGGTGCCGTCCCTATAGCAAAAACGCACTTATGAGGCACCTGAGCATATCATGTTGATTATCAGATAAATAGAGAATTTTAAGTGGCACCCGCTGCGACACCCGCTGCGACACCCAGGGGGAGTTAAGAGTTAAGAGTTAGGAAGTTAAGAATTAAGAATTAAGAGTTAAGAAAATATGAATTGAGAATTAAGAATTAAGGAGTATAGGAGTAAAGGAGTGTAGACGAATGTCATGCTACAGATTACCCGTACTCGAATGTATTTTCTAATCTTCTAATCCTCATTCCCGAGCTGTGCTCGCCTACCCGTAGCCTTTCACCTCTTAACTCATTTTTTCTTAACTCTTAATTCTTAACTCTTAACTCACCCTGGGTGTCGCAGCAGGTGTCGCAGCGGGTGTCGCAGCGGGTGCCACTTAAAATCCCCTATTTATCTGATAATCAACATGATATGCTCAGGTGCCGAGAATTTCGTTTTTTTACCTTAAGAGGATGGCGTTTCTGTTGGCTTTTGAGCATGAAAAACCGATGGGGGTACGTGAAAAAAGCAACTGCAAAATGTTGCAATGATGTCTTCACGCCATCAAAAAAAATGCTTCCATACATCAAAAACTATGCTCCTATTCATCAAAAACTATGTTTTTGCCTGCAAGAACCTACGTTTTTGGCACCCGAAACCTATGGTTTTGCGCTGCATGTGATAATGTTTCACCGCCCACTCCTCAGCAAAGAAGATACAAAAATATGAAAAAGCGGATGAAAACGCAGACAATTTGACGATTATTAAAAAAAAATGCGTAACTTTGCACGGATTAATTGGAACATCAATAAACAAACAGGATAAACATGAAGAAAAAGTTGAATAAAGTGCTGGTACTCGGTTCCGGCGCTTTAAAAATCGGACAGGCTGGCGAGTTCGACTATTCCGGCTCGCAAGCCCTCAAGGCATTGCGTGAAGAAGGCATCAGTTCGGTATTGGTAAACCCGAACATTGCTACCATCCAGACATCGGAGGGCGTTGCCGACAAGGTGTATTTCCAACCCGTAAACACCCACTTCGTCACAGAGATCATCAAGAAAGAGCGCCCAGACGGCATCTTGCTGGCGTTTGGTGGTCAGACCGCCTTGAACTGTGGCACAGAGCTTTATCAGAAAGGGATTCTTAAAGAGTATGGCGTGGAAGTGCTCGGCACCTCCGTGGAGGCCATCATGAACACAGAAGACCGTGACCTGTTTGTGAAGAAACTCAGCGAGGTGGATCTGAAAGTGCCTGTAAGCCATGCCGTTGAGAACATGGACGATGCCCTGAAGGCAGCGAGGGAGATTGGCTACCCCATCATGATACGCTCGGCCTATGCGCTTGGCGGTTTGGGATCGGGAATCTGCCCCGACGAAAAGACATTCATCGAACTGGCTGAGAGCGCTTTCACCTTTGCTCCGCAGATTCTCGTAGAGGAAAGTCTGAAAGGCTGGAAGGAAATAGAGTTTGAATGCATCCGCGATGCCAACGACCGGTGCTTCACCGTGGCATCTATGGAAAACTTCGACCCGTTAGGAATCCACACTGGCGAGAGTATTGTGGTGGCTCCCACTTGCTCGCTGACCGAGGAACAGGTGAAAATGTTGCAGGAAATCACCATCCGCTGCGTGAAACACCTGTGCATCGTGGGCGAATGCAATATCCAGTTTGCCTTCAATGCCCAGACCAACGACTACCGAATCATCGAAATCAATGCCCGATTGAGCCGCTCGTCAGCCTTGGCATCAAAGGCAACGGGCTACCCCCTCGCTTTCGTCGCCGCAAAAATCGCATTGGGATATACGCTCGACCAGATCGGCGAGATGGGAACCACATCGTCTGCCTATGTGGCTCCAAGCCTTGACTATATGATTTGTAAGATTCCGCGCTGGGATCTCACCAAATTCGCGGGCGTGAGCCGTCTGATTGGCTCGTCCATGAAGTCGGTAGGCGAAATCATGTCCATCGGCCGCTCTTTCGAAGAGATGATTCAAAAGGGCTTGCGAATGATAGGACAGGGCATGCACGGATTCGTTGGCAACGACCATACGAAGTTCGACAACCTCGAAGAAGAGCTTCAGAACCCCACCGACCTGCGCATCTTCGCCATCGCACAGGCGCTGGAAGAGGGATATTCCATCGAGCGCATTGAGGAACTGACAAAGATTGACACTTGGTTCCTGGAGCGACTGAAGCATATTGTCGACTTAAAGCGCGAGCTGCTGAACTATAACACATTGGAGGAACTGCCCGACGAGCTGCTGCTTGAGGTGAAACGTGCTGGATTCTCTGACTTCCAGATTGCCCGCTTTGTGCTCAAGCCGCACGAGGGAAACATGGAGAAGCAGAACCTGGAAGTGCGCCGCTACCGCAAACAGAAGGGAATCCTTCCCAGCGTGAAGCGCATTCCGACAGTAGCAAGTGAGCATCCGGAACTGACTAACTACCTGTATTTCACTTACGGAAGTGAAGAGTTAAGAGTGAAGAGTGAAGAATCTACTTCTGCACGGGGCAATGCAGATTCTGGCGCGGCAGCAAATTCTTCTCTCTTCACTATTCACTCTTCACTTGCTAAGCACGACATCGACTATTACAAGAATGAGAAATCGGTGGTGGTGCTCGGTTCCGGTGCCTATCGCATCGGCTCCAGCGTGGAGTTCGACTGGTGCTCGGTCAATGCCATCAACACTGCGCGGAAACTGGGCTACAAGTCGATCATGATCAATTATAATCCGGAGACGGTGTCAACAGACTACGACATGTGCGACCGCCTCTATTTCGATGAGCTGTCATTAGAGCGCGTGCTCGACGTGATAGATCTGGAAGAGCCGCGCGGCGTCATTGTGAGCGTGGGCGGACAGATTCCAAACAACCTCGCCATGAAACTGTATCGCCAGGGGGTTCCCGTTTTGGGAACGTCGCCGGTAGATATCGACCGCGCTGAGAACAGAGACAAGTTCTCGGCAATGCTCGACAAGCTGGATATCGACCAGCCTGCATGGCGCGCACTGACATCTTTCGAAGATGTAAAGGAATTCGTTGATCAGGTGGGCTACCCAGTACTGGTGCGTCCATCATACGTGCTTTCCGGTGCAGCCATGAACGTTTGCTACGACGACGAGGAGCTTCACCGTTTCCTCAACATGGCAACCGAGGTGTCGAAAGAATTCCCCGTCGTTGTGAGCCAGTTCATGCAAGACACGAAAGAGATTGAGTTTGATGCCGTTGCCGACAAGGGTGAAGTGGTGGAATATGCCATATCCGAACACGTGGAGTATGCCGGCGTTCACTCGGGCGATGCCACAATGGTGTTCCCGGCGCAGCATATTTATTTCTCCACAATCCGACAAATCAAGAAAATTGCACGGAAAATAGCGAAGGAACTGAACATCAGCGGACCATTCAACATCCAGTTCCTGGCAAAGAATCGTCAGGTGAGGGTGATCGAATGCAACCTGCGTGCCAGCCGATCATTCCCCTTCGTTTCAAAGATTCTGAAGCGCAACTTCATCGAAACAGCCACGAAGATCATGCTCGATGCACCCTATTCAAGACCCGACAGGAGCGAATTCGACATCGACCGCATCGGTGTGAAGGCGAGCCAGTTCTCGTTTGCCCGACTTCAGAATGCCGATCCCGTGTTAGGAGTTGACATGAGTTCCACGGGAGAAGTGGGTTGCCTCGGCGACGATCTGAACGAAGCACTGCTCAATGCGCTCATCGCCACGGGCTACCGCATCCCGAAGAAGAGCGTGCTGATATCTTCTGGTGGAGTGAAAGGCAAAGTCGACCTGTTGGAACCTGTACGCGAACTGGCAAAGAACGGATATGACATTTATGCAACCAGCGGAACGGCAAAGTTCTTTAGTGAGAACGGGGTGAAGGCTACGGCAGTGGCATGGCCGGATGAGCATGGCGACAACAACGTGATGGACATGATTGCCGACCACAAGTTCGAGCTTATCATCAACGTGCCGAAGAACCATACCAAGAGGGAACTTACGAATGGCTACCGCATTCGTCGCGGTGCCATCGACCATAACATCCCGTTGATGACAAACACACGGCTGGCAAAAGCATTCATCCAGGCATTCTGCGACCTGAAGGAAGAAGATATCAAGGTGAAGAGCTGGCAGGAGTATAACAGCTAAAAGAGTGAATGAACTGAACTGAAAGCATGTAATCACAGGTAAGCGAGTAGAGACAAGATGATGACTGAGGAAAAAACGGCTTTGTTAGGCATGAACCTCTTCGAACTGAAAGAAGTGGCAAGACGGCTGGGGTTGCCTGCCTTCGCTGGCGGACAAATGGCAAAGTGGCTCTACACCCAGCACATCGACAGCATCGACGACATGACCAACATCTCGAAAGCAAACCGTGAAAGGCTGAAAGAGGCATATACCGTTGGGGCGATGCCTCCGTCTGACTGTCAGGAATCCAAAGACGGAACGAAGAAATATCTCTTTCCCGTCAGGACTGTGTCGCCACTCACCGATCAATCCGTAATGAGATTTGTGGAGACGGTATACATCCCCGACGATGGCAGGGCAACGCTCTGTGTGAGTTGCCAGGTGGGATGCAAGATGAATTGCCTGTTTTGCCAGACAGGAAAGCAGGGATTTGAAGGAAACCTTACAACTGCCGACATTCTCAATCAGGTGTATTCCCTGCCCGAGCGCGACAAACTGACAAACATTGTGTTCATGGGGCAAGGCGAGCCGATGGACAATATCGACCATGTGATGCGTGCTACGGAGATCCTCACCGCCGACTACGGCTATGCCTGGAGTCCCAAACGCATCACGGTGAGCAGCGTGGGGATCAAGAACAAGCTGAAACGATTCCTCGACGAAAGCAACTGCCACGTTGCCATCAGCATGCACAGCGCCCTGCCAGAACAGCGTGCAGAGCTAATGCCTGCTGAAAAGGGAATGGGAATAAAGGAAACCGTTGACTTGCTCCGCAACTACGATTTCACCCACCAGCGGCGGCTCTCATTTGAATATATCGTATTCGGAGGGCTGAACGATACGCTCAATCATGCGAAAGCCATCGTCGGTTTGCTCAAAGGAATTGAATGCCGCATCAACCTGATAAGGTTTCACCAGATTCCAGGGGTACCACTGCACGGTGCTGACGATGCAAAAATGGAACAGTTTCGCGACTATCTCACCCAGCATGGTGTGTTCACCACCATACGTGCCAGCCGCGGACAAGACATCTATGCAGCATGCGGTTTGCTCTCTACTGCCAAAAAGAACCAGCTGCAATGAGGAATCTATGCTTCGTGCTTGTGGCTCTGCTATGCCTGAATTGCAGTGGCAATAAGGATCCGTTTATGTCTGACAGCAACGGAAGGGCCTACTCGGTTGTCATCATATCAGAAGACTCTTTGGCAAGAGGCATTATCGGAAACGTCCTTGAAACCGATGTAGAGGGGTTGCCGCAAAGAGAACCATCCTTCGATGTGACGTTTGCCAGCGAACTGGATGCACCTTTGAGCAAGATGCGGAATATCATTGTGGTGACATGCGACAGCAGTCACAAGGCAAAAACGCAGATAAAATATGAAAAAAACGCCTTTGCCGAGCCGCAGATGCTGATACACATCACCACACCGACAGCTGAGAAGCTGGGGAATGACATGAAGACAAGCGGGAAAAGGCTATTGAACCTTCTGGAAAAATCGGAGATGAATGCCGCCATCCGGTCATTAAAAAGAAGGCACCTTCAAAATCAGGAAAGAATGATTCGCGAGATGCTGGATGCTGAGATATTGATTCCGGAAGGATTGTCGTCGAGCAAACGTGGCAAAGATTTCGTTTGGCTGTCGAACAACGCTGCCACCAGCATGCAGAACATTTGCGTATATGCCTACGAAGGAACGGCAACTGACCGGCAGACATTCATTCACAAGCGCGACAGCATCATGCGCGCTAACATACAAGGTGAACGCGAAGGGATGTGGATGACCACTATTAAGGAGAGCATCACACTGAAACAGGAAATGCAAAACAACAATCCTATTTCGGTGATTCGCGGTCTTTGGGAGATGAAAGGTGACATGATGGGCGGACCATTCGTGGCTCACGCCATGGCAGATCACCAAAGGGAACGCACAATCGTGGCTGAGGCATTCGTCTATGCCCCGGAAACAGACAAAAGAAACCAGATACGGCAATTGGAAGCCGCTCTATATACATTATTATTATATAATAGAACAGACGATGGAAAATAAAAAGATTCGCGTGGCTATCACGCACGGAGATACGAATGGCATCGGTTATGAACTGATTTTCAAGACATTTGCAGACCCCACAATGATGGAGCTATGCACTCCCATCATCTACGGTTCACCAAAAGTTGCAGCCTATCACAGGAATGTGCTCAACAATCAGGCGAACTTTACCATCATCAACAAACCTGAAGATGCCCGTGATGGCAGGATGAACCTTCTCACGGCTTTCGATGAGGAAGTGAAAGTGGAAATAGGAAATGCCTCTATCGACTCGTCAAGAGCTGCCGTCACAGCACTGAAGAGAGCTGTAACAGACTTTGAGCAAGGAGGGTTTGACGTTCTCGTCACTGCTCCTGCAGATATAGAAGGCTTCCGCGCTCTCGGATTAGGAGCAAAGTCGGAGACTCAATATTTGGAACAGCTTACCGACAACAAGGATAGTGCATTTACCATTCTTGTCAATGATGCCCTCAGAGTGGCAATCCTCACTCCACAGATTCCTGTTAAAGAAGCACTGCCCGCCGTTACGAAAGAATCGATTGTGAGCAAAACGGAGTTGTTCCACGAAACGCTCAAGCGCGACTTCAGGGTTTCATCCCCGCGCATCGCTATTCTGGCATTGAATCCCGACACAAGTGGCGGCAAGGAGGAAGGGGAGATCATTATTCCTGCCATCAATGAACTGGAAGCAAAAGGCGTTCAGGCATTCGGTCCCTACCCTGCCGACTCTTTCTTTGGTGATAATTTGTACGAATCATTCGACGGTATCATGGCGATGTATCACGACCAAGGAATGATTCCTTTCAAGACCATCGACAATGGAAATGGCAACATATACACAACGGGGCTTCCTTTCATTCGCACATCTGTCATTCATGGTGCCTTGACCGAATTGGCTGGCAAGGGAATTGTTGATGAAAGCTCTTTCCGACATGCTATCTTCCAAGCTATCGACATCTGTCGGAACCGTGCTAATTACGATGAGCCAATGAGAAACCCTCTGAAAAAGCTTTATCACGAGAAGCGCGACGACAGCGAGAAAGTGAGGTTTGCCGTACCGAAACAATAAACAAGCACGAATCCAGTATGAAAAAGAAGTACCAGAACGGATTCTTTGTCTTTGGTCTGCTCATACTTACACTGATGCTCACACAGTTAGACTACAATGAGGTATGGGCAGGACTAAAGCATACTGGATACTGGTTTTTTGCCGTGATTGCGCTTTGGGCTGTGCTCTATGTGTTTAATACCTTGACATGGTATATCATCATCAAGAGTCAGGAATCCAGCCAACATACCTCAACCGAAGCTTCGGATACGAAATGCCCACAACGTGAAGGCAACAAAGGCTCCAAAGAACCGAAACCATCACAATCAGTATCGTTCTGGTGGCTTTATAAAGTAACGATTTCTGGATTTGCCCTGAACTATGCCACACCCGGAGGACTGATGGGTGGCGAACCCTACCGCATCATGGAATTGTCACCGCTCATCGACACAGAAAGAGCATCATCATCGGTAATCCTCTATGTCATGACCCATATTTTCAGCCATTTCTGCTTTTGGCTGCTCGCCGTACTCCTCTTTATCCTCACTCAGCCTGTCAATCTGTATCTGTGCATCATCCTTATATTGATAACAGCTTTCTGCATCACAGGCATCTGGTTCTTTATTAAAGGATACAGGAAAGGACTTGCAGTCAGGCTGATGAATCTCATGAAACATTGCCCCGGAGCAAAGAGATGGACAAGAGAATTCCTTGAAAAACACGGCCCACAACTCGACACCATCGACCGACAGATTGCATGTCTGCACAATCAAAACCCCAAGACTTTTGTTTCTGCAGTCATGATTGAGCTGGGCGTGAGAATTGTTTCTGCATTGGAAATTCTTTTTATCTTGTTGGTCATTATGCCAAGCGCCAACTTCATCCAATGCATCCTGATATTAGCGTTCACATCGCTCTTTGCCAACATGATGTTTTTCATGCCCTTGCAACTGGGGGGGCGCGAAGGAGGATTCCTAATGTCAGTTAACGGACTTGGCATGTCGGCGAGTGCAGGTATCTTTGTTGCACTCATCGTCAGGATACGCGAATTGATCTGGACTGCCATCGGACTTCTGCTGATAAAGATCGGAAAAAAGAAGAAATAATCCTCCTTTGCATTGGAATAGGTCTCATTGGACATGATCACGACAAAGGTCTTGCGCTCCCACAAAAACTATTGATGAACCGCAAAAAATAGGACGAAATCAGATAATAAAAGTAAAAAAACTGCCACAATTGCAGTTATTTCAAATAAAATATGTAATTTTGTCAGCCCAATGAACACATCAGAGTTACAGAGGACCAAGCAGCGATACAATATAGTGGGCAACAGCCCTGACTTGAATCGCGCTCTTGACGTTGCCTTACAAGTAGCGCCAACAGATCTTTCTGTGCTGATTTTCGGAGAGAGCGGCGTGGGAAAGGAAATCATTCCAAGAGTCATTCATGACAATTCTCCACGTAGGCGCGAGAAGTATTTCGCCATTAACTGCGGATCCATTCCTGAAGGCACCATCGACAGCGAACTATTCGGCCACGAAAAAGGCTCTTTCACTGGTGCTATCGGAGAAAGCGAAGGATATTTCGGTATTGCAAACAAAGGCACAATCTTCCTCGATGAAGTGGGCGAACTGCCGCTGGCGACACAAGCAAGGCTTTTGCGAGTATTAGAAACGGGCGAGTATATCCGCGTAGGCGGGCAAAAGATCATGAAGACAGATGTGCGCATCGTGGCTGCCACAAATGTGAACATCCAGAAGGCAATCACAGAAGGAAGGTTTCGTGAAGATTTGTATTATCGCCTGAATACCATTCCTATTCAGATGCCGCCCTTGCGCGATCGCGGTGAAGACATCATCTTACTTTTCAGGCTCTTCGCCATGCAAATGGCAGAGAAATACAAACTGCCAAAAATCACACTCACTGAAGAGGCGCGCGAGATGATGCTTCACTATAAATGGCCAGGCAACGTAAGGCAACTGAAGAACATCACCGAACAGATGTCTGTGCTTAGCGAACAACGGCAAATCACAGGAGAAGTCCTGCGCCGGTTCATTCCGCAAGATACCGAAAGCACGATGCTGGCAACCATCTCCACTACGAGCGACAGCCACAGCTATGAGAGCGAGCGCGAAATTCTGTACAAGATCTTATATGAGCTAAGGGGAAATGTCTCCGACCTGAGACGAGACATGAACAGTTTGCGAAAGCAACTGGATGAGTCGCGCCACACCAGCGTAATAGCCCAGCCAGTAACCAAACAGGTACCCACTATCATCAGACAGAATGAACCTCCGTTTGCCGGACAAAGCCAGTATCAGCAAATAGACACTGCCAACAACACCGTAGATGCCATTGCCGAAGAGATTTCTGAACCAGAATCACTGAATCTTGAAAGCATCGGAAGACAAATGGTGGTTAAGGCACTTGAAAAGAACGGAGGCAACAGGAAAAAAGCAGCGGCTGAGCTGGGAATCTCAGATCGCACACTTTACAGAAGAATCAAACAATTCGGATTAGACCAATAGACATGTCACGATTTCCAATGAAGCAGCAACAAGTGTTTAAAGGCAAGACTCGTCACAGTCTCGCCAGATTCTTCTGTGTCTACGTCTTCTTGGCTTTCACCTTATGCGCATGCGTGCCAAAATACTCTTTTAACGGCTCTAACATCGACTATTCCACAACCAAAACCATCACCATCGCCGATTTCCCCATTCGCTCCAGCTATGTATGGGGACCCATGGCCGGCATCTTTAACAACCAGCTGAAGGACGCATTCGGTAATCACACGAAACTGATTCAAGTGAAACGCAACGGCGACTTGGTAATCGAGGGAGAAATAACACAATACCAGCAACGCAACAAAGCTGTAACCGCAGAGGGACACTCGGCCATGACAGAACTATCCATGACCGTCAATGTGAGGTTTACGAACAACAAGAATCATTCAGAAGACTTTGAAAAGCAGTTCTCTGCAAATGCTTCATACGAAACCACACAGAGCCTGAATTCCGTTCAGGAAGAATTGGTGACACAGATGGTGAAAGATATTGTCGACCAGATATTTAATGAAACAGTAGCTAATTGGTAATGAACTTAGAGTATCTGATAAAACACCCGGAAATGATGGACAAGGAAACGCTGTATGACCTGCGAGCTCTCCTTGCCCAATATCCTTATTATCAGACTGCAAGGCTCCTCATGCTACAAAACCTCTATCTCCTGCACGACACTTCTTTTGATGAAGAACTCAGACAGGCAGCCATCTACATCACCGACAGTAAAGTAATATTCAACCTCATCGAAGCCGGACACTACAAGCTACGCAATAACGTGGCAGCCCAACAGGCTACAAATATACAAGAGAAGCCTGAAAACAGAACCATTTCGCTCATCGACAGGTTTCTGAATTCATTACCAGAGGAAGGAAAGGAAAAAGAAAAGGACTCAAAACACAGGAAACCCACTCCGGCTGATGCTGCTGTAGACTATGTGGCATACTTGCTCGAAACAGGAGCAGCCGACGAAGATCCGTCAGACCAACAACCTCTTATGAAGGGGCAAAACCTGATAGACAACTTCATCAACAACCAAGGTGGTAATTTCGAATTGAAAGAGAATCCGGAATTCTTGCCACAAATAGAAGAGAATGATAATTCTGATGAAAAAGATGACGAAGAAGGCTATTTCACCGAGACATTAGCCCGAATTTACATCAAACAAGGCAGATATTCCAAGGCTTTGGAAATTATTAAGCGTTTAAATTTGATTTATCCAAAAAAAAATGCTTACTTTGCAGACCAAATTCGATTCTTAGAGAAATTGATTATAAATAACAATAAAAATAAGTAAAGAAAAATGTTGTACAATTTATTCGTAATTCTAATTGTCCTGGCAGCACTGCTCATGATTGGCATCGTGCTCATCCAGGAATCAAAGGGAGGCGGACTGTCTTCCAATTTTCAGGCATCTAATGCCATTATGGGTGTTCGCAAAACCACAGATTTCATTGAAAAGGCTACATGGTCACTTGCCATCGCCATGGTTTTGCTGAGTGTTATATGCGCATGGACAGCCCCAACTGCCTCCACATCACAAAGTGTCATGGAGAATGTTTCCACTGAGCAGCAACAGACAAACCCGAACAATTTGCCAGGATTTGGTGCAAGCCAGACAAAACAGGAAGCACCTGCAAACGATGGTGCCAAGCCAGCTGAACCAGCCAAGGCTGCAACACCGGAAAAGCCTGCAAATTAAGTAAAAAAACAGGTAGAAGGAGAAAAAATACGGGATTTGTTTGGTGAAATCAAATAAATCCCGTATCTTTGCACCCGCAAAATCAACGGACAATGCAACGTAAGCAATGAACTTGATCAAATAGCTAACTTGCAAAGAACGGAAAAGAAACAAAATGGTGCCCGTAGTTCAGTTGGTTAGAGCGTCAGATTGTGGTTCTGAATGTCGTGGGTTCGAGTCCCACCGGGCACCCTCCAAAGCAAATCCCTGTAAGTCAAGTACTTACAGGGATTCTTGATTTTCAGCATATCAAATTTTGATGAAAATTGATGGAACATTTTCAAGTTGTCCATTAATGATTCATTTCCCTTCCTTACGTCCATCTTGACGCTCAATATTGATACCAAGTTTCCTAATTGCCGTAAACTCTCGTTGATCGGTGATAAAATACAATTTTTCCTTTGTTCTTTCAATAAATCTTCGTACCTTTGCACTCGAAGCATCAAGAGCAGACACTCGCAAGAGTGGACTCGCCAACCGAGCAATAGCATTGAGCCACGGTGGCCAAGATACGATGCGGAAGCAAAATTATTCACTTCAAAAACAAAAAAGTTATGCAACAGCACATTTATTACATCCGTTTTGCGCTGCGCTTCGCAGACATGCAAATCCCAGAGTTAGTAACCGTTTTCAACGCCCAGGTGCAGAACCGAGGCTGGTCCTCTATGCGTGCCTACCACGACCAAGCACTCCTTGACGAGTTCCTGCGTCGCGGCATCAATACCGCTGCCGTCTTTGATGGCAAGACCATCTCCTTCGCTCATCCTGTCAGATATGATTTACCCGATAACAAGTTAATTGTCATCGGGTAAACAATAGACCAAAGAACTCCATCCTTGCCGTCTGCTCTTGGTGAGGGTGGAGTGTTATCAATTATTTCACTATCAAATCCTTCAGTCTTACGAAATAGAAAGCCATCTTGGGAGTTCCCCATACAATTGATGGCGTATTCTTTAGGTCAAACACTTTATACCGTATTGATTCGTCCGTGGCATCTTCTTTGCGTATGCGCAACATATAATAGAATGGATTGCCGGGCTTGGGATAACCCTCTTTGGCAAGTTTCTCTTTCGACCAAACATCGTGGCGGCTCTTCACAATCTTCCTGATATGACCCACCTCCGTTTCTCCCTTCACATGTAGCAACAGATATCTTGCCTGCATGATGGGCGAGTCAGCCATCTTTTCCAGCGGTATGTTGTACCAGCAGTTCTCCAATGACCAATTCCGTTTCCCTTCATTTCCTGCAACGGCTACCATCACCAAGTCGTCCACCACACCGGCTTTCTCTTCTTCCGAAACGTATGCCAATGTTCGTTGGGGCTTTGCTTTCGACACATGACTTTCAGTTGCCAAATGTTCCATCAGAATTTTGTGCAGATGCGCTTTCAAAAGCCGTCCTTCCAATTCCTTATTAGCATTGGGCAGTAACGGGAAAGCCCCGATGTTCACATCCTCAACACTGGTACTGAAATATCGCTGGCTAATATGCTCATCATCGCCTCTGCCAGGAAACAGGATATACCCGCCAATGATTTCCTTCGAGCGATACGGTTCGTGCTCCTTGCTATAGTAGATGGCATCACGATAGCGGTGCATCTGGTTAATGGCATCCGTTGGCGGATAATCGCCTCCACCCAATACTATAGCCTCATCAATATCCTGCTCTTCAAAATCCTTGTCCAGTTTCTTGTCGTTTATTACCCTGTACTTTGCATCATACAGGTAGGTAAGCACTGTCTCGCCCGAATCTTTACTGATGTTCAGCACAATGTCAGGTCGCTGCTCCGTCGTAGCCGTATGAATACCCATACCATATTCTCCACCTCCGCTACGACGATTGAACGTGTGCTGATAGTGCAATGTGACAACATCATTCCGATGTGCCTCCAACTGTGCCCTCCTGTCTGGTTCGTCATCTTCCTTAGGTGCAGGATAACGGAACTTCACCACATGCTCCAACGATGAGTCGGTAAATGGGTTCAGTAGCGTCCCCTTAGGCTCTGTTACCAGCAGTTCATAGTCGGGTTCTTTTCTGCTGATACCCATCACCTCTGCCACCATCTTCTTCATCTTGATGAAGCACCACAGCTCATAGATTTCCCATATCTGCAAAGTACCGATATTGGCAGCACCGTGATACAGGTCTATGCCACGTTTCAGTTTCAGCCAATCCTTATATATCTGCTGATAGCCTGCACGATTCTGTAGCACCAGACTTTCCTGCTTCAGTCCATCGAATCTACCTACCGTCTTGAAGAACGGATGTTTCTGCATTTTGCGAAGTGTCTCCTGATAGCCTATCCATTGCTGGCGATGCCGTTCTGAAAGTTCTTCCTGAGTTTTACTGAGCACGGTTTCAATGACTCCAGACAGTCTGCGCCCAATACTCTGCAACGTATGCTTCACAAAGCGGTTCTCCATCGTGTCTTGAGTGGATTGACTTTCTTCATAGCTGAAGTAGCATTCTTCCAGCGTGCCCTCCTTTTCCTTTTCGCCAAGCCGCTCTTCCATCTCTGGTGTCCAGTGCTTAATCTGTTCAGCCCGCCGCGAAGTACGATATTTTACAATTTGTGAGTGAGGATTGGCAATCACTCTGCTAACGTTCTTCACATAGTTGTCTACAATGCTCTGGAAAGCCTGCATCCACGTAGCATCATTATTCAAGTGCCCACGGCTGAATTGTTGGATTGTAATACTCAGATAACGGTAGATGACATCCTGATACTCCTCGTTTACCTCACGCAACAGCGATGCATAGTCATTCTTAGTGTCGAGTTTGGGCGACACCACATCGAAACTTACAAACGTATCTTGCTTTCTGCCATTCTTCGTATAACTGAACTCCAATCGGAATACACCCGGTTCGTTCAGAAAGTCCAGTTCACCCGTCAGCGATTTTTCCTGCTTGTCCTTCTCCTCATCGCAGAAGAAACTGTCCTCAACATCTTTCCTCACATGCCGCACTTCTGGCCTTGAATCCTTGTCAATGCCGTGAAAGACTATCCTTATCTGATATTTGCAAGTTTCGAAGAATACAGGCCACTTGTCTTTCCAGACCTTCCCTTTTTGCAACTCTTCCGATTGCTGCGTCTCAGGGTTGAACAGCGTCAGTTCGCACTCGTCTTGACTAGTGTAAGTACAATATGCATGAGGAGCAGCCACTTTGGGATTTGTCCTTCGGGTATAGTCTATCCTACCCTTGAACTTCTCCCAAGCGTAACTAATATCCTGCGTGCGGACTATCACCTCGTAGTCGTCTTCGCACTTCAGCCTGAGTACCTCCGTCTGCATAGCTTTGCTGTGTGATTATGGCCAGAACCGAGTGAATTCCTGATTCTCCAGACGCTCTATCATCTCCTGTATCTTTTCCCGTGCCGTCTGCTGGTGTGGCTCGTTGGCATCGGTTACAATATCAGGAGCCAACTCCTTCAGCCATTCAAGGCGGTTGTTGTAATTAATGCCTTCATGCTTGCTCTTGAATTCACGGGAGAGATTAAACATATCTGCATCTCCTTCAATTCGTGGCAGAATCTTCATCAGCAGAATTCT
>JAFUVB010000093.1 GCA_017471245.1 Prevotella sp.
ACACACACACACACACACAATTAGCGCTACTGGCGTAGACCACATTGTTAATATCCGCGCAGACGCGCGTAAATATACGGCTTTCCATGCATTCGTGCAAGGGAAGCCGATGTGTTTTTTATGTATGAACCAACAAGAATCAACAGAGAATAGTAATTAACCCTTAAATAGTAACCCCCTAAATAGTTATTAATTATGAGAATCAAACAATTAATCAGTAGAATCGTGATGGCACTAATCATCACATTCGGAGTGCAGACAACGGCTTCTGCACAGTTCGGCAGCCTTAAAGGTCTCGCTAAGAAGGCAAAACAGGCTGTCACCGACAAAGCCAAGGAAACAGTGAGCGACGCAAAGAAGGATGCTAAGACAACTGTAAAGCAGCAGGCAACGCAGACTGTCAGCGAGACAACAGGCGTGAATGTTGGTTCAGACGGTGATGAGACCAGCGCAGGCGACGTTACGGAGAGCCTGAGTGACTTCGATGTGGACTACTCGATAGCCAAGCAGACTACATGGGATTATGAGTCACCAACAACCGATGTTCTTGCCGACGCTGCTTATTGGTGTCAGCGTCTTCGTAATAGTCTAAAGGCAGGAAAGGCCGGTGCTATTGATTTCGATGCACTGAGTCATATAAACAATGGGGTTCCCAGTTTCTCTTACCTTGAGAAGCAGTATCACCAAGGCTCGGACGCACGCAACTTGGAGGCCGTCTGGCAGTGGGGACTCGAAAGGGATCAACTGGTCAAGGCTGCTTGGAAACTCATCAGCAAAGACCTACCGCAGCGTCCCGACTATGCTGGTATGGTGAAGGGGTTGCTGAGCCGTGCAGAGAAGGCTGGCAGCCAGTCGGCTCGAAACTATTATTTCGATCGCGCTTTCGAAACAACATCGCTTGCAATCAAGTTTGGTAAGATTTCTGCTGGAAATAGCGATGCATCCTCAATTGCCAGTCGTTTGCAAGCACTTTACAGCGGATTGGACGCAACACAGAAGGCAAACTATCCCTCATCGTTCACTGTTAGCGACATCGAGGCATTCGACGAAAAGCGTATTGCTGGAGCCAACGTCGGTGGTGAACAGTTGAAGATGAAGAAGGGCTCATTGATGAGGTCGTACAAGCGTGCCGAAGCCGAAGGTCGCTACAAGGCCATGCCCGCCTCGAAGGGCTCGCAGGCGGAGCAGGGCATCAAGGCCTACATCGAGAAAACTTATCCCGAATGGGGCAAGTTGGTGCGCGTGTCGTGCGCCGAGCAGTGGAACGTGGTGCGCGATAAGCTTGGCAACATCCAGTATCGCTACTGCGGTGCCAGCATCCTCTGCGAGGACCAGGGCTACAAGGTCATCCACGGTGTCGACGTCCACCAGACCTACAGCGGCGGCAAGTACGAGAACAGGCTGGTTCGCAACGACGCGTGGAACAACATGATTTATCTGGCGAAGTAAACCAATACTCCCCCCGACAGCGGTGCCGCCGCGGTTTCTTTGGGCTTTCACGATTGGCCCTACGTTTCATTACCGCGGGGCGGGCGCAGGCTCGGGGGGATTTTTCCTCTAACGCATAGCGTATGCAGCAAGAGTAACCAGGGGACGGTTCCGTGATCATTTCTGTCTTGTTCATCATTTCTGGAAAATCATGGAACCGGCTCTATTGATCATTTTATTAACTTCTGAACCACGCCAAATGAAACATCAGCAAGAGGGCGTGTCATTAAAAAACCACAACGGATTTCACGGATTAAACAGATTATTTTTTAGTTCCTGATGATCAGTATGACTTAAATCCGTAGAATCCGTGAAATCCGTTGTTTCTATAGGAATATCTGTATTTTGACACACCTTCCTGTTGTTCATTCAGTTGTCGGCAATATTCAAAGTTACTAATCGGCGATTTTTACGTGTGAGAGCGGCATTTTGGAGCCTCGGAAACGGCGAGATGGAAAAGTAAATCAAATTAATTTGCTGAGTAAATCAAATTGATTTGAAAAGTAAATTAAATTAATTTGCAAAGTAAATCAAATTGATTTGCTGGAGCGCGAGAATGCTATGAAACAAGAAAAACGGCGCTTTTCAGGCACAAGAACGGCGTTTCGGAGATGCCTTTACGCTTTCGTATGAAAAGGAGGGCGCGTGTCAAAAAGAAACTACAACGGATTTTTCGTATTAAACGGATTTCACGTATTAAACAGATTATCAAAGTTCCTGATGATCAGTATGGCTTAAATCCGTAAAATCCGTGAAATCCGTTGTTTCTATAGGAGTATCTGTATTCCGATGGCTGTTAGTCCTTGGCAACGGGTGTAGACATCACCACCGTGACGCAGTTGCCGCTGTTGAGCAGTTCTTTCATCAGCTGTTGAATGTCGGCAAGCGTGATGCTGTTGAGCGTTTCCTTGTAGTTCTTCGAGAAGTCAACGCCCGTGAACCACTTGTTGATGAGCACATACTCCCAATAGGCGTTTGCCGAGCGGTTGCCTTCGTCGATTTTCAGCAGGTTTTCGCGCACCTTGTTGAATGCCTCTGCATCGGGACCTTCATCGGCAATCTGCTGCATGCCTTCTTTCACCAACTTCAGGGCAAGGTCTTTCTTGTCGGGGCTGGTGGGGAAGCTTACCTGGCAGCGAGAATAATGCAGCGGGAACATGTGCTGCTGCGCACCTGCCGACACGCTGTAGGCTGCACCGGCATCCTCGCGGATGGTCTTGGTGTAGAGTATGGTCATGATTTCTCCCAGCAGCTGTGCCGTGAGATAGTTCTTCATGCTATACTTGCGTGGCGTGGTCAGCGTGATGTTGATGCGGGCAGTGGGCGTTTCCTGTTCTTTTTCGAACATCACCGTGCGCACACCGGGCTTGATGGCTCCCACGGGGAACTCCACGGGGTTGCTCCATGTGGAGGGCAGCGATGCCAGATATTTCTTCACGTAGGGGCGCATCATGTGAACGTCAACGTTTCCGATGAAGAAGAAGGTGAACGACGATGCGTCGCTGTAGGCCTTGCGCAGCACGTCTAACAGATGGTCGTAGTCGATGTTGTGGATGTCGTCGGCTGTCAGCTTCACGTTATAGGGGTCATCAGGATGCAGCGCCTGTGTCAGCGAATCGCCCCATGCCGAATTTGGCTGCTTCTCCGACTCGCGGTATTGGCGCTCCAAGCGGTTGCACAGCGACTTGAATGCCTTCTCGTCCTTATGGGGATAGAGGAAGGCTGCGTGAGCCTGCTCCAGCATGTTGCCGATATATTCGGGCGAGCACGAGCCGGATACGGCAGAATAGTTGGCAGACAGTGCTGTTGATGCCGTGGCGTTGATGCCGTTGAACGCCTTGTCTTTCTGCAGCAGCGTATAGTTGCCTAAGCCTGCCACGTCGGGCTGATAGTTGAGGAACGACCCAAACTTATGGTCATCCGGCGAAAGCAGCGAGAGACCGCCGCGGCTGACTGCCATCATGCGCACCTGATCCTTGCGGAAATCGGTCTTCATCACAACCACCTTGGCACCGTTGCCCAAGCGCATCTTATACAATCCGTCTTCCTTGTCGATGCCTTCACTCACGATGGTGCCGTCGACAGGCTCCTTGGGCAGGAACGGTTCGTTGCTCACATTGTCAACGTATGGCTCCGTCTGCTCCTGCATTCCCTTTTGATAGATGGCGAGCAGTTCCTCCTTGGTGGGTACGACTGTCTTGCCGTCGTCCTTCACATAGAGTGTCAAGGCAAAGTTAGAGCCGTCGGCAGAGAAATATTCGTTGAAGCGTTTGTTCAGGTCGTCAACCGTCAGCTCATTCAAGAGGTTCTTATACATGTTGTATTCATACTCAATGCCGGGAATCGGGCTGTTGTCGAGGAAGTGGCGCACATACTCCTGCACATATCTCGACGAGTAGCGCTTGTCGCGGTCGCGATAGGCGCTCTCTATTCCGATGAGCGTTCCTTCCACTTCGCGCTTGAACTCCGACTCGGTGAAGCCGTGCTGGCGCAGGCGGCGAATCTCGCGCACCATTGCCTCTTCGCCCTTCCGTATGCCGTCGGAGTCGCTCTTGCACATCACGTAAGGCGAGAAAGCCTCCATGGTGTTAGCCAGGAAATAGTTACCATTGCCACCCGCACACAGGGAGAACTCTGCCGTTCCGTCCTGAACCTTCTCAACGGTCCTGCCATGGAACAGGTCTTTGATATAGCTGTCGAGCAGTGCTTCCTTCACTGCCTGCAGCGTGTTCTTCTGTTCACGCTTCAGCGTGGGGTGCTTGAAATACATCTGAACGCTGGGAGAAGAATTCTCCTTATCGCTTCCGATGAACACGATGGGTTCCTTGTTGTCCTGCACGGGATAGTATTCGCGCTTTGCTGCATCGGCAGGAGGCGCGGGGATATCGGCGAAAATCTTCTTGATTTTCTGCTCAACCACGTTCACGTCTACATCACCCACCACGATGATACCTTGCAGGTCGGGGCGATACCACTTCTCGTAGTAGTCGCGCAGAGCCTGGTGCTTGAAGTTCATCACGATGTCCATCGAACCGATGGGCATGCAGTCGGAATACTTGGAACCGGCAAGCAGCACTGGCATGGCAGCCTCGTGCATGCGCTGGCTGGCAGTGTTGCGCATGCGCCATTCCTCTTGAATCACGCCGCGCTCCTTGTCGATTTCTTCTCCGTCGAGTGTCAGGTCGTTGCTCCAGTCGTGAAGAATCATCAGGCAAGAGTCGATGGCATTCTTCACCTTCACGGGTACATTGTCTATATTGTATACCGTTTCATCCACGGAAGTATAGGCATTCAGGTCTTGTCCGAACTTCACACCGATGCGCTCCAGGTATTCACGCAGGGCATTGCCGGGGAAATGAGTGGTTCCGTTAAAGCACATGTGCTCCAGGAAGTGTGCCAGTCCGCGCTGGTCGGGATTCTCCTGAATGGCTCCCACCTTCTGCGCGATGTAGAAGTAGGCCAGGTCTTTGGGTTCCTTGTTGTGGCGGATGTAGTAGGTTAGTCCGTTGGGCAGCTTCCCGATTTTCACTTTCGAGTCAACGGGCAGTTGCGCATCCCATTTGTTTTGTGCCGTCATCACCACCGACGACAGCAACATCAACATCAATAATAGTTTTCTTTGTTTCATAAAATAGTTTTATTATCGTTCTACATTGTTTGCATCCGTGTTTTTTCTCACGGCTCTCAGTTCCTCTATCTTGCCGAGTATGGTCTCGTCGTCCTTGGCTTTCTCGCTCAGCAGCTTGCAGCCGTATTCAAACTGCCCTGATGCAATAGATGGCATCTTGGCACTTTCGGTGAGCGTCTTCAGGAAAAGCTGGCGGTCATCTGTCTGGAAGCAGTAGGGCAAGAGGAACTGCACGATTCGCTCGCGGGCATTCTCCACGCCCATCTCCTGCATGTATTGCTGAAGCTGCGCAGCCTTATCGAAGTCAAAGTCCAGTTTGTTGCCTTCACCATAGATGTAGAGTCCCTTGCATGCCTGATGCCATTTGTCGTTGATATATACCTGTGCCTTGTCGCCGTAATGCTGTTTGAAGGCATCGCGGTTTTTCCAGGCATAGACGAAAGGTGTGCTTTTGCAATCGGAAACATAGTAGACAAACAGTTTCCAAGCTGCCGAATCGCTGAGCATGATGGAGGGATCGGATGAAAGATAGCCATCGATCACTTCTTTCAGCTTGCCCGTCTGCCGGTTCTGCTCCAACCATTTGATATACTGCTGCACCACTTCGGGCGAGCGGTTACCTTCGCCATAGCTCACCACAAACGCGGGATCCTTGTAGTTTTCCACACGATTCTTCATGTCATCCACAAAGGCTTGAGGGGTCATCGACCCAACCGTGCGGAACTTCACGCTCCCGTCGGGGTTGAGAACCAGCAGCGTGGGATAGGCATTCACATCCCATTGCTTGCCCAACTGCGGACCTTCGCCCTTTTCCATGTCAATCTTCGTGGAAACGAAAACCTTGTTGAAGTAGTCGCCCACCACCTTTTGGGGGAACACTTCCTGAGTCATCTTTTTGCAAGGACCGCACCACGAGGTGTAGCAATCCACGAAAACAAGTTTTCCTTGTTGCCTTGCCATCTGGAGAACCGTGGCGATGGGGGCATCCACAAAGTGGATTCCCTCTTCTGCGGTCTGCGCCATCACTGGCGCAGCGCAGAAGAGCATCAAGAGAGAGAATAGCTTGTGCTTCATATCATTTATTTCTCACACAACGTACATTCAGGAAATTAGCCTTGGTCATCGACTGCAACTGCACGTCGGTGCTATTGTAGAGCAGCTTCACGTAATAG
This sequence comes from Prevotella sp., assembly GCA_017471245.1. GTDB lineage: Bacteria > Bacteroidota > Bacteroidia > Bacteroidales > Bacteroidaceae > Prevotella. The sequence continues at coordinate 6,289 of JAFUVB010000093.1, forward strand.
GCATACTGGTCGGTCTTGTCGCTGTCGGTGGTGCTGGTCCAGTATAGCGACATGGCGTAGGTATAGTCGTAAAGCCCGATTTGGCGGTCGAGTTCAGGATCCAAGTAGAAACCGCCGAACTGCAGGTTCACTGCCTTGGCGAGATTCTCTGCACCTACCTCGCTGATCAGCTGTTCCCAGTCTTCCTTCGTGGGCAGTCGCCAGCCCTCAGGTACGGATGCCGTGGCAGCTGTGAAGTCGTAAAGCCCGCCAAACTCATTATAATAACGCTTGTTGATGGGGTCGTTATAATAATAGGTGCTCTCGGTGAGATCGGGATAAAACGTGCCTGTCGTGGCCTTAAACCGCAGGTTCTCCGTCATCCATTCCAGCTTTCCATACTGCACATAGCCATAATGCGTGCCGTCTCGCTCGTCGGTGAACGTACCCGAACTTACGGGGGCCGGCAACTCTCGTGCATTGTCATCATCGTCATTGCATGCCGTGAAAGCAAACAGAGCCATCGCCAGCATCAGGAATATATTCTTTTTCATTGTCTTCACAGTTTTATCAGTTAAATAATCACGCCCAGTTCCTCAATGATATTTCTGAGAATGTAGTACTTCTTCATCACGATGGGATACTGTCCGTAAATGGCATTGAACTCCTCTTCGGTCATGTCGAAGATGGCATTGGTATAATCCTCAAGGTCGTACTCCTTTGCCTTGATGTTATACATCGGGAACCCGTAGGGCGAGCCCCATGCGTATGCAGAGAGCAATCCCACGTCATACATGGTTGGATATTGTGCAAGGAAAGGTTCTGCGGCAGCATTCATGGCGTAGGTGGAATAAAGATTAGAGCAGAACGAATAGAATTCCTCGAAGCGGCTCTCATCCAACGCAGTGATCTTGTTGGATACCAGACTCTTCAATATCGAGATACGCTTGGCATTCTTCTGCGTGTCGTTCAATTCGGCAATGCCGTTCACATCGATGGCGAGGCATCGCCAGCCCGAATATACATCTGCGGTGGAGGGAACCAGTCTGCCATACGAATAGGCGTTATACCTGATGGCGTTCACCAAGAGGAACGAGTAAGGGCGCATGGCGGGGCCAAGGGAGGGCAGCACACTGTTCTTCACGAAGTCCACGGCTTCGCGTTTGTCTGCATCCGTCGTGAGATAGTCGAAAGCAAAATTCCGCATATCCACGCTGTTCTGCGTTCCGTTCAGAGCCCATTGCAGGTCGATGGTCTTCGTGTCGTAGTAGGGCGTGCCGTCGGGGTTCACGCTTGTTTGCTTCTTGTAGAGCGTGTCGTTGAAGAGCACGTAGATGCCCGTCTGCTGGAAGAAAGCCTGCTGCAGTTGCTGATCGGCAGCCGTCGCTCCGTAGGGATTCAGGAAGATGTCTTCCTCAAGGGCGGAGGGTTCCGCTTTGTCGTCGCCGCATGCCGTCAGTGAGCCGATAACCAAGGTTGCCGACAGCATCATATATAGATATTTTTTCATTGCATTCATGTTTTATTACGTTTCAGCTGTTAATAATTCACTGTTTCCACCACATTGCGCTTCGGATGGTCATTGTCTTTCATTCCCAGGTTGAAGTTGAGCACTTCGCGGGGGATGGGCAGCGTGTAGGCCGGATCGTTTGGAGCCAGCTCATACCAGAGCGTCATTACCGGTTTGTTCACGTATGCCCACACCGAATAGTCGTAGGCATAGATAAATGTGGTATAGCTGTGGCGGATGGTCTTGCTCATCGGTGCCACCGCAGAAACAGTATAGCGGCGCAGGTCGAACCAGCGATGCCCCTCGAAGCACAGTTCGCGGAACCGCTCTTCGCGGATGGCGTTCACCAGTTCTGTCCCCGATGCCGTAACGTCGGTGTAAGCATCTGCGCTGATTCTTGCCTTGCGAAGGGTGTTCAGCGTCTGCCTTGCCTCATTGTCTTTGCCTGCGCATGCCTGCGCTTCAGCCAGGTTCAGGTAGGCTTCGGCGGTGCGGAAGCAGAAGTTGCCCGACGGTGTGGAGCGGCTCAGGTCGCTGTTGGTGGTGGCTTCCTTCACATATTCCCAACCGTTGGCGGTAAGGCTGATAAAGCGTGACTTGCGCAAGTCGTTGTCGGCATACGCATTCACCAAGTCTTCTGAGATGCCGTAGCAGCCCGACGTGGTTATTATCGAATGGCGCATGCCGCCTGTTCCCATGGTGAAGATCAGTTCAGGCAGCTGGGCTGTGAGGAAGTTCTCGTCTTCGGCAAGCGTGTTCAGATCCTGTAGCGAGCGGTTCTTGCTGAGCACCTTCTGTGCATATTCGGCTGCCTTGTCCCAGTTTTGCATGTAGAGATAAACGCGGCTCAGCAGATGGCAAACAGCGGTTACGTCGGCGCGGAAGTTGCTCACCTTCTCGGTGTTGGTCAACAGACTCTCGGCTGTCAGCAGGTCGTCTAATACCTGATCGTAGCACTGCTGCACGGTGGCGCGCTCAAAAATCTTGTCTTCGATGAACTCGGAAGTCTTCACGGGTACGCCCAGATCGGCAGAGGCTGTTGCAGGGTTGTAGGGTTTTCCGTAAAGGTTGACCAGCGTGAAGAGATAGGCACCTCTCAGGAAATAAGCCTCGCCCTTGATGCGGTCGGCATCTATGCGGCGGTTGTCGGCAACGTCTAAGTCGTCAATCTTCTTGATCACCATATTGGCAACATTGATGAACTTATAGAGAGCCTCCCAGTCGTAGCTCTCCGTGGATACGGCAGTGCCTTCAGGATTGATGCCTGCCTGATCCTGCCAGGTGAAGTAGCCGAAGAAGTGGTTTGTTTCGTTATATATGGAGCTGCCGCTGCCGCTAAGGTTCTCCTTGGCTTCGTCGCCCATCACATGGATGTAGGGGTAGAACCACTGGCGGTCTTTCACCGCTGTGTTTCCAATATACCAGTCGTAAGCAAAGTTCCATGGTTGTGCAATCGGCATGTACACACTGCCCAGCAGCAGTTCGTCCAAATCCTCTATGTTGCGCACGTAAGAAGTGTCTTGCGAATACTCTTCCAGGAAATCCGAGCATGCCGTGAGGCTCATCACTCCCGCAAATGCTATCAAATATATGAATCTTTTCATTGTATTTCCTTTATTTCGTTAATGGTTAGAAAGAAACAGACAGTCCGAATGAATAAGTGGGGCGGTCGCTCAGCGTAACCGTGGAGAATCCGCTCTGTTGCGGAGTCTGCCCCTTCAGCCGTGAAGAGCAAATGGTGAACAGGTTATTGCCCGTGAGGCTCAGTGCCAGGCGCGTCAGTCCCATCGATGCCAGCGCCTTTGCGTCGAACTCGTAAGTGAGGCTCAGTGTGGTCATCTTCATGAAGTCGCCGCTCACCACGCGCATGTCGCCGTAGTTATACATCTCCGAGTAGGTTGAGGCAATGGTGCCATGCGACCAGTGAGTCTGACCCACGAGCGATATCGGATTAGGAATATCGGTTGTGAGTTCATCGCCCGGCTGTCGCCAATGGTTCACAAATTCTTTGCGGATGTTGGCCACAGGGTCGTAGCCATCATAGAGGCGGAACAGGCGCACGTTGTTGCCCATGCTGTAGGTGAGCACGGCATTCAGTCGCCACTGTCGCCATGTGAGCGTGTTGTTGATGTTTCCGCTGATGGTGGGTTCGCGGCTTCCCGTGGGTGTGAGCACGGTGGTATAGAGATCGTATTTCGACATGCCCTCCAATTCATCCTGCCGCTCGCGGTAATCATCGAACAGCGGTGAGCCGTCGCTGGGGTTCAGTCCCAAATACTTATAGCTGTAGAAGGTTCCCACTGGCTGTCCTTTCACCACGGCGGTGCCGCTGAGGAAGTCGCTCAGTTCATACTGCTCTTGTCCGGGCAGCGTCTTCACCTTGTTGAACACCTTGGAGAAAGACGACGAGAGAATCCACTTGAAGTCTTTTGTCTGAACGGGAACGCCCGTTACGGATACTGAATAACCGGAATTACGGATGTTTCCGGAGTTGACCACATACTCGCCCACGCCGTTTTCAATGGCAATTTTCTTGGTGAGGAACGCATCTTCCGTGTTCTTCAGATAGCCTTCTATCTCCACTTGCAAGCGGCGATGGAAGAGAGAGAACGACAGACCGGCATTGAACGAGCTGGTCTTTTCCCAGCGCAGGTTCGGGTTGGGATATACCGACAGCCGGCTCACCAGTTCGCCATAGAGGGGATCCATGGGTTGCTGCTGGATGATCATCTGCGGCGACTGCCCTTCGAGCATGTTTCCCTGATAGCCGTAAGAGGCTTTCAGCATCACGAAGTCGATCCAGTCTTTCTTCAGGAAGGGATGCTCGGAAATGTTATAGTTGCCCGAAACGCTCCATATCGGCAAGAGTTTCTCGTTGCTGCGGTCGCCGAACTTGTTGGAACCGTCGACACGCGCATTGGCATTGATGGTGAAATACTGCTTGTAGCCGTATGTGATGCTGGCATAGCCTGATAGCAGGTTGGTCAGGTTGTCGATGATGGTGGGATAGGCATTGTCTTCAAGCCACTGGCGGTAATAGGGATAGTCGTTCAATACAGTGTGTGAGAATTGCTTTCCGCGGTCTTCATAGTAGCCGCGCCAAATGGCATTGGTTCCGCGGTATTTGTTGGAGTTCATCTCATAGCCAAAGCTGGCACTGATGTTGTGCTGCTGGTCGGCTCCGAAATACTTGTTGGCATCTATCTGCAAGCGAAGCATATAGTCGGTGTTGCGGAAATGCCCCTGTGAGAGTTCTCCGCCAAAGGGCAGGGTGGACTGATCCTGGTATGAGAGTACTTCACCTGAAGCAGCCGGTGTTCCATATTCGGTGTTGCGCAAGCCTGCCACGTGGTTGGTTTTCTCGCCCCACCACTGATTCTGGTCGGTGTTGCTCACCTGATATGAGGCTATCGCCTTGGCACTGAGCCATGACAGCGGTTTCCAATCGAGCGTCAGGTTTGCCTGTATGGATGAACCCTCCTGTTTGTTATAGCTGTTGTCAATCTCGTTCAGTATGTTATAATTGAACAAGTTATACCCGGCGCGTTTCTGGTAGTAATAGTAGCTGCCGTCGGTCTCTCGCGCCGGAATGGCGCGGCTGGTGTTGTAGGCATAGTTGAGTGGAGAAATCTCGTCGTTCACGTATTTGCGCTTATTGGTGTTGGCATTTACGGCGAAATGGGTGGAGAACTGCTTTGTGAGTTGTGCATCGATGTTGAGCGCAGCCGTGTAGCGGCGGTTGGAAGAAACGTCGATTACGTCCTTGTCGTCGGTATAGCTGATGGAGGAATAGTAGCGCACGTCCTCGCTGCCTCCTGAAACGCTCACTGAGTGCGACATTGACAGGGCATCGCTGGTGAGAATGTCGAACCAGTCGGTGTTTGTGGTTTCCAACTGCTGCACGGCGGAGGCGAACTCATTATGAGTAATGCTGCCTGAGTAGAGCTGATGAACCAGTGCTTCATAGCCTGCCATGTTCATGGATGATCCGAAGCTATAGCCATGGTCAACGAGGTAACGCGAGAAAGCCACGCGTTCAGCGGAGTTCATCAGGTCGATCTTTGAGTCGGTGTATTGGGGTCGAACTTTCATCGAGAGATTTGCATTGTAGTTGACGATGGGTTTGCCGACGTGACCTTTCTTCGTGGTGATAACGATAACACCGTTGGCAGCTTTTGCTCCATAGAGGGCGGTGGCAGAAGCATCTTTCAAAACGTCAATGCGCTCGATGTCCTGCGGGTTGATGCCGGCAATGGCGTTTCCCACACGGTTGATGTAGTCGGGATTGTTGAGTTCCTCGGGACTCACGTCAACAGGATCTTGCATCACCACTCCGTCGAGCACCCAAAGAGGTTCGCGGTTACCAATCAGTGTGCTGGTACCACGGATGCGGAGGCGTGGCACAGTGCCCACTTCACCGCTGTTGCTGATGAACATCATGTCGGGAATGCGACCTTCGAGCATCTGGTCGATGCTGTTCACGTCGGGTCGGAGAATGTCTTCTGCCTTCACTGAAGTGACGGCACTGGTGAGATGGCGCTTGTCGATGACCTGATAACCCGTTACGACCACATCGTCGAGGACCTGATTGTCTTCTTCCATCACAATTCGCATGTCTTTCTTCACTTGGGTAATCACCGTCTTCATGCCCACGTAGCTCACCTCCACCTGCATGTTGGGCTGCAGGAAATAGTCGAAGTGAAATGCGCCATTGATGTCGCTCACGGTGACGATCTTTGTGCCGATGATGCGGAGCTGTGCACCGATGATGGGGCTACCCTGCGTGTCGACCACATATCCGCCAACGGAATTTGTGGAGGTGGCAGAGGCAGATTTCTTCTGGTTGTCTTTCTGTGTGATGTTGATGAACTTCCCGTCGACGGTGTACTCTAAGGGTGTGTCTTTCAACACGAAGGCAACGATGTCGAAGAATCTGGCATTCTGCATCTTTCCGTTTACCTTGTATGGCATGATATCCTCATAGGTGAACAGGAATTTGTAACTCGACGACTGTTCCAACCTTAACAAGACGCTGTGAAGCGGTTCGTTCTTGAAGGTTATTGACAGACGTACATCCGAATCTTTCTCTTGTGCTGTTGCCGCAAAGGGCAAAGCGAGGAAAAGGGCTAAAATCAAAAAGAATCGTGTTCTCTGCATAAAATAATATAATGATTAAAACTAAACCAAAGTCAAAAAAGGTCGTTGAGAACCCTCTCTATTGATATCTACGAAGCAAAAATGAAATAAGTCACGCTTTTTTAAAAAATATTTCCAAAAAGACATTATTTTCCTTTTTTCATCGTATCTTTGCAACCAGATGACTGAGAAAGAAAAGTTTGCTCCCGTCTACCGACAATACTATCAGCAGCTCTATCTGTTTGCCACCAGATATGTCTCTGACGGAGAAGAATGCCACGACATAATCAGTGGGGCATTCGAGGAGTTGTGGCGGAATTTCGACCATGTGGATCTGTCATCGGTGAAAAGATATCTATATGTTTCGGTGAAGAACAGATGTATCGACCTGCTGCGTCGCAAGGTGAAGCAAGACAGATATATAGAATATGTCGGCGTGATGGCGAAAGACTATATCGACGAGCAACGGTATGAGCAGAGTGAATATAGGAGTGCCGTGGTGAGGAAAGTGTTGGACAGCCTTGTTTCTCCAGACCGTGAAATTCTCATTGCCTGCTATATCGAAGAGAAGAAATACCGCGAAGTGGCGGAAGAGATGGGCATCTCGGTATCCATGGTGAGGAAACACATGATGAAAGCCTTGAAAAAAGTGCGCCAGATGAAAGAATCTTTTAAAAAGAGTGACTTATTTCTTTTTTTCTTCGTATTAAGTTAATAAAAGGATGATCATGGAAGAAGAAAGAATAGACGATGGATTAGATTTGGCTTTCGAAGTCTTTGAGAGCGAAAACAACATCACTGAGGAGCAGTTGGAGCTGGTGAAAAGGGATAAACAGCTGCGCAATGACCTTCAGGCTATTCACGACATAAAAGCCGGGATGAAGCATGGGGGAGAAGACTTGCACGTGGAGCAGCGACTCAGGGCATTCAATGTTTCTCATGGAATGGGGAACGATGCCATGACAGAAGAAATGAATTGCGAAGATAGCAGCAGGACGAGGGGCAGCCATTCCTTTATTAAATATATAACTGTAGCCGCTGCTGCGGCGGCAGTGTTGGCGTTTTTCCTGTTGAAGCATGGAGAACCTGAAGCCGCGCCTGCGGGAAGAGTGTTCACGGCTGATGCCACGTCTCGCGAAATCAGCATCATCACCAACGACAATCAGGAAATCTCTCTGCCTGTAAAATCGGATGTCGACGAACCTGTTTCGATTGACGACTACCGGAAGTTGCTGGCTTCAGATGCCATCACCGACCGCATCACTGTGAACGTGCCATACGGGAAAACGTCGGCAGTTGTGTTGCCTGACAGCAGTATGGTATATCTGCGTCCAGGCAGCCGTGTGTCGTTTCCCACTTCGTTCACCCAGACAGAGCGTGTTGTGAGAATAGAGGGGCAGGCTTATTTCAAAGTGAAGCATGACAACAGGCGACCTTTCATCGTGCTCACCCAACTGGCGCAGACCACCGTTCTTGGCACGGAATTCGATGTGAATGCCTGGGATGGTAAAGACACGGAAGTGTCTCTGGTGAATGGCTCTGTTGCTGTGAAGGCCCTCAAGAGCGGCGACCACCTTCGCCTTTCACCCGGTCAGCAAGCTGTGGTGTCGGCAGATGCCGTCAGGGTTGCAGACATAGACCCCACGCCCTATCAATATTGGAGCGAAGGCTATCTGTATTACGAGAACGAGGAGCTGCGCACTATCATGGAGGATATCGGCAAGAATTTCAACATGACAGTGGATTTCCAAAACGAGAAAGCGATGTCGCTCAGGATGCGCTTCATTACGGAGCGCGACAAGGGCATTGATGTCGTTGTCAATCGCATGAACAAAATGAAGAAGGTAACGGTCACCGTTGACGCTGGTAGGATTATTGTGAACTGAGCGGCAGCTCGCCGCTCACGATGCGCCCCTGAGAGGTGATGCCCTCTACGCGGACAGTATAAGTGGTTGGTATGTCGGCACTGAAGAAGTCGAGGTGCATCGGTGTGTCTTTCACCATACGCAGATAGGGGTTCCAGTAGAGCGTGCGGCGCACGTCGGGCGACATTCCAGTCGGCTGACTGCCTTTCGGGTAGCGTGGGAAGTAATACTCGGCAGGAGCCTGATAACCCTCTATCCTCACCACTTTGTTGTTGAATATGTTCTCAGTGGAACGGCTCAGCCCCCCGCGCATGGTGATGTTGAGCACTCCGCCGCCGACATCGTCGAGCCCGAATACCAAGGCGCGGCTTCCCAGATAGAGATCCACCCTGTCTACATCCTCCAAATTGATATCCTCGAAAGTCACTCCAGGGATGTGCACGCCGTTGATGTAGATCTTCACAAGAGAGCTTTTCGTCGGCATGCCTTTTCTTGATGACCGGTCGCGAAGTAGCCGGTCGATACCAGAAGTTTCCATGTCGTCGCAGTAAATGTTTCCGTTACCGTAGTTTACAGAGAGCCGGTTGGTGCAGAGCAGCAGCATGGCAAAATCGGGATAGTTGCCTTCGTCTATCTGCTGTCGGTTGAGCGACTTCGTTGGATTATCGTAGACGAGTGCAGGACCTTTCGCTTTCACCACCACTTCGTCCAAGAGATGACTGTCGCGGGCATAGCGGTCGAGCAGCTCTTGGTCAATGTCAACCCACGTGATCCAATCGGTTGCCTTGCTGCCGGGCATCACGTTTGGAGTGTAAGGGCTTTTCTGTCTTTCCACTTCCACTAAGCAGTGACGCTTCTTCTCCCTCTGTGCGTAGACAAAGGCTTCGGCATCTTCTGTGAAGTTCAGGTTGTCGAATTGGAAATGCCCTAACGAATCACTGAGCGTCTCACCCACATATTTCTGCTTCATGATGGCGAGAACCACTTGAACGCTGTCGATAGGCTGGTTTCTGAATACCGCCCTCACCCTGCCTTTCACGCTTTGCGAATGCTCGTGCTCCTCCTTTGGGTGTGCATACTTTCCTTGCAGCACGGAAGGGATGTCGTATCTGCGCCAGCCGTTCACCAGCATCAACAGATCAAGCTTGTCGGTTTGTGGTGTCGGGGTGAAATAGTAGTCGGCTTGCGGAATAAATCCTTGCAGATCGGAGGTGAGCAGCAGCTGGCTCCATAGCGAGGGGCTTCGCCTGCCACCGGTGATGCCATCATCGGTGACCGACATGGAAAGGAATGCAAATTCTCCCTCTTCCATGCCAGGAAGGGTGAGTTCGAGCGGAATGCTGTCGCGCAGGCCGAAGCGGTGGTCTGAACTCTTTATCGTTAAGGGCAACAGGCTTTCTCGATTGCTGGAAAACACCAATCGCTCGCTTAGCACACGAGCATCATCGTCAATCAGCAGCAGACTGTTCACTCCTGCCGGCAGTCTGGATAGCGAAAGATGATAAACAGTACCGGGCTTTATCTCCTGAAAGGTTACTTTCCTTCCGCGGCAATGCACCAGTAGGTGCAGTTTCCTGTCAGCAAAACTCCTGCCGCAATTCACGCTTACTTGAATGTCGTTGCTGCTGTGCCTGCAGTGCAGACATGCCACGTCGGCTTGGGGCTTCGGCAACGGAAACGTAAAGCGGCGACCATTGGCGTGCCGACATACTGCCGTATATTGCTCACCAGCCTCAACTGCCAGGGGAAACACGCCCATTCCACGGTGCTTCGTGGCAAAGCGGCTTACCGTCTTTCCGGCTTTGTTCACCACTTCGCCAGAGAGATTGATGCTGTCTCCTCCGCTATCTGCCACTTCAAAGCCTACCATGCACACCGCCCCCTCCACCAGATAGCCACCCTCAGGGAAGAAGCGCAGTTCTGGTGCGGTGTTCTTGGCAATGTTCTCAGGCTTCTCACTTCCCACCTGTATGGGAATCAGGCATTCGTGATTTTTCACTTGCGCAGAATAAAGCGAATATGCCCATAGATAATATGTTCCTGCCTCTTGGTCGGGAGGCAGGTTGATATGGCCGGTATAAAGATTGTTTGAGGCAATGAGCCGTTTGCGCTGAAGGCTACGGTTCTTGTTGTTGAGCAGCTCCACGTAGACAAACTGACTCTTCAGCGACGGAACCAGTGTAGCGGCATCAACGGCATACACCTTCATGCAAATGCTGTCACCCGGCAGGAAAACCGTGCGGTCTACATGCATGCTCACTTTTTCTTGCGGAAACAAAGTAAGCTGCCGTTGCAGCCTCACACTCACAGAATCTGCCAGCCCTTGCGACCAGATTGGTGCACAACAGCTCATCAACCAAAACAATAATGCCAGTGTGTGCCTCATGTTGTCGAGCGATTCAGTTGTAGTCATTGCAGCAAATAATACATAGAGATGGCACAAAGGTACAAATTTCTTCCGTAATAACATTCTTTTTTAGCACCTAATTGATATAGTTAAGCAAAAAAACAGCAAAAGAACGAAAGAAATCGAAAAAAAACATTATCTTTGCAAACCAGAATGGGCAAATCAAAAACAAACCTATGAGAAGATTATACATCACGATGGTGGCAATGGTGTGCTGCATGCAGATGATGGCGGGAGACATATTCGTTTCACCAAGCGGCAACGACGGCAACCCTGGGACGCGCGAGAAACCGCTCGCCACGCTGGAACAGGCTCTGCGGCAGGCACGCGAATGGCGACGACTGCAGCGAAAAGAGGTGGAAGGCGGCATACGTATCAACCTTGAGAGCGGCACTTACTTGCTTTCGCGCCCCATCTTCATTCGTCCGGAAGACAGCGGCACGGAACTTTCGCCCACCATTATAAGAGGGGCGGCAGTATTGAGGGGCAGCATCAGGATTGAAAAATGGCAGCGCGGATGCAATGATGAGCGCGTGGCTCCTGCTTTGAGAGACAAGATTTGGACGGCAGAGGCTCCGATGGCGGGAAACAAGATTCTCTGGTTCAGACAGATGGATCAGGGGCGCATGGCAACGCAGTTTGGAACGTTTTATGTAGAAAACGGCGGCAATGTAGCCATGCAGACACCGTCTGTGAAAATGGAGCGCATGCTGAATTTCAACACGAATGAGAGAACGATCACCATACCTACGCCAAGACAAGACCTGAGCCGGGCAAACCAATTGGAGATGCTGGTGCATCAGCGATGGGCAACGGCGATACTGCGAGTGAAGAGCATGCGGGTGATGGGCGATTCCACTATCGTATCCTTCCACGAGCCGGAAAGCAAGATAGAGTTTGAGCATCCCTGGCCGCAACCTGTAATCAACGGTGAGAAAGGCAGTTCTTCGTACTGTCTGCAGAATGCATTGGAGCTGCTCGATGAACCGGGAGAATGGTATCAAGACTATCCTTCCGGGCGTGTTTATTATTATCCTTACGACGCTGAAATCCTGCAACTACAAGACAGCTTCTCAGCATGGTCATACGCGCCGGCGTTGAAGACCTTGGTGAATATCAGCGGAACGCCCGAGCGCCGCGTGCACCACATCCGTTTTGAGGGAGTGAATTTCATGGACGCAGCATGGACACGTCCGTCGGAACAAGGGCATGTCACCCTGCAAGGAGGTTTTGCGATGATTGATGCCTATAAGCTGTTGGAACCCGGATTGCCCGAGAAGGCCGAGTTGGAGAACCAAGCCTGGATAGAGCGTCCGGATGCTGCGGTGAAGGTGAGCTATGCCGACGATATTGTTTTCGACGATTGTTTCTTCCGTCATCTTGCTGCCACAGGTCTTGATATGGAGAAAAGCGTGACGCGTTCCGTCGTTCAGAACTGTTCGTTTCAGGAAATCGGCGGCACCGCCATCATGGTGGGTACATTCCCCGATCAAGGCTTTGAAACGCATGTTCCCTATTCCCCGAAGCATGATGAGGACATCTGCGACATGGTTACGATCAGCAACAACGAGATACACCATTGCACAACTGAAGACTGGGGTGCTGTTGGCATCGCTGCAGGCTACGTGCGCAATATCCTGATACAGAATAACGAGGTGTCTGATCTTAACTATTCCGGCATTTGTGTGGGTTGGGGGTGGACAGCACTGGAAAGTGGCATGCGCAACAACCGTATTGAAGGTAACCATGTGTATTACTATGCCAAGCAGCTCTACGATGCCGGCGGTATCTATACGCTGAGTTATCAACCGAACTCTTTCATCCGAAACAATACCATTGAGGCTCCCGTAAAGGCTCCATACGCCACCAACGACCGCGCCTTCTGCATCTATTTCGATGAGGCTACCGATGGCTATACGGTGGAAAACAACTGGATGCCTTTCGAGAGTTTCGGATATAACAAGCCCGGACTACACATGATCATACGAAATAATGGTCCTCAGGTGAAGGTGGGAAAGATAGAAGATTAGAAACTTCTTTCCTCTTGCTTTAAAAAAGAATAAGACATTATAAAAAACAAGAATTAAGATATGAAACCAACCAACTACCATCTGTTCGACTTCATGGACTTTGACCCGGAACTGAAACGGGAGGAGAGTCTCTGGAAGGCGGGTAGACCCAATGGCATCTATATGCGTGATGGCGACATTTGCGTAAACATTCCTTTTGTTAAACAAGTTCTGTCAAACGACATGGCTGAAGATCCAACCAGTGAAAATGAGGAATACACGCTTGTCATCAGATACTATGAGCCAAACATTATCAGGGTGTTCGTCGATTTCGAGCACCCGGGCAACACCTCTCCTGTTGAGGCTGACGAAATGCTTAAGTTTGCCAAGCAAATAAAGAAAAAACCGCTGCAGCTTTTTGCTGAAACCGACACTCAAGGTAACTATTATGCCTCTACAGAAGATGGCATCAAGCGTATACACATTGTGCAGACAACACCTGATATCGACTTTTGGAGCAACTTGCAGCCTGCCCCTCAGGAAACCGTAGACATACGTTTCTTCCCTGATGGAGAGCATGAAGTGAGACTGGCATCATACGATCATTTCTCACCACCACGCTATGATGCATTGCCTGTTGCTTTTTGTAAGACAACCAGTAACAACAACCGTGCCACCCTTTCTTTTGAATGTAAGCCCGATGAATGTTTCGTCGGTACGGGAGAGCGGTTCATGAAGATGGATCTGAGTGGTCAGACTTTCTTCCTGAAGAATCAAGACGGGCAAGGTGTGAACAATCGCCGTACTTACAAGAACATTCCCTTCTACCTGTCAAGTCGTATGTACGGAACGTTCTATCACACCACGGCACACAGCAAACTGTCGCTTGCAGGGCATTCCACCCGCAGTGTGCAGTTCCTCAGCGATCAGGCAATGATTGATGCTTTTATCATCGGTGGAAACAGTGTGGAGGAGATTATCCGCGGTTACCGCAATCTTACCGGCTATCCATCTATGCCTCCTTTGTGGAGTTTCGGCGTGTGGATGAGCCGCATGACCTATTTCTCAGCCGACGAAGTGAACAGTATCTGCGACCGCCTGCGACAGGAGCATTATCCGTGTGATGTGATTCATTTGGATACGGGTTGGTTTAAGACTGACTGGCTCTGCGAATGGAAATTCAATGATGAACGTTTCCCTGACCCACCAGCATTCATCAAAGGGCTGAAAGACAAGGGATTCCGCGTATCGCTCTGGCAATTGCCTTACGTGGCTGAAGATGCGGAGCAGATAACCGAAGCCCGTGAAAACAACTATATCGGTCCGCTCACCAAGCAGCAGGCTTCTGAAGGCAGTAATTTCTCCGCCCTCGATTATGCTGGTACCATTGACTTCACCTACGATAAGGCTACCGAATGGTATAAAGGATTGCTCAGACGTCTCTTGGAGATGGGTGTGGCTTGTATCAAGACCGATTTTGGTGAGAACATCCACATGGATGCGAAATACAAGAACATGTCGCCCGAACTGCTGAACAACCTCTATGCATTGCTCTATCAGAAGGCAGCCTATGAGGTGACGAAGGAAGTGACAGGCGACGGCATCGTATGGGCACGTGCTGCATGGGCTGGCTGCCAGCGTTATCCCTTGCATTGGGGTGGCGACAGCTGTTCGTCATGGGATGGCTTGGCGGGTTCGTTGAAGGGCGGATTGCATTTCGGACTGTCTGGATTTGCTTTCTGGAGCCACGATGTGCCGGGGTTCCACACGTTGCCCAATTTCATGAACGGTATCGTGAAGGATGATGTGTATGTGAGATGGACGCAGTTTGGCGTGTTCTCTTCCCACATCCGCTATCATGGCACCAATAAGCGCGAGCCGTGGCACTATCCCAACATTGCACCGATTGTGAAGAAGTGGTGGAACCTGCGCTATGCCTTAATACCTTATATCCTGCAAGAGAGTATGATTGCGTGTGAGACAGGATACTCCCTTCTGCAGGCATTGGTGTTCCATCACCACGAAGACAAGGTGTGTTGGCATATCGACGATGAGTATTATTTCGGCAACGACTTCTTGGTGGCTCCCGTGATGAACAGTGAGAACCGTCGCGAAGTCTATCTGCCCGAAGGTTCGTGGGTGGACTTCTTCACTGGCAAGTGTTATGAAGGCAGGCAATGGCTACAGCTTGAGAACATTCCATTAGAGAAGATGCCTGTCTTTGTGCGTGATGGCGCAGAGATTCCCATGTATCCGGAACATGTGGAGTGTACAGATGAAATGGATATGAACAAGGTGGTAACAGTGAAAATCAACCGTGCATTTACTGGCTATCAGCTCTGAATATGATTTACTAAAACTTATATAATAATGATGAACACGTGGAAACCAAATTTAGAGGAAACCAAGAAAAGATACATCAATTGGTGGAATCATAAGGGTATTATATTGAATATGTGGGAGCACTTTCAGGAAGGTGTATCCCCACATGCAGATATCCAGATGCCAAAGGCACCCAAGGACTTGAACCAGAAATGGTTTGACCCTCAATGGCGTGCCGACTACTTAGACTGGTATGTGGCTCATTCATCACTGATGGCCGACATGCTGCCCGTTGCCAACACACAACTGGGACCAGGCTCTTTGGCTGCCATTCTCGGTGGTGTGTTCGAAGGTGGTGAAGATACGATATGGATTCACCCCGACCCGAATTATTCTGATGAAATCAAGTTCAACCCCAACCATCCCAACTACCTGCTTCACAAAGAACTGCTCAAGGCTTGTAAGAAGAAAGCTCAAGGACACTATTATGTGGGTATGCCCGACCTGATGGAGGGAATGGATGTGCTGGCTGCCATCAAGGGAACAGACAAAGTGTTGCTCGACACGGTGATGCAGCCCGAGGTGCTTGAACATCAGATGCAGCAGATAAACGACATCTATTTTCAGGTGTTCGATGAGTTGTATGACATCATCCGCGAAGGTGACGAAATGGCATTCTGCTATTTCTCATCATGGGCACCGGGTAAGATGTCGAAGCTGCAGAGTGATATATCAACGATGATCAGTGTAGACGATTATCACCGCTTTGTTCAACCGTTCATCCGCGAGCAATGTCAGAAGATTGACTATACACTCTATCATCTTGACGGTGTGGGAGCCATGCACCATCTTCCTGCCTTGCTGGAGATTGAAGAACTGAACGCTATTCAGTGGACGCCTGGTGTGGGTGAGCCGCAGGGCGGTAGTCCGAAATGGTATGACCTTTACAAGAAGATACTCGCTGGTGGAAAGAGCATTATGGCTTGTTGGGTTACTCTTGACGAGCTGAAACCACTGCTTGATAATATCGGTGGTGATGGCGTTCATATCGAAATGGACTTCCACAACGAGCGCGAAGTGGAACAGGCAATGCGCATCATAGAGGAATACCAGAGCGAAGGCGAGGTTGAACGCGAAGTGGAAGATATCATACGCATCACGGAGAATGCCATGAGGCAAGATGCAGAGCAATCCGTGCAGGATAAAGAAACAGACCGCGAGGTGATGAGCATCATCCAGCGCGTGGAGGAAGACAGCCACATGCACGGAGGAAAATGTCCTTGTGGGATTGATCATGAGGTGAGAGGTGAGAAATTAGAGGTGAGAGGTGAGAAGTCAGAGGTGAGAGGTGAGGAGTCAGAAGTTAGAGGCGAGAAGTTAGAGGTTAGAGGTGAGAGTGTTGAAAGGGATTTGGAGGAATCCGCTCGCCGCCGTATCCTCATTCTCGATGGTGCCATGGGAACGATGATTCAGCAGTATCAGCTGACAGAAGAACATTTCCGCGGTAGGCGCTTTGCCCATCATGACAAGACTTTGCGGGGATGCAACGACCTGCTATCGCTTACATGTCCGTATATAGTCAGCGATACCCATCGCAGATATTTAGAAGCCGGAGCCGACATCATTGAGACGAATACGTTTAATGCCCAGCGGATATCAATGGGCGACTACGGCTTGCAGGACTATTGCCGTGAAATCAACCTGGCTGCTTGCACACTCGCACGCGCCGTTGCTGACGAATACACGGCGAAGACACCCGAAAAGCCACGTTATGTGCTTGGTTCTGTGGGACCGACAAGCAAGACCTGTTCCATGACAACAGGCGGCAACGAGGCATTTGATGAGGCGATACTGCGCGCTGCCTATGCCGAACAAATAGAAGCACTCATCGATGGCGGAGTAGATGGTATCCTGATTGAAACCATCTTCGATATCAAGAATGCACAGGTTGCTATAGATGCAGCTGAGGCTGTCATGAAAAAGAAACATACGGAACTCCCCATCCTGCTGAGTTTCTCCATTGCCACCGCCGACGGACATAACATGTTGGGGCAGTCGATTCACGAATTCCTCAATACCTTGAAAGGAAAGAGAATCTTCTCTGTGGGTATTAACTGCCTGAGCGATGTAAATCAGATGTTACCGTTTATCCTCGATGTCTGTAGCACGCAGGATTTCCGTTTCTCGCTGTATCCCAATGCGGGAATGCCCGATGGCAACGGAAAATATCACAAAACCGCCAGTTCTCTGCAAGCCGAACTATGGCCATTGATGGATGCCCATTTGCTGAATATCGTTGGCGGATGCTGTGGCACTACGCCAGAGCATATTCAGAAACTGGCACAACTGGTGGAGCCGGCTTCAGGATTGTTTGTCAGTCCGAGAATCCCCGGCAAACAAACGGGAATTCAGATAACGGTGGCCCGTGAAGACGGTGCCGAACCAGTAAACGAAGAGCGTGAAGCCGACAGTTCTGAGGTTCCTGCAGTTCCGCCATCACCAGCTCCGACATCCGTCGATGATGTTCTCCACCGTATCTTCGATGCCATTCTCAACGGAAAATCGGATGAGGCGGCAGCAGCTACGCGCGATGCCATCGCACAAAACATTCCTCCACAGGACATCATTAACAGCCAGATGATTCGCGCCATGGGCGAAGTGGGGCAGCGCTTCCAAGACGGAAAGGCGTTTGTTCCTCAGTTGCTGATGGCAGGACGCGCCATGAAGGCTGCTTTGGAATTGTTGAAACCCATGTTGGCTGGCTCTGCCTCCACCACACTTGGCAAAGTGGTTATCGGTACGGTGAAAGGCGACTTGCACGACATTGGCAAGAACCTTGTGGCATCAATGCTCGAAGGCTGTGGTTTTGAAGTGGTGAACATCGGTATCGATGTGTCGGCAGACAAGTTCATAGAGGAAGTAAAGAAGAACGAACCGGATATTCTGTGTATGAGCGCACTGCTCACCACCACAATGGGCTACATGAAAGAGGTGATTGATGCCTTGGAATCTGCTGGTATTCGCGACAAGGTGAAAGTGATGGTGGGCGGAGCTCCTGTCACTCAAGGCTTTGCCGATGAGATTGGTGCCGACGGATACAGCGACAATGCCAATTCTGCTGTTGCCGTTGCCAAGCAGCTGCTCGGTAAACTGTAGGTGAAACGAAAAAGATATATAATGTATCAGGATCGTCAATCACAGTCACTGAATATGAATAGCAACATTATCAATATCAAATAAAACTATAAAACCTATGCAAGCAAAATTCTTAGGAACACTCGACTGGACAATTCTCGTTGCCTATTTCCTTATATTATTAGCAATCGGGGTATGGGCAAGCACCAAGCGCAAGAAAGGCAGCAGTCTTTTCTTGGCAGAACATTCTCTGAGATGGCACCATATCGGTTTTTCGATGTGGGGAACCAACGTGGGACCTTCGATGCTGATAGCTTCAGCCAGTGCGGGATTCACCACAGGTATCGTTTCTGGTAACTATGCCTGGTATGCCTTCGTGTTCATTTTCCTCTTGGCTTTCGTCTTCGCACCTCGCTATTTAGGAAGCAATGTGAACACGTTGCCCGAATTCATGGGACTGCGATTCGGTCAGCAGACGCGAAACATCCTTGCGTGGTATACCATTGTCACCGTTTTGATTTCCTGGCTTGCGCTCACGCTCTTTGCCGGAGGTATTCTCATTCGCCAGATTTTCGACATTCCCATGTGGGCATCGGCACTCATCCTGCTTGCCATCTCGGCATTCTTCACCATGCTGGGTGGACTCAAGGCAGTTGCTTATACCAACGTTTATCAGATGGTGCTGCTCATTATTGTCAGTGCCACGCTCACCATTGTGGGACTTGTCAAAGTGGGAGGCGTGGGCAATCTCTATGATGCCGTGCCTCACGGTTTCTGGAATTTATTCCAGCCTAATGACGATCCGGCATTCCCGTGGCTGCCCATTCTGCTTGGCTATCCCATCATGGGTGTGTGGTTCTGGTGCACAGACCAAAGTATGGTGCAGCCAGTGCTGGCGGCAAAGAGTCTCAACGAAGGTCAGAAAGGAGCCAATTTCACAGGTTGGCTGAAGATTCTGGATGTTCCTCTGTATATTCTTCCCGGTGTGTTGTGCCTTGCTTTGTACCCGTCGTTGCAGAATCCTGATGAGGCTTACATGACGATGGTCACCAATTTGTTCCCTGTGGGCATGGTGGGACTGGTGCTTGCCGTGCTTACTGCAGCCCTTGTGAGCACCATCGGTTCAGCGCTTAATGCACTGAGCACCGTGTTCACCATGGATATCTACGTGAAGAAATATAATCCGAAAGCCAGTCAGCCGGAGATTATCCGCATGGGACAGTATGTAACTGTTGTTGGAGCCGTTATCTCAGTGTTGATATGCATTGCTATCGACAGCATCAAAGGGCTCAATCTGTTCAACGTTTTCCAGTCGGTGCTGGGGTTCATTGCCCCGCCGATGGCTGCTGTTTTCCTCTTCGGGGTGTTCTGGAAGCGCACCACAAGCCGTGCTGCCAATATGGCTTTGACGCTTGGAACGGTATTCTCGATAGGTGTTGGAATCCTTTATCTGTGGGTTCTTCCTGCTGAGAAATACACATTCTGGCCTCACTTCATGATGTTGTCATTCTATATCTTCATCATCATCAGTATGGCGATGATTATCGTTTCTCTGCTTGACAAGACGCCACAGCAGGCCACCATGATGAAAAAACTCGCTGACAAGCCGACGATTGGTGTGAAGATAGGATGGGCAATGCTGATTATCGTGATGATTTGCCTGTACATCTTCTTCAACGGACATGTATGATGTCGCGCCGGAAGGCACCGGCATCTGCATGTTCTAAGTTAATGGACACAATTATCTAATATCAATAGTTAATCATCAGGGAATATGAAAAGGATACTTCTTTCGCTGTTGCTTTTTGCAGGCGTTTTCCAGGTTTGTATGGCGCAGTATGACTACGTCGTAAAGTTCGATTCTTATAGATTCAAGCCAAGATTGAATGTTCCTGTCGACACCATCCGGCGACCTGCAACGCTCTATATAAGCCGTGAGGGAACAATTCGCGTGGAGCTTAGCGGCAAAAGCACCTATACCATACCTTTCGACGAAGTGAAGGTGGAGACCGGTAGTGGGTGGTTTATCATCTTGATTTCATGGACAAATCTGAAGTTTTACAAGAACGGGAAAGAGATGGCTGAAATTTCGGATGATGGTGAATTCACCGCTCGCTCTACCGATTATCCGTACATCAATATGAAAAACCCGCAACTCAGAGACCTCTTCTACACCATCAAACCGCTGGCAGAAAAAAACACTTTCTTCCAAAAACGGCAGCCTAAGCCGCAGCCCCAGGCTCCCACTAAGGCGGTTAACAGCAACACGATGATATGTATCTACGACGGGGGCTACTTTATCCGCGACGGAAACAAGTGGTATGAATACCGCCCGAAGCAGAACCCCACTGCCCCGTGGGCATATTACGACCAGTATCATGAGGAGTCGGGCTTCTACAACATCAAGAGTTCGGCGTGCTTTGTGAGCATTCCGAAAACGGCGAACAACAACATTTTCATTTACAGAAACAACAAGTGGGAGGTGATCTACTACACGAAACAGATGTTCAACTTCTGTCCTGAGCGGGGCAACAAGTTGTTCTGCCACACGCGCGGATTCTTTTTCAAGACCGGAAACCAATGGCGGGAGTATCTGCCTGGCAGCAACAGCTCGGGCGTTTGGGCATCTTACACGGAGACAGGTCACGATGACGGCTTCTACTATATCAAGAACAACACCAATGAAGTGGCGGTTCCGCGAAAGGCGGTCAATAAGTTTTTCCTTCGGAAAACGGCTAACGACGCATGGACGGAGGTATATACCACCACGCAAGTGTTCGACTATTGATTTCTCAAAGATGAGGCTTCTTTGAGTGAAACCTATGCTTTTGCGCCCTGAAACCTATGTTTTTAAAGGGCAAAAGCATAGGTTTGCTGAAATGGGTACGCAAAAGCATAGGTATTAATGATTCTCAGATGATTGAAAAAGGATGATTTGGGGAAGTCTATTTCCGCTGCTTCATCCTTTTCTTAAAGCAATTCTTGAAGTCGCAAAGACCGCAGGTGTAGTCAAGATAGCGCACCTTCGGTCCCACTCCGATGATGCCGCTCACCGACTTGATGGGTGTCATCAGCGAGCTGGCGGTGAGTTCCACGCCGCAGGGATTGCCTGCAATGGTCGCGCCGTTGCCTGCTGCTGCCGCGCCGCTGCTGTCTGCCTGTTGCTGATTAAATAGGGGAAAGAGTTTCTGCTGCTCACTGACGTGCCATCCGCAGTAGCCAGGTGAGAAACGGTTGGTGCGGTTCCATTGCAACTTGTCTATCGATTCCTGAAGCGACAGTTCCATCTGGTCGGCACATTTCTCAGCTATCACGCTGCCCAAGGCATCGGCTATGAACACGCGCACCATGTCGCCGTCGCGCATGAGCCTCCGTTGATAGTCCTCATATTCCGTTCCTGCGGTGCATATAAAGAGGGCAAACGCCTCGCTGCCGCGCAACTGGCGGGCTATGATCTTGCCAATGGCGAAGCGTTGACCCATGGTCAGCTCTTCGTTTTCTACCGACAGGCTTCCACGTTTCACCATAAAGCAGTAGCGCGGGTGCAGAAAAGCCTTCACCTCTTCCACGATGCGGCTCATCTCTGAGCGCACTGCTGCATCGGGAACATGGTTGTCGTAGCCCATCTGCACGTAGATGTCAGATGCAGAAATCTTAAGGTCGGAATATGAAAGCTCCTTGTATGTCAACGGTGTTCAGCTGTTATTGATGTGAGCGATTATATGCTTCGAGTGCCTCGAAGAACGCATCGATGTTGGCAGCCGGTGTGTGCGGCGGTGTGTCGCAGCCGCTTGAGAGCACGAAGTTGGGATAATCGCGGGTTTTTTCCAAAAGATCTGCCACCACTTCCTTCATATTTTCAGGTGTAGCATCTTTGAAGACAGACACCGGATCCACATTTCCCATGGCGAGCGCAGTGGGCGGAACGTCCTTCAAAACCTCCTCCATGCGGCACTTGTTTCCAAAGTGATAGGCAGCGGCTCCGGTGGCAACCATTGCCTCGGTGCAATGTCCTGTATTGCCGCAGTTGTGGAGCACCACGATGAATTCATCATCCTGCACCTTGTCAACAATCTGTTTCACATACTGCGATGAGAATATCTTGCAGTCGTCGTTGCTCATCAGGCCGGCGGCAGGTTCCGCCATCACCACGCCGTTGGCACCTGTTGCCTTCAGTGCCATGCAGTATTTCAGGATAAAGTCGGTGCATTTCTGCAACAAGGTGTGAGCTGCGTCGGGATTTTCGTATATGAGCACCATGATCTCAGACATGTCGTAGAGACGCCCTGCGAGTGAAAACGGACCGATGCAACCACTGAAGAGCGGACGGTCGTTGATGCTCCTTGCTGCCAGCAGGTTGGCTTTTAGATAGGCAGGAATGCGCCCTGTATTGAGCGACGGCACTTCCAGCCTGTTGATAGCGTCGGCATCGGGAAGCAGTCGGTTAGAAACGGCAGGCACGGCAATGTCGGAGAACTCAATCTTTGCGCCAAAAGATTCTGCCTCAGTGGTCAGATCCATGATTGTTGCAGCCGCTGCACTGGGATAGCTCTCTGTGAGTTTCATCACCGCATTGTAGTGAACGCGCCCGTCGCTGACAGCCTCTTTCACCGTGTTTCCGTTCATTTCAATGCCCGGATGCGTCATGATGGGTACTGCCATCACTTCTTTCTTTTGGATCACATCGTGGATCCACTGTGTCATATTCATTTTCATGACTTTTCAGTTAATTGTTTTTAGTAATTCGTTTTTTCGCTTACAAAGATACGAATTATTCGCCATTCATCGTTCATCATTTATAATTATTTTCTACCTTTGCACCGAAAAAACAAAAAAACGCATGGAAGAAAAGACAGAGAAACTGTGGAACAGGGATTTCATCAAGGTGATGACAGCCAACTTCTCGCTGTTCTTCGCCTTCTATCTGCTCACCCCATTGCTTCCGTTATATCTCCATGAAGCATTCGGAGCGACAAAAGACACCATCGGCGTGATGCTTTCCGGCTATACGCTGGCAGCATTGCTCACCCGTCCCTTCAGCGGTTTCATTGTCGATACGTTCAACCGCAAGAAGGTTCTCATGACATGTTTCTTCCTTTTCTTTGTCTTCTTTGCAGGCTATCTGGCTGCCGGCACGTTGCTGATGTTCGCCATCGTGAGGACGTTGCATGGTTCTCCCTATGGCGCACTTACGGTTGCCAACAGCACTGTTGCCATCGACGTGCTGCCTTCAAGCCGCCGCAACGAGGGAATTGGCTTTTACGGACTGAGCAACAACCTCTCCATGGCAATAGCTCCGTCGATAGGCATCTGGATCTACAAGGCATCCAACAATTTCGAACTGCTCTTCTGGCTGGCACTCATTGTGGCAGGCTTCGGATTGTTAGTGGATTCCACGGTGAAAGTTCCCACAAATGAAATCGTGCGCAACAAGAGCAAACTGTCGTTAGACCGCTTTTTCCTCACCCGCGCATGGCTCCTTGCCATCAACATAGCGCTGTTCGGTTTCTGTTTCGGTGTGCTGAGCAACTACCTCGCCATCTACAGCAAACAGGTATTAGGCATCACCAGCGGCACCGGCACCCATTTCATGCTCCTTTCCATAGGTTTGTTCGTGAGCCGGCTGCAGGGCGCTGCCGAACTCCGCAAAGGTCACATGGCGCACAATGCGGCAGAAGGCATTGTCATATCGCTCATCGGCTACACGCTTTTTGCCTCTACAGCCCATTTCTCTTCGCCCCTGATGGTCAACATCGGCTATTACGGCTCTGCCATCCTCATCGGTCTCGGCAACGGCCACATGTATCCCGCCTTCCTCAATATGTTCATTAATGTGGCAAAGCACAGTGAGCGCGGCACTGCCAACAGTTCCATTCTCACCTCATGGGACATCGGTTTCGGCATCGGCATCTTGCTGGGAGGCATAGTGTCTGAGCATCTCGGCTATAGCGCCGCTTTCTGGATGGTGGCCGTAGACAATGCCATCGGCTCAGCCCTTTTCTTCCTTGCCACAAGGAATTTCTTCGAGCGCAGAAGGCTGAGATGAACGGCAGAAAGTCATCATTTTTTGATTTTTATCTGTCACCATGGGTGCAGATTCACAATATTTTTTTATCTTTGCACCAATGAATGAAGATTTCGACATAAGAAGAGAATCGCTATCGTCATCGGAGAAGGAGTTTGAGAATGCGCTCAGACCCCTGCGCTTCCATGATTTCAGCGGACAGAAGAAAGTGGTGGAGAACTTAGAGGTGTTCGTTGAGGCTGCCAAATATCGCGGAGAACCGCTCGACCATACACTGCTGCACGGTCCTCCGGGACTGGGAAAGACCACGCTTTCTAACATTATTGCCAACGAACTGGGTGTGGGTTTCAAGATTACCAGCGGACCGGTGCTCGACAAGCCAGGTGATCTGGCAGGCATACTCACGTCGTTAGAAACCAACGACGTGCTGTTCATCGACGAGATTCACCGTCTTTCGCCCGTGGTAGAGGAGTATCTGTATTCCGCCATGGAAGACTATCGCATCGACATCATGATCGACAAAGGACCATCGGCGCGTTCCATACAGATCGACCTGAACCCTTTCACCCTCGTGGGAGCCACCACCCGCAGCGGTTTGCTTACGGCACCGTTGCGCGCCCGCTTCGGCATCAACATGCATCTGGAATACTATGAGCCTGAGATTCTGCAGAAAATCATCAAGCGCTCGGCATATATCCTCAAGGTGCCTATCACCGAGGACGCCGCCATGGAGATTGCGCGGCGCTCAAGAGGTACGCCCCGTATTGCCAACTCGCTGCTTCGCCGTGTGCGCGATTTCGCACAGGTGAAGGGAAACGGCAGCATCGACACCGGCATTACCAAGGTGGCGCTCACAGCACTGAACATCGACCAGTATGGATTGGATGAAATCGACAACAAGATTCTGCTCACCATCATCGACAAGTTCAAGGGAGGTCCCGTGGGAGTGGGCACCATTGCCACCGCCATTGGCGAAGACTCCGGCACCGTGGAAGAGGTTTACGAGCCCTTCCTCATCATGGAAGGCTTCATCAAGCGCACGCCCCGCGGGCGAATGGCAACGGAGCTTGCCTATCAGCACTACGGTCGCAATCCCTATCAGGGCAATATCATGGAACCAAATTTGTTTGACAACTAATTCCCCTATCACATGAGAACAGGAATATTCGTGGGTAGTTTCGACCCCTTTACCATCGGACACGACAACATAGTGCGCCGCGCACTGCCGCTTTTCGACCGGATCATCATCGGCGTGGGCGTGAACGAGCGCAAACAGTATATGCTCAGTGCGGAGACACGGAAGCAAAAGATTCAGGAACTCTACAAAAACGAGAAGCGAATCACCGTGAAGACCTATTCAGACCTTACTATCGACTTCGCCCATCGCGAAATGGCAGACTATATCATCAAGGGCGTGCGCTCGGTGAAAGACTTTGAGTATGAGCGCGAGCAGGCTGACATCAACAAGCGCATAGGCAATATCGACACGTTGCTGCTCTTTGCCGAGCCAGAAATGGCAAGCATCAGCAGCAGTCTGGTGCGCGAACTCATTCATTTCGGCAAAGACGTGAGGCAGTTTCTTCCATAAAATTTAGGCAACAATGATAACTTACAATACCGACGGCGTGAAAATGCCGCAAATCAAGAGAAGGGAAACCACGGCATGGATACGCCGCGTGGCTGCCACGTATGGCAAAAAAGTGGGCGAAGTGGGCTATATGTTCGTCAACGATGAGAGAATACTGGAAGTAAACCGTGAGTATTTGGGACACGACTACTACACCGACATCATCACTTTCGACTATGACGAGGGAAACATCGTCAATGGTGACCTGGTGATAAGTATAGACACCGTGAAGACCAATGCAGAGAAATTCGGAAAGCCATACGAAGAAGAACTCTACCGGGTAATCATCCACGGCATCCTACATCTGTGCGGCATCAACGACAAAGGACCGGGAGAGCGCGAAATCATGGAAGCTGCAGAGAACCGAGCACTCACCTCCTCACCCCTCAACACCCATCTCTAATCTCTCACCCCTAATCTCTCACCTCTCACCTCTAATCTCTCACCCCTCACCCCTAAGTTTCTCACCTCTCACCTCTAATCTCTCACCTCTCACCCCTAAATTTCTCACCTCTCACCCCTAAGTTTCTCACCTCTCACCCCTCACCTCTAAATTACTAAAACAATGAAATACGGAATCATCGGCACAGGAGCCATCGGCGGGTTCTATGGCAGCAAACTGGCAAAAGCCGGGCAGGAAGTGCATTTCCTGTTCCATCGCGATTATGAATACGTTAAGCAACACGGATTGCAAGTGGATTCCTGCGACGGCTCTTTCCATCTCGATCAGGTCAACGCATGGCAGAACGCAGAAGACATGCCGCAGTGCGATGTGGTGCTGGTGGGACTGAAAACCGTCAACAACCATCTTCTTTCACGCCTGCTTCCGCCGTTGCTCCACGAGCATACGGTGGTGGTGCTCATACAAAACGGCATCAGTGTCGAAGCCGATGTGCAGCTGATGTTCCCCGGCGTGGCATTGGTGGCAGGGCTTGCCTTTATCTGCTCGGCCAAGACAGAGCCCGGACGAGTGAGCCATCAGTGCTACGGCAGCATCAACCTTGCCAACTATTCCTGTCGCGACGAACAGCTTTTCAGCCGTATCCTCCGCGATCTCACCGACGCAGGCATACAGGCAAAAGCCGTTGCCTATGAGGAGGCGCGATGGAAAAAGGCAGTGTGGAACATGCCCTTCAATGGGTTGACCGTTGCCTTGAACACCCGTACCGACCTCTTGCTGAGCAATCCATCCACCCGTCAGCTGGTGCGCGACCTGATGTTTGAGGTGATCCATGCCGCGCAGCATCTCGGTGTCGAGGGCATCGACGAGCGTTTCGCCGATTTGATGATTGAGACCACCGATGCCATGACGCCCTATTCCCCGTCGATGAAACTCGACTACGACTTCCATCGCCCCATGGAGATACACTATCTCTACTCCCGTCCGATAGAGATAGCGCGCGAAGGCGGATTCAGAATGCACAAGTTGGAGATGCTCGAACAGCAACTGCGCTTCTTGCAAGAGCAGGAATCATCAACGCGCAAATAAGAATGATGAGGAGCATTATCTGCTGATTACATTGAAACGGCATTCCGGTTTTTTAATTTGAAAAATTCGGCTCAATGTCACTTTTCGCGGTATCCTTCTGACTATAAACAAGTTACATGGGGTGACATTGAAATTTTCAATGTCACTCAATCTCACTTCCGCATCATCGCATTCTCCATTGCCGCCACAAAAAAACCTATTCTTCAAAAGTAAAACAACTTGTTTTACCTTCCCAAAACCATGCTTTCGTTCTCCAATAGCTGCACTCCACAAACCAAAACAACTTGTTTCCCTCCCATAAAACCGCAGTGACATTGAATCATTCAATGTCACCCAATCCATCATACTGTATATCAGACGCTTGCAACAAAAAGTGACATAGAACGAAAAATCGCGTATCCCCATGATTCCAGTATAGTTCAGCCCTCAGGTATTAATAGCTGTTATTGTATGAAATCGGGATTCTTGCTCTTTCCTTTCGCGGCATTTGAGATTATTTTTTATACAGTGCAAATACAGTAACTTTTTCTAAAACTTTAATACTATATTCAAAAACATGTTCGCAGAGCCTTCCCCTGGTCACCATAGATAGTAACTATGATTCGCAAAGATCAACACTTAACACATTTTCAGTGACTGAACCTTCCAGCTTTGTTAATCCAAAAGTATTTGAAATCTTTATCAGTATTAAAACAGATTTCCGGTATGGTGTAGTTTTCTTTTATAGCATCTGTTTCGTTTCTTTTGTATTTGAATGACATCGCTTTCACACTTGCCTCTAATGTGCTGTCCTTTAATTTCAATTTATATAAGTCTTCCTGCGATAATCTAACATCTATAAAGGCGCTGTCTCCTATGTTGATAATGTTGGTTTCTTGGTTGCCAGCCTTTATTCTTGAGGATGCCATAACAGATACATTATTATAATTCACTTCAATGAAGGAAGAAAATAGAGATGAGGAGTCGTTATACATTGGAAGGAATAGTTTTTTGCTACATGTATTCCTTAATTTGAAAGTAATGATAACATCCCCTTTTGAGTCATGCTCATCTGTTATATAGAAAGAATTATTGTCGATAACGTACTCTATGTCTGACGTTACGACAGGAACATTCTCACAAGAAATAAGGAATGCCCATAATAGCAAGATAATAAATTGCTTCATGTTCGTTCTTTTTGTCCTTTGATTCATATTCCATTGAGTATATAGCCAGTCATAAAACTGGCTTGTTGTTGATTTGAACACAGGCTTCAGCTCTTCTTTATAGCCATATAAGGATTTCCTATACGTTACCTTGCAAAGATACTAATATATTCCCGAATCCCCAAGTGATTACTCGAAAAAATGATCAGCAGAATAGCTTATCATATATAAGAGAGCATTAAATATAGCGATGAAATCGGCGATTTTTACGTATGAGGGCGGCACTTCGGAGCTTTGAAATGGGCGAGATGGAAAAGTAAATCAAATTAATTTGCTGAGTAAATTATATTGATTTGAAAAGTAAATTAAATTAATTTGCGCGGTAAATTATATTGATTTGCTGAAGAAGAGTGTTGTTCTGAAACGGGGAAAGCGGCGGTTTGGAGTGAGAATATCGGCGTTTTGGAGTAATGAAGGCGACACTTTGGAGTGAAAGTGGCGGCGGATTCTTTTGAGTGTTTATGAGGAATATGGAAGAAATGTGGGGGAGTATAGGATAATGTGGGTGGATAATGGAACAAATGTGGGCGAAAAATTTGGCGGTTTGCAGCTTTTTCCTTTACTTTGCAGTACAGTTTACGGAAAAATCAAAGAATGAACGGGAGACTGTTATATTAGTTTCCGAAGGATTCACAGAAGGAGCGTAATGCTGAAATATAAGTTTTCGGAGAATTCGCAGAAGGGAAGGAAGGAACATGATATTAGTTTTCGGAGGAACCACAGAGGGAAGGAATGCCGTGAAAGTGATGGAAGAGGCCGGCACCACCTATTATTATTCTACGCGCGGATGCGCGCAGGAGGTGGAGATGGTGCATGGACGTCGACTGCAAGGGGCGATGGAAGCAGAAGATATCATGGCATTCTGCCGCGAGAAGGATATCCGATTGTTGGTGGATGCGGCTCATCCGTTTGCCGTGAACGTGCATCGCAATGTGCTTTCTGTTGCTGATGAGTTGAGGATTCCCGTGGTAAGGTATGAGCGGCAATATGCTCCTCATACCGAGGACATCACGTGGTGCAGCGACTATGATGATGCCGTGAAGAAGCTTTGCGATGCAGGCGTCGGCCGTCTGCTGGCTCTTACGGGCGTGCAAACCATTGGCAAGCTGAAAGACTACTGGCATGCTGCACCCTCAGACCATCCGCACGGCGGCGCACAACGTGAGTGCTGGTTCCGCATTCTCAACCGCGAAGACTCGCAAAACATTGCCCGACGACAGGGATTTCCTGAAGACCACCTCGTGTATTACGAGGAAGACGGCACGGCAGAACTGATTGCCCGACTGCATCCCCATGCCATACTGACCAAGGAAAGCGGCAAGAGCGGCGGCTTTGAAGAGAAGATCAGTGCTGCCAAAGCTGCGGGCGTGAGCGTCTTTGTGGTATGCCGCCCCGACGTTTTCCCCCTTCGCGAAGCCCCGACCGATGCCTTCCATGCCCCGCGCCCCGCAGCTTTTGCGAGCGTGAACGGCCCTCACGGCCTGCGTAGAACGATTGAACAGCGGCTGCCCGAGTTCTTTCCCCTGAAGACAGGACTCACCACCGGCACCTGCGCAACGGCTGCTGCGAAGGCGGCACTTATGGCACTGATTGCCCAAAGCTCGTTTTCGCACGACCATTCCTCGGAGCCCGGCTCCCAAACCACGGTTTCGGTGCGCATTCCCGATGGTGAAGACATTGAGGTGCCGGTGGTTTCGGCGGTATGCAACGGCGACGAGGCAATGGCAACGGTCATTAAATATGCCGGCGATGATCCCGACGTGACCGACGGGCTCGCCATTTGCGCCACGGTGAAAATAACAGACAAGCAGGCAACGGGCAACGAAACCGAATCCGGAACGGGAAGTGCGGCGGATGAAGACGGCGCACAACGCGATGAACAGATTATCATCAAGGGCGGCGAGGGCGTAGGTATCGTGACGTTGCCAGGCCTCGGACTGCCCATCGGAGCACCTGCCATCAACGCCGTTCCGCAACAAATGATCCGTGAAAATCTCCATGACGTGCTCGCTTCTCACCTCTCACCTGTCGAAAAATCTAATCTCTCACCTCTCACTTCTCACCTCTCACCTCTCACCTCTAATTACTTCGAAGTCACCATTTCCGTTCCTGACGGGCGCGAAACGGGCGCTCACACATTTAATCCGCGTATCGGCGTGGTTGGCGGAATATCGATTATCGGCACCAGCGGCATAGTAAGGCCGTTCAGCAGCGATGCCTGGATAAGCAGCATACGCAAGGAAATGTCGGTGGGATATGCGCTGACGGCCGCCCAGCCAGCCGGTGAGGGACCGCAGATTGTGATCAACAGCGGTGCCAAGAGTGAGAAATTCCTGCGCGCTTATTATCCCGAACTGCCCGAACAGGCGTTTGTTCACTACGGCAACTTCGTTGGCGAGACGCTCGGCATAGCCAATGAGCTGGGCGTGAAGCATATTGCGATGGGCGTGATGATAGGCAAGGCGGTGAAACTGGCAGAAGGAAACCTCGACACACATAGCCATAAGGTGACGATGAACCGCGATTTCATTCTCCAAATGATCAGCGAGGCGGGCATACCGGCAGAGCAACTGGGCGCGCCGCTCTCATCTCTGAACATGGCGCGCGAGCTTTGGGACATCCTCCCGGCTGCGAGTCTGGAGCGCTTCGCCCGCGTGGTGACGGCCCATTGTCACCGCCATTGCGCGCCGTTGGTGGCGCATTCGCAGTTGGATGTCTTGCTCATTTCGGAGCAAGGAAAAATCTATTGTTTTTGAAAAGCATAGGTTTCACGCTTCAAAAACATAGGTTTCAGCCTCCAAAAGCATAGGTTTTGAGGGTCAAAAGCATAGGTTTTGCGGCTCAAAAACATAGGTTTTGCGACCCGAAAGCATAGGTTTTGAAAAATCATACCGCAAAACGGCAAAAAACAACCTGTCTTCTTGCTCTCTTTAGCGGAATTTTTCATACCTTTGCACCGCGAAATACGGTAGTTTTGTGAAACTAATGTTAACTTGAAATTATTGAATTATTATGAAGAAAATCATTTTGTCATTCTTCTTGCTCACGGTTGTGGGCGCAACAAATGTATGGGCCGGACCCGTGCAAGATTCCTTAAACGTGGTGAGTAAAGAAAGACCCGTCCACACATTATCACTGAATTACGGCGTGGGATGGATCACTTCAGAAGTCACCGACGGCTATGCCGGGCGCGTTTACCGATGGCGCACGGGGCAAGAACTGTCTGCCGAGTATTCGTTTGTGCGCAACGGGAGCTACGGTTTCGGCGTTCTTGGCGACCACAGCAGTACTGATTATCCTTCGGGTGCAATAAATATCACCTACATAGCCCCCGAAATCGCGATGCTTAACTCTACGAACAAGTGGCTCTACCAGTGGGCGGCAGGCCTGGGATGGGCACATTACAGCGAAGACTATGCCAGCAAGAGCGGCCTCGGACTGCACACCAAGGCAGGCATCGAGTACCTGCTCACGCGCCATATTGGCATCGGAGCCGATGTCCTGGCAATGTATACTTTCTTCGGGAAAGGCACAGAGTATCGCGTTGACGGCTTCAGCCGCATCTCGATAGTTGCAGGCCTGCGGTTCCATCTGTGATGGCGCAGCCCGAAACATGGCGAATATCAACGAAAACAACCCTAAAAAGCAATGACGATGAGACAGTTTATTCTGATGATATGCATGATGGCGGCAACCGCCGTGCATGCTCAAGTGAAGTATTGCAACAGTTTCTACGACTACAAGAATAACCAATGGCACGAGCTGAACGCCGATGTGCAGATGGAACGCAACAGCAAAGCCAAGACATATTGGTGGGGCAGCAGCGAGATAAAGTTCGTGAGCAGCGACAAACAGGCAGAGAAGCTGCTCAAGAAAGAGGCTTTTGCCGTGATGTTTGAGGACAGCATCTACGTGAATTGCAAGATGATCATGTGCGGGGGATATAAGTTTGGCCATGGTTTCACCAAGGCATTGCCCTTCTACAACGACAATCTGATGATTGTTTACCTGCCCGTTGAGGAAGCCGGATTCACCTCGTCGATGACGGTGATGTTTGGTTTGATCGGTGGACTTGCCGCTGCCGCCGCCTCGTCGAAGAGCATGTTAGAGAATCTGGCATGCTATTTGGTGAACACCAACAGCACGGAGAAGAAGATAAAAGTGAAGAGAATGGACACCGACCTGGTGGGAAAGCTCTTGCAAGAAGACCCCGAACTGCTTGGGGAATACATGTCGGTGAAGAAGAAAAAAGTGCACGAGGGCGCTGCCAATACGGTGGATATTTTCCTGCGCAAGGGCTGGATCAGGCAGTGATTCATCAGGCAGACATTGCTTTTTTCGCCGTTTTATTGGTGGATTCAAGGAAAAACCGTAAATTTGCACATCAATAAATGCAAATAGGAAAATGAGAAGAATCATGCTGATTTTTGCCTGCGCACTGCTCGTTTGTGGTTGCCGGCAGGCTGCAAACAAAGGTGGCGAATGGCAAGACAATGGCAGCGACACGGCGAAAGTGGTGCTGAAATATGCCAAGGGATTCGCTGTGGAGTATCGCGACGGCTACAGATTGGTGACGATAGCCGACCCGCAGAAAGACGATGCCAAGGAATATCGTTTTGCCTTGGTGCCGCGAGGAGAGAAACCCGTAGGTCTGCCCGAAGGATGCACGGTGATAGAGACCCCTGTACGCGGCGTGATTTGCATGACAGCGCTGCAGTTGAGCAGTTTCATTAAGTTG
>JAFUVB010000094.1 GCA_017471245.1 Prevotella sp.
TCGTCACTCGCAGCCGCGCGGATCAACCCCTCTACGATGTCATCTATAAAAGTGAAGCACCGGACGTTCGCACCGTTGTTGTAGAGCCTTACGCTCTCGCAACTGAGCAGTGTGTGAAGAAGAGTCCCCTGACGTGGATTGGCACCATACACATTGTGTAGGCGAACACCAGTTGCTTCCCTGTTATAGATTTTTGCATATCTTTCGGCAAAGTTCTTGCTGAGACCGTACATGCTTGTCGTGTTGCAGGGCTCAGCAGTCGAAGAACTCGCGTACACAAGTTTCACACCGTACATCCTGCAATGGTCGCAGACATAATAGAATGCGTCTAAGTTGTCGTCCAATATCTGCTTGTGGTTAGTGTTGAATACTGATGTCTGTGCCGCAAGATGGAATACATATCTTACACCTCCGGCACGCAGCAGACCGGAAATCTCTCGAATGTCATGGCCGCTCTTTCTGTCAATGCCTATTACATCATAGCCCAATCTTTTCAGCTTCTTTGCAAGCACACGGCCTATAAAGCCATCGCTACCTGTTACTATCACCTTCTCCATAATTTTCATAATTGGTTATCTATCGTCACAAAAGTACGACAATTAAGTATTCGTTTTTCAGTATTGCAAAATCTCGATTTCTGGCTACATGCAAAGTTTCTTGACCTTCTTCCAGAGATCAATATATTTACGGTGCCAGATATTAGATGTTTTAGTGGCCGACATATAGGCCCTTTTGTATCTCTCGCATTCCATACGCAGAAATTGGTTTTCCCTCATAGCCTTGTCTGCATAGGCTCGTTCAGGTGTGGCAAAGCGTCCTTTCGTGTCCCTGCACCTCATATCTGGAGTGAGTGGAAACAACTCGCCTAAGTCTGAGTTTTTCTTTTTCAGTCGCATAGTCCTTCAAATAAATCAAGTTGTCTTATAGGTTCCTTGTAGTCTCTGTGCTCACTCATGTACCAGGCACGCAA
This sequence comes from Prevotella sp., assembly GCA_017471245.1. Classification (GTDB taxonomy): domain Bacteria; phylum Bacteroidota; class Bacteroidia; order Bacteroidales; family Bacteroidaceae; genus Prevotella. The sequence continues at coordinate 971 of JAFUVB010000094.1, forward strand.
CTCATCGGCTATCCTTTTACGCTCTGAAGGGCTGACGTTCTTCTGGTCTGCAAGGCTGTTTGCTCTCAGGGCTGCTTCAAGACTGCCTTTGATATGCTTCTCGTCCATGAATACGAAGTACTCGGTAAAGATGCGGTTGAGCAGTTTGGCATCTTTGGCTTCACCCTCTGTCTGGTACCGCCAGCATACATTGTACTGGGCAGAGAGAAAGGAGCGGTTCATGCGATGATGGTCCGCTACTCCCTCTTCGTTCTCATAGATGATGCTGATGCCTTCGCGCTTGCGTATCTTGCCAAGTTTGCACCATCCGTAGAAAACGCGGAGCCTCGAATTCTTGGCTGCGGCCTTTGGGTGATTTTTTGCTTCAAGCATTTTCAATCTGTCATAAAGCATAGCAGTATCGTTTAGATGTTGATTATCTCTATATCTACAATTTTCATAATATTTCGATTATTTGTCTGTCGTCGAATAGTTCACGCTGACGCATCAGGCGGTTGCTCTCGTTCCTTGCATATCGGAAGATGGCACTCTTGATGTATGGCGTGGGATAGCCGGCACGCAGTCGGTCGAGGAACTTGTTCACTGCCACGCCCACCACGATTTCGGCTCGCTCCTTTGAGAAGCCGTAGGTGAATATGTAGTGGTCGATGACTTGTTTCTCGGCCTTGTACAAATAGCTGAGCATGGGCTTAGTCTCGCCCTTGTAGTATTGCTGAATGATGTCGATGTTGGCTTGCAAGCGGTCAATCTGGGGTTGTGCCATCTTCCGTGTCTTGCCCGACTTCTTATTCACCTGTGAGCGGTCCATGACGATCAGCGTCCCGTTGTTTACCGATATACAGATGTCGCTCGGTATCTTCGTGATGTCGATGCCGTTCTGTGCGCAGTACATCATTCTCCAGATGGTTGTGCCGTAGGATTTTCCGTCAATCGTCAGCCCCGCCTTCTTGTACTTTGTCCTGAATTTAATAGGTCGCAGGATGCCGCGCTTCATCGAGTAGGCTTGCTGGTTCTCGCAGTCCACCCGGTAGCCAGGTGCTCCTGGTATGGGTAGAAGTTTCATAGTTCCTTGATAATTTTGAATTAAAATCCCCGATTCATAGGTTTTCTACAAATCGGGGGGGGGCTAAGATGTGAAAGTTTCTCTTTAATTGTTGCCTCCTTGCGGGCATTGATTGGTGTTGCTATAATAGTATCATAATATCTATTTTACAAGTTCAAAACTATATACCCATACCCAGGGGTTACTATCCCATGTGCCTTTACCGCTCACCTTGTCAATGAGGATAGCAAAAACCTTCTGCGGTGTGTCCCAAAAGTAGTTGCCTGGCACGCCATTCCTCATGTGACAGGTTAGCTCGTCACTTATCTTACGCCAGTCTTCGTGAAGTTTAGGGTCAATGCTCCACCAATAAAGGAACACTCCATCTCCCATATCTTCCTCAACACCCTCAGCCAGGCAGTCTTCGTTACTGATGTCCTGAAGCCGCTCCATACGGATGCCCGTAATGCGGATGCGAAGGGGCATAAAGTCGGCACGGACAAACATCTTGTTCGTCCAGCCTGCACCCGTGCAAAGTTCTGTGTTTACAGCACCGTCTCTTTGCAACAAACCTTTCTCAACCAAGAGCTGCCACACATACTGGTCTTCGTTTGCAATTCTTACAACATCCTTATACGACTGCGCCACTGCCACCTCTTCGCCGATATGATAGGCAGAAATGGCTTGACCTATAGGGTTGTCGTCTGCATCCCAAGCTAAACACGCCATCCGGCCATCGTTCAGGATGTTGGCTAAGGCGATATGGTCTATGTCATCGACTCGCTTGTCGCTTAACATATCCCACTTGACATTTCTCCGTGTTTTTGTTTTTTTGGCCACGTTCAACCTTACAATCAAGGTCGTAGCGGTCGTTAAATAGAATCTTCTTCATAATCCTTTTTATTTTTGTCGCTTCGCGAGTTACAATTTGGCTATCTGGTTGTCGATAACCGTTATTTTCTCTCGGTTCTTCTATTGTCATAGTTGTTTATACTTGAAATATACACATCCGTTGGCAGGTGTCTTAATCCTCCAACTTTTTGATTTTGTCAATAGCATTTGCCACCTCCAGCCAACTGCGGTTGAACGCCTGTTGCTTGTATCGGATGGCTTCGCGCTCCATCTCAAACTTATGCTCGTTCATAAATGCCATCTGTCTGAAGCACTCATTTTCGTACTCCTGCAACGTCTTGACAAGGTTGCTCAGGATAGTTTCTTCGTTTTTGGTCATGTGTTTCCTTCTTATGTTTTGCTTTCATAAATCTTTATCCCATTTGTAGCCTATCAATGGCAGCAGCAATTAGTGCTCCTGCTTTTACTAAATCACGAACATTAGTTGACGGCTTAAAATCCCACCCAAACGGATAATTCTTACCCATTTCGACTTTTCTGAGCATTATTTCAGTCTCGTTTGTATTGCCAATTTCAATGCAATTGACTCCAACTTTAGCAGATTCCACATAGGAAATAGCAGCATACACAAATTCACTCGCATTGTGCTGTGAGTCATGCTGTGCGCTATAGCCTTCAACTTCAATTTGTCTTTTCCTTTCTTCGGCAATTAATTCTATTCCTGTCTTCATAACTTTATTCTAATTAAGTTTTTTGCAAATAGCCTCGCATAGCACGCGGCTCATGTTCACCTCGACGGCGTTGCCGATGTATTTCTTTTGTTCGGCTTGTGTCCCTACGAGAACGTAGTCGGTGGGGAAGCCCATGATGCGCTTCAGTTCGCCTATGTTCAGCATACGCATACGAATATCCGCTATGCCATACAGAGCCATAAACTCCTTGATGCTTACTGTCATGGGGCTGTCTGTCTCGTACACCTCAATAGCAATTCCCTTTTCCGTGCTGATAAGGTAAGGGGGCATCTTATCCATCCTCGCTATGAGTGTGAAGCATGGTTTGTCTATGCTACCGCCATCGCTCTTGAATGAATATGGGTTCATAAGATACTGGACCGATACGACTTTCTGCTTGGGAGTAGTAAGGACTGCCGGACAAGGTGCCTCGATGTCTGATGTCTGCCCGCCACCGCTGTACTCATTGGCAAGAAACTTGCAGCCTGCAACTCCTATCTGTCCTACCGTGCATATCGCAGGGGCAGGTTCCTCTATGGAACTACCCTTGTTGTTGAATCGGTAGTTTACAATGAAGTTGGAACTTACAAGTCCGAGGCGGTTCTGACACGCTACGGTGGGACAGGGTTCGTCTATGCTCGGAGCTGCATACTTTCCTGTCTTGCCATTCACGCTGTTGTACTTCACAAGGAACGCCTCTTTGCCACCTGCAACAAACTTGACCAGTCCGGCATAGATACGCTCCAGTGTCTTCTCAACGAGAGGCTTCTTCCTTCCGAAAATGCTCTCCCCCTCATCGTTGAGGTCGAGCACTTCACGCACTGGCTTCCATGGCTGCATGGTTTCATCCTTGAATAATTCGTCTTGATTGCTCCTACACTTTGAATGGGTGGGAATAGGGAACGCTATCGGAAGCCCTGTCTTGGCGAACTGGCCGAAGAATCGTTTGCGGGAAGTGTAGGCCCCGAAGTCGGCAGCGTTGAGTATTCTCCAGTCATAGTCATACCCATAAGCACAAACATTCTTAACCCATTGCAGGTATGATGTGCCTCGGTCTCGGCTGATAGGCTTTCCGTTTTCGTCAATGTCGCCCCAGCACATAAATTCCTCCACGTTCTCTATCTGGATATAATCAGGGGCAATGGCATCTATATATCGGAACAGGTGCTCGGCAAGCGTGCGGCTGTCAGCATCTCTGGGCATACCGCCTTTTGCCTTGCTGAAATTGGTACATTCAAGGCTCGCCCAGAGTACCACATGGGCATCTGGATATTTTGCCCTCATTCTCTGCAAATGCTCTACCATCGGGGTCAATTCGAGCGTCCTTATATCCTCCATGAAGTGGACGGCATCAGGATGGTTGGCTGCATGGGAGGCTATCGCGTTGGCATCATGGTTGACACACGCAATCACCTTGGCACATTTCTTTCCTTTGTGTGAGGCTTTCTCTACTCCAGTGGAAGTGCCACCTGCCCCACAGAACAAATCTACATACAGAAGTTTGATGTTGCTACTCATTTCGTTGTTAAGAATCAAAGTTAAATGTTAATTGTACAGGGTCTTTTTGTTTTGAACAGAACCCACAACCGCCACGATGGTCAAGATTCACTTGCTCGCCGTCCGGGTCAACCTGAGCACGACCATGAAGGCCACAATAATGATTACCTTCAGTTCGATTTTCAAATCTTCTTTCAAAGAAATCGTAATCAAGGTAAGTGCATAATCTACATTTAATTTTTGCCATTGTGCTTCTTTTCGTATAATTAGTGGATATACTTAAAGTGTAGCAGTTTGAAATCTTTTTCGGAATACGTGTTGCAGCAGTATTCCGTGCGTTCGATGTACTGCGTGTTTTTCATTCGTTCTCCCCGTATAAAGGAGAGTACATCTGCACGCATGGCCTCCAACGAATTGTCAGAGGCGTCAGGGTCGATATATGTGCCTGTTGACTTTCGCACCTTGTTCTCTGGCACTTCAAAAGTAGCGCACACTTCGTCGGTAACTATTCCTGACAGCCAATTGTAGGCTTCGTCAGGATCTTCGGGAAAGAAGCAGAATCCCTCACTGTCGGTGTTCTTGCCATTCGTTCTGTGCTTTGTGTCGTTTATAAGCACTTTACCTTCAAGAAAGTCTTCAAACTCCATCACTGACATAAATCTGTGTAGTATCATAATTAGTAGTTTTAGGTTTAGTTTTTTGATGTTTGGAATCACTACCAGCTAACGACCTTGTCGATTTCTCTTTTCTGCTCGTCGTAACTTTTCTGTAAATAAATTCGTGTAATATCTACGCTGCCATGGCCCAGTATGTCGGCCAGCGAAACAACATCTTTTGTTTTCTTCAGGTACATCTTGGCAAAGAAGTGGCGGAAGGCGTGGGGGTGCATCTTCTCTTTGGCAATGCCGCACTTTGTGCCGAGGTTCTTCAGTTCTTGGGCTATGCCGCGTGTGCTGATTTGCGAGCCGTAGCGGTTCATGCAGACGTAGCCACTCTTGCCCTTGGCTCCGTCTTGCACCTGCTTGGTGAAGAAGAAGCGGCGGTACTTCGAGCCTTTGCCCTTCAGGTCGCACGACCCTGCCTGTATCTGCTCGTAGGTGAACTGTATCAGCTCCGAGACGCGACAGCCAGTCGTGCCGAGCAGACGGATGATGTATGCCCACTTCGGGGCGTGCTCGTCGCAGTAGGCCAGCAGTTTGTTGTATTCCTTTTCGGTCGGTATGTTTTCCACCGAGAGCGTTTTCTGTATCTTCGGTCGTTTCAACTTTACGGGCTTCTTGAGGTAGTCGCCCAGCTTCTCCAGCGACGTGATGCGCAGCCGAATGGTCTTGGGGTTGTTGCCTTTCTCCTCCAGTGCGGCAACGTCGGGCGTTGTCTTGCGAGAACTCGTCGAAGTAGCTATAGAAATCGCGCACACTGTAGGAGTAGATGCGCAGCGTGTTCGGGCTGTACTCGCGCTCGTTTTCCAGCCACAGCAAGAATCCGTTGATGGTCTCCGTCTGGCGCACGTCGCGCTTCTCTATTTTGTCGATGTGTCGAGTCTTGCCGGGCTGTTCACGCTTGGGCTTGTAGCCGATGCCACGCGAGGCCAGCAGATTGCACACGGCATCCTGCACCCACGGCATATATATCAGTTCCTCGGCATGAGCCTTCTTCCACCGCTTCCACCCACGACGGCTCACCTCTTCGGCTGAGTCGAGGAAGCGGTAAACGGCATCAATGTACTTGCCGCGATAGTCGTAGTTCACGCTCGATGTGGTAAGGCTCTGTATGTACTCGGTCAGCACTTGCTGGCGGTCAGGGGGTAAGTAGTTCTTTTTCATGTTTGAGATATTTTCGTAGGAATTGCACACTCCGGGAAATCATGCTACCAGTGCTTGCCAGCGTTGTGCCGCACATTTCTGCAATCTCGGTAGGCGTGTGCCCCTGTGCCCATAGTTCTAAGTATCGGGCACGTTTGCTGCCCTTCTGTAAATGAAAGAGGTCAACTTCGACGGGTGTGTCTCGCTGGCCTCTCAGTTCAAGTATGGTATCATAGTCGGCTTTGTTATAGTGCCTGGCATGGTGTTTCCAGAAATCTTGCGCCCTGAGCCTCGACCAATAAAACCATAATGCCACGTTAACAGAGTCCTTATAGCCACTGGTGCATAGCCATATAAAAGTCGTCTGAGCAATGTCCTTGGCATCCTCCTTGCTGATATGCGCCCACCATTTCACAGACTCCGCCACTCGGTCGAAGTTTGCACGATAGATGTCGGAGTATGTGGTTAGTCTCTCTGACCACTCTTGTGGTATTGCCTCACGGTGCTCCTCCAGGTTATCGGGTCTGAGGTCGCTTGCCTGTCCGTTCTTGAAGTCTATCTGTAAGTCGGGCTCCCAGCGTCCAAGTATATAGGTGCAATACACCAGCAGCTCGGCTTTGATGAACGACTCGCCGCCCGGTCCGTGCCGGCCGTTGCTCAGCCTGAGCGTCGTGCCGCCGTCCTTGCGCTTGCCGTGGATGTGCTTCGAGCTGGGTTGCTTCGGCCCGCGCGTCAGCATCTTGCCTTTAATGTTCTGTATGCTGAACAGGTCTCCACGCTCACTCAGGTAGTAAGTCAGATTATTTGCCGTTGGATAGACACACCGCTTGACCTCACACCCCACAATTCTCTGCATCTGCCGCAGTGCATCGTCCTCAGTGTCGCTGAAAAAGCCTCCGTTGATGTTCATAATACTTGCATGTTTTTTATATCCATTTCCTTACAGTGTTCACATAGTCAGGCAACACAGGAAAAGTAACCTCTCCTCGCTCTAATGCCGCTATCTCATCCCTGAGCCGACTTATTCTCTCATTAACCTCCGAACTCTTGAAGCCAAAAAGGTCGTCATTAAATGGGGTGTTTAACAACTTGTCAAGTTTTCTGTTCCTGCTCTTAATAAGCGTCACTCTACGGTAGTCTATAAACTCCTGCCCAAGAGGCATCTTAGGGTCCATTCTGCCTGTTGTCAGTTCTACAACCCTATGAGGGTGCGCAACCTTTATTCGGGCTTGCATATACTCAAAGTACCATAACCATCTCATCAGGAAATCATACGTCATACGGCATCTGAAATACACCGTCGCCTCGTTTACGTTTGTGTCACGCGGCAAGCTGACGCATAACCTGACAAACCAGATAGGGTCGTTAAGTGACCATGCAGGCCTAAAATTGATACCAGCTTTCATGGCATATCGAAATTGACAGGAACATCCTCAGCCTTTCCCATCAGCACGTCGTGAGCATATGGGATAATGCCTCGTCTGCTGAGCAGGTGCTTTGTGGCAAGTTTAATCTCTGCTATTGAACGCCTACGATTTGGCTCAAGCATCCATGAAGGGTGATTGTTGATAAGTCGTATCACCGTACTCGCTACCTGCTGGGCTGCCATGAAATAACCCTCCTTGTAGCCATTCTCAAAAACCTCAAAATGTTCTTTGTTATCCATAGTCTTGATAATTAAAGAGGGGCGGCTTATGCCGTCCCTCAGGTTATGTTTCATCGAACAGGTCTGGTCCCCGTTCAGGAACAAGATTGTCAAACAATCCAGGAATACGTGGCTGCAAGGCATCGAACTCGTCCCGGAAAAACTCTTCCTTTGTCCTGCCTCTCTTCTTGCCCTTACGGGTATGGACGTCAAAGGTGTACTCGGGAATAGGTATCGGGTGCCGCCTTACATCCTCAATCCACTTCTCAACATCTATCATCTTGCGGTCATAGATGAAGTTCTGGAGGTGATCTGCGTCCCTGCACTTTGCTGCACTGCACAGGAGCAAGACAGCCTTGCTCACAAAGATTCGTCCCTTGGGTTCTGTACTGTTCTTGTTTACGAGTTCATGACCCTGCCATAGGGCCTCAATCTCTTTTGTTATACAACCATGGCAATCTTCTGCACTGATGGTGTAGAGTCGCTTCCAGACATAGTCACGATAGCCGCTTGTCCACAACTCCAGTGCAAAGAAACCCGCAACGGCTGCATCGTTCCGCCTGATTGCCTTCTGCATTGCGGAGCTGACTTCAAAAAAGTCATAGCCTGTAACTGTTCTTATTACCATTACTTTTCGATAGTTTTGAAATCTTCGACAATGTACTCTTCAGCCTCAGAATCCCAAAGGTCTCTGATTTCAAGGTCGAAGTCGTCGAGGTTACTCCAATCACCCATGTAGTAGCTGATTCCGAATTTGTCTGTTTCGTAATGAGGTTCATGTGAATAGTGACATGTTACGCTGACTATGGCACAGTATTCTACACCATCGACACTAACTTCCAAATCTATCTCCTCAGAATATTTTTCCGTTTCACAGGCTCGCCTTTCAAGGTAATCCCGGACTTCGTTCTCAAGTGCCTTTTTTATTGATTCTAAGTCTCTCATTTTCATTGTTTTCTCATTCTCCTTTACATCAGTAAAGTTATCGTTTTTTGGCGATTTTTGCAAACAGAAACTTCACCATTTTAACACCATTTTTCAGAAGGGGAAAGTTGCAGAAATATTGTACTGGACAAGCTGTCGTGTCTTGTCTTTTCCGTTATTTGTCTCTCCCTTCAGACGAATGGCATTACCAAAATGTTTCCGTATGAAAAGTATGCTACGCTTCTCCTCTTCCTGATTACGAATGGCAGCAAGACCACCGGAATTTACGAACGTGTTCTTTTGCGCGAAATTGTACCGTATGTCGGTAAGTATCTTGCGCTCTTTGTACTTCATGTAGCAACTTATCCAAAAATCTTCTTTGAGCCTCAGTTCCTCATTCCACCATACGTTCTTGTTGTAGCGCACTCCATACGAGCAGCCCGTTATCATGTGCTGCAGGCTGAGGTATGCAGTCTCGTCGTACATGACGGGCGTCACTCTTGAAGTGAACCCGAATACATGCACGTCAAGCATACATGCAAGCTCGTACAGGTTGTTGATAATGCCAGTTATCTGCACGGGGTCACGAATAACACCACTTTCGCCTTTCTCAACGAAAAGACGCTTGCAGACATGGACATCATCGTCGAACATGAATAACTCTCCAAAATGCTTTGCCATCCAGTTGCGCTTAGGAACGAGTCCTACGACATCGTCTGGGTGACACACTATCTCACACTCAGGGTTGTACTCCTTGTATATCGCCTCCTGGCTCTTCGCTACGCAAATTATAGGATCGACGACAAGTTTCTTTGAGAAAACCCTGTCATGCCTTTTGTGGCTTGGTATAACTATCTTCAAGGACATGGCGAATATCTTTTACGTCTATGACATTACTTTTGCTGACTTTCCCCGTCTTGTAGCTCTTCATGTGCTGCATGTTCAGGCGCTCACGTAGCCAGTTGGAATCTACCTCGTTGGAGGATTGTATTATAAACAACTCGTGTTTCTCGTCGTACTTTGGGACAAGAGGGTATATAGCGCTGTCGTCGTCAATACTCTCAAACCTTTTCCTAAAAGCATCCTTAGGTTTCTCGGTGGCAAACTCCATGCCCCAGTCCTGCAGTTCCGACTTGTCCCATTCGTTTTCAATGATGTCCGGGTCGTTCTCGCCAAAACTCACATTGTCTTTGCTGGCATACTCCCTGAGTTTCTTCGGGGGCGTATTCTCGTCAAGAATCTTGCATGGAAGCTCGGTATATCCCAACTCCCTGCATGCCCTGAAACGCAGGTTGCCACAGACAATAACATATCTACCCTTCAGATACGGATAGACTATCAGCTCTCGTAATTCGAGCATTTCAGGACTGTCCTGTATGCTCTTTTTCATAGCTTCATAACGATAGTCCCTGAAAAAACGAGGGTTTTTCGGGAGTCCTTGAAGCTGACCCTTGTTGAAATCCAACAAAGTCACAGGTAATAACTTTCTCTCTGTCATACTTGCTATTATTATCATCATCACTATTCAAATTCACTCAATAGCCATGTACACTCTTATTTCATCATCTTCACCTTCGTTTCGTTTTCCCTGTCGTTTTCATCAAGCCTGCGACGCAAGAGGTTTTCGATGTTCTTAACTCCTAAATGATGCAGCAGCGCTATGATTAAAAGCATCATGTCTGCAAGCACCAGTTCAAGTTGAGAATACACGAACCTTGAACATTCCTTCTCATGGATAGACTTGTCTGCCTCTACCCATAGCCGGCTCAGCTGTAAAATCCACGCCTTGACTGAGGAATGTCTGCCAATCACAAACCTTTTGACCATTATGGAATGGACTCGTTCCGACAGTTGGTTAATCTTTATCATTTCTTAGATCCGTTTTATGTTAAACTAAGGGTGGTACATCGGAGGACCTGTCCGGACCATCCCTTATCCTGATTTCTGTAATGTCGTTCATATTTATGGCTAACTTTCTATCCTCATTGGCATAAGCAACATGAGCAGGCTGTTATCATCTCCAACAGGCTTGACAATACACGGTCGCCCAGGATCGGCAAACTCCAAAGAAACATTCTCGGTCTCTATGGTGTTCAGTATTTCCACAAGGAATGTATATCCAAAGCCTATGCTGAAATATGCTCCGTCATACTCGCACTGAACATATTCTTCTGCACTCGTGGAATTGCCGCTGTCGCTGCCCGTCAGTGTCACCTGATTTTGCGACAACTCCAGCTTGACAAGATTGCTGCTTTGGTTACAGAAGACTCCTACACGCTTCAATGCCCCTATCAGTGCCAGTCTTTCCGCAACAACCGTAATTGAGTTCTGAGCAGGTATCACGGCGTTGTAGTTGGGGTATTTTCCATCTATCTGGCGAAAATAGATAATGGAGTCTCCTATGGTAATCGTAGCCCTATGCTCGTCAAAAGCAATCTCTGCCGTACAATCCTTCTTGACGACACTTTTAAGTATGCCGACTATGGATTTCGGGAGCAGTACGTGTCCCGTAATCTCAGGCTTTGTTCCTGCAGATATTTTCCTTACCAGTTTCCTGCCGTCAGTGGCTACAATGATAAGGGGCTTATCCTGCTGGATGTCGAAATATACGCCTTTTTTGAAATGCTGGATATCATCGTCGATTGTCGCAACGGAGCAAGTTGATACTGCGGCTACAAGTTCCCGTGAGGACATTTCTACTTTCATACCTTCACTCACAGGCAAAGGTCTCGGGTACAGGTTTGCGTCATTACCAACAATCTTGAATTCGCCGCAACTATGCTTACACTTGAGTTCAAAGGTGTTCTCGTTGTACTCCATAGACAAAGGCTGCTCTGGTATCTCCTTTATTGTGCTCAACAATTTTTCTGCATGGAGACACATACAGCCCTCACTTTCCTGCTCTATAAGCGGCACATGTGTTATAAGACAGATCTCCGAATTACTCGCAGTGATTTTCATCACATTGTCCTTTGCCTCTATAAGAAAACATTCAAGGATGGGCATAGGGTTCTTTTTCTGCAAGACTTTGCCTGCAATCTGCAACTGCTCGTTTAATGCAGTGCTTGATACTGTTATTTTCATATTTTTAGTTATTTGATGTTTTTGTTATCTTCAATGGACTCGTTGACAAACACGTCATCTTCTATCCCGTCAAAGAGCGTCGGCATATCTATGTTCTCGGATGCGGCTCTGCAATAAGCAGCACCGTCGAGGAAGTACGAGGGATTCAGTTCACATGCCACGGCCTTGCGCCCTTTCAGGATAGCACGGTATGGTACCGTCATCAATCCTCCGAACGGGTCACATACGACATCGCCAGGGTTGCTCATCTGCTCTATTACCCTGTCGACAATATCGAACTGGAGTGGACAAAGGTGCATTTCCTTACCCTTGCTCCACTGGCTCCCGTTCAGGGTTCTCATTCGCGTAATGTCTGCCCAGACATCATCGCTCCAGGACTGAGGCTGCAATAACATGAAGCCTGATGGCAGCTTGCCATGAAGTTCCAGCGTCTCAGCGACACTTACGACATACTCCCAATCCCAGACCTCAGTAAGGGTGTATTTCTTGAACCACTGGAAAATATCCTTGCAGTTGAGGCTTGCAACCTCTTCGGGTGTCATGAGCCTGTTTCCGTTGCTTCTTGTGCCGCCATGGGCGTCAAGCTGCCAGCGTGCACGACTGTAGCCTTTTTCGTTGTCCCACGTCCGTGTCTTCTCGTCATACCACTTTTTATCCTTTACGACAGGAACGTCAGCATAGGCGTTAGTCCTGTCCGTAGAGGGCTTGCGGAACAGCAGGAGGTATTCAGGCATACCGACACCCATCTTGGTGCCGTCCTTGCACTGCTCCGTCCATCCGAGACGGTAGGTCTGGTTATTCTCTCTCACGACATCTGTGAGGATTGTCTTCATACCCATGTAGGCAAAGCCGTGTTTGGTATAGTGGCTTATGGCATCACAATGGAAAGGATAGACTGTCTGAACACCCATTCCACTCAATCCCATGGGGATAATGCGGTCTTTCACATGAATGGCGCATATCCTGCCTGGCTGGAGTATTCGATACATGTTCGGGGTAAGGTAGTCCATCTGTTGCCAAAACTCTTCATTCGACTCGCTATGCCCAAAATCTGCATAGTTCGGGCTGTACTCATATTGGGTACTGAAAGGGATACTCGTGATGATGAGGCCTACAGAATTGTCAGGATGTTTTTCCTTGTCTGCAAATTCCGGCACATTGTCGTTATTGACAATCATATAGTCATCGGTCTTTATCTCCACTCTCTCCACACCCATCTTACGGGCAAGCGTCTGGGCCATCTCGGAATGTGACAACCCGTATTTCTTGATTATCTCTGTCATTTTTGTCATTAGTTTTTTATGGTTCTCCCACTTTGTTTCAAGAGCCTTACGCACCGAACGCTCAGCCTCGGTGTAGATAAGGTCTACCCTGACGGTCTTTGTCTGTAAGAATCTCTGCAACCTGTGTATTGACTGGATAAAATCATTGAACTTGTAGCCAATGCCCAGGTATATTGCCCAGCTGCAATATCGCTGGAAGTTACACCCACTTCCGGCAATGACGGGCTTGGCCGCCAACTCCTGTATCCTGCCATAGCTGAAATCGAGGATGGCTTTTTCCCTCTTTTCATAATCCTGACTACCGTAGATGCTGACCACTCCAGGAACTGCCTTCTCTATTGCATGCCTTTCGCTTTCAAGATCGTGCCAAATGATGCGGTGTGCATCGGGGTCTTCCTCTCTCAGTTCAAGCATCTTGTTAATCCTGTCATGCAAGGAATCTCGCTTCTCCTTGGCTGTCTGCTGCAATCCCAAAGCCTCTTCCTTGAACAGGAGAAACTGACCGTTCTTGTCAATTCCTGCCTTTGTGTGATCGCTCGGAATCTCATGCCAGCGTAGGTCTAAGTCGGGGAGTATGTAACCCTCGTCGTCAACATCGTCCAGCGTGAGGTCGCTCGGCTTACTGACAAACAATGCCCACGAACTGACCCATAGCCAGAATTCTTCTTCCTTATGGGCATGTAGGGTTAAGTGGTCTGCATGCGTAGAATCTCGCTTGAAGAATCTTGTTTTGGCCTGAGACACATCCATGATACCCAGGAAATCCGCATAGGCGAGCAGCTCAATAAACTCGTTCGGTGACGGAGTGGCCGTTGCGACAAACCTGTACTTGATTTGTTCTGCACCTCGTCTGTCACCCAAGGGTCCTGCATCGCCCGTAAACAGTTTCATAAACTCGCGGAAGGTTTTCGTACCTCCGAACCCTCTGAGTACGGACGCTTCATCCAAACTTGCCACGACAAATCTTGTCGGGTCGAGCCTGCCGTCACGGACACTCTCGTAGTTGGTTAGGTAGATACCATCCTGCGCTATCTCCTCAGTACGACGGATGAAGCGTGGCAGCTGCTCATCAGTCCAACCCAAGATGTTCCTTGCATCCTCTACGAACTCCTGACGGACGGAAAGCGGACAGCATATAAGTCCTTTACCCCCCCCCGCTTTAGCAAGGGTAAGCCTTACCGCTTCCAGCTGGGTAACGGTCTTGTGAAGTCCAAAAGACGCAAAACACGCTCTTTTGCCACCCTCTACCATCCATTTTACCATGAGCTTGTTATGAGGCTTCAGTCGTGGGTTAATCTCATCTATGCCTATCTCAAAGCCTTGGTTCTCTGATATACGAATCTTTGATTTCAGGAACTCACTATATTCTTTCATACTGTGCAAAAAAAAATAAAGAGGGGAGCCTTAAGACTCCCCTGTGATTCTCTTTCCTTTGACGTTATAACCAATCTCTTCAAGCCTGAGCTTGATTTTCTCGGTTCGTTTCTCGAACTTGTCTGCGTGTTTCTTGACCAATTCCTCAAATGGTTTGGGGTATGCTATTCTGAAACACTCTCGCATGGCTCGCTGAGCAAGTTTGTTGTATGTAGATTTGTCGTACATGATTTTGTTCATGAATGCCCGCTGCCATCTTACCATGTTCTCCTCGGTAAGATTGTTCTTGACATAACCGATAATCTTTTCCTGGTCGCTGAATTCTGTCGCTCCGCTCTCACGGATAATATCATGACCTGCGGAAAGGACGATAAAGGACCAGAAAAACAAATCTTCCTTGTCGCTGAGTTTTCCCTTACGCTCACTATACTGCTTCTCTGAACACCACTTGCGCAACTCATCGTTTGCATCGCTGTTCATCTTGTTAAGAATCTTGTCGTACTTCTCGGCAAGTTCACGTGCTTCCCTTGCAACTGGGTCTTCGTCAGGATCTGCGTCCTTCTGTCCTTTGACATAGTAGTAGCACGTCTCCACGTCAAGACACCATGTAGTACCGAGGGTTATACACTCTACTATCTTTTCCTGTTTAAGCAGCTTTGGTATGCGCTCATCGTCCCCATAGTATTTGCACTTGCCGTCAAATACTGCAGGACTCGCAATCATATAGCCTTTCTCTCGTATCAACTGCAAGAGTCTCTTGCGTACGACCTTTACGTTTGCGTAGCCATAACTTTCATCTCCGCCATCGACAATTACGACATTGCCGACCTGTATCTTCTTGCCGTCCTTGGTTAGACGGTCGCCATATTGTTCTATCTTGCTGAACCAGTAGGCCACGGTCTTGTTCTCGAAGCACTGGCGGTCTGTGCATCTGTGTTCTCCCTTCATAGAATAGAACAAGCAGCCGGAGTTTCCCGTATTCATGCAGCAACTTGCGCATTTCTCAAAACTCTTGTTCCATTCTTCCGTAGGCGGCTGCGTCTCGTCGTCTTCATCGTATTCCAGAAAATCCGCATTTTCAAGGTCCATGAACTCCCTGGTAATCCATAGGTCTATATCACGGATAGATATGTCTACATCGGAAGGTGCCTCGTATCTCGACTTGATTTCTTCTGAATACTTTTCTTGTAAGTCCTCTTTCAGTTTGGCAAGCTTTATGGCTCCGGCAATGGGAATGCTTCCACTGGTGGTAAGTTCTTTCAGAGGGGTAATAAGCGTGTTCAGCTTGCAGCGTTCCTGGACGAATCTCTTTGTTTTGCCAAACCTTGCTGCAATATCCTCTTCACTCTTGCCTGCCTTTACGAGTTCACCGAATGCAAATGCTTCCTCAATCGGGTCTACATCCTTGCGCTGTAGGTTCTCGGTTATCATAGCCTCAAAGGCTTCTTCGTCAGACAACTCTTTCACTATGCAGGCAATGGTAGGCTTTTTTGCCTTGTCCTGCTCTGCATTCTTTTTCACCGCCCTGTAGCGACGCTCACCGCACACGATTTCGTATGCCTTTCCAATAGGCCTTACAGTTATAGGCTGCAAGAGACCTTGGTTCCTGATGTTCTGTGCAAGTTCGGCAAGGTCTGTCTCGCTGAATGTTTTGCGTGGGTTGCGTGGAGAAGGGCTAATCTTTGTAATCTCAATCTCCATCAGTTGTGGTACTTTTTCCATTTTGATTGTTTTTAATTAGTTTGACTTGTGTTTTGTAAATCTCCTTTACATCAGTAAAGTTAGCCAAAAAAGACAAGTTTTGAAAACGAAAACTTCACCATTTTTACGCCTTAACTTTTACTGACATTTGCGTGATATTCTGTAGAAACCTTTCTGCTCACCTTCAAGCAATACGGTATATTTTGGATCGTCACGTTTCATACGAAAAGGTGTTGTGTAGTTTAATGTAAAATAACGCGGCATTCCGAAATACTCAATAATGCGGTGTATAAAGTCCCAGTCATTAATGTTCCAGAATATCACCATATCATCCTCTCCGGCTGTTGCCTGTGAGGGGGATAAGGTTGTAGGACTTGAATCTGTCATTGATGCGATAATTAAATCTGTGCTTAAAATCCTCTACGTCATAGTTAGACGTGAGATGCGTCCTTAGATACCACTGCTGGTATATCTCGTAGCGTGCATACAAGAACTCGTCCACGACGTCACGTATGTCCGTTCCGTAAGACTTCTGAGATTCAACCTCCAGGCCTATGTCGTTAAGGCACAAGGCTACTGGGTTACATTTGCCTGTCTCCTTGTCTTCATTGAACGTGTACTTGTTGATATGGTTGTAAATCTTGTAATAGTTCACAAGCTTTGCCATGGAACTGCACCTGTACGCAAGCCTGTTCTTCGTGAGTTGGAGATATTGGCTGAAAATCTCCATCAGCATGGTTTTGCCTGTTCCGGCCTCGCCTACGATCAGCAGGTTCTTCTCAAGAACGTGATGCAGGTCAGGAAAGACCGTCTCACATTCCCTATGGTCGTTGAAGTACAGGAGCAAGAACCTTATCACGTTGCCATTTGCTTCATCAATCACGAACCTCTTGCCCTCACGGCTTAGAAGTGCGTCACCGATGTTCTTGATGACATACAGGTGTCTTTGGTACTCAGCAGGATCCAGCAGGTTATAATTAGAAGCCCTTGGTATAATCCTTTGGAGTATCATTTTTCCTACCAGCGACACATCCTCGTCCTTGAGGTTCGTCTCTTTCCCCTTCTTGAGGTAGTCCAGTTGTTCGTCCGTAAGTCCGAAGACTTCTTGAATCGATTTCGCCATTTTTTATTGCTTTATCACTTATCCACAAATATGCTTTGGACTCCCAGTCCTGTATCTTGCGGTTTCCTGTACCCATCCAGCCTAACGACTGGAAATGATAAAAGAACAACTCCGCCTCTGCTCTCCAGTCTGGCAACTTGTCCGAGGCGTTCTTCTCGAAAAAGTTTATCACCTCGTCCATTCCGTTCGGTAGATTTTGCTCTACAGAAGTTCTTTTTTTCTTCGTGGGTTCTTCTTCATCGAATAAAACAAGTTGTCCATTCTCGCGCACATGCGCACACGCTAAAAGAGTGTGTGCGGGTTTCTTTTTTTTATTTTTTTCTTTTATAGGGGGTGCAGGGGGGAGTGTTTTCTTTTTTTCTTGTTTTTCTTTTGTATTATCTGAATTTTCATCCAAAAGGTGTTCCCTTTGGCACCCCTTTTTGGGAAAATCGGAATTGTCTTCTACTGATTTAGTGCAAGTTACATTCTGCACCTTATCGTATTTTTTTTCTTCAAAAGGTGTTCCCTTTGGCACCCCTTTTTCTCCTAAAGGTGTTCCCTTTGGCACCCCTTTTTTATCCAAAAGGTGTTCCCTTTGGCACCCCTTTTTGGGAAAATCGGAAGATACAATCGAATATAAAGATACACCGCCTCTACCATTACCGATATGATAACATATAAGACCAGAATCAACAAGAACATTACGAGCATCTCTAAATTTGGTCGGCTTGCATTTCAACCTCTGTATTAACTCTTCGTTGGAGAGGCTGAATGTATCAGGCCATCCACGTTTATAACAGCAGTGAAGCAAGTACAGATATAGATATGTTTCCTTGGTAGAGAAATTCCTATCCATATCCCAGAACCTTTTGATAAGCTCCGTATATTTCATAACCTCGCCTTTCTGTAGGTTTCGTAGTTCTCTACAAGGTCGGCAAGATATTCGTCAGGCCGTATATGCGCATACTCACATACTTTACTTACGAACTCTTCTATGCCATGGCAGACTATGTACTTATAACCTGCTTCCTCAGCCTGAGACTGGAAGGTTTCTTGTGCCTTGCTCTGTCTTCCTGCAGATTTCTGACCTTTGACCTTTGGGGTCTTCATCTCTATCAGCAGGGCTCCATATCCTCCCCTCTTGTGTAACAGGATGAGGTCAGGCGCACCTGCAAGGGCTCCTTCGTACTTCCTCATTGCTCCGCTGGCACCCGTCCTCGCACCTCCGTTAGGAACTGCGAACAACAGGCTTTGCTTGTCTGCAAACTTATTGCGGAACCATGCCACACATGAGTGCTGTATCTGTGCTTCACTCATGGTGGCCTCATGTTTCTTTATTTCTCTGTTTTCCATATCTTTTTGATATTTCCTCGCACTCGTTGAGCATCTTGGCTATCTTTCTCATCCTGACCTCGCAATGCCTGTAAGCTGCTATCGTCATCCACTCCTCACCGAACAGTGTCGGCTCCTTGTGCCGGACTGCACATAACCCGTTGCGCAACTTGACGAATTTATAACTACCAGCCATATCATAGCTTGTCTTTGAAAAGGTTCATAGTGATGTTTACCATATCCTCCTCTATTTGCGTCGTTGTACCAGTAACACCGTCTGCTATCGCTTTCTTTGTCTGAATAATGTCGTACATGTACTTGTCTATGGTGTTCTCTCCCAAGAAGTAGTAACAGTTGACATTGTTCTTCTGCCCATTTCGGTGGGCTCTGTCTTCAGCCTGTTCACAGTCTGCATAGGTCCATGGAAACTCTATGAACACGACACGGGATGAGGCTGTAAGAGTCAAGCCCGTACCACCTGACTTGTAGTTGAGAATGATTAACTTAGTGTCGGGATCTGTCTGGAAACGGTCAACGGCGTTCTGTTTCTGCTCAATACTGTCACTGCCTGTAACGGTAACAGCATCGGGGAACTGCTTCTTCAACTCAAGCACGACATCCTTTAGGTATGCAAAAAGTATTATTTTCTCGCCACCGGCTATGATGTCATGCACGAACTCGGTAACAGCCTTGACCTTGCCTCTTGCTGCAATAGCCTTGAGGGCTCCCATCTTTACCATCACCTCGCCACGCATGGCACGCTGGACTTTCTCATCATCCGCATTCTTATACTGACGCAGGTATTTGATTAAGTCCATTTCGCAGGTCTCATATTCCTTCATGTTGTTGATTTCGCAGATGATATACTGACGGGTCTTTTCAGGCAGCTCTGTCAGTACTTCCTGCTTCTCACGCCTGAAAAAACATGAGTTCCACAGCCTCCAGTTCAGCTCTCTCGTATTTGAAGAGCGTTTTGGACCGTCACAGAAGCGTTTGACGAATCTTGCATAACCGCCGAAGTCTTCAAGTTTGTTCAGTATCTTCAGCTGCTGGATTAAGTCCGTATTGTCATTGACTACCGGAGTGCCGGTCAATGCAAAGACAAACTGCTTACCCTTGCAGATTCCCTCAACGTATTTGCTTTGCTGAGTCTTGGAAGTCTTGCACTTGTGTGACTCGTCAATAATGACGGTCTTGAACAGGCTGATGCGTTCGTCAAAAATGATGTTGCGCATAGACATCTTGGCTGCCGGCAACACTTTCTTTACAAAGTATTTCTTTAACGACTCGTAGTTCGTTATGAATACGTTGCAGCAACTCTCACCGTCCTGGCGCTTCATCATTATGAAGTTATGCCATGTGTCTCTGTTCCTATCGTCAAGGATGATGGCATCCATGCCGCTAAACTTCTTAAACTCACGTTTCCAGTTTACCTTCAAGGAGGCAGGACATATTACCAGGCAGGGCAAAGACTCTCCGAAGACTGCGCTTTCCTTGTGAGCCTTTACGACTGCACAAATAGCCTGCAGCGTCTTTCCTAAACCTGGCTGATCCCCGAAGATACACCGTTTATGACTCAGAGCATATGCCACACCCTCCAACTGGTAGTTATAGGGTTTCAACAGCATATAGTGCTCCCCTGCAAGTGGCGTGAGCTCAGGTATCTCATAAGTGAGTTCCTCTTTGATTTCGCGCTCGACTATCCTTTCGCAAAATCTATTCTGTACCGCCCAATGGGCGAAGATACGAACATACCATTCAGCGGGCTTGCCTGGCGGATAAAGAGGTGAATCCTTTACGATAAGCCACGCCTTGTCTGCTCCATCATAGCGTGGCCTACTCGGTACTCTCTTTATTACCTCAATAAGCTTGGCATTGTACTCGAATTGAATCTTGTACTTGCTGGGCATTGATGTAATATAGATTGGCTTCATCTCTTATGATGCGTCTTTAAGGGGTGCAGACTCGCCTGCTTCTCCGTCATTACCGAAAGGGTCGTCCGTTCCCTCAAAATCAAGGGCTGACTGCTCCACGGAATACTTGTGATCCCTGACATACATCTTAGCCTCTTCTATGACAGCATCTACGGCTTCGTTCAGTTCAGGAAGATGCTTGTAATCCTCGGCGTCCTCATCAAGGGTGATAGGAGGGGTGTTGAGGCTTAATACCTTGTTCGTTACGACAAGCGTCCTGCTGCCTGCAAGAACGCAAGTCTCAAACGTGTCAGCACCACTGAGGGTAACTCCGTTGACGTTCATTCGCCTTACAAGTTCTCCGTTTAACTCTGACCATGGGTTGTCCCAGTCAAACTTTTCTGCTTCCTTCTGTTCCGTGAGTTCACACAGAAAAGGAACAAGACGGTTCATGGCATCCTTCAAGTCCTGATGTGCAGGGTTTGCGCCCTTTAAGGTTACATCGTTGCCCTCGTTGTCGATATAGGCAACCTGAAGGCATCCGTTCTTGATTAACTTTACTTTCTTGACTTTCATAATCCTTGTTTTTAGAAATAGAAAAAAATAGGAGTATCACCTGTTGCGATACTCCTTTATGAATTGTTCGTAGAACCTATCAGCCGGAAGCGGAAGCTGTATGCCTAACTCTGAGGCTGCATCCGCCTGTATCAGGTTTAGGAAAGTCGTCATCTGTGCCGTAGTAAGGCTTGACGACGAGCCTTTTACCATCAATTCCCTGCCTCCTATCTTCACAGGCCTTGCAAGGAATAACGAGCAATAGTAGTCGTATATGTCTTGCTTCGGTTGTCCCGTTTCCTGACTTATACACTCCATCCACATCCACATGAGCGAGTTCTGCGCTACCGTCCTCGGCTCTTTCTTCCGTGAGATGGTAAGGTCGTAGGTCCCATTCGTCAGTTTGGAGCAGAGATATTCCAACGATTGTTCCATGCTGACCTTGCCATCTTTCTTGATAAGTTGTGTAGTTACCATTTTACGGCCATGGTTTGTCTAACGGAACAGGTTGTGCCGGCTGTCCGTACACTCCTACAGGCGCAGGATTTGCTCCGGCAGGTTGGAACGACTGTTGCCCGGCAGGTTGTGCTGCCGATGTGCTGTGCGCAGGCTGCTGAACGCCCCACTGCTGAGGTGCGGCTTGCTGCTGAGGCTGTGCCTTTGGTGTGAGCAATTCTATTACGTCACACCGAACTTCTGTATATCGTCTCATTTGGCCGTTCTGGTCCTGATACTCTCCCGTGAAGGTCGCACCCTCGATATATACCTTGTCTCCTTTGTGGAGATATTGCTCACATACCTCTGCCCTCTTGCCGCGGCAAAGGATATTAAACCATTCCGTATGGTCCGGAACCTGCGTGCCGTTAAGCGACACATAGCCTTTGTCTGTTACGGCTACGGTGAACCTGCAGGCTTTCGTCCCGTCAGGGAACGTACGGACATCAGGGTCTTTTCCTAAGTTCCCGATAATAATCTGCTTATTTACTCCCATAGTTATTTAAGTTTTAGGGTGAAACTTCCAGCCCTTACCGACTGCTTGATGTATTGCTCATACAGGTCGGCATGGTCTTTCTTGAATCTCGTTGTATCAAAGGTGTTAGTTACGCTGTCTTTGGCTATGGTTGCCGTGAACTTGCCCGCATCCCAACTCTTGATACCATGCTCTATCATGGCGTTCTTTAATTGGACTTTCAGCTCATCCAGCCTTGCCTTTGCTGCCTTTTCCTCTTTGAGGATAGCCGCAATGGCATTGATGGCATGCTGTGGCATGATAGCATCTTGTTGAGGCGATACCGCTGCGATGTTTGCCGTAAACATTTCCTTGTCATTGATGTTATAGACAAAACCGTGGTCTGTCACTTCATAATCTATGTCAAGAAGCGTCTTGATGAGGCTGTCATCCTTGCGGTTGATCGGCCATTGCTTGTACTCGCTGTCACGGAACCAGTTGCCAAGCAGTCCTTCTACCTTCAGGCCTGGATTTTGCAACTCGAACAGGTAAGCATAGCAGCTGAGCTGCCAAGACAGGTACTCAATGAGAGCATCCTCGCCCCCTGGGTATAGGTCAAGATTGTTCGTCTTGGTGTCGACGAGGTATATGCCGCCAGTATCTATCTTCTGCCATACATTGTCAATGTTGCTGGCATACATGATGTTGTCACTGACAGTGTACTCATTGTCCACAGGCTCATAACCTTCACGCAACCTAATGTAGTTTTCCAACTGAGCGGACACGTCAAGGTGCCCGTTCAGTGGTAAGTCATACTCAGTTATTTTCTGGCCTGTCTTGTCATAATGCTCGATAGCACCGTGTACCGCAGTTCCTTTCTCGCCTGCCTTGGGTATTAGGAAATTCTTAACGTAGTCACTCGCTTCTGCATACACACCCAATCCCGTGGCGGAATGAATGAGGCTTGTGATACCCGACAGCTGCACTCCTTGCAGGAAATACCCATGAGGGTTCTCGCTGAACTGTACTTGACTCTTGACTAACTGTATCATGCCGCGAAAGTTTTACGTTTCTGTGCAATAGCGTTTCCGAAAGGTGTCTTGTCCTGGATAACTGCAGGCCATATCTCCTTCCACCTCTCCGTAAGGACGTCTATGTCTGTGCTGTTCTGACATGTCCCCAATTCCTCGATGCCGAGGATTGACGCCCTCTGAAACAATGCCTGTACAAGTTGCTCATTGTTGCTCAGGGTCGGGTGTTCCTTGATAATTATCTGCCAGCATGCCATCAGTTCGTCAATGCTCTGCTTCTCGTTGAATGAAGACATGAAGTTTTTCAGTTGCGCTCCAGTAATCTGAGCCCTTGGACTTCTACCACCAGCCTGTTTGTCGTTGTATTCTACATGATTGCCACAGGCAGCGTTGGCATCATCATCATCATCAGCCACAAGGCCGAGAATGGCACAGTAGGCATAACGCTTCATGTAGGTTATCATACTGCCTATGGACTGGAAACTGGTGGAGAATAATGTCTGCTGATTGAGTGGCATCTGTGAATTGATGAACTCTCCTGACGAATGCGAGAGGGTCGTGACAAGGGTGTGACCCTGAATGGTCTGGATGATTGCCAGTCCGTTCTCCTGCAGCTTGGGAGCTGCAGCAGCGACACACGCTCCTAAGTCTGCGTACCGGAACTTGTAACTGCCTCCTTCCTTTGTCTTGACGGTTACAGACTTGTTCAACTTGGGCTGCTGTACGCTTCCCTGAAACTTTGACAGTGCTTCCGTCAGTTTTCCGATTTCAGCACTCTGCATTGGAATCCCAATAATCTCTTCCATCTTGTTGTTTTTTAATTAGTTTGACTTGTATTTTGTAAATCTCGTTTACATCAGTAAAGTTATTCATAAATGACAAGAAATAAAAACAGAAACTTCACCATATTTTCACCTTAACTTTTACTGACGTTTGACTCGTTTTGTATTGTTCTGATAGTCTTGTGCAGACTAATCAGGAACTTGTCAAAATCCTCCGGGTAAAGCCTTATACGGTTTATCTCATAGGTTCCGTTTTCCTTTACTTTCTTGCTCTCGGTGATAACTATATACTTTTGTGCGTTGGACGTCTGTTTGGTGTCTATATAGTACCGACGACTTCCTGCCTTGACGACACTGGTCTGCAGTATCTCAAGGTCTTCTCTCATTCCTTTCATCATTCTGTGCTCTGACAAAGGTTACTTACTCACACTCCTCTTCGTCACTTACCATCTCGTTGACGGTGTCGCGTACCCATTTCGGTGCCGGAAACCTTACCACCACAATGAAGATAAGGTACAGTAACGAAAATAGATTCACCAACGTAGGTCCACCATTACAGAAACCTAACACGCCCAGCAACGTAGGGCCACCTTCCGTGAAAATTCCCAATACCGGCAGAACGACAACCGTACACCATACGGTCGCAATTACTTTTTTTCTCATAATAGTTGTTTTTAAGGGTTTGACTAATAAAAGCCACACCACCCTCACGGGCAGTGTGGAAAAACAGCTTACATCCCTACAAGATTGATTGATTGGGTGGGTGTAAGCCTTGGCTTTTGCATTGGCTATTCTCACGAACCGTCAATGCCGTGGTTTGAAAAAATGAGTGGGTGCCGGGGAGTCGAACCCCGACGAGGAACCGAAAGCATCCGGCAACCTCACTACCTTTACACCCATTTGTGGGGAAGCGGCAACTTCCCCACGATCAACCAAAAATTCAATCGAGTCAAATAACCTATTCTCACGAACCAGTTATCAACCATATTCCTCACGAAAAGGAATATTTCTTACCTATAACACTACCTCCTGTTCTTGCAATGCACCAACACCTGTGGAGCATTTACAAACCATTTACCATTTTGCTTCATACATGGCTTTTCAGCATGTACCTTCTCGGCAGCAATGAGCCTTTCAAGTTTAGTGACGCCGCCTACGATGTGGGCTGCAAGCTCTTTGCTGAATTTCTCATGCTCGAAAGCAAGCAGTATGTTCTTGAGCATTGCCGACTGAGTGACAAGCGGAACATTGTCCAGATTGATCCTCATAGCGTAAACTCCTTTCTCCAGTGGTTCATACTCCTGTTTCTGATGATGCCGGACAGAACCCTGAGCAATTTGCGCTTGCTAACCGCATCTTGTGGCCAAATCTGCCAATCACTCACCTCCAATTGCTCGACCGTTGGCTCGAACACATAGCCGATACCTCCTCTGTGTATCTGGCTTTTCAACTTCCTGTAATTAATCATAGCCGTTAAGTTATTGGATAGCGCCCAGGCGTGTTCCGGTGTGTACGCTTACTAAGCCTCCGCTGAGACACTGGGCAAAGATGGGCCTTACACCATCTTTATGTTGTTGAAACTATTTCGTATCTCTGTCCGTACGAATGGATGTCATTCTTCAGGTCGTCGCCTACATCAGCTTATCGTGACCTTTACTCCGGGGTGACATTCAGCCCCGTTCACCTCCGCCCCTCATCTGCCATTAACGAAAAAACTTGTCCGTGTTTATGCAGCATTGGCGTCCAATGGGTGACTCCTTATTCTTTATTATTATTTATGTAAATCTGTCAAAGAACTCTTCTTCAAATTGCGGTCATGACAGGACTCGAACCTGTTGCACTCCTCTGGTACAGACCTATACACGAA
>JAFUVB010000095.1 GCA_017471245.1 Prevotella sp.
CGGAACAGAACAATACCGCTATTCCTATATGGGTAATACTGTAATACAAAACAAAAATGACAAAAAAATAATCACTGTTTTTAGTATAAGAAAAGCAACCAACAGTAACGTTAAAGGATATAAAATTCCGTGGAGATAGTTAACAAATCACATCTGTAGTTTAATATTGAATATAAAGAATTATGAATGAAGATTATTTACAAAAGAGAATTAATGAATGTATATCCAATTGGAACCCTATTGGAGTACCTGTCGAAATCTCCGACGTGGAATACATCCCTTATATATCAGATATCGCTAAAAATGTTAGTAATAAGAAGAAGCTACACTCTTCTATTATCTCGATGTTAAATTCATTAGGAATAAATAAAGTTGACGATGTCTTACAAAGAGATATAAGAATAATAGAAAAAGCGATTATACGAATACAAGAAAGTCTAGACCAAAATAAGTGTGAATAGGGGTTCTGAGAGGAATCAAGGACGGTTCTGTGATCATTTTTGAGTATATTGTTTAGAATGACCAAGGGACGGTTCTGTGATCATTTTTAATCTGATATTATTTGGTTATTTGCGAAAGAGTTATTATCTTTGTAATCGAAAAACAGTATAGCTAATATACATGTATGACGATGGCAACAACAAAAGGAAAGCGGAAATCTGCAATCCGTTAATGCCTGCGGACGTTTCATTTGGATCTGTTCATAAAAAACAAAATGATCACAGAACCGTCCCCTGGTCAGAAGTTATTTAGAAGTTATTATGCAAAAGAAGAGATACATATCTTTCAATGAGAGAATAATAAGCCGATTGGAAGAATTCGGATTTAAGCGTAAGAACCAAGGCTTTTTTCCCAAAAAGATTAGTGAAGACATTACCCAGAATCTTATATTTGGACACAGTACCCAAGGTCGTGCTCATGTGAAATATTATGCAATAAGAGCCAATATAGTGCTTCCTAAAGTGCTTAAGATTGCAGAAAACCTAAACCTGTTCTTACCTATGAATGCTTTTTACAACAGCAATATAGGCGATCTGATGCCTAAGCCTATACCTACCTATCTGGAGTGGCTTATTGGCGAAGATACAGATGAGAAGTATGATAATAGAGTTATTGACTCCATGTTATACCATATTGAGAAATATGCGATTCCATTTCTGGATAAGTATACTACACCAGCATCTATTGTAGAAGGAATAAAAAACTGTGCGTATCCTAACCGTTATGGTGAAGATTTCCATGCGTGTATAGCCCTGCTTCTGTATGGAAAGAAGGAAGACTTCCTTTGGTTTGTGGAGAGAAGGAGTCATGAAATGCAGTTTTCTATTTATGATAACTCTGAAGTACATTGGAACTATAGACAACCTGACATGCCACTGACTCGCGCATGTAAGTCTTTCCTTGATGGAGTTGAGAAATTAAGACCACTTATAGAAGAAAAGGGTATAAAATGGTAAGAACCAGGATGACCAGGGGACGGTTCTGTGATCATTTCAGGATGACCAGGGGACGGTTCTGTGATCATTTTATTCGGATATTATTTGGAAGTTTGAGGATGTGTTAGTATCTTTGTAATCGAAAAACAAAATGACTAATATATATATGTGTGACGATGGCAACAACAAAAGAAAAGCGGAAATCCGCAATCCGTTAATGCTTGCAGGCGTTTCATTTGGAGCTGTTCATAATAAACAAAATGATCAAAGAACCGTCCCCTGATTATATCACAGCAGCGGATTATTATGAGAACTATAATCTTTGGAGGCGCATTCCATTATGGTTAAAGCTGTAATGACCAGGTGACGGCTCTAATGCTTGCAGGCGTTTCATTTTGGAGCAATTCAAAGGATAGAAAAATGAACGAAAGAATGTACAAGGAAGTAATAGTTTCTATTGTTATCACACTCATCCTATCTGGATGTGCAGGCGGCACTTCGCACAAGTATGAGCCAAGTGCAGAAGACCTCGTATTTAACGAGGATAGTTTCACACCGGAAGATTTCCACTTTATGCCAGCAAAGGAGGGACTAATACAGTACTATGTCACGGGGAAAGACGGGTACTGCTACTTAGTAGATAAAAGTTTATTGTACTATATGTACAAGACGCAATACCTGTCCAAATTCCCATCCTTTGACAGTTTCAAGAATGCTGTGACGACAGGTGAGTTCACTCCATACTTTTTTCTTGAAGAAGGCTATCCCACGACTTATCTTGAAAGATTTGAAATTGATAAGGGTGTTTACAAGTATTATATGGAGAATGGAAGTGTTGCACTCAAAAAGAGATATCTTGTATATGATGCTGAAGCACACCATTATGTGTACAAAGCGGCTTACAAGGAGAAGCAAAACATTAGAATGACTGTTGCTTACTGCATGTGGGAATGTTGCAATTACTGGTATAATTTTGCTGATTTAGTAGGTGTATATTATTTGAAACCACCCAAATGAATATAGAAGAAGGCATAATGGAATCAAGCATCACGAATAAAAAAAGAGAATATTATTGGCAATGGTTATCGTCTCAATATAAAACCGGATTTGGAACTTGTGGATTGTGAATCATATAGTTGTATATATTATTCCGGAAAAGATGTTTTTTATTCAATATGTGACGTCCCCATAATCCCTATGGCTATATACCTTCCATGTCGGCAATCATCCTGTCGATGACCTCTTTCATTTGCGGCACATCCTCCTGCACGGTGCGGAACACTACATCGGTATCAATCTCGAAGTAATGGTGAGCTATCTTGTCGCGCATCCGCATGACGCCGCTCCAGTAAACTTCGGGATAGCGGGGCAGCAGTTCGCCATGCGTCTGCTTGTCGAGACCCTTTACAGCTTCGCCCAGTGCAATCAGATTCATGCAGATGGCGTCGAGGCGCATCATTCCACCTGGTGAGGTGAGCAATTCGTTTGGGTCGCTGACCACGGCAGCTCGCTCCAGAATGGTCTCGATGGCTATGCGGATTCTCCGCATACTGTCCATCACAATCTCATTGTCAAACATAGACGGCCTCCTTTCTGATGCGCTCCCTGAGAAGGCTGTTCATACCGTCGCGCACTCGCACCAAGTCCACACGACTGCCCAGCATCCGCTCCAAATCGGTCTGTATGAGGTCGAGCGTAAGCAGCGACGGCACCCGTCCCTCATAGCATACGTCCACGTCGCTGTCCTCAGTCTGTTCGCCACGAGCCACGGAGCCAAAGATGCCGATACGTGTCAGTCCGTATCTGCTTTCTGCCGTCGGCTTGTAGATGCTCAGAAGGTGTAGAATCTCGTCCTTTGTCTTCATTGTTTCCTTATTTCGTTTCTATGTTATGTCTAATAACTAAGCATTTTGTCTTATATGAGCGAAAGTTTGTTATTCAGAATACCTGATGCGGGAATTGTTTCTGTTTCTCGCTCATAATCATGAACACTAAAATGTTATTATGCTGCAAAGGTACAAATTCTTTTTGAATTTTAGTGCAGTCGGGGAGAAAAAGTGCTAAATAGAAAAGAATTCCGCGAAACTTGTTATGAATACGCGGAAAAAGTGATTCGATAGAATTTAAGAATCATTATGATGATTCTTACAGGCAATGTCACTTTTCGTTCTAAGCTTCTGATATACAGTATGATAGATGGAGTGACATTGAATCATTCAATGTCACTGCGTTTTTATGGGAGTGATACAAGTTGTTTTGGTTTGTGGAATGCCATTATTAGAGAATGAAAGCATCGTTTTAAGGAGGTAAAACAAGTTGTTTTACTTTTGAAGAATTGGTTTCTTTGTGGCGGCAATGGAGAACACAATGATGCGGAAGTGAGATGGAGTGACATTGAACGATTCAATGTCACCCTATGTAACTTATTTATTATCAGATGGATATAAAGAAAAGTGATGTTGGGCAGAAACTAAGACTCCGAAAAACCATTTCAGAGTGATCGGCCGGAAACGCCTCTTGCTCAGAAAGCCATGGCTGCGAATACCAGGATAACCATCAGTATTTCAGCCCACAGGTTGATGCGGCAGGCGCGGCGCATGTCATTGATGGAGAGGGGGCGGTCGTGGTTTCCGATGAAAGGTTTCTCAATCACCTCGCCGAAATAGGTGTGGGTGCCGCCGAACTGGCAGTTGAGAATCCCCGCCAAGGCACTTTCGGGGTAGCCGCTGTTGGGTGATGCGTGCTTGCTGCCGTATTTCCACACAAACGAGATGAGCTGCGGGCGGAGAGCCACGAGTATCATCAGCAGGGCGGTGATGCGTGCGGGAAGATAGTTGGCTACGTCGTCGATGCGCGCCGCCACGGTGCCGAACTGCCGATAGCGCTCCGTGCGGTAGCCGATCATGGAGTCGAGCGTGTTCACCATCTTATATGCCATCATGCCGGGAACGCCCAACAGCAGGAGCCAGAAGAGCGGTGCTATGACCCCGTCGGAGAGGTTTTCGGCGAGCGTCTCCAAGGCTGCCTTGCGGATTTCCTGCGCGTCTAACTGTGAGGTGTCACGCCCCACGATGCGCGCCACCTGCTGTCTGCCTTCGTCGAGACTGCGGTCGAGCGCCTCGAACACCATGCGCACCTCCTTCACCAACGTGGTTCCTGCCAGGCAGAAGAAGATGAGCACTGCACTGATGACAACGCTGAGGGAGATGCCAGGCATGGGAATCATTGAAGCGTAGTGGAGGACGAGCCATGTGATGAGATAGACGGCAACGATCAGGCTCACGGCAAGCACGCCCCCTTTGAGCCGCCGCCGAGCGCCGTTGTTGAGCCTCCTTTCCCCGAAGGCGATGGCTTTGCCGAAGTAGACGATGGGGTGGGGCAGCCACGAAGGGTCGCCCAGCAGCTTGTCCATTATCCATCCGATGATCAGTGCGATGTGCATGTCATATTCTGTTTATAATGTCTTTCAGGGCATCCACCAAGAGATTGTTCTCCTCTTCCGACTGTGCCGCCACGCGGAAGTAGTGGCGGTTGAGCCCCACGAAGTTGTGGGCGGAGCGTATCAGTATGCCATATTCATCCACCAGCTTGCGCTTCAGCAGTATGCTGTCGCCGTGATCCATCCTCACCAGCATGAAGTGCGTGCGCGTGGGCAGGGCCTCCAAGCCCTCGATGCCGTTGATGGCAGCGTTCAGCCGCTGCGCTTCGTGCAGGTAGGCAGCGATGTCGAAACGGTAGCGTTGTTCGTTTTCAAGGATGTAGGCGAATGCTTCGATGGCCAATGCATTCACGCTCCATGGCATGCGGTGCATGCGCAGCGTGTCGATGAGCGGCATCGGTCCTGTTACGAAACCTAATCGCAGTCCGGGTATGGCATATTGTTTGGTCATGGAGTGGAGCAGGATCACGTTGCCCATCTGTGCCGCCTCGCGCGGCTGCAGCAGTTCTTCGGTGCAGAAGCAGGCGTAGCTCTGGTCGATCACGAATACGGTGTGGTGGTGCCTGAATGCCGCCTCCACGATTTGCTTCTTGCTGATCACCGTGCCGGTGGGGTTGTTCGGGTTGCACAGCCACACCATGTTCACGTCGTCGGTCACCTCGTCGAGGCTGCTGATGTGGATCACCTCATGCCCATAGAGCCTGCATGCGTCCTCGTATTCGCTGAACGTTGGCACGACCACTGCCGAGCGGCAGCGGGTTTGAGCGCTTTCGCCGTGGTTGTTGGCAGCCAGTGCCGTCAGATAGATGGCTTCCGTGGCTCCGTTGGTGATGAGGTTCTCGTGCTGACGGTTGCCATGTCGGATGCCGAGCATGCGCTCCATCTGAGTGGCCTCTGCCGGCGGATAGTTACCTATGCAGCCGATGCAGTGGCAGAGGTGCTCTTCCAGTCCGGGCATGCGCAGTGCATGGTATACATTCGAGCTGAAATTGTGCCGAATGATTCCCTCGTAATCGTAGATGTCGTCACCGTGTCCTTGAATCATAGTGCAAAAGTAAGCAAAAAAAACGATAATGCACCGAAGGCAGAACGAAATGTGCTGATTTTTCGTTTTTTCTTTTGTGAATCGCCAAAATAGGCGTATCTTTGTCGGCGTAATCATTATAAGTAATCAAAGAGAGGTCATGACAGAGAGCGAGAAGAATCTTTATTTTCAGGAGATATTCAAGAGGAACTATCAGAAGTTGTTTCTCTATGCACTCTATCTGACTGGCAACGAGGAGGATGCGCGCGATGTGGTGGGCGATGTGTTCAGAAGGGTGCTCGAAAACTATCATGGCGTGCTTCTCGCGCAGGTGGATTCCTATCTGTTTGCCGCCACCAAGTCGCATTGCATCGACCTCATCCGCCACAAGAAGCGCACGCATGAGTTCGTGAAATATTATATCGGGCAAAACGATCTGGACGAGCATACTTTTGACAGCTATGACCAGCGCCTTGACGACATACTGGAGACCATCCATGCCATGCCCGAAAAGACGCGCCGCGTGATGGAGCTGTGCTATTTGGAAGACATGACCTATAAAGAGGCGGGTGAGCTGATAGGGCTTGCTCCCAACGGTATCAAGAAACATATATTGAAAGGACTGCAGACGATACGCCAGAAGTTTAACGTTAATTATAAGAAAGGCGCGGCACCAAAGTAGCCTTCGGAAACGTATTAATATAAATAAGGTGACATGGAAGAGCTGAATGATGATATCATATTGACCGATGAAGACTTGAACGACCTGAAAGACGTGAGGGCTGCTCTGCTGAAGGAAAGGTTCGGCAAGGTGGACGTGGATGCCGCCTGGGAAGCTTTTGCAAAGGAGAGCGGCACCAAGCCGGAGACG
The DNA here is from genome assembly GCA_017471245.1 of Prevotella sp. Lineage (GTDB taxonomy): Bacteria > Bacteroidota > Bacteroidia > Bacteroidales > Bacteroidaceae > Prevotella. The sequence goes on from JAFUVB010000095.1 coordinate 6,771, forward strand.
GTGGTTGAGGCGGCGGAGGTGAGGAGATGGAAATCTCCCGCGCGATACATCGGCATGGGCGTGCTGATGGGCATTGCCGCATCCGTTTTGTTCTTCTTCCTCATCCGCCCGAAGACCCCCGACGCTGCTCCCGACAGCTCCCTTTTGGTGATGGAAGCCATCGAGCAGGATGCCCACACCGAGATGGCGGTTGCCGCCGAAGGCGCACCCAAGCAGGAAATGACCCCTTCGACGAAGCATAAGACGGTGAACATTGCCACCGACGAGGTGCTCGACTTCACCAAACCGTCGCTTTCGCAAGGCGAAGAAGAGCGCATTGTCACCACGCCGCGCGGCAAGGTGCAGACCATTATCCTTGCCGATGGCACCAAGGTGCTGCTCAACAACGAGAGCCGACTGCGGTTCCCCACACGTTTCTCGGGCGAAAGCCGCACCGTATGGCTTGAGGGTGAGGCCTATTTCGCCGTTGCCAAAGACAAGAACCATCCGTTCATCGTGAAGAGCCGCGACCTTTCAACCACCGCCTTAGGCACCAAGTTCAACGTAAAGGCATATAAAGACAAGAGCATCCATATCACATTGGTCGACGGCAGCGTCAGAGTGACCGACGGCAACCGGCAGGAAGTTATCCTGAAACCGGGCGAAGACGTGTGCACGGTGAACGATAAACTGGTGATTTCCGATGCCGACACCAAGACCTACAAGCAGTGGGAAGACGGCTATTTCTATTACGACAACGTGCCGCTCGTGGATATTTTGGTGGAGCTTGGCCGCTGGTATAACGTGAATATCGAACTGCAGAACCGCCGGTTGATGAGCTATCGGCTGCACTTCATTGCCGACCGCAACGCCGGTATCGACGATGCCATCGAGCGGCTCAACGAGTTCCGCTATCTGCATGCCGAGCGCCAGGGCGATAAGATCATCGTTTCTGAAAAAAATATCCAGCAGCAGGCACCATAATTTTTTGCCAGTCGTATTTAAGTTAGAATGATTCATTAACAAATTACGACATGGCAAAAACAACAAGAACAACCATCTGTCTGCCGCGGCTCAGGCATCTGATCCTCGCCATAGTGCTTTGCTTTTCGGCAACGCAGCTGATGGCGCAGACAGAAAAGAAAATCTCGCTCAAAGTAAACAATGCACCCCTGTCGCAGGTTCTCACCAAGATTGAGGACCTGAGCGGGTGCAAAGTGTCGTTCACCTACGACGAGGTGCAGCAATACCGCGTCAGCGTGAACATGAAAAACCAGCCCGTAAGTGCCGTGATGCAGCAGGTGCTCAAGGATACTCCCTTGGAATACACCGTGAAAGGCAAGTTCATCACCGTCTTCAAGGGCAGCAAGCTCTTTCGTCCGCAAGCCTCACCCACTTCTGGAGCATCTGCTCGCACGGTTAAAGGCACTGTTCGCGACGCTGACGGCGAGCCGCTGATAGGTGTCACCGTGCAGGTGGAAGGAACCAACAAAGGAACCGTGACCGATTACGACGGCAATTTCGTGCTCGAAGGTGTTGAAGAAGGGGAAATGCTTACTTATTCGTATGTCGGAAAACGCCCATTGAAACGCCATGCAAGCTACAAGCCCGTGGTGATTATACTGGAAGATGAGAGCGCCCTGCTCGACGATGTGGTGGTGACTGGTTATCAGACGATCTCCAGAGAACGAGCCGCAGGGTCATACAATATTGTCAGGGGAGAAGAAGTTGACAGACATTTTCTGTCAACGAATAGTGTCATTGACGGATTGGAAGGAAAAGTGACGGGGCTGTCAATCAACAGAAACGAGCACCAAGACAGATACCTTATCCGAGGTACAACTTCCATCAACTCAGAACGAGCTCCGCTATTTGTTGTTGACGGTATTCCGATGGAAGCTTCTTTGGTTGAAGAAATGATAAGCAGTAAAGATATTGCTAACATCACAATACTGAAAGATGCCACAGCAGCCAGTATATGGGGTGCTCAAGCCGCTAACGGCGTAGTCGTGATTAGTACCAAAAAAGGAGAGTACGATTCGAAAGTCAGGGTAAACTACGGTGCTTCAATCACATCATACGGGAAACCGGACTATGATTATTATGGATTTATGGATAATCAAACATTCATGAAAAACGCACAGGAAATGTTTGATATCTACTCCGACACTTATTCCTATGCCACAATTCAGAAAAGTGCTTCGGGAGCTACCGCAAACAGCTGCGCCCACACATCGGCACCTGTTATCTGGCCGCATGAGCGTCTTATGTATCAATATAAGAATGGCGAAATCACTCAAGATCAGCGAGATGCTGGATTATCAGCTCTTATGGTTCAAGAAGGCCGAAGTCAGTATGAAGACCTATTCATGAGTAACAAATTCTTCACACAGCATCATGTAAACGTCAGTGGTGGTAATCAGAAAAGTAAATATTACCTCTCCTTGGATTACAAAGGTGACCAAGGAACATACAAGGATTGGAACAACCGTATTAACATTAATGCCTACCAAGATTATCAAATAGCGAAATGGCTGAAATGGGATGTCACTATCAATGCGACTTATCTCAATAAAAAAGCACATCTGAGTCCTTTCTCAGAAAGTGGAGGAACAACACTTGGAGGACGTATGTTCTCAGAGGATGCCTATAATGAGTTTACAGGCAGTTTTGCGGAATTCTCTTATACGAATCTTCCCTACCAGATATTCCGGAATAACGACGGATGGATTGACCAATCACCTTATGTCCTGTCAGACGAAAAGAGAGCGATGGCAGAAGAAGCCACGGGTATTGACCTTACTTTCCATCCTGTAGATGACTTTTATAAGTCTGTCAACAACACGAATAGTACAAACTTGCGTTTGAACACCGGATTGACTGCCAATCTTCTAAAGGGACTACGTTATGAAGGGCGTTTTCAATTTAGTCGTATAAATAGTAAGACTGAGACTTTCAGACCACAAGACACTTATTATGTGCGTTACGAAAAAACGCTCCTCTTTAACACATCGACAGGGAGTTTCCGCACACCGACAAGCGGAGGAAACTTTGGGTTGCATCAGGCTGTAACAACCGATTGGACACTCCGCAACCAACTGGTCTATGACCAAGAGTATGAGGAAGGGACTCACCAAATAACCGGACTTATTGGAACTGAAATACGGTCCTACAAGACTACGGCTTATAATAATTCCATACGCGGTTATAATATGCAAACCATGCAAGCTGAGCAGTATGACCAATACGCTCTCTCCAGTGGTTTCATCTCTCCTGTCACAATCGGCAGTTACGCATCAGTTATCTATCGAGATTATGAACAAAGCGAGACTGCTAAAAAATATTTCTCACTCTATGCCAATGCCTCTTACACTTATTTGAGTAGATATGTCCTGAATACAAGCTTGCGTATGGACCAGTCTAACCTCTTCGGTAGTGATCCAAGTAACCAATACAAACCCATTTGGTCAATTGGAGCAGCCTGGAAAATATCCGAAGAAAGCTTTATGAAAGGAATTGACTGGGTCAACGAGTTAAGACTGCGTGCCAGCTATGGATTTGCTGGGAACTCTCCTCTTCCCGGAACAGGAGGAAAATATGACATCCTCTCCGCAACGACAGATTCTCGTTATCCTGGTCCGGGATATAATATAGTAACACCTGCTAATAAAAAACTGACATGGGAGAAGACACGTACAATAAACCTTGGTTCTGACACGAGTCTGCTGAATAACAGAATCCGCATGTCGTTCGACTACTATAATAAATATACGACAGATTTGATAGGTACACTCATGCTCAATCCTACTACAGGATGGCTGTCGACTATTGGAAATGTCGGAGAACTGAGTAACCGTGGTGTTGAGTTGAGTATCAATATCCATAATATTAGATCTAAGTCTTTTAACTGGCATACAGAACTTAATCTATCCTATAATAAAAACAGGATAGAAAAACAAGAAGTGGAGAAAGCGTATACACTGGCCACCGATATGTTATCTGCAGCTTATATACAAGACTACCCTGTTGGCGCTTTGTTCTCGTATCGTTATGCAGGACTTGATGAACGAGGATTTCCACAGGCATATGACAAAGAAGGCAATATCGTACAGGGGGCAAACATTAACTCTTTGACAAACGAAGATGTTGTCTATTCCGGAACAACAATTCCAACAGTAACTGGAGGTCTGAGTAATACTTTTTCATATAAGAATCTTGAATTGTCATTCATGATGTCCTATAGTTTTGGTAATAAAATGCGTAAAGACGCGGATCTGTTTATAGGACGTGTCGGATCCGGTCTTAAAAAAGAGACTGACCAACGATGGCGTCAACCAGGAGATGAGCTTACTACTGATGTCCCGGCATATATTGCCATACGCAATTCGGACTATGTTTCCAATGCATTCCTCTATGCAGACACAAGAATACTTGATGCATCGTATATTAAGTTGAGAGACATTAGCCTGACATATACATTGCCTCAAAGATTTGTGCGAAGGATTCACGTAAATAACATACAAATCACTGGCCAGGTTGGAAATCTTTTTATCATACCTTTTAACAGCGAAGGAATAGACCCGGAATACTTCAACCTACGATATCCAAGTTATTACAGCAGATCGGAAAAGTACGGACAATCCTTCTCTTTAGCACTTAATATTAGTTTTTAAACAGTTATTGCAATCTAATTTAAAGATCAAAATGATAAGACATAATCATCCATTCAGAATTGCTGACTGTCTATTCCTGACAGTTGCATTATTATTGGTCAGCTGTGATTCTTTCCTTGATGACCAGCCAAGAGGCTATTCTATTCCAGAGACAACCGAGAACTATGAAGGAATGTTCAATACGTCAGGATTCATGACAGTAATGTGCGAAGACTATACAAAATTTCTCAGTCCACACATTCTCCTCACACCTGAAAACGTAACAAACCTATATAGGGTAGCTTATAGAAATGATCCTGCTTCTTCACAACGTGCGTTTCAATTTGAGACCAGGATCTATGACACAGCCGAGAACTGTCAGCTTTGGGCGTATATTTATCAAAAGATATATATCTTCAACTCAATCATTGATGGTGTTATGGATTCTGATGGGGCCACAGAGCAGGAAAAAAGAGCCGTCCAGGCTGAGGCACGTGTCGGACGCGCTTGGCTTCACTTTATTCTGGCACAAGCATTTTCAAAACCTTATAACGCAGACACTCCTGATGAGCCGACCATACCCATCGTAAGGAAAGCAGATACTTATGCCGAAAACTTTAAAAGAGCATCCATGAGGGAATTGTATGACTTTATTACTAATGAGATGGATGAGGCCGTGCCTCAAATGAAAGATTTACCAGTTCATCGTTATCGTGCCTATAAAACCACAGGGCTCGCCTTACAAGGGAAAATATACTGGCTGATAGGTAATTATGAGAAAGCATTGGAACCTCTTCGTGAGGCTTTTCAACGAATGAAAGTAGATAAGGATGTATCCTACATGCGCAATTATAATACACTATTAGCAAATGTGTATGGTAATAGGGAGTTAACAGTAAACGAATTATATGGTGAAAACAAAACTACAGGAGCCTGTCTCTTACCTTATGCCTGGCTGATCCACAAACGACATGGGTTAAACAAAACGCTCTCTTCAGTGGAGCATTTGGGCTTTCATACTATAATGCAGTTCCCTACTATATAACACCTGAAGAATATGCGAAATTTGACGATTATGACTTACGCCGTAACCTTATACCCACAATTGATGTTACAGGTAAACCGTTTCCTTATCCGGCAGGTGCCGTCAGTGACTATTGTACACACTATGGACTACGTTTACCGGAAATTTATGTGTCACTTGCTGAGTGCGAGGCAAGAGTCGGAAATGAATCTAACGCGCGCAGTGTCCTTACCGAGTTGAGATCATATCGTGTACTGACCGGTCATGAATCTATTCCCGAAACAGTTCATTCAAAAGACGATCTTATCAAATTCTGTGTTGATGAGCAAGATCGTGAATTTATGGCTGATATTATCAGCTTCTATAATGTACGTCGCCTTTGGAACGATCCACTCTTTCAATATCGCAAACCCTATACTCATACTGACGGCACTAATACTTATACGATGAACGAAGAGAATCTTTACCTAAGACTACCGGAAAGTGTCCTTAAATGGAACGATCAATGGCGTAACGATTCTGATCAGAAATGAAGATGAAAAGAAGAAGCATTTTTGTCTCACTCTTGGTGTTTTTGCTGTCAATAGACGCATTCGCTACGAGTGAGACAGTAAAAATAATTGGACAAGTTCCACGCTATACAAATAAAGGCCATCTTATATTGGTTGAAGAGAAGACACATCTTCACGATACCTTAATGGTTGACAATAACGGAAGGTTCGAGTGTGATATCATGATTCAAGAACCGACAACTGTAACTCTTTTTTTAGAATATCTTGGCGAAGACAGTGGAAATGTAAGGTGCTTTCTTCGACCAAACTGCTCTCTGGAGATAAAAATAACAGGAATTGACGAGATAATTGATTTAGGAGAAAGAAAGTTAAAAGTCTTTCGTCTGAATTGTTTTTTCAAAGGTGAGACCAGTAAGGAGTGTACCTTCTTGAACCTGCCTCCATTTCCTGACTTTGTTCGATATAAATATGCAGACAGCCAAGGGAAAGCCGTTTCTTATCAAGACTTTATTCAGCAAATATCCAAACAACAAGCAAACCACAGAAAAGCTCTTAAGGGTACATGTGAAGAATTCTCATGCCTTTATGAGAATGATTTTAAAAAACTCAGACCAGAATGGGGATTCGTATATGCATGGCAACTATTTAAAAGAGGATTCGACCCAGGTCTTGACCCTGGGTTTAACCGGTTTGTTAACAGTATTGACTTAAACAACAGTCAAGTTGAAAGTGTTATCGCTGATTACAAAATCCGCTATATCCTTAAACAATCCTCCACCCTCTATCAGGATGAACCTGAGTTAGTACGGTATATGAGGTATCTCAGAGATAGTTTAGAAAGCAAAGAAATGCGCGAGCGACTAAGTGATGAGAAAATGAAAACAAACATGATAAGTGGTATAGGTGAAACGTTAGACAAGGCTTGGCATCTCTATACACAACTCTCTGGTAAAAGCGAAATCTTCAAACAGAATAAAAAAATATACGAAACTCTCTTAAGCCTTAAAAAAGGAGTGAAAGCCGGTGATTTCGAAATACAAGATATTGACGGGAACTCTATTCGTTTCCACGACATTATAAACAAGGGGAAAATAACATACATCGACTTTTGGGCCACATGGTGCGCCCCCTGCTGCGCAGAGATACCTCACTTGGAAAGACTGATTAAAAAGTACAAAGATGTTCCGACAATTCAGTTTGTAAGTATCTCACTTGACAAAGATATTCAAAAATGGAAAAAGAGAATAGCGGATGACAAACCTGAATGGGAGCAATATATTATCCCAAATAATTTCAATTCGGTATTTGCCAAAGAATATAATGTACGTGCCGTTCCTCGATTTATGACATTTGATGGAGAAGGGCGCATCATAAACATTAATGAGGAACGTCCATCAGCAGAAAACATAGAGGAAATACTGAATGGTTATATTGAGAATTATTGCAAGTGATACGTTTTTTAGGCGTCTTCCCTCCCCACCTTGTCCGCTGTGTGATAAGGTGGGGGGCTTACATATTTTAAATGAATACTATTATTTGCTTCACCAACAGACAACCAATGGAAAATGGGCAATACCGCATCGAATACTGAAACTTTTCCACAATATCTTCTTTCATTCAAAATATTTTTGTACTTTTGCGGACAGATAGCATCGCAGATGTGTCCTTGATATTGCAATTTGCAAGTCGAGGGTTTTTAAGTCAAAACATTTTTGTAAGATAATAACAAAATTCTTGTATCAGCCGCCAAGGTCATCGAAGCCTTAATAAACAGAACGAGATATGAGTGAGAATAAGGAATTGAACTTAAACTTTGACGAGTATATCCGTCAAGGGGAACCAGCAAGGCGTGAGCGTGCCGAAGCATGGCGTGTGGCTATTGGCTTGCAAGCTGTGGACGGGCTAAAGACTTCAGAGTATTTGCAAGAGACTGCCCGTAGGAACATTGAAGGGGAGATAACCATTGATGAAGCTCGCGAACTGGTGAAGCAATACTACGTCAGCAAGACGACTCACGGCAAAGATGAGGACAATAAGGAGGAAGCCGACAGGGTGTCGAGCAATATTTCGAAACTGCTACAGACGGATGCATTCACCTATAGCGTAGCTGGATTGGCTTCCATTCATAAGACCGTTTTTGAAGGCGTGTTCAAACATGCAGGGCGTTTCCGTGACTATGACATCTCGAAAAAGGAATGGGTATTGCGTGGCGACTCTGTGCTTTATGGTCGCTGGCAGGATTTGCGCATGACCATAGAATACGACTTGGAACAGGAGCGCCTATTTGACTATACCGGATTAACCAAAGACCAAATGGTGGAACATCTGGCTAAGTTTGTGGCAGGGTTGTGGCAGATTCATCCTTTTGGTGAGGGCAATACACGCACAACTGCTATTTTTACCATCAAATACCTGCGCTCACAAGGATTTAGTGTAAACAATGACTTGTTTGAACGTCACTCATGGTATTTTCGCAATGCACTGGTCAGGGCTAACTATCGTAACTTGAATAAAGGCATCAATTACGAGCCGCTGTTCCTTGTGCGTTTCTTCCGTAACCTATTACTTGGTGAGGATAACATATTGAAGAACCGATATATGATGATAGATTCACCTGAGGATTGGCAAATGCCAAAATCTGAGGCGAAGCCCGACACGAACAGGACAAGCACAGGACAAGTACAGGACAAGTTGTATACGGGCAATCATAATATCATCAGCCTCGTTAAGTCCATCGCCAACAAACAAGTTTCGGTGAAAGAGATGATGAGCAGTTTGAACTTGAAAGGTCGGGATAATTTCTTGAATCTCTATCTTTCGCCTGCTATATCAGAAGGATACGTCTGCCTGCTGTACCCTGACTCTCCCCGCCACCCACGACAAAAGTATCTGTTGACGGTGAAGGGCTTGGCACTCTATAACTCCCTCCCCACCTTGTCCGCTGTGTGATAAGGCGGGGAGGGCTAAATGACAGATTGTGGCCTGTTTTCTGCTAAGAATCGGAGTTTTTGGCGATAATTCCTTATTATTCAAGGAACCTTTATGTGCTTCATTATCAAGAAGTTGCTGCTTCTGCGATTTGAGGATTTCGAGTTCGTGAAAGTTTTTACGCCAAAAACTGCGAGTTTTCATCACAGAAACTGCGAGTTTTCAATTCAAAAAGCCGCTGTTTTTGAAACAAACACTGCGAGTAGTTTGCCGCCGTACTTTGTACATTATTAGTTTCTTATCTCTTGCCATTCCCGCTGACGCGCCTACCCGTAGCCTTTCTTGCCTCTGAAAGTTTTGTAACTAAAGAGCTCGCTCTGTTTTCTGCTCGAAGCAGAAACTTCGTGTTCCTGTGGCGTGGAACCCATAGGAATCGGAGGCTTCTACTTCAACGACGTGTGCACCGCGGCGACAATGGAGGGGCATTTCCAGCGTCCACAGCTGGTGCGACTCTCTGTTGCGCAGGGGGTTCATCTTGTTGAAGGGCGTGGGGAATATTTTCTGTAGGTTCTGCTCGCGCGCCCTCGCCACGTTGGGATCCACCATTCTGTTCTTGCTGCATGGCATCCATTCCCCGTTGTCTATCCTGCAACGCACCTGGGTGCTGTCGCAGCCACCGTATATGGTCAGCATGAGCGTGGCAGGCGGAATGTGTTTGAGGTCGCGCAGGTGGGTGTCGAGGGTGTCGATGCCCGTAACGTGGATGGTCATCTGTCGGCGCGCGTCTTGTCCGATGGCTTTGCACCGGATTTGGTAGGAGGTGTTGCTGAATTCTACGACGAAATAGTTTCTCGGCGTTCCTTCCTGCTGAAGTGCGGCGGGGATGCCGTCGCTATCCTTTTCGCCGACCCACCAGAAACCGCAGGAAGCTCCGGCTCCCAATTCGTGAACAGTCACGCCGTCGCCCTGTTGGAAGAAGCGCCCCACTTGATGCAGATGGCCTGTGATGGCAAGCACATGTCCTCTTCCTTTCAACAGATCAAGCAAATCGTGTCTGTTCTTGGTAAAGGCAAAGGGGATGTGCATGCTGAGAACGATGAGGCGGTCTTGCGGAACGTGCTTCAGGTCTTGGCGCACGAAATTCAGTTGGCGCTCTGAGAAGAAGCCCTCGTAGGCCCGCGGCCCTTTCCCGTATACATTATTTAATATGATGAAATGCACCTTCCCCTCGTTGAAGGCGTACATGTCGGAACCGAACACCTCGCCGTAGGAGCGATACTGGCGCCAGCGCACACTGTCTACATCCCGGTCGTGATTGCCGAGAACCGTCCATGTGGGAGCCGGCAGCTGCTCCATCAGTGCGTGCAGGTCTTGGTAAAGGGAGAGGTTGTTGTTGACCAGGTCTCCCAAAAAGAGGTTGACCGTTGCGCCAGAACTCTTGAGCAGCTCGGGCCACAGGGTGCGGGTGGCATAGTCGAGCTCCTGATAGTTGCCCACCTGCACGTCGCCAATGGCATTGAGCAGGAATCTGTTGTTTGTCTTTTTCCGTTGCATGGGGAAATCGACGGTTGTGTCTATGGCTTGCGTTTCCCCCAAATAAGAGAAATTCGAATTCACCACCTTGCTTCCTGTCAGTGTATAGTCGGCCGGAAGTATCGGCATGACAGAGCTTCCGGGTGTGGCAGGCAGCTGATAGCGCCCATGTTTATCGGTGACGACGATGGTGTCGCCGTTTGAAATGAGCACTCCCCGCAGGCGTTTCTCGCCATGGTCGAGTTTTCCGTTTCTGTTGCTGTCGAGGAAGACAACGCCTGTTACGTTAGCGGAAAAGACTTGTGAGGCGAATAACAGTAATGATGACAGGATAAGACAATTTTTTTTCATGGCGGCAGAACATCTTTTATTATGTATGCATCGGAGATAGCCCGTCGGACATAGCGGGCAAAAAGCATAGTCTTCAGGAAGCGCCTGAAAGGCTGTTCTTCGCTGAAGACTATGTGGGTTAAAGGTTTTATTTCTTCAGAATCTTCTGTGTGCTAACCTTACCGTTGCTGTCGACGCTGCGCTTGATATATACGCCCTTGGCAGGTGTGGCTACGCGTACACCAGAAAGATTGTAGTAGGTTTCTCCGGCAACAGCATTGTTGACAACGTTCTTGATGCCTGTCGGGTCGGCATAATCATACTTGAACAGATGAATCTTGTTGCTCTTGTCAGTGTATGTGATATAGCCAATGCCGTTAGCGGCAAAGTCGATGTTGACATCAGCAGCATCAGAGGCCAAAAGTTCTGGAGTGGTCCACTGATTGGTGTTAGGATCAAGATACATGACATAGAGTTTCTGCTGATCGCTGTAGTGATTATAAGCAACAAATATGGTGCCTTCTGGATCAATCGCCACATCAAGGGAAATATGACTCTCAAAGCCTTCATCAATACCGAGGGGCAGCGTGTTTCCGCCAACGGTGTTCCATGTCTTGGCATCAGCATCGTATTTCTTCAGGCGAACCTGATAAATCTTGGTTGTATTAGGAGCATCGTCTCCCGTCCATGCATAGATTGTTCCGTCGGGGGCTACCGTTGTTCCAAATGAACCTTGGGCGATACTGGTCTGCGTGGCACCTGTCTCAAGGAAGTTTGTTGCTAACGATTCCCAGTTGCCGTTCTCGTACTTGAAGATGTTATGACCGTAGTTGACACCATCAACAGCGCCACGGTTAACAGAAATCAAGGTGGCAATGTTTCCATTACTGCTCATCTTGGTCATATATACTCCTTGTCCAGATGGCAACAAAGATGATTCTCCGGTTGTCCAGGCAGAGCCATTCCAAGTAGCGACACCCATTGTACGGCGGGCAATCTCGCCACTGGCACTGTTATTAATGAGATCAATTGCCAGTCCGTTGCCTACTGCTGCCAACCCTACATACTGAGCCTGCACCTTGAAGAAGCCCTGATCACCAATAAGGCTCCAAGCGCTGCCGTCGAACTTCATCACTGAAAGTGCGCCTTTCAAAGAAGATGCATCTTGATCGCCGAAAGCAACGTAGGGCGTTCCGTTGGTTGCAATGTCGAAATCAAAATGCGAACCATTGACAATAGGCGAGAAGGTGGCTGGTCCAACCTGCTTCCAAGCGCCGTCCTCAAATTTGGCAACACTCAGTTTGTTGTCTACGCCACGCGCACCGTAGGCAACATACGGAGCATTGTCATTGGGATTCACTGCCAATACGGCACCGGAATAAACACCTGTAAGTCCCTCAACGCCCGACAGTGCTGCTGCATCCAATGTCGCCATCTCTTTCCAGCCTTTCGCAGACAGTTCCGTCACATTGATGGTGTAGCGGATGTTCTGTGACTTGTTGCTGTTGCTGACGGTGTAGTCAACAGGATCTTCGAAGTCATTCTTCGTCACCTGACTGGTCTGTGCTGTTCCGTCCACCGAAACGGTGTTGCCGCTGTTCACGGTGAAACGGGCTACGAGTTTTGACTTATCCACATTGGCAGGCATGGCGATGTTGATTTCGTAAGTGGTTGTTCCGTTTACGAACGCGGGAATCTCTGCCACATAGTCACTGGTAAGACCGGCATTGTCTTCCATATAGAAACCAAACGACAATAGTCTGGCATCCTCGGCAACTGCCGAAACGGTAAATGCGAACATTGCCACGATTACCATTGCAAACTTCTTAAGTAAAAATTTTCCCATAATACACTCTTTTAATGATTAATAAATATATAATACAAATCTCAATTTCACTCTAAACCCATTCACACCCTCCCCAAGGGGAGAGGGGGCGTGGGACTTCTCAATTGTTTCTTTTCTCTATGACAACCTGACTCTGCACGTGGTCGGGACCGGGGAATCCCAGGTTGAAGCCCTTGCTGTTGCCAGTGAGTCGGATGGTTACCGTATTGTCTTTTTCTGGATTCACGGCATGTTGCAGCCATCTGATACGGATGGGCATGTCGTTGATGCCGGGCAGGAACACCAGCGGGTTGGCGGTAGTCACTATCTTATAGTCAACATCCTCCTGCAGACCATCGCCCACGATTATCTCGTATGACACCTCTAAGCTGTCGGTGATGGGGCGTGAGCTGACATAGACAGAATAAGCGTTGGTGTTTCTCACGTTAGACAATACTACTGTGCGTGCCTCTCCCGTACTGGTTGAGATGCGCACGAAAGGCTCGTCGAAGAAAACACTCTCTTCCTGGTCGCAGCTGTAAAGCACGCCCATCAAGAATAGGATATATAATAACTTCTTCATCTTTTATTCGTTTATTACATTCGTATTATAATTTCCACTGTTGACCGTGGGATTGGGCTGCATGCTGGTGTTGGCATACAATTCATCCTGTGGTATGGGCAGTACGAAATAGTCGCTGGGATAAGCGATGAACTTAGCCGTAGAGGTGGTCTTGCTTTCACGCACCAGGTTTTGTTTCCAACGGGTAATGTCGAAAAAGTTATGCCCCTCGAAACAGAGTTCTTTCACGCGCTCAAGTCTTATCAAATCGATGAGCGATGTGTCGGAATATGAATTCAACACAGCATCTGCCTTGGCTGTTCCAACGGCACGTTCAATGATGGCCTTGACATAGTTGCGGGCTTCGCTATAGTTGCGCAGGTTCCAAGCGGCTTCGGCGGCATTCAGGTATTCCTCCGACAAGCGGAAGATGAACGGATCGTCGCGCTTAGGCTCTTCTCCGGGAACCTTTGAAGCAGAATATTTCATGCAACGCTTGGAACCTGCGCTGTTTCGCAACAGTTTCAACCTCAGGTCGTCTCTGTCGAAGAGCGACAAAAGCGTGTCGGCAGGTTCACAAGTGTTTTCATAAAATGACTTCAGATAGCCGGACATCTCAACGCCCGAAAGCCGGAAGATGGCCTCTCCCTGCGTGGACAGATCATCAAACATCTTCAGGTAGGTATCGCCTTGTGCCAACTGTTGGCTGCCAATAGCCTGCTTGGCATATTTCAAGGCATTCTCCCAGTCTTCCATATACAGGTAAACGCGCGAGAACATGCAGTTGACTGCCTGCAAAGAAGCATAGTGGTAATCATCCGCCACATTGTCGGTGAGCAGTGTGGATGCTTGTTCGAGGTCGGCCAACACCTGTTTGTAAACATCACTGACGGATGAGCGTGAAGGAGTGTCGTTGGCACCTGCTGCGCGCAGCAATATCGGAACTCCCAAATGAGAAGCATCGGCTGTGTAGTTGTATGGCTGGGCGTATGCGCGGCACTGGTCGAAATGGCACATAGCCCGTATCAGCAGTGCCTGTCCCAGATAGTTGTTGCATGCCTTTTCATACGTTGGATAATCCTTAATGACCGATGGCGCATATTCTATGATATTGTTGGCATTAGCCTGAGCCACATAGATCTTTCGCCAGATGTAGCCCACGGCTCCTGTTATCTGACTCTCGTCGGATGTGAAGTTATACTGAGCCACCATGTCTCCGCTGGATGCTGCCGATGGGAACGAAACCATATTGCCTGCCACGTCGCCGTATTTAGTGAACTCATTGTCAACGTAGAGATACATCTTATTATATGTTCCCACCATGGCGGCATGCAGACCCTGAGGGTCGGAGAGAAACGAGGGTATCGTTGCCTTTCCCTTCACGTCAACTTCCAGAAAGTCACTGCATCCTGTAAGCACAAGAGCAGCTGAACATATCAAAAGGCAATGTATATTCTTGACTATTTTCATCTTCATGATCATCTTAGATAAATACTTAATTAGAAACCTACGTTTACTGAGAGTGAGATGGTGCGCTCGGCGGGATAACCGCTCATGCTTGTCTTATAGGAGTTATGGTCAGATCCTGAATGAGGGGAATAGGCCAACAGGTTGTTGCCGATGAGCGACAACACGCAGCTGTTCACTCCCACAGGACGAATCCAGCTGTTGGGCATCTTGTAGGAGAGCACCATGTTCTGCAAGCGAATCAATGTCTTGTTATAAAGGAAGCGGGTGCTGTTCATGATGGATTGCGTGCTCACTCCCCATATCGGTTTCGGATTCGATGCTATGTCACCTTGCTGTTGCCAGCGATCCATCTGGTCGACAGCCTGGTTTTCTGACGCTGAATAAAGACCGTCGGAAAACATGGCGCGCCCGAAACTGCTGAACCCATAGCCTCCAAACTGGTAGTTCAGCAGGAAACGCAATGTGAATCCCTTGTATGAAAGGGTATTGGTAACGCCACCCGTCACATCGGGATGACTGTTCTTTCCCGCCACCCGCTCATCAGTGCTATACGTCTTCGTCACATTTCCATTCTTGTCATACCACATCGGCCTGCCGTCGTAAGGATCCACGCCAGCCCATCTTACGAGGAAATACGTGCTTACATCGTAGCCTTCAATATAAGAATAGGTGCCGAAGTTCTTCTGTATGCCGTTATATAGTTTCAACAGGATGTTGGTATTGTGCGAGAGATTAAGCTCTGTCTCCCATCGGAAGCCGTCGGGCTTGTCGCTGACGAAATTCTTTGTCGTGACGGTAAGGTCGAAACCGCGGTTGCGCAGCTCGCCGACATTGCGATATACTTTGGTGTCGCCGGTGGTTCTTGAAACATCCAAGTTGCTCAGAAGGTTCTTTGTGTGGTGGTTATACCAGTCGAAATCAATGTCAAGGCGCCCGAACAGCTCCACACGGATGCCGAGATTCGTCTTATAGGTGGTTTCCCAGCTCAGTGTATGGTTGGGCGTTCCACTCTGAACACCGCCGTTCTCACCATTGTAAGCGTAGCTGCTGCCGTAGGCATAGAGTCCCAAAGCCTCCTGAGAGCCAAGGCGCGAGTTTCCGTTAGCGCCGTAGCTGCCCTTTAGCTTGAGCACCGTGATCCATGGAATCTTGAAGAATTTTTCATTATGCACATTCCACGACAAGCCCACCGACGCGAAATCTGCCCAACGCACATCGCTGCCGAACTGTGAGTTTCCGTCGCGGCGGGCATTGGCGGTGAGATAATAACGGTGGTCGAAGGAATAGCTTAATTGACCTAAGAACGATTCTTTGCGCGAAAGGCTGCTGCTGTTGCTTCCGTATCGGCTGTCGGCATAACTCACATCTTGGATATAGTCATTAATGAAGCCTGAACCGGTGGCTCCCACAATGGTGTAATCACGTGAACCAGCTTCGAAACCGGCGAGTGCACCTATGGTGTGAAGCCCGAAGGTGCGGTTGAAGTTCAGCCGGTGAATGGTGTTCCAGTTGGTGATGTTTGCCGTCTGTCGGGATGAATAGCCTTCCTGTCCGATAACGGATGTTCCGCTCCAGTTCTTCTGTGATGAATACATTTGTTCCAGATTGCTTTGGAAGTCGATGCCGAACTGTCCGGTATACGACAATCCCTTCATGATGTCGTATTTCAGCGAGAAGTTCGCATTCACATACAATGCCTTCTGTTTGTTCTCATTCTGTTCGCGCTCAGCCACTGAATTGAAGAATTTCTGATCCTTGAACACAGGATTTCCATCGCTGTCAACCCCGCTCACATAGCGGTTGTACAGCCGCAGTGTGCCGTCAGGATAGTAGGGGGAATAGATGGGCAGGTTCTCGTAGTAGTCGCGCCCCATGTTGAAAAGGTCGTTCAGGTTGTAGGATGCCGAGAGGATGGTGTTCAGCTTTATTTTCTTGTTAACCTGGAAACCAAGGTTCGACCTTAAGGAGAAACGCTGTTGCTCGTTGCCGATGATGGTCGACTGGTTTTGGTAATATGACCCCGAAAGATAATACTCTGCCTTGGCGGAGCCTCCGTTCACGGCAACGCTCCCCTGGAAGGTGTGGCCGGTATCATAGAACACCTTGCTCCAGTCGGTATCTGTGGTGGAATACTGGTTGAGCTCATTGTCCTGATAGGGAAAGGCATTCATGTCGAGACCGGCATTCTGATAGGCTTCCTTGGCGAGTTCCATGAACTGCGCGGCATTGAGCACCTTCGGTGCCGTAGACCTGTCGATGTTTGCAACGCCATACTCCACGTTAATGCTCACGTTCACCTTTCCCTCGCGGCCTTTCTTTGTGGTGACCAATACCACGCCGTTGCCTCCGTCGGCACCATAGATGGATGTCGCCGTGGCATCCTTCAGCACGGTGATGCTCTCTATGTCATCGGGATTGAGAAACGACAGCGGGCTGATGGTGTAGTTCTGTCCGGGCATCTGGTTTGTATGTCCGCCGGTGAACATCGGCACGCCGTCGATCACCCATAGCGGCTCGCTGCTTGCCGAGAGAGAGCCGTCGCCTCTCACCCTGACGTTGAAGCGGGGACGGGAATTGTCGGGAGAGTCGCTGTTGATGTCAATCTTCACGCCCGGGATAATACCGTCGAGCATCGTGTCTAACCGCCCCTTGGGCATATTCTCCAACTGCTTGGCTCCCACCTGATAGGCAGAACCCACCAAGTCGCTGCGCTTCTGCACCGTGCCGTAGGCACCGATAATCTCCACATCCTTAATCACCGTGACATCCTCAACCATCTGCACCGTGAGCGGCTGGCTGCCCGTAACCTTCACCTCCTTCGTCTTCATTCCGAGATACGAGAAAACAAGGGTCACGGGGAAATCCGTGCTCGCGTTGAGCGAGAACTTGCCTTCGATATCGCTCACCGTGCGCATCTCAGTGCCTTTCACCTGAATCGTAACTCCGATGAGGGCTTCACCCTGAGCGTCGGTCACTATACCCGTGATTTGCGCAGGCGCGGCATGCAGCCCCTCGTTCACGCCTGCAATCATTCCTCCAGCATGTGCAGTCATCGCACAAACACTCATCACGAGGAACAATAAAACTAAGCAATAGCGGTTTCTTGTCATCATTCTTACTTGTTTACATTTTACAAAAGTAGTTAAAAAAACCATAACCACCAAATATTTGAGCCGTTTTTTTGCTTCTGATCCACTAATACAACCCCAAATACAACCTCTTGTTTCTGTGGTAGTTAAGAGTTCGCAAAAGTTTTTATATCAAAAACTGCGAGTTTTCATTGCAAAAACTGCGAGTTTTCAATTCAAAAAGCCGCTGTTTTTAAACCAAACACTGCGAGTAACTCGCGATAAAACTATTCAGAGACCTTATAAATACCTTTCCGAATCGGCGCAAATGGCTCTTTCCAATCAGTTTTCTGTCTTCTTGAGGAATTGTATTCTTAAGAAGCAAGAAGCAAGAAGCAAGAGGCAAGAAGCAAGAGGCAAGAGGCAAGAGAAGTGATTTTTATTTACATTTTTCACAAATGATTCACCAAAAAGCAGGTTTTTCAATTTTTTTCTATTACTTTTGCAGCGGATGGAGACAGAGGCACCTCTTTTTCTAACACGCGAGGAGAGATTATCATGGAACGAGGATTCTTTCCGGATGCTTTATAAGATGTATTATAAGGCACTCACCATGTATGCGCTCAATTTCGTGGAAGACAAAGACGTGGCAGAGGATATCGTGCAGGATATGTTCTTTAGCATACTCGACAAGAAGACAACCTTTGCCAACAAAAACACGCTGCATGTTTATTTGTATACTGGAGTGCGCAACCGTTCCCTCAACTACAAGAAACACCGCGAGGTGGAGAAGAGGAATCTCATGATGATAACCGATGCGGGTGAAGATGTTACAGACGATGAGGTATATGCTCGCGAAGATATCTACCGACAGCTGTTTGAGGCAATAGACTGTCTACCCGCCCGGCAGCGAGAAGTATTCTTGTTGGCGATGGAAGGAAAGAAGAATCAGGAGGTTGCTGAAAGATTGGGCATCAGCATCTTCACCGTGAAGGTGCAACGGCAAAGGGCAATGCAAACACTGCGCAAGCGTTTGACCGACAAGCAATGGCTCCTGTTGTTGAATTTTTTTGTGATGGGATAATAATTTTTTTGTTATTTGAGTAGTTCTTTTTTAGTTTGTTGTTGTCTTTGAAACAAACAGAAAGAAAAATGAACGAAAAAGATCTCAATAGAATAAGGAAAGAGATAGCGGAATCTACGGATTTAACCGACCGCTATCGCATTCGTGAAAGCATCAACGAGGGCAAGGCTTGGAACTTGTTCTTAGACAAGTTCAACTCCCTATACAGGCAACATGATTCAGAGGAAAAAACTTCGCATACGGTTGTTGCCACGGACAATGGCGGGGCAAGTCGTCGGCGTTATGGACTGCTTGCCGGAAATACCATGTTGCTCCGTGTTGCAGCCGTGGCGGTGTTGATCATCGTTGGCGGGGCATTCTGGTATCATCGCGACTATACGCGTGTCACTCCGCCGGAAATCAGTGAGGAGGTTCGGCTTGCCATGCAGCAGAGCGTGGAGAGCGGCCGCCAGGATGCCGAGGTGGAGACAATCGGTAACCGCCAATCCGTATCCATCACCCAAGAGGAGAAGGCTCTTTATCATGTTGATGACGACTTTGCCGAAAGACTTGCCGAGGCAAAGCGCATCACCACGCATCAGAGCAGGGAATTCTGGGTGACGCTTGAGGATGGGACATTGGTGCACCTTAATTATAATAGCCGTTTGATCTACCCTGAGAAGTTCGGCGACCGCCGTGACGTGATACTCGACGGCGAGGCTTATTTCATGGTTGCCAAGGACAGGAGCCGCCAGTTTGTGGTGCACACACCGCAGGGTGATGTGAAAGTGTATGGAACGGAGTTTAATGTGAATACACACAAGGAAGACAGGTGTGTAAGTGTTGTCTTGGTTAGCGGCTCTGTCGGTTTCACCTCTTGTAGCGGCAATGAGACGACTTTACAACCAGGCCAGGAGTTGACTGTAGAGAACTCGAAACTCTCTGTCAGGGGCATTGACACTGCTCCGTATGTGGCGTGGAACGAAGGCAAGTTCTCTTTTCAGGAGTGGACGCTGGAGCGCGTGATGGAGGTGATGAGCCGGTGGTATGGCTATCAAGTTATATTTGGCAATGACCAGTTGAGACAGATAGGCATATCTGGTAAGTTAGGACGATATAACGAGGCAGAGACAACGATGGATGCCATTGCTACAATTACGGATCTGAAGATTACTATCAGTGGAAACATTATTACTATCAATCCATAAAAACAATTATGAAATTTAATTATTGTCTAAAACAAAGAATGCCGAAATTATTGTTGTTGGCGTTGCTTCTGATGTTGCCTAACATGGCAAAGGCATCAATGCCGGCTGACACAAGAGTAAGCATCGACTTTAAGTCAGCGTCTGTGACAACAGTACTGGATGCGATTCAGAAACAAACCGGATTGGACTTTATCTACACGGCCGACTTGGCAAAGCTGTGGCCAAAGATAACAATCCGTGCCACCAAGAAGCCTGCAAAGGACGTAATAGAGCAAGTGGCAAGTATAGTTGGATGCACTTATTCGATTAAAGGTAACATTGTTACTATTCATCAACAGGTGTTGAGTGGTCGTGAGCGAGTGGTTAAGGGGTATGTGCGAGATGAGGGCGGCGACCCCTTGGTAGGTGTTCCTGTCTGTATCGGGGAGAGCCGAGTATGCACTGTTACCGATGCTGAAGGATATTACACGTTCTCCATCCCCGTAGAGCCAATACGGTTGAAGTTTTCTTACGTAGGAATGGAGACGGTCTATCAGCAAATACCACAGGGAAACAATGAAATAACACGTAATGTGGTGATGCACTCAGACAACTCCCTTGATGAAGTGGTGGTGACAGGTTATTCAAACCTGAGAAGAAGTGACTATGTGGGCGCGCATCAGACCATCAGACCAGACGAGATACAGCGTGGCGGTATTAACAACCTCGACCAATTGCTGCAAGGTGTCGTGCCTGGCATGACGGTAATGCAGACAACGGGTCAGGTAGGTGGTGGTACCAAGATACGTGTACGTGGAACTTCTACCCTGTTAGGTAATCAGGAGCCTTTATGGGTCGTTGATGGTGTTATCCAGCGCGACGTGGTGGCCAACTATAACAATGAGAACTATTTCCACTACGCAGGCGATGACACAGACATGCGCCAGATCGCGGCGAATGCCATCGCATGGCTTAATCCCAACGACGTGGAAAGCATTACTATTCTAAAAGATGCTTCTGCAACGGCAATTTATGGCTCTGCTGCTGCAAACGGTGTTATAGTAGTGACAACGAAGAAGGCTCCTGCTGGAGGACATGTGTCAGTAAACTATACAGGTGAACTTACTGTTGGCTTCCGCCCAACATATAATCTCTACGACCGTATGAACTCCCAGCAGCTCATGACCTTCAACCGTGAGAATATAGCTGCGGGAATGAAGTATGAGTCGTTGCCTCTTCGTCAGGGTTACTATGGTATCCTTGCTGATTTCTATGACAAGTATATTACAGCGGATGAATTCCAACAGAAATATAATGAGATGGAGATGGCAAACACCGACTGGTACGACCTGCTTTTCCGCGATGCAATCAGCAACAGTCATGCGGTAAGTATCTCCGGTGGAACGGAGCGCATAACCAGTCGTGCATCCATAGGCTATACGAAGACAAACGGTGAGGCACGCAGAAATGACCTTAATCACTTCACCGCCAGTAGCAACACCACCATCCGTTTCAACCATGACATTATCGCAAATGTCTTGCTGAAGGGCTCTTCACGCACGGCTAATGGCTTCGCTTACGGTGTGGATCCTTTTAGCTATGCCTATAATACAGCCCGTGTTTTCCCGGCATATAATGAGGATGGAACTTATTTCTTCCTTGGCAAGCAAGGTCGCACCAGTTACGCTACTCAGAAAGATGAGTATAACTACAATATCCTCAATGAGCTGGAGAACACTGGTAATGAGAACCGCACGAAGATCTTTGGTGCCGCCTTCGACTTGAATATCCCATTAGTATGGAATCTTCGTTTCAAAGGCTTTGCCTCATACGACTATGCTTCGACGACCCTCAAGTCGTGGGCTTCCGACCAAAGTTACTACATCAGTAATATTCGCGGCTATGAATATGGACAATTTGCGGTGAACAGCGAAGAGGAAGGCAAGTCACCCCTGCCATACGGCGGCGTTCTGCATCAGGAGGGTACGAATACCGACAACTGGACATTCCGTGGAGACCTGATTTACGACAATCTCTTCAAGGGGCTGCATCGTGTTACACTACAGTATGGTATGGAGACACGCTCTGCCAAGATTCGCGGTAACTACTCTACCACATACGGATACATGCCGCAGCGAGGAGAAACTTTCGCAGCAGTCCCCAAGACTTTCATCTGGGGAAGTACTGCCATGGATAACACTCTCTACGACGACATGCGGAATGCCACACAGATCATCAACCGAGAGAACAACTACCTGAGCGGTTACTTCCTCGGCGTGTACAACTATAACGACCGCTATGTCGCCAATGTCAGCGGACGTATAGACGCATCTAATCGTTTCGGTCAGGACGAGAACAAGAAGTGGCAGCCTACATGGGCAGTGGGTGCCAAATGGCGCATTGCCAACGAGCCGTTCATGAAAGAGGCACACTGGCTAAACCTCTTTGACCTCTCCGCATCCTATGGTTATCAGGGAAATGCCGTTGAGGAGGTGTCGCCACACCTTATTGCCCGCATAGCCACCTACGACAACTACCTGAAGCAATACACATCAAGCATCAAGTCGCTGCCATACGACAACCTTGGATGGGAGAAGACAAAGACTTTCAACTTCGGCCTTGAGGCATCTATGCTCGACAATCGACTGAATGTTGATTTCAACTACTATAATAAGGGCAGTGATGTGCTGAGCCATCATGACGTGCCTTACGAGAATGGACAAGGCACCTCCGTTATCGGTGGTATCAAGGTGCTCAACACCGGTTATGAGGTGATAGTGAACTTCATTCCTGTCCGCACCAAGGATTGGACATGGCAGGTAAGTGTGAATGCCGGTTC
The DNA here is from genome assembly GCA_017471245.1 of Prevotella sp. Lineage (GTDB taxonomy): Bacteria > Bacteroidota > Bacteroidia > Bacteroidales > Bacteroidaceae > Prevotella. The sequence goes on from JAFUVB010000095.1 coordinate 29,743, forward strand.
TGCCAGAAACACCATGGAGCGTTCTACCATCATAAATACCCTGAGCGACTTCCTCACTGGCAATGCAGTGGTAAACAACGAAGCCTACTCAACTCTTTACTCATATAAGTTCAAGGGGGTGGATCCCGAGGACGGAACCCCACTGTTCTATCTTGGTCAGAACGATGACGGCACCGACTTCGATGGAAAGACACAAGTTATCACGACTGACGATCCACGCGACTTCCTTGTAGCCACAGGAAAGATGCAGCCCGACTTCAACGGCGGCTTCTCAACCAGTTTGAAGTATCGTGAGTGGTCATTGAACGCGCAGTTCTCCATGTTGCTTGGTGGAAGTGGTCGCATACCATCCCTATATGACTATAGCAACCATAACGGAGTCCCCTATCCGTTGCAGAATGTTTCGACACGCACACTGAGCCGTTGGCTGACTCCTGGGGATGAGGCAACCACCGACATCCCTTCTGTACCTGGTCTGGGAAGAACCATTCAGTACGTTCCCTCTGAGTCGAATGTATTCAACCCGTATCAGTTGTATTACTATAGTGATGTGAACGTAGCAAAGACCGATATGATACGCTGCAACCAGCTGTCACTGACCTACGAGTTCCCACGACAGATGATGAAAAGCATCGGTGCCCAACGCATCATGCTGCGCCTGTCCCTCACAAATCCTTTCTTCATCGCATTCGACAAGAAGTGGAAGGGCATCGATCCTGAGACTGCCAACTGGCCGGTGCGTCGCATGCTCTCATTCGGAGCGAATGTAACATTCTAAGTAATGACCCAAAAAATATATAAAAACATGACAAATAAGATATATATAGCACTCTGTGCTGCCGCGATGGCACTCGCCGTCAGCAGTTGCGGCGACTTCCTCGAAGAGAAGTCACAAGATGAGTTGATTCCCTCATCGGCACAGGATCTCAGCGAATTGCTAATGGGAGTAGGCTATCCTTGGGGTAACGACCACGGCATCGATTACCTTTACCTGATGGACGACAACGTAGCGGCCAACTACGACATCTCCTCAGAATCCACCTATACGTGGATGTCAAGACTCTTTGCTGCCTTTACTTGGCAGCCGAACATGGCCGACCTCCCCGAGACTGCGACAGGTCTTGAAGGTGAGAACAACTCTTACAATCTTTGTTATACGCGCATCATGGGCTGTAATGCCGTCCTTGACCAGATTGATGAGGCTTCCGGTAATACTGAGTCGCGCAATAAAGTGAAAGCAGAAGCCCTTGCTCTTCGCAGCTACTGGTATTTCTACCTTATAAACCTGTATGGCGAGCCATATACCGACAACCCGCAGTCTCCTGGTGTTCCCTTGAAGCTTAAGGTTGCCATTGAGGAGAACAGCATTGCTCGCAACACCGTTGCCGAGTGCTACGACCGTATCGTCAGTGACATAACAGAGGCTATCTCCCTCATGGGTAGCAACACTGGTGTTACGACAGACTATCACATTAACGTACCGGCCATGTACACATTGTTGTCACGTTATTACTTGTACATGGGTCAGTGGGAGAAGTGTGCCAGTGCGGCAAGCGAAGCCATCCGACTCAATCCAGCCTTGCTCGACATGACGACTCTCAGCTCTGCTTTCGAGATACCTGTCAACTCCTTCAAGAACCCGGAGACACTGTGGCAGTTCGGCAACGCGGAGTACGAAACCTATATCAGCTACGACCTGCACTTCAATCTGTCGGAGTCGCTGCTTAGCTGCTATGATGCAGCAGACAACCGACTGAACGTGTTCTACAGTCAGGCATCTCGCACTGACTGGAGTACTGGAGAGATGGCGCAGGGTTTTGTGGTGTATAAGCATGACAGCGACTGGAACAATGTTAGTCCGGGCAGTGCGGTACGCATCGCAGAGGCATACTTGAACCGTGCAGAGGCTCTGGTACGCCAGAACAAGACAGAGGCTGTAAACGACATCAACAGACTGCGCCGTAACAGGATTATCGGATATGTCGATGTCAGCAGCGTGACCCTCGACGAGGTGCTCCTTGAACGCCGTCGTGAGCTGTCGTTCGACTATCCCCGGTGGTTCGACCTTCGTAGAACAAACAAACCTGCCATAGAGCATGTTTGGAAGAGTAGCGCTACGTCCACTGCCGTCACCTACACACTCCGCGAGAACGACACGATGTACACATTACCTATTCCCGGCGAGAGTCTGTCGCACAACACCGCACTTACCCAGAACAGCTCAGCCAACTCTGGTACCCGTGCGAATTAATGTCATATCTAACAACAATCAAACGAACGACAATTATGAAATATCATGCATATCAATATATCGTAGGCATCGCCATAGCAGTACTCACTGTTACAGCATGTAGCAGCAACGATGACGAGCTGGGAAGTCCCACAAAGGTAGAGTTCGACTTCAGCATACCTCAGGGTCTTGCCGATGCTGCCACAGATAACCGTATCGTGGAACTATACAATAAGTACAACACGTACTTCCTCTATGAATACACTAATGAGCAGGTAACATTCGGATTTCAGTCGGGAGGCAGTAACATGCTCAACGAACTCGACATTAGCAAGCCCGAAATCAACTACGTAGGCAAGGAACTGGATCTTATCCAGAAGACATTCCTTGATTTCTATCCCGATGACTTCCTGAAGAAGAACCTGCCGTTCAAGGTATATCTTGCAAAAGACATCGTATGGAACACACCTTGGGGAATGACGGCCTATTGGGCCGCTACCACGGGTGACAACTGCTTGATCTGCGCATGGTGCGACAACAGGTTGGAGAGTCTTACGGAGCAGCAATACTACGATTTCTTCGACTATGTGAACCGTAACTATCTCACATGGCTTATCAATGGTGGTAAACTGGCGTTTCCCGACGCTTTCTTCAACGTATCAGACTACACACAGGAGATTTACAACGGATGGAATAGCTACATTTATCCCGACGAGTGTCATGTAGAATGGGTATATATACCCGAGGCTCAGGTACTCGAGGCTGGATTCTTAGACAGTAACTATACCTGGAATGCCTCCCAGAGCAGGAGCACCGATATAGAGAACTACCTTAAATACATGCGCTACTTCGCGCCTGACTCCGAGCAGTGGCAGTATTACCTGTCGTTCCCGAAAGTGAAAGAGAAGTATGATATATTACGTAATTTCATGATTGCCACATACGGATGGGATCCCGCCAAGTTAGGTGCGGTCAGTTTCCCCTCCAATTAAAACGTTTCCTACGACTAAAAGAAGTGTTTTCGTTAGTCTAAAACAGTGTTCCAGTTATAAAACATTGAATTGATATGAGTAATCTCGTTGAAGTGAATAATCTATCACACCGTTACTATACCCAGTGGGCAATCCGTGACATTAACTTCGAAATAAACAATCGCGGAGTCTATGGACTGCTGGGCAGTAACGGCGCGGGAAAGAGTACCACAATGAATATAATGTGTGGCGTACTCAGTCAGACAGAAGGCGATGTGCTTATCAATGGTATCAATACAAAAGAGAACCCCATAGGTGCCAAGATGTCACTTGGCTTCCTGCCGCAGAAGCCACCGCTCTATCTCGACCTGACGGTAGAGGAGTATCTCACTCATTGTGCCATGCTTCGCCGCATGGAGTCGAAGACAATCAAGAAAGCGGTTGAAGAAGTGATGGAGCGTTGTCGTATAGCTCATTTCGCCAAGAGGTTGCTGCGTAACCTCTCTGGTGGCTATCAGCAGCGTGTAGGTATAGCACAGGCAATCATTCATAATCCTGCATTAGTGGTATTCGATGAACCTACCAATGGCTTAGATCCCGTTCAAATCCTCGAGATACGCAAACTTATCAACGAGATAGCACAGGACCGAGCGGTGCTCGTCTCTACACATATCTTGCAAGAGGTGCAAGCCACTTGTGAGCATATATTCATGATTGAGCGTGGCAATATGGTTTTTCATGGCACACTGGAGGAGTTCGACAATCAGGTGCAGCCCGACTCACTACTTGTGGAGACTGGGCATCCGGTAGACATGGAACAGCTGAAGGCATTGCCAGGCCAGAAACTGATTACCCGACAAGGCGACTGCCGCTACCGGATCAGTTATACCGACAAAGAAACGCTTTGTCGTGCTATTGTAGAAATGTCGCTGGCTCTTAACTGGGACTTGAAGGAACTTACCCCGGAGCGGCAGTCGCTCGACGTGGTGTTCGCGAAGTTGTCTGGTAAAACACTGGAGGTATGAGACAGACTCTGCAAATGATGCGAACGGAACTGCGCCAGCTGTTCTACTCCCCGGTGGCATGGATCCTGCTTGTTGTCTTCATTCTCCAGACGGGCATTCCCTTCTTGGAGACCTTCCGGCAAGGACTGAAGATGATGGTGCTCGACTCTCCTTTTTGGAGAGCCACCGATCAGCTTTATGCCGGTGGGCTGATGGAGACGGTGCAGCATTCCATCTACCTTTATCTGCCCTTGCTCACCATGGGCTTGCTTTCCAATGAGTATAGCTCTGGCAGCATAAAGTTGCTCTACTCATCACCGGTGAAGAGTGTGCAGATAATCATTGGCAAGTATCTTTCAGTGGTTTGCTATGGAGGTGTGTTGCTTTTGGTCTTACTGAGTTTTGTGACATTGGGCATACTGAGGGTTCCAAATCTGAGCTATCCTGTAATAGCTTCTGCTCTGTTAGCTTTTATCCTGTTGTTCATGGCATACGCTGCCATCGGACTGTTTATCTCATGCCTCACAGAGTATCAGGTGGTTTCCGCTGTAGCTACATTTGCGCTCTTCGCCGTTCTCAACTACGTGGGGGAATTAGGACAGGGCATCCCCGTGCTTCGCGACATTTGCTATTGGCTTTGCCTGCCTTATCATTCAGGCAATATGATTCACGGACTCATCTGTTCTGCCGATGTGATTTACTTCCTGTTGATAATCGTGGGCTTCTTAACCTTGTCGGTTCTTGTGCTGAACCGTCGTAAATCGGAAGTAAGCCGTGGCAGGATGTGGGCATGCGCGGTAGCTGTCGTGGCTGTCGTCATGACAATTGGCGTATTGTCCTCACGACCGGCCGCACGGTTGTATGCAGACGTGACAGAGACGAAATATATGACTCTGTCTTCACTTAGTCAGCAGGTGTTGGCTCCTCTGCGTTCTGAGAAAGTGCAGATTACCACCTACGTAAACATTGCCGACGAAAGCTTCAGCAAACTGTATGCCGTTCCGCGTCAGATGCTCGCCGATGAAGCGCGTTTTGATCCCTACCGCCGTTTTCTGCCTTATCTGAAGATGCGTTACGTGTATTACTATAAAAATCTTTTCCAGACAGGCGACGATGAAGATGACCTGATGAAGAAGGCATTGGATGCCATGCACATGAGCAAGCAGCAGCTCACTCCGCTCGAAAAGATTGACTGTCTTGACGAACTGTCAGCCCAAGGGTGGCAGATGACTCGCACGGTGGAGGCTTGTGGCAGAAAGTCATTCCTCAATATGTTCAGCGACCCGATGATGTTGCCGGGCGAGGCGGAGATCACCGCAGCGCTTTCCATCGTTGCCGGGCAAGGTGTACCGGTATGGATGGCAGGAGATAATAAGGAGGCATACGGTGCCACGATAACTTCCCCTCATAACCGTCAGGCACTCTGCAACCAAGGCTTCATCGTCAGTGAGGCGACTCCTGCCGCAGGCGACTCTTGCCGTCTGGCCATCATCCTGAATCCCCGGAAGGAGATGGATGATGAACAGAAAAACACCTTCAGCCATCTGATCGCGAAGGGCAATAGCGCGCTGGTGATTGCCGACGCAGAGAACGCCGCATATGTGAACGACCTGCTCCAACCGCTTGGGGTCAGCATGACAGCGGAGGAACTGCGACAGCATGACCCTAACTATGATGGCTACCTGATACAGGGAGCACTTACCCAGGAGGCTATCCATCTGTTGCCGCAGTTGGCGGCAATGACGGTAGGGATAGCTACTATGCCTCACTGTGGCACACTCTCTTTCGGCGACACGAAAACATTCAAGGTAACTCCTCTCCTGACCGACAAGGAGAGTGGACGCATGGTGGCATGCCTTCTCACCCGACAGGTGGGCAGCCACGAGCAGCGTGTCGCCGTCTTCGCCAACGCCGCCTTTATGAGCAACAGGGAACTGGGCAACCAGTATAATGGCATCACTGCCATCAACCAGCCATTCGCACAGCAGCTGCTCTATTGGATGGGTGGTGATGGCAGCTACCCGTTGCAGATTGTCTATCCGCAGCCAACCGATATGCAGATTACCGGGGAATATGAGAGTATCTACACGTTACGGTGGCTTTATATGGGCATCCTCCCAATTGTGGTCGCTATCATCGGCGCCACCGTTATTATCATCCGCAAACGAAAATAAGTCATGAAGATCATATTGCAAATAGCCAAGACGGAGCTGAAGACACTCTTCTGCTCTCCCATTGCATGGATGATATTAGTTGTCTTTGCCGTGCAAGTGGGTTTCTCCTATACAGGAGTATTTGAAAACAATCTGTCTCGTCAGTTATTGGGGTATTGGAACTTTGGGTTGTCACGCTCTCTGTTTGTCTCTACAAATCCCGCTGGTGTGCTCACACAGGTGCAGAACTATCTGTTTATCTACATCCCCTTGATTACCATGGGTGTGATGCATCATGAGCGACAGACAGGCAGTTTGTCGCTGCTCTATTCATCACCAGTGGCGGGATGGCAGATCATCGTGGGGAAATATCTCGCACTTTTGGTGGTAGGTGTCTCTTTCGTGGTGATTCTCGCTTGTCAAGGAATCTACAGCTATTTCGTTGTGGAGCATTTTGACGTGGTCTATTTCATCGTAGCCATGTTGGGTGTGGTGCTTTTGGTAGCAGCCTACTCCGCTATCGGTCTGTTCATGGCATGTGTCATCCGTTATCCCATAGCTGCCGCGATAGCCACCATGGCATTATTGCTGTTTCTGGGCTATGTGGGTGAATGGTGGCAGGATGTGCAAGGAGTCAACCAGATAGTATATTGGCTGTCTATCAAGAACCGGCTGACCCCGGTTATTGGCGGTTTGCTGTGCAGCGAGGACTTGTTCTATTTCATCATTGTCTCTCTCCTGTTCATAGGAATGAGCATCCTCTATATCTATTTCAGTCGTCGCTCCGTCTCGCTGATAAGTCGTGTGGCTTCATATCTGGGTGTCATCATTGTTGCCGTCATTGCCGGATGGCTGAGTTGCCAGCCCCGATTGATGTTCTACTATGATGCTACGCAGATGAAAGAGAACTCCTTGCTGCCAGAGCATCAGGAAATCATGAAGAGACTCGACGGACCATTGAAGATAACCACTTACTCTAATCTTCTGGCTCGTACAAATATCAGTCCTACCAGCATTCTTTCCGATAAGAAATATCACCTGACTAATTATGTGCGCTTCAAGCCTGAGACGGAGATCGACTATGTGTTCTACTATAACGACCCGCAGGTGAACGATGTGGAGACATTACGCAAGGTTGCCCGCAAGGCGGCGATTCAGAGTGACCAGGACTTCAGCAAGTATCTGTCACCGGCGGAACTGGAGAAACAGATTGACCTCAGCGGTGAGGAGTATCAGTTAGTACGTGTGATTGAGCGAGGTGACGGTCAGAAGGTGACACTACGCATCTTCGATGATCCCGCCGTTCATCCCAGTGAGTCGGAATGGATGGCTGCCTTCAAGCGACTGGCGATGCCGCTGCCACGGGTTGGCTTTCTGACGGGACATGGCGAGCGCAGTATCGGCAGCAAGCAGAACCGCGACCTTTTCTTCATGGCGCAGCAGAACAATCACCGTCATGCGCTAACCAATCAGGGCTTCGATGTCGTAGAGAAGCAGGTAGGGCGCGACAGTCTGAACGACATACAGATTCTCATCGTGGCAGACTGCAGGCAACCTCTCACCGACCATGAGCTGAATGAATTGCGGTCTTTTATCGACAATGGTGGGAATATGTGCATAGCGGTGGATGAGGGCAGTGTTGCCAATATGCGCCCGCTGTTGCGCATGACTGGGATGGATATCGCTGACAGTGTGGTTACGCAGCCTCATGAGTACGAGAAAGAGAGTCTGGTAATCGCACAGGTTAGTACGGCATCTGCGAAAGCCGACTCCGTGTTCTGGTGGATGAGAAAAGGCAATGAGCTGATCGCCCTGAACGGTTGCAAGGCCCTGCGCCCCATTTCATCAAACGGTTTCCAGTATATACCACTCGTGATAAGCACCGACAGTACCTTGGCGGCTGGCAGGCAGCTGACAGACAGTCTAACGATTGCGATGGCGCTGACACGTGAGGTTAACGACAAACAGCAACGTATCATTGTCATCGGCGACTGTGACTGGATGAGCAACGGTGAGTTGCAGGGAAGACGTTCCGACATCCATACAGTTAATGCCAACTTACTAATGGGAATGTTCCGCTGGTTCTCCTATGGAGAGGTGCCGATCAACTCCGGTAGGAAGATTGGACCAGACGGGCGGCTAACCGTCAACGATGAAGTGTGGGGTACCATCACGCACATTCTCTTTTGGGGCGTGTTCCCTGCGATACTTCTTATAACAGGCTCTGTCATCCTGCTTCGCAGGAGAAACAAATAACAAACGGTATTTCAAACAAGGAAGTGTAATCAACGATGAAAACGATAATAATATCAGTAATTTGCATGATGATAACATCTGGTGTCTATGCACAGAACGCATCCTTACAGCCTAAATGGGCAGATGATATCACATCCGACAAAAAGACGGTGATTGATGGAATCCTTCACGCTATGTCAACCGTTAAAGGTGGCACTGGCAAAAGCCAAGGCAGAAGGAAAGAAACTGGTGATGCTCGACTGCTCCACATCGTGGCGACTGGACATGAAAGGAGTGGCACCTGATTATTATTAAGTGGTTAACGTTAAAGAAATACAAAATCATGTGATCAGACATTTTTATTATGATTATAATTATTATATTTGCAATAAAAATTGAAAGATATGAAACATTATAATCCGAATAATCCATTTGTTGTCGGCAAATATATCTCTGACAGTTATTTCTGCGACAGGGAGAAAGAAACGGAGTTTCTTCATAAGCAGGTATTGAATGGGCGTGATGTAGCCATCATCTCGCCTCGTAGAATGGGCAAGTCTGGATTGATACAGCATTTCTTCAACCAGCCTTTCATTAAGAATGAGTATTATGTTTTCTTTGTTGATATCTATTCTACCACTTCGTTGGCAGAGTTCGTCTATCTCTTAGGAAAGGAGATATATGAGCAGTTGAAACCCCAAAAGACTATCTGGAAGGAAAAATTCTTCCAGATAATTACTTCTTTCCGCATGGGTTTCAAACTGGATGCCATGACTGGTATCCCATCCTTTGATATTGGACTTGGTGACATTCATGCGCCCCAATCTACTTTGGATGAAATATTCAACTATATAGAAGAGGCCGACAGACCTTGTATTATCGCAATAGATGAGTTTCAACAAATAGGGGAGTATCCCGAGAAGAATGTCGAAGCGGTGTTGCGTACCTTGATTCAGCGATGCAAGAAAGCACAGTTTATCTTCTCCGGAAGCAAGCGGCACATGATGAGTAATATGTTTAATTCTCCTTCGAAGCCATTTTATCAGAGTGTCATCAGCATGGGACTTGATCCCATCCCCATGGATATATACTCAAATTTCGCAGTCCGTATGTTTGAACAACGAGGGAAGAGTTTGGATGCAGAGACAGCTAATGCCGTATGGAAGATGTATGACGGATACACTTGGTTTGTGCAGATGGTGATGAATGAGCTTTTCTCCATGACAGGAAAAGGCTCACGCTGTGACGAAACCATGGTTGCCGAAGCTCGTGATAATATCATTCATGCGCAGGAGGACAGTTATAAAGACTTGCTATCTCAGCTGGCACCCAGGCAGAAAGTCGTGTTGCAGGCAATTGCCAAGGAAAGAAAAGCATGCAATATCACTTCTGCAAAATTTATTAATAAATATAGTCTCGGTTCTGCCAGTTCAGTGCAAGCGGCTGTCAAGCTTCTGTTAAAGAACGACCTGATTACTTTTGAGGATGGTGTTTACCGTGTTTATGACCACTTCCTTTCTTATTGGCTGGTAACAGTCTATTGATCATGCTCTGTGTCGTTTATCTTAAAACCTTTGTTAAGTCAAGTCAAAAGAAAACAAATTGTAAACGTTTCCTCTCCAAGTAAATAACCTGTTCTCTCTGAGTAAATAGGTTGTTTATCTCAGTAAGTATTTTTTACGCCAGTTCGGGATAAGAAAGTTCTCTAAAAAGTTGGTAATCTGAGATATTTTTTGTACCTTTATAGATGATTTTCAGTTACTTATAAAGCGATACAAAAGAACATACTCATGATTACCGATGACAAAATTACAGAAA
>JAFUVB010000096.1 GCA_017471245.1 Prevotella sp.
CAGTATAATGGCAAAGATCTGTTGGCACAATACCAGGCAGGTGGAACACTGACTCCGCCAACTGCTACGCAACAGCAGCAGGTCACTCCGAATGACTGGCTGACCATGCTGATGTCTTCCGATGATTCAGCTTTGGCTCTTAGCGGACAAGGTGAGGGTGGTGGCCTTTTGGATTCCATTATGAAAATGTTCATGACGATGCTTCTTCTGAGTATGCAGATGGAGAACAAAAGCAAAGAAGAGAAAATGGAAACTGTAACGGATGCCTTGGTCAACCGGAGGATCGATATCAGCGGATTTACGCCTAATCTGAAATCCGCTATGTTGACCATTAAGGACAGCGGTACTGCCGCCCTCACTACTGATGACGGTAAGCAACAGTATGTCCATGAACTGACTTCCGCAGAACAGTCACGTTTGTCGCAGGTGCTTGGAAGTGATGTGGATGATGCCACAAAACGTCAACGCATCGGTGCTATGGTCAGTGCCATAACTTTCTCCCAACAAGCATCACAGAACTACGAGCAGATCGTTACACAGCAGCAGTCCCAGGAACAGAATTTACAAAGAAAATAATTATTCATTAAAAGCATTAGTACAATGATTAGAGCAGATGTTAACATGACTGGTACTATCAAGAGAAGTGCCACCACACGAACAGACAAGAACGAAAAGCCTTATTTGTCTTTTGTAGTGAACGTAAAACTCCCGGATGCCAAAGGCAAAGGAAGAGATCTGGATGTTCTCGTAACTTTCCAGGGAGGAAAGAAAAGTGACCTTTCCCTTTTCACAGAGAAGCAGAGGGTCACGGTGCAGGGAACACTCGACATTAGGAAAAAAGGGGAAGACCTGGCCTTCTATCTTACGGCAAACAAGGTTTCAGTCAAAAATGTGCCAGACGAGGATGGCATCACAGGTGAACTTCATTTTAGAGGTCGTCTGAAGAACGATAATATCTATGAGGAAAAGAGTGACCGCAATGGCAATCCATATCTTCTGTTTTCGGCATACTCATCCGAGAAGGTCGGTGATAATTTTGTCAGCACGTGGGTTCGCTTCCTTCGTTTTCCTGAAAAGGGCGCTGGTATTGATACCGTCAAGCCGGAATGGATGCAGCCCAGGTGCAGGGTGAGCATTGACGGTGAACTACAGCTTGCTTCGTATGACAAACAAGTTCGGCTGTCCTGCCGTGTTAGTGACATGAAGGAATTCATCAAAGAAGAATACCAGAACAAGTAATATTGAAACTATGGCTAAGAAGAACTATACCACAAATGCTGATGGGAGAAGTGCTGAGGACAAGGCAATGGACAAGTTCGCCGAGCTGATGATTGAGAAGATTACCAATCTGCAAGGTGACTGGAAAAAGCCCTGGTTCTCCCCACAGGCAGCTCAATTGCCTCGCAACCTCAGTGGCCGTCAGTATAATGGCATGAACAGCATCATTTTGATGCTCATGCAGGAAAAGAACGGATGGCAGACATCCCGTTATGCTACCTTTGACCGTATCATGGGACTGAACTATGTCAAGGACAAGGAAGGTGGACGGACACCAGCACTTGACGAGAAAGGTGAAAAGCTTCCGATGGTATCGGTCAACAAAGGCGAGAAGAGTACGCCTGTCATGTTGACGACCTTCACGGTGGTCAATGCAGAGACTAAAGAGCGTATCAAGTACGAGGATTATAAGCAGATGAGTGAGGAGGAACGTGCGAAATACAATGTTTATCCAAAGCTTCAGGTTTACAATGTCTTCAACCTTGACCAGACGAACATGAGGGAGGCGCGTCCCGAAATGTACGAAAAGTTCCTCAACGAGTCAAAAGGTGAACGGGAAACATCCGATAAGGAGATGGAGAGTTTTCCGGCTATTGATGCAATGATAGAGAAGGACCTGTGGGTTTGTCCTATCAAGCCGACTCATGGTGACAATGCCTATTACAGCATCAGCAAAGACATGATTGTTGTTCCTGAGAAGCAACAGTTTATAGATGGAGAATCGTTTTATTCTAATCTTTTGCATGAGATGAGTCACAGTACAGGTTCGGAGAGTCGTCTTAATCGTCTGAAGCCAGGACAAAGTTTCGGCAGTGCAGAATATGCCCGTGAGGAACTGGTGGCTGAACTTACAGCTGCCTTGGTGTCATCGCAGTACGGGATGACGAAGCATGTAAAGTCAGACAGTGCGGCCTATCTGAAGGGATGGCTCTCGAATCTAAAAGAAGACCCCTCGTATATCAAGACAACTCTTTTGGATGTAAAGCGTTCTGCATCATTCATAGGCCAGCGTGTCGATGCGGTTAATATGCGGATTGAGCGTGATGGCGTTAATGCCGACTTTTCCGACATCCGTGAACAGAATAAAACCTATGCTCCGACTCATCAGGCATCTAAGCCAAGCGGACAGGCGACTACGGAAGCGGAAAAGCCTAAACAAGAAGATGTGAAGTCAGAGCAGCAGGAACAGCTGGCAGCACGCGGGGTTGACCCGCCTCGATTTCACCGTTGACGGTATCACGGTCAAGGATAATCATATGGAGGTGCTGTTCACGTTCCATGCCGATGATGCAGAGATGTATCTCGGAAAAACACCTGTCAGTGTGGATATGGGAACAGCCCTTTACATGCTTCAGCAAAAGGACTCCATGCCACAAGGAAAGGCATGGGGGGATAGCTTTCCTGCTGTCGTTAACCATACATCTTCCAGTGTGGCAAGGCATCACCCGGACTTCCTTGCAGCCAAACAAGGTGATTTCGATGCTGCCATCAGGCTCGTTGATGATCTCGTAAAGGACGAAAAAGTGATTGATGTCGCCACACGTTTCCCTGAAGCTCATGTAGCATATATTCATCGTCAAAATGGGACTGGCATCAATATGATACCAGCTGCATTTGCAGCAAAATTCTCAGCTGCAGGTATGACGGTAGAGGATGACATTATTGCAATAACTAATGTCTCTCATACAGATGCTTCTGACGTTGCGCGTCTTAGCCGTAGGATGCGATTTGAAGGGAATGTCACAAAGGGTGCCAGTTACATCATCCTGGATGATTTCATTACCTCTGGTGCAGAACTCAGGGATATGCGAGACTACATTTCCAGCAAAGGTGGCAATGTGGTGATGATAACGACTTTCGGACACGGAAGTTTCGGTAAGCTTACAGACATCAGGATTGATAACGACTACAAGAACAAACTGAGAGAAGCAGGTATCACAGATCAAGATTTAAGAAAATATGGAATCGCATCAGAAATCGGCTGTCTCACCATCAGCGAAGCAGCCAAGCTCAGCAGAGTGGTTAACGCCAGCGCAAAGAAACGAACTCCGCAAGTCGTCGAAAGATTTTCAGTTGCACGTCAGGAGCAGTCCACAGTTTCAGCGATGGCAAAGGACGTTTCTGGAACAGAAGAGAAAATGACAAACCACGTACAGGACACCTCTATATCACGCTCTTATGTGCATAGATGACAAAAAGCATGGCCTCTAATGGTCATGCTTTTGTAATAATTGTGTCGAAAGCCCAGTCATCTTAACGACAGCTATACTCTGCAATAAAGCTACTATCAGAATATGCCGAACGGCGATGCTTGACCAGAATCGAAAGAAAGGTGTTGGGTTTGGACAGACTCAAAAGAGGCGATATCATAATTGCTTTTCAGTCTGATTCTATGCCGATGTCCATTGAGATTTTTTTCAATGTAGAGTTCTGTTATACCACGCAGGTCGTTTCCATATTCATCCTGATAGACTTGATAATATTCGGGACGATGTATAAACATGACTATATCCGACACATCTTCTATTGTTCCAGAATCGCGTAGGTCTGAGAGCTTGGGAGTGTAGATGGAATCAGTAGCCTCTTTGTGCTCGGGCCTGTTTGTCTGAGAGAGAATGATGAAAGGCACATTCAGTGTCATGGCCAGAGATTTAAGACGGCAGACAACATCCGTGACTTCATCGTTCCTGGTCCAGTTTGGATTACCCTTTGATTGGATGAGTTGCAGGTAATCAATAAAAACGGCTTTCGCCTTATTTTGCTTGCAGAACATGTGTACTTGTTCTTCCAGCTTGTCTATGCTGATGCCTGGTGTGTCAAAGATATATATAGGAGAGTCCCGAAGTGCTGCTGAGCCTCGTTCAAGGTTTTCCCATTCTTCCACCGAAAGCATTCCGCTGACGATGTGTTCAAGTGGAATCTTACAAACAATCGAGAGAAGGCGCTGGACAATCTTTTCTCCAGTCATGCTGGGTGATATGTATATGACAGGCATTCGGTGGTCGATGGCTATTCTTTTTACCATAGACAGTGCAAGTGAGGATTTTCCTATTGCCGGTCGTCCGGCAACGGTAATCAAGTCCCCCTCTTGAAAGCCATGCGTTATTTTGTCCAGCTCTTCAATGCCTGACGACAGACCTGTTATACCACGGCCATCGATGGAAACTGTTTGTATCTTCCGTAGAAAAAGATCAGTTGTATTCTTGATGTTACTCATATTATCCATATTACTCGTAAATATATTGTTATCGTTTGAATGATGTATTGCTCATCTTCTGCTTTATGTCATCCAACGACTGTACGACAGGCTTCGATGGTAAGGGGGATGCTATGGTTATATTGCCTGCCTTGATTCGTGTATAATCAAGGATGGATATATCCAGCCCGTTGCGCCTGGCAAATTTTATCATATGCCCCGTGCCACGGCTCTTTCCGTCCCAAAATGCAATTAGCGCGTCGGAACACTTTGCCATCTCTGCATTCCTTACCATACCTGCAGCCTTGCCAAGTAACCGCCATTTGGCGGGATGCAGTTCAAAGGGTAGCCTGAACTCATTCGCAAATCTTTCCCCAAGAGAATCTGCGCCACGGGCATGGCCGGAAACGATGATGACCCTGTGTGTCTTCATCTTTTCCTGTAAGATGGAAAGGCAGTGCTCCCTCAACAGAGCATAGTCATTGAAGGAGCGGCTGCCAGCTATGATTACCCTATAGTCCGTCATAGAATTATCGTCAGTCATTTAGTTTTTCCTCATCAATCTCCAGGTAGAGTGAAACCTTACTGTATCTGTTATCTTTGGGATTTGTGAAGTCGCTTATACCGCCAAGAGAAATGCCTTTCATCCTGTCTGTCGGTACGCCTCGTTTCTTCAGTTCTTTGGCGATGAACCTTGTTCGTTCCTTGCTTAGTGAAGAATTGCCGTTTTCTGAGCCAGTTGCACTGTCAGCAGCTCCGGCGATGTGTACCTTCAGGTTATGCTCAATAGCAACTTTTGCAAGTTCATCGAGATTGATAAGCTGGGATTCATCCGTTAATTCCGCTTTGCCTAATTGGAAGAAGAAGTAGATAGGGATGTTCAGAATATTAGGCTGTGTTTCCAATGCCTGGGGTATGGAAAAGGAGTTCATGCTTTTCAAGCGTGAACGAAGTGATAGTAATCCTCTGTAGTTGTTTTTCCCATTGCCACGGTCATCAAACAAGTAACCATATTTATCCAAAAGGCCCTCTATTTCCAGTATCTTCTTCAGCTCATCAAGCGTCTTTTGGTCGATGTTATGTTGATTGCGGAGCATCTGATTGTCTTGTTCCAGTTGTCTGCTGTATGCAATAAGATAGTCATTCTGATTAATGTATGGCACAGCGTCGATGGCATGTTTCCATCTTGGGTTTCCTAAGTTCACACCGATACCCAACGAAAGGGAGAGCATGTTGTCTCCCAACTTGCCCCGGTCACCGTTCCCATCGAAATCACGGAACGTGGAAAATCCTCCAAGGTCTCCAGATAGGAAGAACCTTTGGCTGACATGGTAACGTGAATGGATGCCATAGGTTAGCGCAAACTGCAAGTTTCGCAGCTTACTGCCATCTGGTGACATCACGTTAGAACCGTGAGCCAGGCCAGCTCCGATGTATGGGGCAAAATCCCATTTTGGCATACTCTCTGAGGGACGACGGAACAGGTTGGCGATATTATACATAAGATCCGCATGTGCCAGCTGATAACTCATTTTTGCCAAGTCGCTGTTCTTGTACTTCAATCCCTGAAAGGCCACCCTTGCCCCAACATTTGGTGTGAACCACTTGCCAAGGTAGGCATTGAATGAAGGTGTAGTCCTGTCGAAGAAGTCACCACATCCCAGTGGTTTGCCGATGAATGCAGATGCGCCACCTTGGATTCCGAAGAACCAGTGCTGGCTAATCTTGCCGACTTGGACATAGTCGGTTGTCAGCGTCGGTGCCAGACGTTGTAAAAACGGGTTGTCAACTGAAGCCTGGTGAAGTGTGTCAACAGGCCATCCTTTTGCGCTTGCAGTCATTGAGAGCGCAAGCATTGAGATCATCATTACTTTTTTCATTGTTTACTTGTTTTGTTATTACTAATGTTACTGATATTATTCATATTACTTGTATTACCGATATTATCGCCCTCGTTTGATTTTTCTTCCCGATGGTTTCATCATAGCTGCCGACTGAGCAATACATTTCATCCACCATCTTTCGTCATCATCGTCCTTGTCGCGTCCCCAGCCAGTCAGATTTCCACCACCTCCGCCACCATGAGACACGGCATAATCCGTAGCGGCTTTGACATATCGTAAGGCAAGTAGCAGGGCACAGTTGATGACATCCTTCGAGTTTTCTGTCAACTCAACGAAACCGGACTCCTGAAGGATTTCCTTTTGCTTTTCACTGAGTGTAGGCTTCAGAGGCTCTATTGTTTCCATCAGCATCTTTTGGTAGGTGATGTTCATATTTGCTTTAAGGTATGCAGCCTCCTTATCTATGTCGTCGCCCCAGCTCTCTTCAGCGCGTCGATGTTCTGACTGTAAGGCCGTCAGTCGCTGCTTAGTCAAGGCAATCTCGTTGTTTGTCTCGTCAACAGTGCGTTGTCTTTCTGCGATTTTCTGGTTGATGTCCATCAGTTCCTTTCTCAGCTCTTGCATCTTCTTGGCGAGTTGTTCGTTGTCTTGTCCTTCCTGCCCGAATTGACGTGCGATTAGTTCTATCTCCTCATTGACTTTTTCTTTTCGAGCCTGTAAGTTTGCAATCATTGTTGAGAGACTTTTCACCTTGATTTCCATGCGGTGTATTTGTCTTTCAAGTCCTTCTTTCGTATACTCCAATGACTGAACCTCCCTGACCAGATCACGTTTGTATTCCTCTGTTGAACGATGTTTTGCACCAGTTTCAGCCATATTACTGCCACGTTCCAAGCCCCAATGCTTGTTCACTTCTTCATATAGGGCATCGTGCCGTTCTCTTAGTGATGCGCTTTCCTCTGCAGGGTTCTTGCCAAATACGCTAGTCCAGGAGATTTTATTTTTCTCTTCATCTACAGGGATGACTGTACAATGACAATGTGGGTTAGTTTCGTCCAGATGTACATAGAAGCTGACTATGTTATCTTCACCAAAACGCTTTGCGACAAAGTTATATACCTCAACAGCCCATTTTTCAATGTCATTACTTCTTGTCAGGTGCGAGTTGTCTGCTCCTTTTGTGAAATCAACCTCCTGGTTTCCGAAGGCTATCTCCAACATGCGGTCTCGGCTTCCTCCGAAAATCATCTGAGCAAGAATACGTTGTTTCCTCCTTACATCCTTTCTGGCGTTTGGATTTTTGATACCACGAGCCGACAAGTTTTCATCCATCTTTTGTTGGATGGATTTTGAAGTGTCAATAGGCTGCACCTTGCCGCCTTTTGTCACTTCAAAGTTCAAGTGAGCCCTTGAAGGGTCATAGTTTGCCAAGCTGTCCTTGGCTTTCTTGTCCCAAAGATTATTCGTCCATTTACGCTGCTGTTCGTTGCTCTCAGCATTGCTGATGCCATCTGTATTCGAGCGCATGTCCATCACCTGCTTTCTTTCTCCCATATGATTGATGTTTTTATAATAATCTGCCTGAGCTTGCTCCCCGTAGGAACTCCTTTGGAGAGGCAGCCTAATGTGTTAACGGAAGTTAACTCTAATTAGGCTTAGAGTTTTAACTCATCCCTTCCCTCTATTCGATTTTCGCTTCCCTCTTGTCGGTTTGAGCAAGCTCGTCGAAGAGGGCTGCGAATGTTGCGATGCAAGCATCGGTTCTGTAGTGGGGTGGGAGGTGGAAAAATCCGTACGGCTGCCAGCTATCGTGCTTTCGTCTGTAAGAGACAGCGCAAAAGCATTGACATGTTTTTTCTTGATGATTACAGACATGGCTTCAAGCCCTTCAATGAATTTCTGAACTGTCGGTCTGCTCCAGTGCCATGTCTTGGCCAGTTCGGTATATCTGACTAAATAATCTTGATATGCCGAAGAAGGTTTGCCGCAATCTTCCACATCCGAATCCAGGATGTGTTCCACTAACCAGACAAAGGCATCATAACGTGAAAACTTATGATTCTCCTGAGTCTTCAGGAAAGAAACCAGTCCGCAGTCAAGTTTCAAGGACAGGTTGGTTCTATTTGTATTCTCTTTCATTGGATGAATCGTATTTGAGTTTTACACATGAATGTCATTACAAATTTTATTTGAAATAAGCATCAATGAATTTCTTATCTACATCCGCTTCATTGGCATGATCGTCATAAAACTTCTCCATACCATCAGAAGGATAGAAGTATGAGAATTCCAGAATGAAAGCCA
>JAFUVB010000097.1 GCA_017471245.1 Prevotella sp.
ACAACACTGGAAAGCGTCACGTTATACCAGGAGAACGTCACCATCAAATCTTCTGCCTTCTCGGGGTGCACAGCGCTGAATTCGGTAAGTCTCCCTAACATTACTAATCTGGAAATCGATGGGCAGGCCTTTAAGGATTGCACCAGCCTGAAAACCTTCTACACCAACGGCTGCAATGTAAAGGTCGGCGGCGGTGCCTTCGAAGGCTCTGGCCTGGAGACCTTCCAGAACTCAAGTTCCACCCCCTATGTCACCAAGATCACGCTGGACACATATGCCTTCAACGGCGCAACGAACCTGAAGACATTCGCTATCTACGACTCGGCGACGGCCTGCGACATTCCACTTCGTGCCTTCCTGGACTGCACCGCGCTGGAGTCGTTCATCGCATTGAATACAGGCGAAATCGATAACGGTGCCTTCAGCGGATGCACTGCGCTGAAATCGTTCTACGCCCTTCAAGGCATCAGCAAAATCGGTAACGGAGCCTTCAGCGGATGCTCCAGCCTGGAAACCTTCACACTGCCTTCCAACAGCAGCCTCAGCGCTTCGCCAGAATACAATGCCTTCGACAATTGTGACAACCTGAAGTATATCGACCTGCGCAACGCCTCCTTTACTCAGTGTGGCGACATCGGCGTTCCCGACCATACCATGCTCTACCTGCCCAGCAACTGCAGTATCTGGAGGACGTATAACGTCATCGTGGACGGACAGTGCAAGGACTGCCGCTTCTATGAGGGAAAGGCCACAGGGTTCGCCGACAAGTTCACCGCAGAAAAGGTGACCTACGACCGCACCCTCGATGCCGAGAGGCTCTACACCGTATGCCTGCCCTACGTGAAGAAGCAGGACGGATGGAAATACTACACCATGAAGAAGGTGGAGGGAACCACCGTGGAGTTTGAGGAAGTGGCACAGGACGACCTCAAGGCCGACGAGCCCTACATCGTCTACACAGGCGCCAAGGGCGGAAACCTCGGCAATGCCGCCAGCACGCAGGTGGGCGGATCGGAAAGCAGGAAGCAGTGGGACAAATACAGTCTGCAGGGAAACTTCGGCAAGACCATCGATGCCGCCTATCTGGAAAAAAACTACACCAAGTCGGACCTCTACATCCTGCAGAGCGACAAGAAGTGGAAAATCTACGACGGCACGCAGGAAGGCGTCAACATCCCGCCGTTCCGCGCATTCATCTACACCGACAAGGGCACCGGCGCCAAGGCGCTGTTAGCCTCTGACTTCGGCGACGGAACCACCGCCATTGAGAACATCCGCACCATAGGAAAGGACGGCTCGGAGCAGTGGTTCGACCTGCAGGGCCGCCGCATCGACGCTCCCAGAAAGGGCATCAACATCGTGAACGGAAAGAAAGTCATCATCAAATAATAGGAGAACAGCATCATGAAGAAAACATATTTGGCACCCGGGATAAAGACACTCTGCATGGAAGAGACAGCCATCATGGCAGGAAGCAACTTATTCTTGGAACTGGACAGCAATAACCAGCCCACAGAGCCCGCACAGGCTCCGCGCTTCCGCGTGGACAACGACTCGGACATACAATTCGACTTCTAAGATACATACCTTTTCCACGAATGAGGGTGCCGCCGCAAAGCGCGCACCCTCATTGCTTTTTCAGATAACGACAACACAAGAGCCTACTCCAGGAACTCTCGACTTTTCGTTATTCATCCTCGGTGATTATAGCGATGCTTTTGGTGCTTAGGATCGGCGACAAACCGAGGCATTGCGGCACATTTCAGTAATGGCGATACAATAAAAAGACAGCCGGAACGTTTTGTAAAAAAACGACAAGCAATGAAAACAAGAATGATTCTCTTATCTCTCTGCGCATGTTTCTGCATACAGATGAGGGCGCAATGGGGCTACGGCGTGAAGGCAGGCGTTGTGTATTCGAAGCAAAGTGTCGGCTACGACATGGACATTGATTCAAAATGGGGACTTGCCGCCGGAGGAATCGTCACCTATTCGCTGAGCGACCATTTCGACCTTCAGGGAGAACTCTATTATGCCAACCGCGGATACAAGATCACGATCTATACGGACATGGGAGCAGAGAAGGCGCACGACTGGGTGTTCTCTTACCATTATATTAATATGCCGCTGCTGTTGAAATGCTTCCCCACGGGGAAAGGATTCTACCTGCTGGCCGGTCCCGAACCGGAATATCTGGCCGACATGAAGAATACCATCAAGAACTGGAAGCCGGAAGAGCCGGTTGACGATACAGAATGGAAAGAGGGGCACACGCGATGGGGCTGCTCGCTTGTGGGCGGCATCGGTGCCATCATGAACAACGGCATCTTTGTAGACCTGAGATACAACTACGGGCTGACAAGCGCCCTGAAGGACGGGAAGTCGAAAAACCGAAGCCTGGAACTGAGCGTCGGCTACATGTTCTGAAGTCCTTCGGCCACCCGGCGCAGCCCTTCTTCGAGCACTTTCCTGGGACAAGCGAGGTTGATTCGCACGAAAGGCTTGAGGTGTTCGCCATACATTTCCCCGTCGTTGAGCCACACTCGGTGCTCGCGATACAGTCGTTCCACGATTTCAGACGACGACATGGCCAGCACGGAGCAGTCTACCCATGCCAGATACGTGCCTTCCAGCGTCACCACGGGGAACTTTGGCAGATTGTTTTCGAAGAACTGGCAAAGGAATTTGTAGTTTTCGTGAATATAAACATTGAGTTGCAGGAGCCATTCTGCGCCCCCGTCGGTATAGGCGGCCTCTGTGGCGATGACACCGAAGGGATTCACGTCGCACACTTCATGCAGGTTGATGGCGCGGTCGATGCGTTCCCGTTTCTCCGGATCCTTCGCGATGATGTTGGCAATCTGCAATCCCGCTATGTTGAACGCCTTGGTGGGAGCCACGCACGTGGCACTGCCTTTGAGTAAATCCTCTCCAAGTGAGGCAAAAGGTGTGTATTCGTGTCCCGGCATCACGAGTTCGCAATGTATTTCATCTGAAACGACGAACACGTTGTGGCGCATGCATATTTCGCCCATGAGTTTCAGTTCGTCTTTCTTCCACACGCGGCCGGCGGGATTGTGAGGATTGCAGAGCACAAACAAGCGCACACGGCTGTCGGCGCATTTCTCTTCGAAATCATCCCAGTCTATTTCGTATGTCCGGTTCTGATAAATCAGCCGGTTTTCCTCCACCAAGCATCCCTGATTACGTATGCTTGAGAAGAAGCAATTGTATACGGGCGTCTGCACCAGCACCTTGTCGCCGGGCAACGTGAGTGCACGTATAATGGCCGAAATGGCAGGAACCACGCCCGAAGTATAGATGATGTCTGCAGGAGTCACCCCTTCGAGTCCGTGCCTCTGCCTAAACCATCCAATCACCGATTCATAATAACTCTGCGGCACATACGTATAGCCAAAAATGGGTTGTTCGATGCGCCGCCGAAGGGCATCGGTAATAGCGGGATAGGTGGGGAAATCCATGTCGGCCACCCACAGGGGGATGATGCCCTCTTCTGCCTCGTCCCATTTCACGCAGTTGGTATTCCGCCTGCTAATAATCTGGTCGAACTGATATTCCATAAAGAGAAAAGTAATGATAAACAGCCATGAAGCGGCCTATTCCGCCTTGGCGTTGCGCTCGATAATCTCGCAGTTGGCGGGCATTTTGATATGTTCGTCGATGGTAATGCTGCCCACAGAGTCCACGACAATCCTTCCCGTGCGCGGGTTTTTGATATTGGTAACGCTGCCGATGATGCATGCCTCCACGTCGGAATCCTCAAACATGCGGTCGCAGTCGGCCCCAAACGTGCAGTCTTCCATCTTCAGGTTCTTCACATAGCACAGCGGCTGCTCGCCCGTGATGTGGCAGCGCACCAGCGAAAGGTTGTTGGAATGCCATCCCAGGTATTCGCCGTTGATCTCGCTGTCGTATACTGTGACGTTCTCGCACTCCCAGAAAGAATCCTTGGTGGTGATCTTTGCGTTGCGCACCACCACGTCCTTGCAATACTGGAACACATATTTTGAGTCGCACTCCAGCCCGTCCACTTCCACTTGGTCGCAGAACATAAAGGGATAAGTGCCTTCGTGGAGCGTTAGGTTTTTCACTTTCAGTCCGCTGATGCGCCAGAACGTCTCGTCGGCATCGTTGATCACGACGTTCTCGAGCGTCAGATTCCTCATCTCGCGGAACAGTTTCGGCGCATCGATGACGGTATCCTTCATCACCATGTCGTTGGAATACCAGATGGCAGAGCGGCTGCCCACCTCGAAATAGCAGTTGGTAATGAGCGAACCGTCTACATGCCACCAGGGATATTTCCCTATGAAGCGGCATCCGTCGGCCTCTATGTTGCGGCAGCACTTGATGCCCGACTCGCCCTCGGTGATGGTTACCTGTTCCAAACGTGTATCCTGAATGGCAAACAAAGGGCGCTCGCCTCCGAATTCCTGATTCTTGATTAAATCCATAATAAATAAAAATGATGCTTTCTTTTTTTGTTTCCGCTGCAAAGTTACAAAAGAAAAATGAAACCGCCATACCCATATTACTGCTTTATCAACCAAAATCACGGTTATCATCTTTTTTATGATAAAGAATGTGAAAAGTTTCTCGCTAAGAAATAGTTTTTATACTTTTGCATTCATATTCAGGTGCATATCGCCGCACGGCGGGGCACCATCAGAAAGAAATGAAGAAAGAAAGAAACGATTATCGTGGCAGACGACAGGCAGCGCGGACGATTGCCGTGCTGCTGTTTGTTATATTTGCCGCCGCCGTCATACGCCCCCTGCTGCCCATGACCGACAGCCAGCAGCAGCGCAACCAGGTCTACGTGGACCACAGTTGGGCATACGCCCTGACGGTGAACGGCAAACCCGTGCTCTATCTGCAAGATATCACCGCCGCCGACTGGAGCAGCCGCCCCTTCTCAACCACCAGCGACTCGCTGGTTTGCAGCCATCGCATGCAGCAAGGCGTATGGACCGACCGCTGGATGCTCATTCCTTCGTGCCGCGGACGCATCCGCCTGCCCGACACGGCACCCCACGCCGTGACCGACAGCATGAGCAGAACGGCAAAGGAATGCGTGGAAAAGCAGAAGGAATACTACGGTCAGCGGCTCCGCATCCTCACCCATGCCACGATGGAAACCGACGACTACCTCACCGTGCACAACGTTACCGATGAGGGCTACAACACCATTGCCACCTATGCCACCTACATCCTGGAGTGGAAAAAGATGACGGCGCGCGCACTGGCAGCCCTGCAGCAAATCGAAGAAACCGACTCCGTGGGGTTCATCATCACGCAACACTTCCATGCGCTGATGCCCACTGACTCGGCAACGACCGACACCCTTGCCTGTCATCTCACCGCCCTGAAGCGCGGCCACGACATCACCGTGCAGACAAACGACAAGAAAACGCCCCGAAACGCGTTTGCCCACTATCTGAGCAAACCGGGAGAACAGCCGCCCGCACCGCAGCCGCCCAGCGAATACGACGGCGAATACAGCAACGGAAAGCGTGAAGGCCACGGCATTCTCTCGCTGCCCGACGGCACCTATTATAACGGTATGTGGGCCGATGACATGCGCAACGGCTTCGGATTTGCCATCGACACGCTGGGCAACCTGCGCGTGGGCGAATGGAAAGACGACCGTTTCCAAGGCGAGCGCCTCACTTATACCAGCGACCGCATCTATGGTATCGACATCTCGCGCTATCAGCACGACATCGGAAAGAAGCATTATGCCATCAACTGGAGCAAGGTTCGCATCGCCCATTTGGGCAACAAGAGCAGCAAACGCATCAGCGGCACCGTTGACTACCCTGTTTCTTTCTGCTACATCAAGTCAACCGAGGGAACCACCATCCACAACAAATACTTCGCTTCCGACTATTCCAGCGCCAAGAAATACGGCATTCGCACGGGCGCTTATCACTTTTTCTCCACCAAAAGCGGCGGAACGGCCCAGGCCAACTATTTCCTGAAAAGCACATACCTAAGGAAAGGCGACCTGCCACCAGTGCTCGACGTGGAGCCATCGGCCAGTCAGATCAGAGCAATGGGCGGAACGGCGGTGCTTTTCAGCAATATTCGCGCGTGGCTTCGTGTGGTTGAGCAGCGTTGCGGTGTGAAACCGATTCTCTATGTGGGGCAAACCTTCGTGAACAAATACCTGGTGGATGCGCCCGACATCAAGCGCGACTATCAAGTATGGATAGCCCGCTACGGCGAATTCAAGCCCGACGTGAAACTGGCGATATGGCAACTGTGTCCCGACGGCAGGGTTAGCGGCATCCACGGTGCCGTTGACATCAACGTGTTCAACGGTTATGGCGATCAGTTTGATGAGTTTTTAGAGAACAGCTGCATCCCATGAGGATGAATCATGAAGCAAAATCTCCACAAACAACATCAAGAACTTTACCCCTAACGTGAAATAAAAAACGGAGACATCTGTCGCTGCGCGTAAGCCGTTGACTTACAACGCATTTCAAAAATCTATCCGTTACCCGCTGCGTTACCTGCTGCGTTACCAACTGAGCAAGTTCTATGCTCAACGTTCAATGGTCTATGTTCAATTGTCGATGGTCAATGATCAATGGTCAATGTTCAATGGTCAATGAAAATACGCAGCGGGTAACGCAGCAGGTAACGCAGCAGTTTTTATAAACAGTTGTAAAACAACGACTTATGCGCAGCGACACATTGATTCCATTTTACTAATAGGGAGGGTGGCATCAGCACATTTCGAAAACCTATGGTTTTATCTCTCAAAACATAAGGTTTTAAAGCTCAAAAGCATAGGTTTTGAAGGTCAAAACCTATGCTTTTGAAAGATGTATTCAGGAAAAATGCTGTTTATTCCTCTGGAGCCTGGTCGATCAAATCCATGAACTGGTCGAGCTTCGGCGTAATGATGATCTGCGTGCGACGGTTGCGCTGCTTGCCCACTTCGGTGTTGTTGCTTGCCAACGGGTTATATTCGCCGCGGCCTCCAGCGGTGAGTCGCTTAGGATCAACGCCGTAGTTGTTCTGCAGATACTGCACTACGCTGCTGGCACGCAGGCATGAAAGATCCCAGTTGTTGCGGATGTTCTCGCGCGAAATAGGCACATTGTCGGTGTTTCCTTCCACCAGCACGTCATAATCCTTATAGTCCATGATGATCTTTGCTATCTTCGAGAGGGTCTCGGCAGCACGGTCGTTGATCTCGTAAGAGCCTGTCTGATAGAGCATATTGTCAGCCAGCGAGATGTAAACCACGCCCTTGAGCACCTGCACATCCACCTCTTTGAGTTCTTCCTTGCTCAAAGAACGGGTCAGGTTGTTGGTGAGCACCATGTTCAGCGAGTCGCTCTTCGACTTCAGTTCGGTGAGATGGCGGATGTATTGGTTGCTCTCGTTGATCTGATCCACAAGCTTTTCAATGCTCACGTTGTTCTGGTTTGCATTGTTAAGACTCTTGTCGAGCGAGCGCTGCAATGCGGTATAAGCCTTCTTTTGCTGTGCCAGCTGCTCCTCAAGCGATGTTACGCGCGCATTGGCTGCTGCCAGCTGCTCCTTTGCCACCTGATAGTTGGTGTTCAGTTCCTTATTCTCATTTTGCAGACTTTGGTTGTCAAGGCGACAGTTGTCCAAGTCTTTCTTCAGCGCACAGCTGCTCATGAGCATTGCTCCGGCAGCCACGGTGACCATTAAAACCGTTTTCTTCATTTTCTTATTACCTTTCATTCTTTAGTTAATACTCAAGTTATTTGGCGGAAACGAAGCCTGCACGGCAACGAATCCGCCTGCAATTATAACGCAAAATCACGAATTAGACCGCAAAAAACCGGCAAAGTTGCAAATGTTTATGGAATTTTAACCACCCCGTCTTCGTGCTTATCTTATGTTAACATGCCGATGCCACGGTCTTCGTTCCGAACAACATCGGCAGAAAATCTGTGTGAAAGTCGCTGCTTTGAGAATTTTTTGCTATCTTTGCACCAACTAACCAAAGATGGAATCATGAACACGAAACAAATCTGCATGTTGATAACAGTCTGGCTGTGGGTGCTTTCCGCAGCGGCACAGGTGGAAGTGGAAGACGGAGTAAGCCAGAAACTGGCGCAATATAGGGCGGAACATGTGAGCAACGTGGGCTATCAGCTGACGTTCAACATACCTGAACAGAGGGAGCAAAGCGTAGGTTTCTGCGAAGTGATCACCTTCAGCTACAACGGAAAAGAGGCGCTGCAGATCGACTTTCAGGGCGAAGTGGCGAGCTGCAAGGTGAACAAACGGCAACTGAAAGCCGTGGACTATCGCGACGAGCACATCATCATCCCGAAGAAATACCTGCGCAAAGGCACCAACAGTGTGGAGATAACGGGCAGCAGCCTCGACAAAGCACTGAACCGACAGCACGACTATCTCTACACGCTCTTTGTGCCTGACCATGCGCGGAGCGTGTTCCCATGCTTCGACCAGCCCGATGTGAAGGCGCGATACATGCTGAAACTGTCGGTGCCTGAACACTGGGAAGCCATCAGCAACGGCGCCTGCCGGCAGCAATCATCAGCAAATACCTATCAGTTTGCTGAAACCGAGCCGCTGCCCACCTATCTCTTCTCGTTCACGGCGGGCAAGTTCCACAAACAGACTGCCGTGCGCGACGGGCGCCAGATGACCGCCCTCTACCGCGAAACCGACCCCAAGAAGGTGGCACAGCTGCAGATTGTGTTCGACGAGATTGCCCTCTCGCTGCGCTGGTTGGAAGAATACACGGGCATCCCCTACCCTTTCTCCAAGTATGATTTTGCCATCCTGCCCGGCTATCAGTTCGGAGGCATGGAGCATCCGGGATGCATCCAATACCGCGACCGCACGCTCTTCCTCGGAGAAAACCCCACGCCCGACGAGGAACTCAGCCGCTTGCAGCTGCTGGCTCACGAAACATCGCACATGTGGTTCGGCGATCTGGTCACCATGCGCTGGTTCAACGACGTGTGGACAAAGGAGGTATTCGCCAACTTCATGGCCGACAAGATAGGGCGCGAACAGTTTCCCGACATCAACCACGACCTGAGTTTCATCAAGTCGCACTATATTCCCGCCCTCGCCACCGACCGCACCGAAGGCACGCACCCTATACAACAACCGTTAGATAACCTGAAAAATGCCGGACTGCTCTACGGAAACATCATCTATCACAAGGCTCCCATCATGATGCGCAAGCTGGAAGAGCAGATGGGAGATGCACCTTTCCGCCGCGGACTGCAGCAATACCTGCGCCGGTTCTCCTACGGCAATGCCACGTGGGACGACCTCATTGCCATCCTCGACAATGAGAATCCGCAGGCAGGCATCAAGGAGTTCGACCGCCAATGGGTGAAATCGAAGGGCGTGAACATCATTGACGCGGATGCTTCCGACGGCAAACCGCTGCCCAACACCGACGGTATGGGCTATGCCCGATATCGGTTTGCCGACAGCAATGCTGTTACTCAGTATGTAAATCGGTGGGACGAATTGTCGACGGAACAGAGCCGCATGGCAGCCGCCATGATACTCTACGAGAACTATCTGATGCACAAGGCTCCCGCCGACCTTACGTTCACGGGCGTGTGGATGCTCGCCGCCTCGGAAGGAAACGAGCTTACACTGTCGGTATGCGCCAACATCCTGAGCCACGTGATGCGCCATTTGCCCTCTAATCAGCGGCAAGAGATGGAGAAAATACTATGGAAAACCATGCAGGAGCACCCCGTCAGGTCGTTCCGCCAGCAGTTGCTGCGCACGCTCTGCACCAATGCCACCACGCCGGAACTCGTCGACAGCATTCAAAACATCTGGGAACAGGCATCCAACCCGCTGCTCACCGAGCGCAACTACATCAACACCGCCTACCATCTCGCCATGATGCGCCCCGCCCGTTGGCTGGAAATCATCGCCAAGCAGCGCGCCCGCCTCAAGAACGAGGATGTGATTCGCGAGTTTGATTTCGTGAGCCGGGCATGCAACCCCGACGCTGATGTGCAAAAACAATTGTTCGAATCGCTGCTGAAAAAGGAGAACCGTGCCATCGAACCATACGCCGCCAACATGCTCTCACTGCTGAACAGCTCTCTGAGAGAGCCGCATAACAACCGCTTCATCACCCCCGGACTGGAAGTTTTAGAGGAAGTGCAGCGCACAGGCGACATATTCTTCCCCCTCGACTGGTGCAATGCCCTGCTCTCAGGTCATCGCTCAGCCGAAGCCCGACAGATGGTGCAGCAGTTCATCAACGCTCATCCCGACTATCCGGAACCGCTCCGCAACAAGCTCCTTCAGGCTGCATTCATGTTGCTCAACGGGGAGTAGCGATACAAAATCACCCGATTGATTTGGTCGTTTCAAAAAAAAACACTACTTTTGCACCATCCACACGCCGATAGCCCCTTGCAAAAGGGATGGTTGGCAGGGGATACATATATGTTTAAAGCGTTTACTTAGCGCTTCGGTTTTGACTACTCAGAACTTCGCAAACTCTAAGATCTGTCAAAGACCAAGCAACAGTAGATGCTCATGGGTATGTAATTGACAGCCCTCATTGTGTCTTTCCAACGCAGTGAGGCTGAAGATATACATATCGGCGTGGGTGTTTGCGTTGCTCGTTCTTGACAGATTGGGCAATGCGAAGGCCTTGAGTAGCGGGACGAGTAACAGGTTCAGGCTCCCGCGCTTTTCGTATATGTCGGTCATACATTATTAATGTGTTCTCGTCGGGGAGCTACGGGAATGAGAAAGACAAGAGAGCACCATGCTTTTCAATTCTTTTGAGTTCATGTTATTCCTTCCTATCGTATTCCTTCTCTATTGGAAGGTGTTCAAGAAACTGTCTCAGCAGAACCTGCTCATCGTAGTAGCAAGCTACATTTTCTACGGATGGTGGAACTGGCGATTTCTGTTTCTCATCTTGATAACCACCCTATTCAGTTATGGAAGCGGACTGGCAATAGAGCATTTTCAGGGTGACCGCCATCGGCAGAAGATGGTCAGCATCGGCAATATTATTCTTAACGTAGGGATTTTGGGCATCTTCAAATATTACAATTTCTTTGTCGAGAGCCTCCAAGAATTGCTGTCGTTAACAGGAATACACCTTGACTGGCCCACGATGAACATCATTTTGCCGGTAGGCATCAGTTTCTACACGTTTCAGGCTCTTAGCTATTCTATCGACGTTTATCGTGGAAAGATTCAGGCAACCCATGACCTTGTGGCATTTTTCGCCTTTATCAGCTTTTTCCCACAGTTGGTGGCTGGTCCGATAGAGCGCGCAACGAACTTGCTTCCTCAGTTTATCAAACCACGGATGTTCGACTATGATACAGCCGTAGACGGATGCCGGCAGATACTGTGGGGATTTTTCAAGAAATGCCTGATAGCAGACGTATGCGCCATGTCGCTGAATAACATCTGGATGGATTATCAGCACCAGAGCGGGCTGGTGCTTCTGAACGGTGCCATCCTGTTCACTTTTCAGATTTACGGTGACTTTTCGGGCTACTCCGACATTGCTATCGGCACGGCTAAATTATTTGGAATCCGGTTGCTCAACAACTTCAACTATCCTTATTTCTCGCGCAGCATTCCCGAATTCTGGCGGCGATGGCACATCTCGCTGATGACATGGTTTCGCGATTACATCTATTTTCCATTAGGAGGAAGCCGTTGTCCGAAATGGAAAACCATCCGCAACACGTTCATCGTGTTTGGAATAAGCGGTATATGGCATGGAGCCAATTGGACTTTTGTGAGCTGGGGGCTGTATCATGCGTACATTCTGTCGGCGTTCATCTACTTCGGTATCCATACAAAGCACGACCATCCCGCGGCATACGGTCATCTGCTTCCCAACCGAAAAGAAGCTACGCAAATGCTTTACACCTTCATCCTCGTCGCCATCGGGTGGATTATATTCCGAGCCGAATCCCTCCCACAGGCATGGGACTATATCAGTCGGATATTCACAGCCTTCACAGATGCTGGTCCCAAAATCTCTTATCAGAAACGCCCATACTTGTTTATCTTTGTCATGCTGGTCATAGAGTGGCTGCAACGCACACGCCCCCACGGTCTATACATGCCTGCTGACAGCTCGATCTTTTCGAAACAACCAGTCAGATGGTGCCTTTACATCGTAATGATCCTAACCATTATGCTCTTCAAAGGTGCACAAGGAGAGTTTATTTATTTCCAATTCTAATCAACCAAAAACCGACAAAGGAATATGAAACAGTTCATTCAGAAAACAACACTGCTCTTCTGCATCATCGCTGGCATTGTCGCAGCACTGATTATACTGCCGCCACGGAACCAAGAAAGCGGATATATCGAATACATGAAGAAAATCGGAATGGTGATGAACACGCCCTCAAAGCGAGTCATCTTTGTAAGCGGCAGCAGCCTTAACACGGCTCTCGACTCGCAAATGATGGAAGATTCACTGCACATCAACGTTGTGAACTATGGTCTGAACGCTGGTATCGGTCTAAAATTCTGGCTCGATGACGTGACTCCCTATGTGCGAAAAGGCGATATCGTGGTAGTTGCTCCCGAATATCCGCAATTCTTCAACGATGTAATGTATGGCAATCCCGAAACGCTCGGCCCGCTGATGTACTACTCAAACATGCGGAACATCACGAAAATGAACCTTAAACAACTGCTCAATGTGATAAAAGGCATCCCTTCCATCATCAATTCGAATGTAATCGGAGCCATCGGAAAGAAGCGGCAAGCACCACAGAAGCATTCAGGAGCGAACCCATCAGAATTTAAATCCGAAAGAACGCCATCCCCACTCCCGCCCCACCAAGCAGAAAACAACTTCAAGCCAACATGGGAATATAAGAGACCGCTTGTGGTTGATGAAGATTTCGGGAACTATTTCGTCCAGAAAATCAACGAAATGAAAGCCCAAGGTGCCACAGTCTTGATTGTTCCTTCCGTAATCCGCGCCACTGCTTTTGCCCGCGAACGTATCAATGCATACGCCATTGATGCCTTTCTCCGGAAGCACGGTCTTGCATATCACTCTAAGCCTGAGCTGCATGTCGTTCCCGATGAGGATGCATCGGATACCGATTACCACACAAACTATTATGGTAGAATTAGAAACACCCAAGTGCTCATCAACGAAATTCGACCCTACATCTGCCGAATCACTTGTTGTGCGGGCAGCTTTTAAACGTCCATGCAGCACTGATTCCACCAAGAATATGTATCTTTCCCCAAATAACCAGCATGATTTGAACAAGTGCAAATTATGATTTAAACTTCATAAAAAACCATAAGGATCTCATATAAACAATGTAATGATGCAATTTTGATATTGTAGCATAGACAAACGGAATCCCGCGCGGCCGCCTCCATACAGTTTTCTTCACCCAGTTCGGAAAGAGTTTATATCAAAATTTTGCTGTATCACCAAAAAGCATTATCTTTGCACTCTGAATGATATATAATAAGGTATAGCAATGATATTTTTCTTTAAGACTCCATCACGAAACGTGATAGCTACCGAGGTTGATCACCAGCTGGATCAACAGGAAATCAATGAACTATGTTGGCTCTATGGCGAGGCAGAGCTATTAACAGACAATGAGCTGCAGGGCTTTTTCGTTGGTCCGCGCCGCGAAATGATCACCCCATGGAGCACCAATGCCGTGGAGATTACGCAGAACATGGGAATGAAAGGCATCTCACGCATAGAGGAATACTTTCCTGTTGAAAACAAGGATGCTGAGCATGACCCGATGCTGCAACGCATGTATGAGGGCCTCGGTCAGGACATTTTCACCGTGAATATCAAGCCTCAACCCATTCAACACGTTGAAAATCTGGAGGAATACAACGAAGCCGAAGGACTCGCCCTGTCACCTGAGGAAATTGAATACCTGCATAAAGTGGAGAAAGAACTGAACCGCCCACTTACCGACAGCGAGATATTCGGCTTCGCACAGATCAACTCTGAGCACTGCCGCCATAAGATTTTCGGCGGCACGTTCATCATCGACGGTGAGGAAAAGGAGTCGAGCCTCTTCTCGATGATTAAGAAAACGACGCAAGAGCACCCACATCACATACTCTCTGCCTATAAAGACAACGTGGCGTTCTCGCGCGGACCGATTGTAGAACAGTTCGCACCGTCAGACCAGTCAACAGCCGACTGGTTCCAAGTGAAGGATATTGAGAGCGTCATTTCGCTGAAAGCCGAGACGCATAACTTCCCAACTACCGTGGAACCGTTTAATGGTGCATCGACAGGAACGGGCGGAGAAATCCGCGATCGCATGGGTGGAGGAACCGGTTCATGGCCTATTGCGGGAACAGCAGTGTATATGACAAGCTATCCGAGAATAGCGGAAAGAGACTGGGAGCATCTGTTGCCCGTGCGAGAGTGGCTCTATCAGACTCCCGAACAGATCCTGATCAAAGCCTCGAATGGTGCCAGCGACTTCGGAAACAAGTTCGGACAGCCGCTCATCTGTGGAAGTGTGCTCACATTTGAGCATCAGGAAGAAGCCAACGGCGAGTCAGTCGCCCCCACAAAGTATGCCTACGATAAGGTGATTATGCTTGCTGGCGGTGTGGGTTACGGCAAAAGGCGAGACTGCTTGAAGAAAAAACCGCAGAAAGGCAACAAAATTGTGGTTGTGGGTGGCGATAACTATCGCATCGGACTGGGTGGCGGCAGTGTGTCGTCGGTAGATACCGGCCGCTACAGCAACGGTATTGAACTGAATGCCGTGCAGCGTGCCAACCCCGAAATGCAGAAACGCGCCTACAACCTGGTGCGCGCCTTGGTGGAGGAAGATAACAATCCCGTGGTGAGCATCCACGACCACGGCAGCGCCGGACACGTGAACTGCCTTTCAGAACTGGTTGAGGAGTGCGGCGGCGAGATAGATATGACGAAGCTGCCCATTGGCGACAAGACCCTTTCTTCGAAGGAAATCATCGCCAACGAGAGCCAGGAGCGCATGGGACTGCTCATCGACGAGAAGCACATTGAGCATGTGCGCCGCATTGCCGAGCGCGAGCGCGCCCCGCTCTATGTGGTTGGCGAGACCACGGGCGATGCCCATTTCTCGTTCAAGCAGGGCGACGGCGTGAAGCCTTTCGACCTTGACGTGGCTCAGATGTTTGGCCATTCGCCCAAGACGGTGATGGTTGACAAGACCGTGGAGAGGCACTATCAGAACGTGGAATACCAGCAGGAGAAACTCGAAGAATACGTGGAGCGCGTGCTGCAACTGGAAGCCGTGGCCTGCAAAGACTGGCTCACCAACAAGGTGGACCGCTCTGTGACGGGCAAGATTGCACGCCAGCAGTGCCAGGGAGAGATACAGTTGCCGCTGAGCGACTGCGGTGTGGTGGCGCTCGACTACCGCGGAAAGAAAGGCATAGCCACCGCTTTGGGCCATGCGCCCCAGGCCGGACTGGCATCGCCAGAGGCCGGAAGCGTGCTGTCGGTGGCCGAATCGCTCACCAATATCGTATGGGCACCGCTGTCAGAGGGGCTGAAAAGCGTGAGCCTTTCTGCCAACTGGATGTGGCCCTGCCGCTCTCAGCAGGGCGAAGATGCCCGCCTCTACCGCGGCGTGAAGGCCTTGAGCGACTTCTGTTGCGAGATTGGCGTGAACGTGCCCACAGGAAAAGACTCGCTCTCCATGAGCCAGCAGTATCCCAACGGCGAGAAAATCATCTCTCCGGGAACCGTTATCGTGAGCAGCGGAGGCGAGGTAAGCGACGTGCGCAAGGTGGTTTCGCCCGTCATCGTCAACGACAAGAACTCGTCCATCTATCATATCGACTTCTCATTCGACCAGCAACGCCTGGGCGGAAGTGCCTTTGCGCAGTCACTGGGCAAGGTGGGCGACGACGTTCCCACGGTGAAGAATCCCGACTATTTCGTAGATTGCTTCAACGCCGTGCAGGAATTGATACGCCGCGGATGGGTGATGGCAGGCCACGACATCAGCGCCGGCGGCCTTATCACCACGCTTCTTGAAATGACGTTTGCCAACAAACGGGGCGGCATGCACATCAATCTGCACAACCTGGGCGGCGACGACGTGGTGAAGAACCTGTTTGCCGAGAATCCAGGCGTGGTGATCCAAGTGTCCGACCAGCACAAATTCGAACTGAAAGACCTGCTGGAAGACATGGGCGTGGGCTTTGCAAAGATTGGCTATCCCACTCCCAACGAGCGCACGCTCGTGGTGAAGAAAGACGAAAAAGAATACTGCTTCGACATCGACCAGATGCGCGACGTGTGGTATAAGACCAGTTATCTGCTCGACCGCAAGCAGAGTTTCAACGGCTGCGCCGAGGCACGCTTCAAGAACTACAAGCATCAGCCGCTGGAAATGAAGTTCAACCGCGGCTTCACAGGTAAACTTTCCAACTACAGAATCTCTGCCGACCGCCGCAAGCCCACAGGTATCAAGGCCGCCATTATCCGCGAAAAGGGAACCAATGGCGAGCGCGAGATGGCCTATTCGCTCTATCTGGCAGGCTTCGACGTGAAGGATGTGATGATGACCGACCTGATTACCGGTCGCGAAACGCTGGAAGACATCAACATGATTGTGTTCTGCGGCGGCTTCTCCAACAGCGACGTGCTGGGCAGTGCCAAGGGTTGGGCAGGCGCATTCCTGTATAACCCCAAGGCCAAAGAGGCCCTCGACAAGTTCTATGCCCGCGAAGACACGCTCTCGCTCGGCATCTGCAACGGCTGCCAACTGATGGTGGAACTGGGACTTACCGGTGCCAAGGGAGCCAAGATGCTGCACAACGACTCGCACAAGTTTGAGAGCAAGTTCATCTCACTGCAGATTCCGGAGAACAAGAGCGTGATGTTCGGTTCGCTGAGCGGCAACAAACTCGGCCTGTGGGTGGCACACGGCGAGGGCAAGTTCCATCTGCCCGAGAGCGAAGACCAGTATCACATCATTGCCAAATACAACTATCCCGACTATCCAGCCAACCCCAACGGCAGCGATTACAATGTGGCCGGCATCTGTTCTGCCGACGGAAGGCACCTGGCCATGATGCCTCATCTGGAGCGAGCCATATTCCCCTGGCAGTGCGCATGGTATCCGCTCAACCGCCGCATGGACGAAGTGACGCCGTGGATTGAGGCATTTGTCAATGCGCGCAAATGGATTGAGGAGAAGACAAGCAAGAACGAAAAGGCCTAAGCACAGAGGAAAATGAACATCTACTGGGACACGTTCCGCACCTTTTTCAAGATTGGCATGGTCACCTTTGGCGGTGGCTATGCCATGATACCTATCATCCAAAGGGAAGTGGTGGAGAATCATAAATGGACCACCGAGCAGGAATTGCTCGATCTCATTGCCATCGCACAAAGCTGTCCGGGCGTTTTCGCCATCAACATCAGCATCTTCATCGGCTATAAGCTGCGGAAAGTGAAGGGAGCGATATGCACATCGCTCGCCACAGCACTGCCCTCGTTCATCATCATCCTGCTCATTGCCATGTTCTTTCATCGTTTTGAGGAGAACCACGTTGTGCAGGCAATCTTCCGAGGCATACGCCCTGCGGTGGTAGCACTCATCGCCGTGCCTACCTTCAATCTGGCAAAGGCAGCAAAAATCAATCTTGCCAACTGTTGGATTCCCATCGGCTGCGCCCTCGCTATATGGGCGATGGGAGTGTCTCCCATAATGATCATTCTCATTGCCGGCATTGCCGGATACGTCTACGGCAAGTATATCGAGCCTACTGAATAAGGAAAGCAACCATGTGAAGAATTAAAGACAAAGATCAACATGCTTTATTTGTATCTGTTTATCACATTCTTTGAAATCGGACTCTTCGGGTTCGGAGGCGGCTATGGAATGCTTTCGCTCATTCAGAACGAAGTGGTGTACCACTGGCACTGGATGAACACAGCCCAGTTCACCGACATCGTTGCCATCAGTCAGATGACTCCCGGACCGGTAGGCATCAATAGTGCCACCTATTGCGGATATACCGCGGCCATCAATGCCGGATATAGCATGCCGATGGGGATATTAGGCAGTTTCACGGCAACCTTTGCCCTGGTGCTTCCATCGCTGATACTGATGATCCTTATCAGCAAGATGTTCATGAAATACATGAAGACACCGCTCGTTAAAAGTATCTTTACAGGACTTCGCCCCGCCGTGGTGGGTCTTCTCGGAGCTGCAACACTCATGCTGATGACACCTGAAAACTTCTCCACACCCAAAATCAATCCGTGGCAGTTTGGTGTGAGCTGTTTCCTCTTCATCGCAACATTCATCGGAACGAAATACTTTAAGATCAATCCTATCAGGATGATTGCCTACAGCGCATTCGCCGGGCTCATCCTGCTCTACTGAGAATCATCGGAAAAACATTGTGTTCTCCAAGAAAAACAACTAAGAAATGGCATACGACATACTCTTCCTTATCATCGGACTGCTCGTGGGAGCTGTTATCTGCTGGTGGATTGCATCGACAAAACAGAAAAAATCCAACGACCTTTCACAGAGAACAATCGGCGACCTGAATGTCAAACTGTCGGCGTATGAAACAGAACTGCGTATCACTAAAGAGCATCAAACTGCCGACAAGACAAAGATTGCCAGTCTGGAAACGGAAATCGACACTTTGGAAGACGAGAACCGAAGCCTAAACGCTGCTGTCGTCGCGCAGAACAAGGAGATTGAACTGAAAGAAAAACAACTGATTGCCGCAGATGAACGCATTCAGAAAGAGATGCAGATGGTGCAGGAGCGCATGACAAACATCACTACTGAACTGCTGAAGGCACGTTCCACCGAACTGGAAAAAAGCAACACGCTACAGCTGGGCAACGTGGTGAAACCCCTGCAAGAGCAGATTCAAAACCTACAGGAGCTTGTACATGCCACTCGTGAGAACAATGTGCGCAACACAGAATCGGTGAAAGCGCAGATAGAGAACATGATGAAACGCTCAAGAGAGATGAGCGATGAAACCACACGCCTTGCCAATGCCCTCACGCATCGTTCAAAATTCCAAGGTGACTTGGGCGAAACGGTTCTTGACAATGTACTTTCCAGTGCTGGTCTGCGAGAAGGAAGAGACTACGAGATGCAGGAATTCATCCGCACTGAAACAGGACAAGTGGTGACCGATGAGGATACTGGGCATCGCCTTCAGCCTGATGTCATCCTGCATTTCCCCGACAAGAAGGATGCCATCATCGATTCCAAGCTATCGCTTACTGCTTATATGCAGTATGTAAATGCTGATGACGAGCGGCAGCGCGACATTGCCCTTAACATGCATCTTGACAGTGTGCGAAAGCATGTGGACGAACTGGCACGGAAAGACTATTCCAAATACATAGAAAAGCCAAACACCACCTTCGACTTCGTCATCATGTTCATGCCATTCGAGGGTGCTTTCCAGGCTGCAATGAATGCCGACCCGCAGCTCTGGTCGTATGCTTTCAACAAAGGAGTGTGCATAGCCGGAGAACTGAACATTTCTGTTATTCTCCGCATGATCAAGCTCTCTTGGACTCAGTTTGAACAGACCAAGAACCAGCAACAGGTGTTCAAGGCTGCTGATGAACTGATCCAGCGCATCGGACTCTTGCACGACCGTGTTGTCACAGCACAGAAGAGTCTCGATGCCACACAGGACAAGTTCGAGGATATTATGAAATCCATTGATGGAAGACAGGGTATCACCACGTCGGCACAGAAGATTGTCGCCTTGGGAGCCAAAGACGACAAGCGCATCCCACGCTCCATTGAGCAGGAAATCCAGCAAGATGAAGAATCTTGAGCTTGATTTCGTCAGTACTCTAATTCCAGATTTGTATCCAAGAACTTTAGTATTCCAGAACAAGCGTTTGGCGCGGACTGAGTTTTAAGTCATTTGTCAGGCTATACATCTTTCCAGTAATGACATCCTCAGCCTCTGTCTGATCGGGATCAAAGAGTTCCGCATAGCGCGACATCTCCATAACAGCAGGCTTAGAGGTTCCGTTAAGAATGGTCATCACTCCGTGACGATGCCAACGACGAGCCACCACATAAACACCTTTATAAGGAATGAACTGCGTTTGATAACCGCGGATAATCGTTTCGTTACCTTTGCGCCAGTGGAGCAGTTTGCTCAGCCAATCGAACATACTGTTCTCCGCCTTCGTGCGCCCTTCTGCTGTGAAAGCATTGTGCTTGTCACCAGGGAAACCGCCAGGGAAGTCTTTGCGCACGTTGCCATCGGTCACTTCCTTCGTACCGTTCATCAGCACTTCAGTTCCGTAATAGAGTTGCGGAATGCGCTTCACGGTGAGCAACAAGGCAAGAGCCTGCTTCAGCATAGCTGTATCTTTGCCGTTTTCCAGGAACCGGTCGGTATCGTGATTATCAATGAATGCCATCACATGGTCTGGATCTTCATACAGATAGTCGTAGCAGAACGAGTTATAAAGTCTGTTCCATCCTTCCCACCATTCATCGGTTTCTTCTTTCTTTGCTTTGGAGAGCTTGTCGAAGAACGAGAAGTCCATCACTGTTTTCAGGTATGAATTGTCGGCAGACAATCTTGAATTCTTCTGCCAAGAGGCAGTATAGGCAGGCTCCGTTACCCACGTCTCACCAACCACGTTGAAGTTCGGGTACTCCTCATCGAGTGTTTTCATCCATCGAGCCATTCCTTTTGCATCGGCATAAGGATAGGTATCCATACGTATTCCGTCGATACCAACTGTCTCAATCCACCAGATTGAGTTCTGAATCAGATAGGTCATCACATGTTCGTTGCGCTGGTTCAGGTCGGGCATTGAGGGAACAAACCATCCGTCTACTGTTTCTTTCAGGTCAATCTTCGATGCATACGGATCCTTCACCGGTGTCAGTTTGTAGCTTGTCTGCAAGTATTTGCTCTTGGCCGGTTCCGTTCCGTCGGCATTTGCAGTGAATCCCGTCATGGGATCACGCCCGCTTGATTGTTTCTCGTTGAGCCATTCCGGGCAGTTCAGCCAATCCTTTGTTGGCATGTCAGCCACCCAAGGATGCTCAAAGCCGCAATGATTAAAGATCATATCCATCACAATCTTCAGTCCGTGAGCATGTGCCTCGTCTGTCAATCGCCGATAGTCAGCATTGGTTCCAAAGCGCGGATCCACCCGATAATAGTCTGTGGTGGCATATCCATGATATGTGCTGAAGCCGTTGCTGTCGGGCGAATTGTTCTCCAATACCGGTGTGAACCATAGCGCAGTCACTCCCAGCTGGTTGAAGTAATCCAGGTGCTGACGTATTCCTTCCAAATCGCCGCCATGACGGAGCGATGGCTGGCTACGGTCAACCACGTAATTGTTCATCTTTTCTGCTTCTGTCAAAGCCTTCGCCTTCTTGCCTGTTTTCTGCTGCCCTGCTCCCGGCAGATACTTGCCGCTACAAGCAAAGCGGTCGGGCATCAGCATGTAGAGCACATCAGCATTGCTGAATCCTATGCGCTTGTCGCCAGCCATCTCGCGAGCCTTCAACTGATAGGTAACCTTGGTCTTGTCAAACATCAGCACCATCTCTCCCGGTTTCGCATCCTTCAGGTTCAGATACACCAGCAGGTAGTTTGGCGAATCCAATCGCACCACGTCGGTTATCACCACACCAGGATAGTCGGTTGACACGTT
Source organism: Prevotella sp. (assembly GCA_017471245.1). Lineage (GTDB taxonomy): Bacteria > Bacteroidota > Bacteroidia > Bacteroidales > Bacteroidaceae > Prevotella. The sequence goes on from JAFUVB010000097.1 coordinate 21,719, forward strand.
CTCAACACTCTTCACATCCTTTCCATATACCATCAGCTGTAGCTGCGGATTCTTCATACCCACGTACCAGTCGGTGGGATCGATACGCGTTATCTTCAGTTTACTTGCTGCACTCATCATCAATGACATACCGAAGAATAAACAAAAAAACAATACTCTTTTCATACATTTTCCTTTTAATTGATTCTCATGTTTGCGAAGACATCGCCCAAAAGTTTTCGAATACATCACCCATAAGCGGTCTACTGCTCATACATAATCAGTGCCGACTGCGGGGAGACGGATATCTTGCGACCGAAAGTCTTGCTGGTTGACTGCTCATTGATTTCCCCATCTTTGCATACGATGGTATACATACCCTTGGGAACACCCACCGTAACCGTTTCGCGGTTAGCATTGAGAATGACAATAATATTTCGCCAGTCATCACGCCCGGCATAGTTCTTCAGCCGGAATGCCACTACATTCTGAGGAGCATCGAGGAATTCCAGATGCTTGCGAACCAGATGGGCATCGCCTAAACGGAATGCCGGATGATGATTGCGCAACTGGATGAGGTCGCAGTAATAGCGGAACACCTGCGGATACTTCTCCAACCGACTCCAGTCGAGACTGTTAATACTGTCAGGAGAATTAAAACTGTTGTGAACTCCCTTTTTGTCGCGTAGAATCTCTTCACCACTAAGCATGAACGGAACACCTTGAGAGGTGAACACTGCCGTCTGTGCCAAGAGGTCGAGACGGATTAATTCGTCTTGCTGCTGAGTGCTTAGGGACGAGAACCAGGAGGCGTGGCTGCCTTTCAGCGAAGGAATGCTTGCCATAAGTCGGTCAACCAAACACATGTCGTCGTGACAACTCACGTAGCAAATCATCTGCGTTGGCTCTTCTGCCCACGGCTCTTTGCTATAGTTCACTTTCGACATGTCAACCTGAGGATGACTGATTCCACCCACAATGCCGAACTTAATGCTCTCCTCAGAACCTGGAATACCTGCCAAGAATGCACCCTTCGTATCATCAGAGAACGGACCTCGCAGACCATCGCGCAGCTCATCGGAGAAGGCGGCAATGCGCGGCATCTCGCCAATATTAGCCTTCATACCCAGTTTTTCCTGCGGATAGGCGCAACTCCCGGCACTCCATCCTTCGCCATATACGAAGAAGTTGGGATCAATCTTATCGAGTTCCTCACGCACGATGTTCATCGTCTCAATGTCGTGAATGCCCATGAGGTCGAATCGGAAGCCATCCACGCGATAGGTGTTTGCCCAATATTTCACCGACTCAACGATGAAACGGCGCATCATGGGCTGCTCCGATGCCGTCTCGTTTCCGCAACCAGAACCATTGCTATAGGTTCCGTCTGCATTCTTGCGGAAATAATAGTCGGGATAGGTCTTCTGGAAATTGCTGCCGTTGATATCGAAAGTGTGGTTGTAAACCACATCAAGGATGACGCGGATACCGGCTTTATGCAAAGCCTGCACCATCTGCTTGAATTCGCGAATGCGCGCCTTCGGATCTTTGGGATTGGTGCTGTATGAACCTTCCGGCACATTGTAGTTCAGCGGATCGTAGCCCCAGTTATACTGCGGTGCTTCTGTTATGCTCTCGTCAACAGAGGCATAGTCGAAAGAAGGAAGGATGTGCACGGCATTCACTCCCAATGTCTTGAGATGATCGATGGCTTTCTGCTCGGTAAGGGCAAGAAACTTGCCTTTGTGCTTAATGCCAGATGAGGGGTCGATGGAGAAATCGCGGTGATGAAGCTCGTAAATTACCAGATCTGCGGGCGACTTCGTTACAGGTCGCTGGTCGCAGCACCAGTCGTCGGGATCGGTTTCTATCAGATTCAGGATAGTTCCACGGCGTCCGTTCTCTCCTACTGCCTTTGCAAAAACGCCCGGACACTCGCCCCTGCCTATATCGAAGGTGTAGAACCTGCCGCGCAGATCACCCTTGATGTTTGCAGTCCAGATCTGCTTGCTGGCATCATAGGTCATCTTTACCGTCTTCAATGCCTTTCCGCCCACGCCATCCTTATAGAGACGCACTTTCACGCTTTTAGCGTTTGCAGGCGCAAAGAGGTTGAAGGTTGTTTCTTCTGGGTTTAGCACCACTTCATTGAACTTGAAATCTTGGCTCATCATCGGGATAGTAATCAGGAAAGCCATTCCCATCAATATCAGCTTTTTCATTCGGTTAATGATGTTAAGAACGTGTTTTATTACTTTGCAATCAACGAAACGGCAAAGCCGCCGCCAGGAGCCTCGGTGAGCTTGAGCACATCGCCCGCCTTCACCACGCGCTTGGTGATGACGTAAGCTTGCGGATTTGTCTCGTAGTGGGCATCCTTCGCATCAGAATAAATGGTGCAGTCATACTTGCGTCCTTTGTCGAGGAAGTCGAGTTTGATGACACTCTTGTGACCGTTCTCGTCGCACTTGCCGCCGATGAACCAATTATCGGTGCCTTTTGCCTTGCGCGCCACGGTGATATAGTCGGCAGGTTCGGCTTCCAGATATCGGGAGTCATCCCAGTCGCATGCCACATCCTTGATAAACTGGAAGGCATCCATGAACCGCTCGTAGTGCTCGGGCAGGTCGGCTGCCATCTGCAGGGGCGAGTACATGGTCAGGTAAAGTGCCAGCGAACCGGCGATGGTGATTCGCGCCCACGAGGTGTTATTGCTCCATTCAGAAAGTTTCGTGACGAAGATACCAGGTGTGTAGTCCATCGGACCGCCCTGCAAACGAGTGAACGGAAGGATGCAAGTGTGATCGGGGCGTGAGCCTCCAAACGCCTCATATTCAGTGCCGCGTGCCGACTCGTTACCCACCAGATTCGGATACGAGCGGCAAAGACCTGTTGGACGTGTGGCTTCATGCGCATTCACCATGATATGATGCTTGGCAGCCTCCTTGACGACATAGAGATAATGATTGTTCATCGACTGCGAATAATGGTGGTCGCCACGGGGAATGATATCGCCCACATAGCCTGTCTTCACGGCATCATATCCATATTTGTTCATCAGTTCGTAAGCCTCCTTGATATGTCGCTCATAGTTCTGCGTGGAGGAAGACGTTTCGTGGTGCATCAACAGCTTGACGCCCTTGGAATGAGCATAGTCATTCAATGCTTTTATGTCGAAGTCGGGATAGGGCGTCACGAAGTCGAACACGTCGTGCTTCCACATATTCGCCCAGTCTTCCCAGCCCACGTTCCAACCTTCCACCAGCACTTCGTCGAGTCCGTTGGCGGCAGCGAAGTCGATGTACCGTCTTACCTTATCGTTGTTGGCAGCATGACGACCGTGCGGCTTCACCTTCGCCCAGTCAATCTGGTCGAGTTTGATACTGGGGAAGTCGTCGGTATAGTGCCAGTTCGACTTGCCAACGATCATTTCCCACCAAACACCGCAATACTTCGTTGGGTGAATCCATGAGGTGTCCTCCAGTTTACAGGGCTCGTTGAGGTTGAGGATGAGGTTCGAGGAGAGCATATCACGGGCATCGTCTGAGACCATCACCGTGCGCCATGGCGTAGCGCAAGGTGTCTGCATGGCACCTTTCAGTCCTGTGGCATCAGGAGTGAGGTGGCTCACGAAGGTGAAGGGCTTTGGCAGCGGATAGGGCGACGGTTTGGGGTTGGGCGTATAGGCATTCGAGGTGCCATGGAGCTGTGTTGTGAGCGCTTTCGTCTGTGCATCCACCAGTTCCAGATGCATGGTGGCATAATCGGCACAAGCTGCCTCATGGATGTTGATATACAGTCCGTCGTCGGTCTTCATCTGCAGAGATGTCTGCACACCTGTCGGTGAGAACACTGCCACCGAGGAGTTTCCCCAGTTGACGGCACTGTTGAACCTGCCGCGAATCTCCGACAGCTTGCATTCCTGCGTTTCCTGCTCCTGTGTGTCGTAGTCGCCGGGCAGCCACCATGCTGTGTGGTCGCCCGCCATGGCAAACTCCGTGCGCTCTTCCTTGATAAGGAAATAGTTCAAATCTTTCTGTTGCGGGAACTCATAGCGCAGACCGATGCCATCGTCGTAGACGCGGAAGCGGATGATAATAGTACGAAGTGCATCCACTGGTTCTTTTCCGTTACCTACCGTTCTTTTGTTTTTCTGTTCGAGTGTCACTGCCAGCTCATTGTAATGGTTACGGATGTTGGCAGTCTCGCCCCACACAGGTTTCCATGTCTCGTCGAATTCTGATTTGTCTTCTTTCTTGATCGTGAAACCTTCCATCAGGTCTGACTCGTTTTCGCCCCAGGATGCATGCTTGTCCTTGGCGAGTTCCAGTCCGAGATGAGAGGGATTAATCACCGTCTTTCCCTTGTACGACAACTCGTATGTAGGTCTTCCGTTGTCTGTCAACGAAAATGTCAGGGCAATATTACCATTAGGCGAGGTAATGGTTTGTGCTGCTGCCAGCATTGGCAGCATGGTGAACAAAAAAAACAGTTTCTTAATTTTCATACCAGGTCAGTTGTTGAATGATATGGCAAAGGTATGAATTTTTTTTGAAACTTGAATCAACGACTTCACATTATATATAAATTGAATGAGCAATCGATTGCAAAAAGTGATGAGGGTGCAACAATCTTAAGTGCAAAAACATAGGTTTAAACTATTGAAAGCATAGGTTTTATCAATCAAAAGCGTATGTTTTAGCATTGCTATTCAGCATACATGGCATGTGATTGCCATCAGGGCGCGTTAATAATTTGTAAAAAACACAAAAAGGTTTAGACGCTTTGTCAGGGCATAAAACCTTGGCATTGGAAAAACCGGAAATTTGCTTTTTCGGTTTTTCCAATGCCAAGGTTTTATGAGGCTATTCTGAGGTTTTATGAGGTTAAGAACCAACCTATGGTTAGTCCAGAAATTATCGCTAACTTTGCAATCAAGAAACGGAAATAGATCCGTTTCTGTAAACAATAAACAATATGAAAACAACGAAATCATTTTTTAATCCCTTTATAGGGAAAGATTTTGAAGAACATCGGGTTATGATACTCGGTGAGGCACATGTTTGTGGAGAATGTTCATGCGAAGAATGCATGAAACACAAAGACTCATTGTGTCAAAATGGGCATGTTGCGATAGTTAAGGAGCACATTGCAACAGGTTGCGTGAAAACATACAGGAATCTTGAGAAAGAGTTCCTTGGAGAAGCAATCAATGATAAATCAGAAAGAGAGCGCTTCTGGAACCGTTTCTTGTTCACAAATCTGCTTCCGATAGCCATGCCGCGTGGCGGACAGGCTCCAGAAGAGAAATACTATACTGATGATTGCCGGGAACGGTTCCTCAACCTCATCAAGACTTATCATCCAAAGTATCTGATTGTTCTGGGAGAAAGGACCTTCAATCATCTATCTGGGGATGAGAGCGACATGTGGCAAAAAGAGAAAGTAGAAACATGCGACGACAAATTCAACATTTGGACTTTGAACTACGAGCAACAACAAGTACGTGTGCTTCAGATCTATCATCCGGCATGGAGGGGGCTGAGTAATGAGCATTCAACCGCCATGATGAAGAGAATCAGATACTTTTTAGATGACACGTCCCTGCAACAGTTAGATAAAGCCAACAGGAGCGCATTACTGAAAGAGTTCGTAAATGAAAATGCGATCGTAAAATTGACCGAAAAAGAAGTGAATGATTTCTTTCAATGTGAAGGGCATCTTATTGTAGTAAGAGGCTGTGCGGACAAGATGAAGGAGGCTCTGGAGCAAGCGAAGAACGATAAGCAACTTCAAGGCTACGACCTGAAGCAGGCTAAGGGCATGCTCGTTAATATTAGCCTAATTTCTCCTTACAATATAGATTGCATGGAAGCCATGGATCTGCTCAATACATTTTTCAACAACTTCGATAGCGACGATTGTAAAATTCTATGGAGCCTGATTCAGAAAGAAGAACAAAACAATAAATTTAAGATTACAATATGCTTTATATTTCCATGAATAGCGAATATGCTATACGTATACAAGCGCTTCTCTCCGAGTGCGGAAGCTTGATAGGCGGAGACAGGCTTGCTGGCTTTTGTCTTTGTTGCGCAATTACTGCGTGCGAAATAGGAATAATCAATATTGCCATCAGAGTTGTCAAGAAGTTAATAAATAACAGAAAACAAGAGGGAGAAGCGCAATGACTTCTCCCTCCTGTTAGAAAGGGCTACTTCATGATTACCTTACGACCGTTCTTGATGTAGACACCCTTGGCAGGTGTGTTCACACGCTGGCCGTTCAGGTTATACACGGGTGCATCGGCATCCGCCGACTGTCCGTTTTCTATCGTCTCTATTCCGCTCGCTTCGCTCACGATTTCGAAGCCATATATCTTCAGCAGGTCGGTATTCTGCTTGGCGCGGCTGGCACCCGTGGCCTTGGCTCTATCTGAGTTCATGCCGCCGTAGATATACACCAGCGTCTCCTCGCTCACGTTGTAAGGGAACTTCACTTTCAGTTTGCCGTCGAGTTCCATCTCTATAGGATCACCGTTGCCAATCTTCACCTTCAACACCATGTTGCCCTGCGTCTCGGCCTCCACCTTTATGCTACCCTTGCCTTCGTTCACCTTGAACACGATGCCTGTGTAGCCTGCCTTGAAGTCCTCGCCGAAGATGTCCTTGCCATCGATGGCAGAGTCGTCCGTAGGCTTGTTCACGATGATGCAGCCCTCTGCCGGGTCATACGAGCCGTCGCCGCTACTGATGCTATAGAAGATGTCGCCCACCACGTTGCCATCGAGGTCAGTGTTCTCGTCAATTTCCGTGCCAATGTTGATGGTCTGTCCCTCGTCAACGGGTGCGATGTCCTCCGGGTCACTGCCTTCGTATTCTACAAATTCACCTATCTCAGGATTGTAATACATTATCCTCCAATTCTTTTCTTTTACAGCGGCCACCTGATTCTTGGTCAAGACATTTTGCTCCTTATCGTTGTAAGGATTGAAAGCATAAAACATGGTAAAAGATATTATCTCTTCTTGCTGTTCTTTCATACTTTCAATCAATGCATCCATTGCATTGCCTTTGATTTTGTTTCCGTGGCAGTATAATGCAAAGACCAACGTGTTCGACACATCAAGAGAAGTCAATTGATTGTTTTCGCATCCCAGATATCTCAATTCTGTATTCTTAGACACATCAAGTTCTGTCAGTTGATTGTTATTGCAATACAAATATCTCAATGCTGCATTATTAGTGACATCAATCGCAGTTATTTGGTTTTCGTAACAATAAAACCTTTCCAACAAGGTGTTATTGGAAACATCTAACGAGGTAAGTTGGTTCTCATAGCATACCAAAATCGACAGCGCAGTGTTATTTGAAACATCTAACGAGGTCAGCTGGTTGTTGCTGCAGTAAAGAGTAGTTAATGCCACATTCTTCGACACGTCAAGTGAGGTCAATTGGTTACCAGAGCAATCGAAATACGAAAGCGCAGTGTTATTTGAAACATTAAGCGAGGTCAATTGGTTACCAGAGCAATCGAAATACGAAAGCGCAGTGCTATTTGAAACATCTAACGAGGTCAGCTGGTTGCTGCTGCAGTAAAGAGTAGTTAATGCCACATTCTTCGACACGTCAAGTGAGGTCAGTTTATTAATGCCACATGACAAAATGGACAGAGCGGGAAAGAACTCAATACCTTTCAAATCAGCAATATTCTGTGGGTCAATAAACATGGATTTAACACTATTTATCTCCTCTTCCGTCAGCACGCCGTCCTGGCCGTAGTCTTGTGATAAAATCCAGTTGCGGAAGTTTTCGTCTGGGAAGTTGGTCTCGTTGATAACGATATTGTCGGCCTTCATTTGTTGTGGCAAGACCATCAATGCTGCCGTTGCTAAAAATAGTAAAACTCGTTTTCTCATATGTTAATATTTAAATTGTAGATGTTTTCATTCCTCAATACTCTCGGTAAAAGACAGAAAAAGAAAACGTGGACTGATTACTTCGTCTACGTTACCTGAGGTGTCGCCAAACGCCCTAACATTCATATACGAGTAAAAGCCCACGCCATCGGCGTGAGCATCCTTGCTTTTACTCTTGAATGTTACTTTATGTTTTGGCGAAATTTCAGGTAACAAGATTCAAGCGGACGCTTCGATTTCTATATGTCCTTAAAGAGATTTTATGTCATGGGCAAATGGATTTAAAAGAAATTCAGTTGCAAAAATAAGGAAAAAGGACGAAACTTCCAAATCATCAGGAACTTTTTTAAGCATTTCCTATGCAAAGCATTGACAAAGCATTGACGCCTACGCCTTTAGACAGCCGATGGGGACTACGAAGATGCCGTCTGACCGCTGGTATGCATACTGCCCAGCGGCGGTGAGAACCATTAGGAAAGAAGGATTCCTCATGCGAGAAGTATCAATGGTTTCAGAAAGAGTTTTCAGAGATTTAACTCCTTCTTCTATCAGTTTCTCTCCACCGAGTTTCACCTCTATCAGGGCATAGGTTCCGTTGCGGCGATGCAGAACAGTGTCGCATTCCAAGCCTGAACTGTCGCGGTAGTGATAAAGAATCCCGCCAAGAGATTCTGCAAAGACACGTAAGTCGCGAACAGCCAAGTCTTCAAAAAAGAGACCAAACGACTCCAAGTCGTTCATCAAGTCATCGGGTCCCAAACCCAAGGCCGCCGTTCCGATGCTTGGATCGACGAAGTGTCGTGTATCGCTTGTTCGTATAGCCGACTTGCTGCGAATGTTCGGATTCCATGCACTCAAATCCTCTACCACAAAAAGGCGTTTCAATGCTTTTATATAGTCGGCAACGGTGTCTTCGTCAAGTGTCTTGGCATCGTTTGACAGCATGTCTGCTTTGATTGTAGCATAAGAGACTTGCTGCGAAATGTTTCTTGCATACGACCGCAATAAGAGACGTGTTCGGTCAGGATTGCGTTTCACGCCATCTACTCGCTGGATATCGCGTTCAGCCACAGAATCCACATAGTCGAAAGCCTGATCTAAAGCGATGTTCCCCTCAAGCATTGTTGCCTGCGGCCATCCGCCTCTACAGGTAAGGTAGGCAATATCGCTCAAATCGAGTGGGTTTGTCTGTGGGGAAAAAGTATTTCCTTCAAACAACTCGCTCAGGCTTACACTTCCGTTAGAATCGCCTGACTCAAATAGACTCATCGGTCTCATTTTAATCCTGGCAAAACGACCAGTACCGCTATGGGTGGTTTCATCGGCCTGCGGCAATACGGAAGAACCCGTAAGAATGAATTGAGAAAAGGCATTACGCTTATCAACCTCACTACGAATACTGTCCCACAGAAGCGGCAAGGTCTGCCACTCGTCTATCAAACGGGGCGTTGCACCCTGCAAAAGGGTTTGCGGACTGATGTCCATCATCTGCCGACTTTGATTCAAGACACTGCTGTCTCCTAAGTCAAGCAGACTCTTGGACTGCTGTTTGGCTGTTGTTGTCTTGCCGCACCATTTAGGACCTTCAATCAGCACGGCTCCTTTCCCTTCAAGTTTGCGTGAAAGAAGTCCGTCCGTAATTCTTGGCTTGTATATTATTTCCATAATGTCCACCTTCTCTTATCGGGAAGCAAAGATACTGATTATTATTGAATTATGCAAGTTTTTTATAACTTTTCGGTCGTTTGTGGGAGATTTATTCGGTCGTTTGTGGAGAGTTTGTTCGGTTGTTTGTGGAGAGTTTGTTCGGTTGTTTGTGGAGAGTTTGTTCGGTTGTTTGTGGAGAGTTTGTTCGGTTGTTTGTGGAAATCTGGTACAATTGCTAATGAAAAATCTTAGTAAATGAATAGTCCCCGCAATCCCCTTCACTTAGGGATTGCGGGGACCTTGGTGCGAGCCACCCTACTTTCGCCCGCTCTGAACGATCAACGTGCTCACATCCTCATTGAAGGCATCGGCTGCCATCAGATCCTCGATGTTCATGTGCATGCGGTAGCGCCAGTAGTGCTTGGGGTTGGCAGGGATGTTGATGCGCTCGGCATTCTGGTCGGGCAAACGAAGCTTCTCATCAATGGCGAGCCAGTCTTGAATGCTCAATATACAGAGCATGCTGGGCGAAGTGAGATGGCGTGAAACGATGTCGCGTGCCAGCCACCCGGGCAGCGGATGAGGAGCTGCATCGCCCCGGTAGAGCATGGTGTTGTAGTACTCCTGTGTTCGGGCATTATCTTCATCCCACCACTGACGGAGTGTCGGCATGTCGTGGCTGCTGATGGTGCAGACGCTGCGATAGGGGTTGCGTGACAGATGACCGAACTTGACGGAGGGATCCTTCGGCATCGACTGGAGTTCCAGCGAGAGGATGCGCAACTCGTTCATCACCCAAGGCACACAGTCGGGCACCATACCTAAGTCTTCGGCACAGACGAGCATGCGGGTAGCCTGAACAAGTTTCGGCAATTTCTTCATCGCCTCGCGATACCAGAACTGGTTGTTGCGTCGGTAGAAATAGTCATTGTATATCTTGTTGAACACATACTTATCGCTGTCGTAGAGGCTCTCGTAGATGAAGTCGAGCTGTGCGGAAATGCGCGGATGGAACTTATCGGGCGAATGGTGATCACGCACGAAGAGCACGTCGCTGATCAGCGCATAGAGTCCGTCTCGCAGGTCTTGTAGTGAAGAGTGAAGAGTGAAGAGTGAAGAATCGCAAGATCGGCGATCCGAAGGGGAAAGCCCATTTGCTGCCGCCTTAGAAGATTCTTCGTTTTTCATTCTTAATTCTTCATTTTGATACCACACCTCGATTTTGCGCTGTGTGTTGTATTCATCCTTCATCCTGTAGCGGCCATCATGGGTGGGTTCCAAGAACTGCCGCTTCACGTAGTCAGCATCCTCATGGAAGATGCGGTCGAGCGTCCAGTCCATGATAAACGGCTCGGTGAACAGTTCTTCCTGCCAGTGCAGTCCGTATCCCTCTATTTCCTCGCGGGTCATGGCAAGCGCCGGGGCGAACTGCCCGAGCAGTCCATGCACGGCATCGATGGGTATTTCCCAGATGCGGAAGAAGCCGAGCACATGGTCGATGCGATAGGCATCGAAGAACTTCGCCATATTCGAGAAACGGCGCACCCACCACAAGCAGTCGTCCTTGAGCATCTCGTCCCAGTTGTAGGTGGGGAATCCCCAGTTTTGTCCGTTGGCGGAGAAATCATCTGGCGGTGCACCAGCCTGTCCGTTCAAGTTGAAATAGCGCGGTTCTTGCCATGCGTCGCAGCCGTAACGGTTCACTCCGATGGGTATGTCTCCCTTCAGGATAACGCCTTTCTGTCGCGCATAGTCGTGAACATCGCTCATCTGCGTGTTCAGGATATACTGCACAAAATAGAAAAACGCCACCTCTTTATATATAGCAGTGCGAGGCGATGACAATGCGTCGCGGTCGTTTTCGTTCCACACACGATGGTCAGGCCACTGGGTATAGTCGGCTGTGCCGTACTTGTCGCGCAGATAGCAGTATTGAGCGTATGGCACTAACCACTGTCTGGTTTCCTCAAAGAAACGCTTGAACTTCACCGAAGCCATCATTTTCTTGCCCTCCTGCTCAAACAGCAGACGCAGATACTGGGTCTTGGCTGTGTTCACTCGCTCATAGTCGATTTGCGGCAGCGCGTTCAGTTCCTTCCTCAATGCCTCGTATTCTTTTCGTTTCTTCTCATCGTGAAGCACGGGCAGCGCGCTCAAGTCGGCATACTGCGGATGCAGGGCGAAAATGCTGATGCATGAATATGGATAGGAGTCAGTCCATGTGTGGGTGGTTGTGGTATCGTTGATGGGCAGTATCTGCAACACACGCTGGTGGGTTGCAGCAACCCAGTCGATCATTTTCTTCAAATCGCCGAAATCGCCTACGCCGAAACTTGTCTTACTGCGCAGTGAGAACACCGGCACCAGTGTTCCGGCGCACTTCTGGTTGTAGATGGGGAAGAACGCCTGCGGCAGTTCGTAGACCACGACGTCGCCCTCGCCCACCACCGGCAGACAGATGGTACGGTTGGAACCACTCTCCCAGATGGGGCTCACATCCTTGTCCTCATCGAGCACCACGAACTTAAACTCAATGAATGGGCGCGAAAGTTTTGTGGCGTCGATGTTCACCATCCATTCGTTATACTGATGCTCGGTCATCGCAATGCTCTTCAGGATTTCCCAGCCACCCAGCGCCGGGTCGTCTCCCACCACAGCGAGGCGCTCGCGCTCACGCAACTGCGGGGCACGCACCTTCAGGCGTATGCATGCAGGATAGTCTTTCACTGTGCTCTTCACTGGCGTATGGCGCGCAATGCAGTCGGTGAAGGCACTGCTATAGAGATATGCGTCGTCGGGGATGTCAATCCAATGGTCGTAAATGGTATAGCGCTCCCCGCGCCCGCTCACCAGTTCGAGCCGGTGGGGAGCCACCAGCCACTCATGGCGACTTCGTCTGGCATTGCTTTCCACACTATAGTAATAGTCTATCACGTTGCCCACGCTGAATTTTCCATTCAGTTCATACTGCCAGTGGCAGCCGTCGGCTGTATGCATACGATAGGCTGACTCCAAGGCTGCGCCCTGCGCGTCCTTCGTCATCACGTTCAGCACCAGTTCCTCACCGAACACGGTGTGATACTCTATATTAAAATTCAGTTTCATAGACTGTTGGTTTGGTATTTTTTATAGAATTGTCCTTGTGGACGACCGGCAATCTCACACGAGAGCCTTCTTTTTCCTGATGCGAAAGTACAAATTTCCGTGCAAAGAGGAAACTTGTGCAAACAAGGAAATAGCTGTTTTATTGCGCAAACGTTTGCATTCTCTGTTCAGGGCTACCGTCTACCAAGAAAAGTCTCATGCTTTTCTGTCGCTTTGGTGTTGCTAATGTGATAGTGGATGTTGTTGATGACCAGCCAAGCCATAAAGACCATTGCCCTCCAGTTCGTTGTACTCGAAACCGTCTCAAATCTGCCGGGCGGTATAGATTCTCAATTCTGTCTTCAAAGTGTGTCAGTATTTGATTCTGAAATAGTCGAGTGCTGCTTTATACTGGTCTTGCGCCGTCAGGCAGGTGTCGGTCAGGTAGCCGTCGATGTGACCCCATTCACGAAGGCCGCGATAGTAGAACATTTTCAACTCATCGGTGATGATAAATGGCACGATGCCGCTGTGCAGGCACTCCTTGAACATGATGAGACGCCCCACACGGCCGTTGCCGTCCTGGAACGGGTGAATCTTCTCGAAGCGGACGTGCAGTTCGAGGATGTCCTCCAGCGTGTGCTGCGGCTTAGCATTGTACCACTCTAAGAGTCGCTGCATGCTTTCTTGCACCCGTTCCGGCTCACAGGTTGCCTCTCCTCCTACTTCATTTGGCAGACGATTATATTC
>JAFUVB010000098.1 GCA_017471245.1 Prevotella sp.
CACCCTTGCTAACCAGCAAGGCACGTTATGGAAGAAGTTTATCTTCCGTAACATGGTATTTGCCGCTTCGCGAGAGTCAAAGGTCTTTGCGCACTCAGGGGCTTTAGTCCAGGTAATACGCTTTTTGCTGAAAGCAGCCATATATTCCTCGTTGTCATTCTGGATGATGTACTGTGTCATAACCGAAATATTGAAGTAAAACTTGAAAAGAAAAATTGCCCGTATAGCCCGATAGCACAGCTTGGAAGGACTTATTCGGCTGCCTCCTCGTTATCTTTCATAGTCTGGATTTCCATGTTAGTGACAGCGAAGATGATTCTGCTGCGCTTCTTGCCATCCTCTTCCCATGTGTCGGGCTTGAAGAATCCGTTGCAGGTGACGTACTTACCCTTTAGGTCGTCCAGCTCATCCTTCTTGCTGTTAGACACCCACTTCTCAACAGGGAGCAATGCAGTCTTGGTGACCTTCTCATCACCCTTGTTCTCGGTGTGGCTTACTGAGAGACAGAAGCGAGCAATGCTGCTCTTCTCAAATTCCTTAACTTCAGGTACTGTAGCGACGAATGCGCTGATTGAAAACTCGTTAATCTTTTTCATTTTTCTAAAATTTTAATTGGTTTATATTCAATTTATTCGAGGCAACAAAACGACGCGGAAAAGTGGTGCGACATGGATTTATCTGTGAATACACGTTTTGTTTATTGCCCATAGGCAAAGACCTGTCGGTAAAGAAAAAGGAAGATTCATGGAAAAATCATTGTCCAAGGGCGGTAGGCAGTCCACGGAAGAGCCGGAAATTAAACAGGCTCCCGCTTCGTAACTTCGCGGAGAATAAATGAGTATAACGCCAAGATTAAAATGGAAATGAAAAAGTAGAGTTTACAGAGCGCATCAGCACAGTGACGGATAGGGATAAAAAGAGAAGAGCATACCGTATCTGCAGAGAGTAAGCCGGAGAACAAGAATGATGGGACACCAACCATGCTCCCAATGTTGAGACAAGAAAGACCAAACCAAACAGCAGAAGCATGGGCCGACCTAAAGGGAGGGCTGGCTGCAACACCGATTTTAAATAGACACAAAGGAAGAGGGTAGTGAGGAGCGAAACAACAGAAATCGACCAAGAGCTAATGGAGATTCTTGAAAGATGACAGGGAGGCAGAAACCAAGGACTAGCCTGTGCCATCGGCTATACGGGCATGGCTTGTGACGTAGTACATCATACTGGGTATCAAATAAAAGCTTCATTTTTCCGTTTTTAAATAAAAAAAGCAATGGAGAAAATAACATTATGTCACGATCATGTGCCAGGAACTGTTCCTGGCATTCTTTTTCAACTTGAGGATGGAGAGCAAGTTTTATATCACTCTACCGGCATTCAGGCAGATCCTGATGATGCCGGAGCTAATTCAGGCTTGCGTAGTGAACTGGACCGACATCGCTTGGCCATGTGTAAGGCCTATACCATCATGCAGGTTCGTAGGATGGACATGACCAGTCGTGTTTTCGAGATGGAAGTGTCCCGTATATTAACAGACAACTACGACCTTCCCACTAAAACACGTTCCAAACCGTTATACCCACGCCTGATACGATATATTGAAGAGGCTCACCGTGACGGTATAATGGGCGATGGCCGATATGCTGTTGCTCTTGGCAAAGCCAAGAAACTACATAGGTTTCTTTACATCATAGGACGAAGTGCGATAACTGTACGTGAGTTCTCGACAGAATTGGTGCTGAAATTCCGGCACTTCGTATATGATGAGTACATGTATGTCCCCCAGTTCCCAGAGTTATATCCTCGTGGCAATGGCCATCGTCCTCCTACGAAGCGAATGAAAGATACGACCGTTGTACATGATTTGAAGATCCTACAGGCTTTTTATGAGGAACTTAAGAATGCTGACGAAATCCGCCGCTCACCATTCCATAATATTTCTGGTGAGCGGCGCCGTGTCATCATGCATGTGATGTATGATACGCCAATTTGTTTACGAGCAGAGGAGTTCAAATCTGTATTGGAAACCTCTGTGCCAATAGAATTACAATGGGCTAAGGATCTGTTTGTGCTGAACTGTGCTTTAGGTTGTCGTATCAGTGACCTTCTTCGCCTGACCATGGAGAAAGTGGCGGTGTCAGATGAAGGCATTCCCTATGTACATTACATACCTTCGAAGACCTCAAAGTTGCAGACTACCAATGTTGAGGTAATCACACCGTTGATTGAACCCGCTCTAGAGATTGTGAACAGAACGCAGCTGAAGTTGTTAGACTATAATCCTCACTACGGCAAACAACGGTATAATATAGCACTACGAAAGCTTTTGTCGTATTGCGGTATCACACGGAAAGTAAGTGTTTTCTGTCAGGAAACTGGTGACAATATCTACAAACCTCTATGTGAGGTGGCGAGTTCTAAACTAGCCCGTAAGACACATATTGATATGCTCAGCAAGGTACAGATCAATTACTATGTCGCGGGTTTGCATCGAGCTGGATCGGATTCGGTATTCAGGTATACGAATCTGGAGTTAAGGGATAGGTATGAATTGTTCAAGATTGCATTTGGGTGTTAAGACGATGAAAGAGTCTTCCTTTTAAGTATTTACTTCTGCACTTTCTTTTAGCTTCTCTTTTCTTGGTGCATTACCAAAGAAAAGGAAGCCAGGCGAATTTGCATCACCTGGCCACCTATATGGTAATAGTTCAGAGCTTACCGCATTCCGCATAGCTATAGTAGCATCCATCCGTTACAATCACATGGTCGGTAAAGTGAATGCGCATGATTTCAGCGGCCTTTTTCACGCTTTGGGTCAGCATATCATCGTACTTGCTGGGATGAAGGCTTCCTGACGGGTGGTTGTGGCAGATAGCCATGATGGTGGCGTTGTTGAGGACGGCTTCACGCATGATGATTCGAACGTCAACACTGACTTCTGTCAGACCTCCCTGACTGATGCACTCTGCTTTAATGAGTCTGTAGTTGTTGTTCATCAGCAGGATATAGAAATGCTCTGTTTCTAAGTCCATCATCTTCGGTAGCATGTAGTTGTAGATGCGGGTGGCGGTGGCCATGTCGGGTTTAAGTGCTGCCATAGCCTTTTGTCTGCGCTTGCCGAGTTCTACGGCTGCAAGGACTTTGCAGGTGGTGCAGGTGCCCACACCTTCCACATCGTTGATTTCATCGAAACGAGCCTTGCCGAGGGTGTTGAGGTTGCGGTCGAACTTGTCCAGAATGTTCTGAGCGACATCTACTGCGGTGAGTTTGCTTGTTCCGCTGCCAATGAGGATGGAAAGGAGTTCCGCATCAGAGAGCGCTTCCACTCCGTACATCTGAAGTTTCTCACTTGGGCGGTCTTCGGTAGCCCACTGTCTGATAGTCATTTTCACGGAACTTGCCGTGTCTGCCTTTAATGCTGTTGTTGTATTCATAATCTTGATATTTAATTGAGTTTTTTCTTCTTGAACTGCTTGGTCTTTGCGAGGAACATGGCCATTCTGACGTGTGCGCCTGCCTGCTCCATCTTCTCACGGAAATCGTCTGAGGTTCTGCCCGTGGTGCAAATATCATCGATAATGAGGATGCGCTTGCCTTGGAAGAAGTCCGTGTCAATCCATACGTTATCCTCGGCTGCATATTCTCCGCAGATATGAACCTTTTCACGTTTGCCGATAACCTTGATGTGGTCGAATCCGTTGATGGCACCGGTCATGGCACATACATTCTCTGAGAACTTACGGAAACGAC
>JAFUVB010000004.1 GCA_017471245.1 Prevotella sp.
CAAGAGTATGGTACGGCAATAAAAGGACAGCCCAATAACGAAGCAGTCTGCCGTGGGGATGGTGGGCGGATAATGCAGACGTCGTAACAAATGGAAATCGTTACCAATATGGACTTGGTAACTAAATGACATATAACAACCAGAGAAAGAGGTAACAAAGAGGTAACAAAATCCTATAAAAACGTTAAGTTTTTGCCAGTTTCTTTGGTGGTAACAGAATAAATGATTAACTTTGCACTCACTAAGAAGCGTTCTTTGGAAATGTGTATAACGAGACAGAATATGTAATTCAGCTCGTTTCTAAATCGTTACCCAATTACCATTCAAAATTAGGTAACAAAATGATTTCTAAAGAGTTATAAATTTCCCCGTAACAACCATCGGGTATAATGCATTTTCGCGAACCGATATAAAAAACGTTTACATTCCTGCATCTGTTAATTATATTGATCAAAGTTTCGAATATTGTTTCAACCTCACAAGTATTGATGTTGATGTTAATAATAAAAAATATGTTAGTTTAAACTACTCATTATACTCAAAAGATAAGAAAACAATGTACTGTTGTCCCGCAGGATTAAGCGGAACCTATTCTGTTATTGATGGAACCGAAATCCTTTGGGGGGCATTTATTGGATGTATTAAAATTACGTCCATTATATTGCCAAAAACTATCAAAACTATTAGTGATAGTTGTTTCTCTGGCTGTGAAAAACTACAGGAAATTGAATTTCCAAACTCTGTTGTTGAAATTGGCGCATACATCTTTAGTAATTGTAAAAGCCTGTCTACAATAAACTCGTATATACAAGAACCATTCACAATTCCTGAATTAATAGATTCTTATAGTGGAAGCACATTTTATGAGAAAACACGTTTAATTGTACCCTTAGGTTGTGTTTCAAAATATAGACAAATTAAATACTGGAATAACTTTCAAATAATAGAAGAAAGGAAAAACAATGAGTATAGTGTCAACATCACTTCATCAGGTAATGGGAGCGTAACATACAACAGCACTTCTGTTAAGAATAAAACGCAGTCGTTTACCGTGAACGAAGGTTCTTCGGCTACACTTACATTCACACCAGACAACGGATATAGGCTTGCAAGCGTGAAGGTAGGAAGTAAGGATGTAACATCAAGTGTTTCGAACAACAAATACACCATCAGCAATATCTCTGCCAATACAACTGTAAGCGTTACCTTTGAGGCGATTCCCGTTACCACCTATACACTGAGCATAACTGCATCGGGAAATGGAAGCGTAACATACAACAGCACCTCAGTTAAGAATAAAACGCAGTCGTTTACTGTGAACGAAGGAACTTCGGCTACACTTACATTCACACCAGACAACGGATATAGGCTTGCAAGCGTGAAGGTAGGAAGTAAGGATGTAACATCAAATGTTTCGAACAACAAATACACCATCAGCAATATCTCTGCCAATACAACTGTAAGCGTTACCTTTGAGGCGATTCCCGTTACCACCTATACACTGAGCATAACATCTTCTGGCAACGGTTATGCAAAATATATAAGCAAGACTGTGAGGAATACTACTGAGAGTTTTTCAGAGAAAGAGGGCACATATAGCACGGTTTTCTTCTATCCCGATGATGGATACCGTATTAAGTGTGTAAAAGTGAATAATGCAGATATAACCTCCGTCTTATCAGGTAACAACTACACGGTTACGGTAATGTCTAACACTACAATAATCGTTATATTTGAAGCTATTCCTGTCGCAACTCACAAGCTAAGCATTGCCGTAACAGGACGAGGATCTGTAGGCATAAAGAGCAATACCATATCAGGAAATGGAACACTGTCGGGCTCTGCTATTATCTACGAAGCCCCCAATGGATCTTCTGCAACACTTACATTTACCCCCGAAGATGGCTATACTCTGAAAAGTGTGAAAGAGAACGGAACAGACGTATCTGCAAAGTTGACCAACAATGAATATACATTGAGCAACATTTCTTCAGACATTACCATAGAAGTGATATTCGAGAAAATGGAACAAGCCATTGACATAGAGAAATACTTATCAGCAATGTTCACCGGCGGTTCTATGACCCAGGTAAACAAACGCCTAAATTCGGGAAGCCAGTTGAATTGGAGATTCACCAACAACAGCGAAGCCGACGTCAC
Source organism: Prevotella sp. (assembly GCA_017471245.1). GTDB lineage: Bacteria > Bacteroidota > Bacteroidia > Bacteroidales > Bacteroidaceae > Prevotella. The sequence continues at coordinate 2,161 of JAFUVB010000004.1, forward strand.
CCTGAAGAGTTTACAGTTGATTGACGGACAAACCAATGAAGCCGGAAATATAATGAATGTTGATAAAGTCGTTGAGGCAAATGCATCTGTATCATATACAACTACCATTGGTTTGTCAGGTATCGGAATTCCTGTTACATGCAGGTTCAGATACGAATATAATGGAAACGAATACTCCATTGATGCCATATATAAAGAATTGACTATACCTGAAACATCATATTCACTGTCAATCAAATGCTCCGGCAATGGATATGCCTCATATAACAACTCTACCATACGTAATACAACATCTAAATTTACGGTTAAGAAGGGTGAATCGGCAACAGTATCATTCACTTCGGGATCTGATAATTATCTCAAGAATGTGACGGTGGATAATAAAAACGTCACTTCGAATGTGATAAATGGGAAATACACCATTAGCAGCATGTCATCGGATGTGACAATCAGTGCTGAATTTGAAGAAATTCCCAAATCCGTTGCTTACGAAGATGTGAATTATAACGTGACATCCTATGACAAGAAGACGGTGAGCGTGGCAAGCGGCAGTTATGGAAAAGTGCTGACTGTTCCAGAATCATTTACCAAAGATGGTGTTACATGGCAAGTGGATGGCATAGAAAAGGATGCGCTGAAAGGAAACACCACATTAGCAGCTGTTGAATGGTATCCGTCAGTAGCTTTCACAGAGAAGCCAGAGAACCGTAACCTGCTGCTCTATGTATCGAGTGAACAATTGGCACCTTCTGATATCAGGAACGTGATTGTAGGAAATACCGCGAAAAGCATTACTCTCAGCGATGCCACAAGCGGCAACGACTTCTATTGTCCGCGCGAATTCACTGCCACAAACATCAGGTATGTACACTCTTACCGCATGAAGACCGGTATCGGCGAGAGCAGAGGATGGGAAACGATAGCACTGCCCTTTGATGTTCAAAAAATAAGCCATGCAAGCAAAGGCGAAATAGTTCCTTTTGCAAAATGGAACAATTCAACCACCACAAAACCGTTCTGGCTCTACGAAATGGGGAACAGCGGTTTCATTGAGGCAGATGCCATCATGGCGAATACTCCTTATATCATCAGCATGCCGAACAACGATCAATATCAAGATGGCTATTGCCTGAACGGAACTGTCACCTTTGAAGCGAACAACGTGAAAGTGAAAAGAAGCGACGAGCTGAACAAGTCGGGAAACAGCACACGCACCTTTGTACCAAACTTTAGCTACATGCAGAAAAGCAACAGTGTATATGCGCTGAACGTAAACAATGAGTATGAGAACGACAGCAGCGGTTTTTCAGAAGGCAGCAGGTTTATTCTCAACAGCCGAAGCATTCATCCTTTTGAAGCATATTTCGAGGCAAACGACACAAATGCAAAGCCGTCGTTTGACATATTTGAGGATGTCTCAACGGATATAAGAGGAGTGAGAGAACTGATCGACATATCTAAAAATAACAGGATTTTCAATATCAACGGTCAGCAAATGAATGAGAATGTAAACAGTCTGCCTTCTGGCATCTATATCATTAACGGCAAGAAAACAATCATCAGATAATGGAAAAAACATTCAAAACTATTGCATTATCAATGCTTTTGCTATGGGGAACCGGCATTGCTTCGGCTCAAGACATAGAAATCAAGGACTTTGAACGGAATTACACAAGCTTAATTGCCAGCATGAACCCGGTGAATGATAATGCAGGTGAAGCTTGCGCTATCATTCGTTTCTCGGTAAGAGACACATCTTTCGTCATTGAACCTAACCTCGGAGTGGTGAAAAGAATCAACAAACCTGGTGAGATCCTATTATATGTTCCCAAAGGAACAAAGCGAATCACTGTGAGACACAAGAAAATGATGCCTCTGAGAGACTACGACATACCCGAAACAATTGAATCCAAGACAACGTATGATGCCGTGCTGACCCTCAGCGAAACTGCTATTGCACGGCAAAAGGCAAACAAGAATCACAACGTCTTTATTGGAGCCGGTTTCAATATTCTCTCTATTTCGGGACCATCGGCATCAATTGGATTCGATATCAACCATCATGTGACAGAAATCTCAGTAGTCTATGGAATGAACAAAACAGGCGATTTGTATTTCTATGACAAGGCTAATACGCTGAAAGCCGTATGGAACTACAACGCTTTAAGAACAAGTCTGCGCTATGGATATGACTTTCAGCCTACTGACTTTTTAGGCATTATGCCGCAATTAGGCGTAGCAGTGAACATGTTTACTGGCAGTGACGGTGAAGAATCGAGGATTAGAACAGAGAATTATAAGAAGGCATCCTCGGTATCTGCGTTGGCAGCATTGCGATTCACAATCTCGTTTAGCAACAATTTCAAGATCCAGCTGACACCTGAATATGATTTTGGAGTGATGGAGAGCAACAACTGCGAGCTTGTTTGCGAATACGACAGTACGTTCAAGAGCTGGACAAACGGATTTAACATCAATCTCGGTTTAATCATCTTCTTCTGAAAAATATGAAAAGAACACTTTTATACACATGCATCACATCGATCTTGATTGCCGTCAGTGCTTGCAGCGAGGTTGGCGACATAGATGGAATTATCGTAAACAAAGAAAAATCGGAAATGGCTACTTACGCATTGTCTGTAGATGTTGCCTTCATCGAGTTTGCTGCTGAAGGAGAGAGCAAGGCTTTCCACATAACGACCACCACGTCATGGCAGATAACAGCTCCAGCATGGTGCCAATTATCTACAACGTCTGGCACAGGAAATGCAACAATAACCATCTCCACATCGGAAAACAATACCGGCGAGCATCGCAATGATAACATCATCATAGCAGGAAAAAATGCAAACACCATCACGATTCCTGCAAGACAAAATGCAAAGAACGTGACTTCAGATATTCCACAAGGCAACGACAACCTTACGCCACAGTATTAATGCAGCAATGGAAATCCTTTGGTTTTCACTGATACACATAATAATACCAATAGGTATTGCCATAGACATCGCGGGCAGAGGTCTGACTGATATCCTTGCTACTGCCATTCACCAGCTTCAGGAAATCCTCATAGTCGGCATCCACTACTGAATCATAATAGGTTATCACGCGATTTGAACGCTTATGCGTATATAAGGTCAGTGCTTCCTTGTAATGTTTCGGCAATGTGGACGAAGAAATATCATAATACTTTGTAACCGATTTGGCAAAAGCATCCAACTGTTTGTCAAGCAACAACCCGCACAGACGGTAGTCAACGGACTGCTTGTCTTCTGCCAAACGCCTGATTTGCTCTAACGGCAAGAACCATTGCTCAGTCGAAGAGTCGGGATACAGGATGGCAGAACCACCTTTCACCATTGGATATTGAAACAGTTTGTCGCCCAACTGATGATTCTTTTCAAGCGCATAAGCGCGTAGCATGACCAGATCGCGGTTGGTTGTCCTCGACTTTTTTCCTACAAGAAGCGCCCTGTCTGTCTTTCCTTCTAAGAGCAAACGCTCAGTGCGAAGGCGATAATGATGCACATCGCTCGTATCTGTCAATGACAACGCCATGCTGAGAATGATGCATATCGTGAGTAAGCAAATCCAAAACGTGTGAAGATTCCATGGGATTCGGTGCAGGAACACCTTATATATAATATATAATATAAATGCTGCGACCGCGGTGATGAATAATGAAACAGGTACACGATGGAAACCTGCGACACTGCCGAAGAGCTGTTGCCACACATAAGCCAGCATGTCTGCCTGCGCAAAGCAGGTGTACAGAATCACCGTGATGCAGAAAACGATAGCACAAACCGCCTTCATGGCGGCTGTGCTATTCACGTTTTTGATGAAACTATTCAATTCAATTCTTTTTTAGGACTACGGCGGAACGTGCCGGCACGTAGAGTTTCAGCCACTCCTTGTGATCTTCTACGTAAAGAGGATCATAGTTGGTGAAATGTGTCATACTATCATCAGCAAAGCCATTGCCGCCGAAATCCTTTGAGTCTGTATTCAAAACCACATCATAACTGCCAGTAGGAACCAGCAATCCATAGTCTGTCCACGACTGCGTTGGGGAGAAATTGAATACGAAAAGCAAATCGCCGCGCATAAATGCCAGCAGCTGGTCGCCGTCGTTATGCCAGATCTCCTGCACTGGCGTGTTCTGGAAACCCTTCTGACTCTTGATCACCTTGAGCATCTCACGGTCGAAATCGCCCAACCAATGATAGCACAGATCCTTGTTATCTACCAGGTTCCACTGACGACGGGCGTATTTATGGCTCCATCCGTTGCCCTCACGGGGAAAGTCGATCCACTCTGGATGACCGAACTCATTACCCATGAAGTTCAGGTAACCGCCATTAATGGCAGCCGCTGTCACCAGTCGGATCATCTTGTGAAGTGCTATTCCACGTCGCGCCGTTTCGTTTTCGTCACCTTTTTTGAAATGCCAGTACATGTCAGCATCTATCAATCGGAAGATGATAGTCTTGTCGCCAACCAGCGCCTGATCATGACTTTCGCAATAAGAGATGGTCTTTTCGTCTGGTCGGCGGTTCTTCACCTCCCAGAAAATAGAGCTCGGTTTCCAGTTCTCATCTGAAACTTCCTTGATGGTCTTGATCCAATAGTCGGGAATATTCATTGCCATGCGGTAGTCGAACCCAAAACCGCCATCCTCGAAGCGTGCAGCTAACCCCGGCATACCGCTCACTTCCTCGGCAATGGTGATGGCATTCTTGTTGACTTCATGTATCAAAAGATTTGCCAAAGTGAGATAACAAATGGCATTATCATCCTCATGACCGTTGAAATAATCTCCATAGTTGGTGAATGCCTCACCTAACCCGTGACTATAATACAGCATTGAGGTGACACCGTCGAAGCGGAACCCGTCGAAATGGAATTCTTCCATCCAGTATTTACAGTTGGAGAGCAGGAAATGGATTACATCATCCTTGCCATAGTCGAAGCAAAGGCTGTCCCATGCGGGATGTTCATGGCGGTCGCCAGGATAGAAAAACTGGTTGGGATCACCTGCAAGATTGCCAAGACCTTCCACCTCGTTCTTCACTGCGTGCGAATGCACGATGTCCATAATCACGGCAATGCCGTTTTGATGTGCCTCGTCGATGAGAGCCTTCAGCTCTTCGGGAGTGCCGAAACGGCTGCTGGCAGCGAAGAAAGAACTGACGTGATATCCGAAAGAGCCGTAATAGGGATGCTCCTGAATGGCCATGATCTGAATGCAGTTATAGCCATCCTTGATGATACGTGGCAGCACGTTGTCCTTGAACTCAGTATATGATCCCACTTTCTCAGCATCCTGCCCCATACCGATGTGGCACTCATAGATCAGCAGAGGGTTCTTGTCGGGACGGAATTGCTTTTTCTTCCATTCGTAAGGCACTTTGGGATTCCATACTTGTGCAGAGAAAATCTTCGTTTCCTCATCTTGCACAACGCGTTGAGCCCATGCCGGGATGCGTTCTCCGTCTCCACCGTTCCAATAAACATGCATCTTGAACAGGTCACCATGCTTCATTGCCTTTGCAGGAAGCTTCAATTCCCAGTTGCCAGTACCTTCAATACGCTTTGCTTTGTACTTCTCGTCTTCTTGCCAATTGTTGAAATCGCCAACAAGATATATGTCGGTGGCATTCGGTGCCCACTCTCGGAACACCCATCCACGGGCTGTTTTGTGCAGTCCGAAATACTCATAGCCGTTAGCAAAGTCAACCAACGAGGTCTTTCCGTTACGAGTCAGCTGGTTGAGTTTCCACAAAGCATGGTCGTGGCGACCTGTTATTGCCTGCTCAAACGGTTCCAGATAAGGATCATTTTTCACCAAACCGATGTGCACCGGCTTCCTTGCCGCAGCCTTTTTTCTTGCTGGGGCCTGGTCTTTTTTTGTAGTAGTCATAATTGTTATGCCTTTACTTTGAAAATCGCCTTTTTGATTTCCGGCTCATCAGAAATACAAGGGGCATGACCGTCTTGTGGAAAGAAGATGGCAAACTCACCAGGTTTGCATGTCACGTACGTATCAGCCATACCTTCGTATTTGATAATGTCCTTTTCGGCATTGTATTCAAGCTCCGGAAGACTGCACAATGGAGTGTATCCATAAGTCTCGCACGTGCTCAGCGGAATCTGTATATCAATCATCCGGCGGTGGGTTTCCAGCTTTGCATCTTCCTTGCTTTTGCCCTTCGCCACCTGTATGTTCACGAAGAGATCGTCGCCGCAGATGGGATGCTTTCCCTCTTCCATGGCGGCAAGGTCGTTGTTTTTGATGAACTCCACCACGTTCTTGAAGAGCGGGTTCAGTGATTCGTAGCATGCGAGTTTGTCGAGTGTGTCAATAATCATATCGCTTTCTGTAATTAAAATGTTATTAACTTATTCTTGTTTAAATTATTATCCTATATCATTTTGATTATTATCCTTTGCAATAATATGAGGTGCCGGAAGAACAGATGACGGGCAACTTATTGCTTTTGCTTCCTTCCGTTCACATAGGTTCCCACTTCTGTAATCTTGCCGTTACGGTCTTTCTCCACGTATTTGCCGTCGCGCACATCATCTTTATATGAACCTTCAAAGCGCTTACCATCTTTGTCTTCTTCAATAGCAGAGCCGTTGCGCTTTCCATCCTTGAATGTTCCCTTGAATTTGCTGCCGTCGTGGAAATGGATTATCACCTCTCCTTCTACGGCACCATTGCGGAAATTGCCATCGTAAACATCACCGTTCTTCTTGTTCAGCTTACCATGTCCGTTCTGCAAGTCATGGTTCCACGCCCCGCTATATACGTCGCCGTTTTTCCAGGTATATGTTCCGATGCCGTCTTTTTCGCCTTCCTTGAAATGGCCTACATACTTGTCGCCGTTGGCATAGCGGAATATTCCTTCCCCGGTGCGCTCTCCCTGCACATAGTCACCCTCGTATCGGTCGCCGTTCTGGAACTTATACACACCCTTTCCGTTCTGTATGTCGTCCTTCCAGTCACCGATATACTCGTCGCCATCTGCATATTTGTTGGTGCCTTTGCCAGATCGCTGGTTGTTCAACCACATGCCTTCATAGGTGGTACCGTCGCCCCAGTCGTAGAAGCCCTTACCCCATTTCTTGTCATCTTTCCATTCTCCGTTGTAGAAAGCACCGCTGGCAAAGGTGTATTTGCCCTTTCCCTGGCGCTTGTCCTGGTTCCAGTTGCCTTCGTATTTGTCACCATTATAATAATACATGATGCCGTGTCCCTGCTGGTAATCGCGGAACCACAGCCCTTCATAGCGGTTGTTGTTCATGAAATAATAGGTGCCGCGGCCGTGCTGCTGATCCTGAAACCACTCGCCTTCATATTTCTCACCGTCGGAAAAGGTGTATGTGCCATGCCCTTGGCGCTTTCCTTTCACGTATTCTCCTTCGTAAATGTCGCCGTTTTTATACACGGCATTGCCTTTCCCGTGTGGTTTCCCTGCCACCATTTCTCCTTTATACTGACCGCCGTCCTTGGTAATGCATGAGCCTAACGTGATTTTTTGAGCCATGCCCATTACAGGAAACGCCAACAACAATAGTGCAAATATCTTCTTTTTCATCTGTTTTCTGTTTTTAAATCATCCTCCAAAGTTAGCAAAAAATATCAATCTGACAAAACTATTTTGATATAATTCATAATTACAGCGCGATGTGCGCAAAAAATTAACGATTTAACATCAAGAATTCATAATTTTTAGTAACTTTGCACAGCATAAAATAATATCACATGAAATACATCGGAATCATCCCCGCCCGCTTTGCATCAACACGCTTTCCGGGAAAACCGCTCGCCATTCTGGGCGGAAAGACAGTTATTCAGAGAGTTTACGAACAAGTAGAGCATGTGCTTGACGATGCCTATGTTGCCACTGATGACGAGAGAATCTACGATACGGTTACTGGGTTCGGCGGTAAAGCGGTGATGACATCGCCTAACCACAAAAGCGGAACTGACAGGATTGAAGAAGCCATTGAGAAAATAGGCGGCAACTTCGACGTTGTTGTCAACATCCAGGGCGACGAACCGTTCATTCAGCGCTCTCAAATAGAAACCGTTTGCTCTTGTTTCGACGATGAAAACACACAGATTGCCACTCTCGGCAAACCTTTTACATCGGAACAGGACATTAAAGATCTTGAGAATCCCAACTCCCCCAAACTGGTGACAGACAACTGCGGCTACGCCATGTATTTCTCGCGCAGCGTGATTCCCTACTTGCGCGGCACCGACAAAGCGGAATGGCTGAACCATTTCACATTCCTGAAGCACATCGGACTATATGCATACCGCACAAATGTGCTTGCTGAAATCACGAAACTGCCACAATCAAGCCTCGAAATCGCAGAAAGCCTTGAACAGTTGAGATGGCTGCAGAACGGATACCGCATCAAAGTGGGCATCACTAATGTGGAGACAGTAGGCATAGACACTCCTGAGGACTTGCAGCGGGCAGAGTTTTTCCTTGCATCAAAGCATATCTAAGACAAGAGTTATTGGCAAGAACCACAAAAGAACGATGTCGCAGCAAGGCATCAAACCACCTTCTGCGACATCCTTCCCTGATAATCGACCGTGATTCTTATGACGAAACTGCTCGGAGTGTCAGGTATTCCAAGCATTGCCTGAAAATGCATTCCTTCATTATCTGACTCTACAAACAGGATATCGCTGAGAATGCACTGCCTGAGAAAGTCATTTGGAACAAGCTTTACAAAATCCTGCTTCCGGAAATCATGGGTATACAACCGCTTGGCTCCATTGAAAACCGTCAGGTGAATGATGTTGTCGTAGTAGATATTGTCCACAACAAGACCATCGTCATTATAATTTGACTTCACCACCTTGTATGTTGTGGGATTCACCTGAACATAGCAATGATAACGATTGTTGCTGTTCACTATCACGGTATCACGCTTTATCAACTGCCGCTGATTGAGTGCCACGATCTCATCATTGCCGAAATAATTGACATCTTCTTTGTCTTCGCTCTTTACAAGCCGCAACTGCTCACCACCAGGATTCTTTATTTCAATGACATGTTCTGCCTGGCGGAGTATCGGATACTTAGCTATTTGCGCCCCTTCTACGAGAATTGTATCCTCAACAACCTTGAAATAAGCCGGCTGACTGATAGAATCGGGATAATACACCGTATCGCCCTGTATCTTGAATACAGGCTCGCCGTCGTCAGAATTCAACCAAATACCTTGCAACAACTGCTTGGCTGCCTTGTCTTCCTTGGCAACCGAGATCTGTTGATTTGTCTTCCGGCATCCGGCAAACAAAACAAACAGCAGCAACAGGTATATCGTATGTTTCGTCATTATTAATATATAACAGAGAGCCTCGTCAATATTTCATGCTCAGCGAAGTGATTCGCCGTGGCTTATAGCTTACTTCTATCAGAACATTTCGGCATCTTTGAAAGCCAGCGCCTTCATATCCTTCTCGCTCATCAGCACATCCTTTGCATCAATTGGCCATTGGATGTTGATGTCGGGGTCATCATAGCGGATTGATGCCTCAGCTTGCGGGGCATAGACATTATCCACTTTATAGGTGAATACTGCTTTTTCGCTCAGCACCAAGAACCCATGGGCAAAGCCGCGAGGTATAAACAGCTGACGTTTATTGTCCTCACTGAGCTCAACCATTACGTATTTCCCAAACGTAGGTGACTTTCTGCGCAGATCAACTGCCACATCGAGCACCTTACCCTGTATCACGCGCACCAGTTTAGCCTGTGAAAATGCACCTTTCTGATAATGCAATCCGCGCAAAACGCCATAAGACGATTTGGATTCATTGTCCTGAACGAAATCCACATGTCCGATATTCTTTTCGAAGTCGCTCTGTTTGAATGCCTCAAAGAAATATCCGCGTGAATCACCGAATACCTTCGGCTCCAGGACATATACTCCTTCAATATCTGTCTTCTTATATTCCATGAGTGCAAAATTACAAAGAATATTTTTTATTGTGAGCATATTTTTGATATTTTTTCTTTTTATAAAGTTTATTATTTGGTTTTTCGGAAGAAATAAAGTAATTTTGCAACGTGATTGAATTTGACAGACACATAGAGATACTCCTTCTTGGCAACGACTGCGTGGTGGTTCCCGACCTCGGCGGGTTCGTGGCTCACCATGTAGATGCCCATTATGACAGCAACGACTCTTTGTTCTTGCCGCCATTGAGGACTCTTGGATTCAATCCGAAACTGCGAATCAACGACTCTTTGCTTGCACAATCGTATGTCGAAACCTACGACATGAGCTATCCCGATGCCGTCGCCCGAATTGAGGAAGAGGTGAACGAACTGAAGCGCCACATAGAAAACGAAGGTGCATACGAGCTTCACGACATCGGAACACTGTCGTTGAACAATGACGGTAACTATGAGTTTGAGCCATTCGAAGCTGGTATTCTCACACCATCACTCTACGGACTGAACAGCATTGAGATATCCAAGCTTGCCCAAGAGGCAGAACAGGCAGAGCCAGAAGCACAGCCTTTGGCTGCAGAAACGAAGTCTATGACAGGCGAACAAGAGGATTCACATGATGAGGAAGCATCTCCGCGCACCGTCAGCATACGTGTCAGCACGCTGAAGAATATTGCAACCATTGCAGCACTGCTGTTAGCGTTTTTCTTCATCTCAACTCCCCTTGACCACGGAAACCGTTGCAGTTTCTCGTTAAGTGAGTTCAACCACGACGTGCTCAACAAAATGATGCCAAAGGAAGTCGTTAAAAACACTCCTTCTTCTGATGCGAAGCTCACGAAAAACGACAGTGCGCCGGTTCAAGAAATAAAAAACACCCCCCAGAAGATACAGGCCGGCATGCAGCCGGGCACACTTGCTGAAAGCAAAGAATCGGAAAACAGCGTTGAAACCGCTCAGGAGAAAGACTATTACGTATTGGTGCTTGCCAGCTGCCTGCCGATGAAGAATGCCAATTCCTATGCCGAACAGCTCAAGGGCAAAGGATTTGAGGACACGCAGGTAATCAGCAGGAAAAACGGAGCGAAGGTTGTTTACGGCCATTATGCATCAGAGAGTGACGCATATCGCGGACTTAACGGTCTCCAAGCCAATGAACCGTTCCGCGAAGCATGGGTGTATCTCATAAAAAACAGATAATCACATCGAAAACCAGAGAACTTGGATCATGAAACGCGTAAGGTGTCCCAAATGTGATCAATACATTACTTTTGATGAAAAGAAATACGCCGAAGGACAGAGCCTTGTCTTTCAGTGTCCCGAATGCGGCAAACAGTTTGGTGTGAGAATAGGTACCACCAAATTGAAAAACCGCCAGAAAGACGAGAATCCTGATGAGTTTGCAAACGAAAACGGATTTGGCTCGATTGTGGTGATTGAGAATGTGTTCCACTACAAGCAAGTAATCCCCCTGAAATTAGGAGACAACACGATAGGTCGATACCAGAAAGGCAATCCCATTAATACTCCGATTGAGACCGTTGACCCAAGTGTTGACAACACACATTGCATTATCAACGTGTCATACGACAAACACCACAAGCTGAAATATGTGCTCAGAGACGGTCCAAGCAACACTGGCACCTTTGTAGACAATGAAATTCTCGGCGACCGCGAGCGACGAGTGATTGAAAATGGTTCGCTTTTCACCATCGGTGCCACCAGTATTATCCTCAGGGCAGCAGGAGAAGAGCAGGAAGAGGGATAGCACAACACGACGGGAAGACAGTTATACAGATACAAAAAACAAGAAAAGGCAACCAAATTGGCTGCCTTTTCTTGTACGCCTGCAGGGGTTCGAACCCTGGACACCCTGATTAAGAGTCAGGTGCTCTACCAACTGAGCTACAAGCGCATGATTGGTCTGCATTCAGGTATTTCTGAAATGCGGTTGCAAAGGTACTATGTTTTTTTGAAACCACCAAATTTTTCAGCATGTTTTTTATCAGAAAACCTTTTGCATTTCTCACCTTTTGTAAAAGATGAAGTCGGGGTGACAGGATTCGAACCTGCGACACCCTGGTCCCAAACCAGGTGCGCTACCGGGCTGCGCTACACCCCGCTGCATTGAGTTTGTATGATGCTCTCCAGCACTCTTTTCTCAAATGCGGGTGCAAAGGTAATCACTTTTTTTGAGCTGTGCAAATTTTCAAAGACTTATTTTATGATATTTTGCTCTTTGAAAATCTTCTTCAATGCCTGAACACCTCTTTCCACCTGCTCTTCGGTATGCGTTGCCATGAGTGCAAAGCGCACGAGCGTATCCTGAGGAGCACATGCCGGAGGAATCACGGGATTGATAAACACACCTGCATCGAATGCCAGTTTCGTGACGAGGAACGTCTTTCCCACATCATGGACATACAGTGGTATGATGGGACTTTCTGTCTCTCCGATCTCGAATCCTTCCTCGCGGAAACGTCGCAATGCATAATTTGTGACCTTCCAAAGGTTCTCAATGCGCTCGGGTTCGTTCTGTATGATGTGCAAAGCCTCCATTGCAGCCGCCGTGGCAGCTGGGGTATTGCTGGCACTGAATATATATGTGCGGCACGAGTGGCGCAGATAATTGATCGTGTCTTTGTCTGAAGCGATGAAGCCTCCGATGCTTGCAAGGCTCTTGGAGAATGTTCCCATGATGAGATCCACCTCGTCGGTAAGTCCGAAATGGTCGCAAACGCCCCTGCCCTGCTTACCAAACACTCCGATGCCATGGGCTTCGTCGACCATCACAGCCACGTTGCTGTACTTGTGTTTCAGCTCAATGATTTCGGGAAGCTTGGCCAAATCGCCTTCCATAGAGAACACGCCGTCGACCACAATCAGCTTAATCCCTTCCTCGGGGAGGCTCTGAAGCACTCGCTCCAGGTCTTCCATGTCGTTGTGTTTGTAATGTAACTGCTTGGCAAACGATAGCCTTCTTCCGTCAACAATGCTCGCATGGTCGCGGTCATCACAGATAATATAGTCGCCTTTTCCCACAACCATGGCAATAACACCTTGGTTTACGGAGAAACCTGTAGAAAAACAAAGACAGTCTTCTTTATGAATATATTCTGCGATTTCATTTTCCAACTGAACGTGCAAGTCAAGCGTTCCATTGAGAAAACGGCTGCCGGCGCATCCGGAGCCATATTTATCAAGTGCCTGCTTTGCCTTTTCGATAATTCGCTGATCACCAGTAAGACCCGTATAAGCGTTAGAACCGAACATCAAGACCTTATGTCCTTCCATTTCTACTTCAGTTCCCTGCTTGCTGGTAATAGCCCTAAAATAAGGATACACGCCCAATTCCATAAACTTTTGGGGTTCACGGTATTGCTGGTATCTGTCTTGTAAAACTCCCATTATTAAATATAGGTGTATGTAAAACTTTTATTATTTAGGGTGCAAAGTTACAAAAAAAATATTCAAATGATACTAAAAAATTCAAGAAAAATGCATTTTGATGACTTTTTTCCGTTTTTATAGAGCTAATTACATGAAAAACGCTAACTTTGCAACTTTGAAAAAGAACCAAGCTAACGATGAAGAAGAAAACGACTATTCATCAAACAAGAACATAAAAGCGCACTGAAATGAAGCGAATCACATTCATCATCAACCCCATTTCGGGAACCGTGAAGAAGAAAGGGATACCGAAACTGATTGAGGAAACCATCGACAACGACCTGTATAGCTATAAGATCGAGGAGACGCAGTATGCCGGTCATGCCTCGGAAATAGCCAAGGCGGAGATGGAAAGCGGCACCGACGTGGTGGTTGCCGTAGGTGGCGACGGCACGGTGAACGAAGTGGGACGCTCGCTTGTGGGTTCGCGCACCGCCATGGGCATCATTCCGTGCGGCTCGGGCAACGGTCTGGCGCGCCATCTGATGCTTCCGATGGACGTGCGCAGCAGCATCGAGATTCTGAACAGATGCGAAATCCACGACCTCGACTACGGTATCATCAACGAGCACCCCTTCTTCTGCACGTGCGGAATGGGCTTCGACGCCTTCATCAGCATGAAATTCGCCGAGGGAAACAAGCGGGGACTCGTGAAATACGTGGAAAACGTGCTGCGCGAGGGGCTTGCCTACAAGGCCGAAACCTATCAGATTGAAGACGAACAGGGCGTTGCCGTGCGCAAGGCATTCCTGATTTCGTGCGCAAATGCATCGCAATACGGCAACAATGCGTATATTGCGCCGCAGGCTTCGATGAGCGACGGGCTGCTCGACGTGATTATCATGGAGCCGTTTGATGCTTTGGAAGCGCCGCAAGTGGCGATCGAGATGATGAACAAGACACTCGACAAGAACCAGAAAATCAAGACTTTCCGCACGAAACACATCCTTATCCACCGGAAAAGCGACGGTTGGATTCATTATGATGGCGATCCGGTGATGACGGGACCCGATATCGACGTGCAACTCGTTGAGAAAGGCATCAGAATAGTGGTGAATCCGGATGCCGACAAGAAGAAACGGCACCCCAATATGGTGCAAAACGCGTTCAGCGAGTTCTTTAACGACATCAATATCGTGAGGGGCGACATCACAAAACAGAGACGACACATACAGGCAATCAACAAAGTGCTGCTCAGAAAACTGAACAATTTGTAAGAGAAAGCAGAACAAGTTGTAAGAGAAAGCCAAACAATTTGTAAGGAAAAATGATAGTTGGAAACCTGCATTTTGCTGAAAAGGTCACCGAGAAGGTGTGTCAAAATACAGATATTCTTATAGAAACAACGGATTTCACGGATTTTACGGATTCAATTCATGCTGATAATCAGGAACTTAAATAATCTGTCAACCCGTGAAATCCGTTGTATTTCTACTTTTAAACGCCCTCCTGTTTCAAGCTACCTATGGTTTCACTGAAAAAAAACTATGTTTTTGAGGCTCAAAACCTATGTTTTTGACCGCCAAAACCTATGATTTTGAAGCCCAAAAACATAGGTTTTGAAAAGTAAAAGTTATTCTTAACGGAAGCAAAAATACTGAATCTTTATAACCAATTGATTATTAATGAATTACATGAAGTGATTCAACTAACAGAGAAATCGCCGTTTTGCGCTGACGGGAAGTGCCGCCTCGCAATGTCGATGGGAAATCAATCTGATGCGATTCCAGCGAAGGGAGGACGCCGAACATGAGCTTCGGCACGAAAAATCATGACATGAACCATCACCAAATGTAAAAATCTTTCACCAATTCCTGATAGTCTTCTGAGCCGATAACCAGCTCGCGGCTTTCCACCTCCACAGAGGGGAGTTTGCGGAATGCAAGCAAACAGCGCTTGGGAGGTTTACGGGGCGTGGTTCTCACCGCACAAATGCGCGAGGGGAACATGCCGTGGAAGATGGCCTCAGCATTGAAATCGCCCTGAAAATCATACGGTATGACGGCGGAAAACTCACCGTCTTGGGCGAGCAAACGCACCACCCCATCGAACAAATCCCGATAGGTCATCGAACCGGAATGCCTTGCCATGTTGCGCTGTTCGTCGGGACCGAGCAGCGAATCCTTAAAAAACGGAGGATTGCAGACGATGGAATCAAACAGCGGCGCTGCGCTTTCAAGGCTTTGTATGGACTGTTCTTCAACGGAAATGCGGTCAATAAAGGGCGACGAATCCACATTCTGGCGCGCCTGCACGCAGGCATTGTGCTCAATGTCGATAGCTTTCACGCTGCAAGAGGGGAAGCGCTGCGCCATCATCAGTGCGATTAGCCCCGTGCCGGTGCCAATATCGAGCACGCGATTGCCGCCATTTGCCCATGCGCCAAGCAACACGCCGTCGGTGCCAACCTTCATTGCGCAGCGGTCTTGCCGCACAGTGAACTGCCTGAAACTGAAGAAATCATTCGCCATGCCCGTAGCTTTTTGGGTGTAACATCTCATCCCGCTGAAAGGAATCCGGAAGCTCCGCCGGGCGCGGAGCTATCCACTCCACTCCCCTCCCCCATGCTCCCATAGCGCAGGATTTTTGCTGATCAGAATGCAAAATTAAGAAAAAAAACCGAGACTCCACACCTATTTATAAATAATTATCAATTCATGTAACCCGATTATCAATTAAAATTCGTACCTTTGCACCCCAAAAATATACAATGACTTTATGAGAAGGAATCAGAATAACAACGCATTCTCGATGATAGCCGACTATGATGGCGACATTACAAGACTGTTTGAAGACGGAAAAAATGGCGAACTGCCCATTCTCATCACACGTAATCTCGTGCTGTTTCCCGGTGTGGTGACGCCAATTCTTATCGGAAGGACTCCAAGTGTTAACCTTGTGAAGAAGCTGCAAGAGCAGCAAGACATGATATTCGCCGTTTTTTCACAGAAAGACGGAGATATCGAGGCTCCCGGCAAGGAAGATATCTATGAATATGGCGTGTATGCCAAGGTGATACGTGTGCTCGAACTGCCCGGAACAGGCAACAACCTGTCGCTGATAGTGCAGGCTTTGGGCAGATGCTCACTGGTTGAGATCACCAAGACCCGCCCCTTCTATCGCGGCATCGTATGCAAAAAGCCCGAGATAATACCTCACGACGGCGATGCCGTGTTCACTACCGCAGTGGAAGACCTGCGCCGCAGCGTCATCGAATTTGTGAAACAAAACGAGGATATCCCCGACGAAGCACAGTTTGCCATACAAAACATCAACAACAACGTAATCTTGCTGAACTTCGTATGTTCGAGCATGCCATTGGAAATCGAGGAAAAAATCAGCCTGCTCAAAGAAGACAACCTGAAAGACCGCGTTCTCAGCATCCTCAGGATGATGCACCGCGAGCAGCAACTCATGGAACTCAAGCAGGATATCCGCAGCAAGACGCGCGAAGACCTCGATGAGCAGCAAAGGGAATACTTCCTTCAGCAGCAAATAAAGAATATCAAGGAAGAGCTGGGCAACGGTGAAGGCTCGCCCGAGCGCAAGGAACTGGTTGACAAAGCACTCGGAAAGAAATGGCCGAACGAGGTGGAAGCCGCCTTTTTCAAGGAAGTCGACAAGCTCGACATGCTCAATCCGCAGTCGCCGGAATACAGCGTGCAGCTCAATTACCTGCAAACGATGGTCGGTCTTCCATGGGGTGAATACACCGCAGATGACCTGAACTTGTCGAGAGCCCAAAAAATTCTCGACAAAGACCACTATGGCATGGAGAAAGTTAAGGAGAGAATCCTTGAGTATATGGCGGTATTGAGCCTCCGCGGCGACCTGAAATCGCCCATCATCTGCCTCTATGGTCCTCCGGGAGTGGGCAAGACATCGCTTGGAAAGAGCATTGCCGAGGCCATGAAGCGCAAATACGTGCGCATTTCTCTTGGAGGTATGCACGACGAATCTGAGATTCGCGGCCACCGGCGCACATACGTGGGAGCCATGCCGGGCAGAATCATCAAGGCAATACAGAAAGCCGGCTCATCAAATCCGGTGTTCATCCTCGACGAAATCGACAAGGTGACGCAGAATACCATCAACGGCGACCCGTCATCAGCACTGCTTGAGGTGCTCGATCCCGAACAAAACTCGGCGTTCCACGACAACTATCTCGACGTTGACTACGACCTCTCGAAGGTGCTTTTCATTGCCACTGCCAACGACTTGAATACGATTCCGCGCCCACTTCTCGACCGAATGGAGATCATAGAAGTGAGCGGCTACATCACGGAAGAGAAGATTGAGATTGCCAAGCGCCACCTCATTCCGAAAGAAAAGCAGAACACCGGACTCGACAAAGACAAGCGACTGATGTTCAACAAGGCTGCCATCGAGAAGATAATCGAGCAATATACGCGCGAAAGCGGGGTGCGGCAATTAGAGAAACAAGTAAACAAGGCACTGCGAAAGCTGGCTTTCAAGAAAGCAAAAGACCTGACGCTGCCCTACGAAAAGATCACTCCCAGCGAAATAGAAGGCCTTCTCGGAAAGCCGCCATTCTATCGCGACATCTATCAAGGCAATGATTACGCGGGCGTGGTCACAGGTTTGGCATGGACAAGTGTCGGAGGCGAGATCCTGTTTATTGAGACAAGCCTCAGCAAAGGCAAAGGTTCCAAGCTCACGCTGACAGGTAATCTGGGCGATGTGATGAAGGAAAGCGCCATCCTGGCGCTGGAATACGTCAAGGCCCACGCTGATATCCTGAAGATAGACTACCGCATTTTCGACAACTGGAATATCCATATCCACGTGCCTGAGGGTGCTACGCCGAAGGACGGACCGTCTGCCGGCATCACCATAGCTACGTCTATCGCCTCGGCATTGACCCAACGAAAGGTGCGGAAGAACACTGCCATGACCGGCGAAATCACGTTGCGCGGCAAGGTATTGCCCGTTGGCGGCATCAAAGAGAAGATTCTCGCTGCCAAGCGCGCAGGTATCACCGACATCGTGATGTGCAAAGACAACAAGAAAGATATCGACGAGATTCCCGAAGTATACCTGAAAGGCATCACATTCCACTATGTGGAGAACGTGCAAGACGTGTGGAACTTCGCACTGACTGACGAAATCGTCAGGAATCCGATACCTTTCACCATCGAGGAAGAAAAGAAATGACATTCCAACTGCAACATACCGACCCTGCAAGTGATGCGCGAACCGGACTGATTACTACTGCCCACGGCGTGATCAAGACACCTATCTTCATGCCCGTGGGGACGGTAGGCTCGGTGAAAGGAGTGCATTTCGACGAGCTGCGCAACCAGATCAAAGCGCAAATCATACTCGGAAACACCTATCATCTGTATCTTCGTCCGGGGCTGCAGGTGCTTCGCGAGGCAGGAGGTCTGCACAAGTTCAACACATGGGATAGGCCCATACTCACCGACAGCGGCGGTTTTCAGGTGTTTTCACTGACAGGAATCCGCAAGCTGAGGGAGGAAGGCTGCGAGTTCAGGTCGCATATCGACGGCTCAAAGCATTTCTTCACGCCCGAAAATGTGATGGACACGGAGCGCATTATCGGTGCAGACATCATGATGGCACTTGATGAATGCCCGCCGGGACAGAGCGATTACGAATATGCAAAGCGGAGTCTCGGGCTCACGCAACGGTGGTTAGACCGCTGCATCAAGCGGTTTCGGGAAACAGAACCGCTCTACGGATACGAACAGAGCCTCTTCCCCATCGTTCAAGGGTGCACTTTCAAGGACCTTCGACGCGAAGCTGCCAAATACATAGCTGACAAAGGAGCCGACGGAAACGCCATTGGCGGACTGGCAGTTGGCGAACCCACCGAGGTGATGTATGAGATGATTGAGGTGGTAAACGAGATATTGCCCAAGGACAAGCCCCGTTACCTGATGGGCGTGGGCACTCCGCAGAATATCCTGGAGGCTATTGAACGCGGCGTAGATATGTTCGACTGCGTGATGCCCACCCGAAACGGGCGCAACGCCATGCTCTTCACCTATCAGGGAACGATGAACATGCGCAACAAAAAATGGGAAACCGACTTCTCACCGATAGATGCCGACGGCTGTGACATCGACAGGATTCACACAAAAGCATACTTGCACCACCTGTTCAAGGCACAGGAGCTCCTTGCCATGCAGATAGCAAGCATCCACAATCTTGCCTTTTACCTGCGCTTAGTCACCGATGCGCGACAGCATATCGAGCAAGGTGACTTCGTGAAATGGAAGGCAAGTGTTATCGATCAATTAGGAAAAAGGATATAATGCGATACGAAAAGATAAGAAAGCACCGCAGGATTCTCAAGGCAGGAAGATGGGTTAGCCGCCACATGAGCTGGCTTATCGCATCAGCGCAATGGCTCGGCCGCCGGTTGAAATGGCTGAACCGCATCAATCCATTCCGCCTGTTGAAGAAGCTCGACTGGTATATTATCCGCAAGTTCATTGGCACTTATTTCTTTGCCATAGCACTGATTATCAGCATCTCTATCGTTTTCGACGTAAACGAGAACCTGGCGAAGTTCACCCAGTTTCATGCCCCGCTGCGCGCCATCGTGTTCGATTATTATGCCAACTTTGTGCCTTATTTCGCCAATCTTTTCAGTCCGCTGTTCGTCTTTATCGCAGTGATTTTCTTCACATCAAAGCTCGCCGGCAATTCAGAAATCATCTCGATGCTCGCCGCAGGCGTAAGTTTCAAGCGGCTCATGCGGCCATACATGATCTCGGCAGCTTTCATCTCGATACTCACTTTCTACCTCGGTTCATACGTCATTCCCAAAGGAACCATCGTGAGACAGAACTTTGAATCGATGTATAAGAACAAGAAGAAGAACACATCGGCAGAGAACGTGCAACTGCAAGTGGGAAAAGGCATCATAGCCTATATTCAGCACTACGACAACAACATGAAAAAAGGATACGGTTTCTGCCTTGACAAGTTCGAGAACAAGAAACTGGTGAGCCACATGACAGCTCAGGAAATCCAATACGACACCATCAGCGATTCAAAATATCACTGGAAGGTCACGCAATGGAGAATCCGTGAGATGAGAGGACTGAGAGAAAAGATCACCAGTGGGGCGAAACGCGACACGCTGATCTTAATGGAGCCCACCGATCTGGTATATTCCAAAGGTCAGCAGGAGACGTTCACCAGTCCTCAACTGCGCGATTACATCAGCAAGCAAATCGACCGAGGATCAGGAAACGTGGTTCAGTATGAAGTGGAATACCACAAGAGAATTGCCTCATCCTTCGCTTCGTTCATCCTTACAACCATCGGCGTGTCGCTGTCATCGCGAAAACGCAAGGGCGGAATGGGATTATACTTAGGCATTGGGCTTGCCCTGAGCTTCACATATATCATGCTGCAAACCGTTAGTGCCACTTTTGCCATCAACGCAAATACCCCGCCAATGCTGGCAGCGTGGATTCCGAACATCATCTTTGCCGTTGTGGCATGGTTCTGCTACAGGAAGGCGCCCAATTAATATCAGTTTCATCAGGATTACAAAGAGATAAGGATTCAAATCATCTCAACAACTTATGCTTTGAAAGCAAATACAATTTATGGATTTTTACGATTTAGATTTAAACGACAATACACTGGATGCACTGGATGCTATGAACTTCACCACCTGCACCCCAGTTCAGGAGAAATGTATACCGGAAATATTAGCAGGAAAAGATGTCCTGGGAGTAGCTCAAACAGGAACAGGTAAGACGGCAGCTTATCTGCTTCCGATTCTCAGTATGCTCGATGATGGATGCTATGATTTTGGAAACGGGAAGAACGGAACGTTCCCCGACGATGCCATCAACTGCGTTATCATGAGCCCTACGCGCGAACTCGCCCAGCAGATTGACCAGGCCATGCAGGGTTTTTCGTATTACATGCCCGAGGTGAGCAGCGTTGCCGTGTACGGAGGAAACGATGGAAACAGGTATGATCAGGAGTTTAAAAGCATGAAAATGGGAGCCGACGTGGTCATTGCCACACCTGGAAGACTCCGAAGCCATATCAAAATGGGGAATGTAGACTTGAGCCGAGTGTCCTTTTTCGTACTCGACGAAGCCGACCGCATGCTTGATATGGGATTCAGCGATGACATCCTATCGATTGCCAAGCTGCTTCCCGCCGACTGCCAGACCATTCTTTTCTCTGCCACCATGCCAAACAAGATCGAAGAACTTGCCAGGACATTGATGAAAAGCCCGTCAATCGCAAAGCTTGCCGTGAGCAAACCCGCCGAGAAGATTCATCAAATGGCTTACGTGTGCCATGAAAACCAGAAGCTCCGCATCCTGCACAGCCTTTTCAAAAACAACGAACTCATACGTGTCATCGTCTTTTCGAGCAGCAAATTGAAGGTAAAGGAGATCAACCGTGAACTGCAAATGATGAAGATCAACAGCGATGAAATGCACTCCGACCTCACTCAGGCAGAACGTGACGATGTGATGTACCGCTTCAAAAGCGGACAGGTTGACGTGCTCGTTGCCACCGACATCGTTGCAAGAGGTATCGATATCGACGATATTGCCACGGTTATCAACTATGATGTGCCACGAGATGCTGAAGACTATGTACACAGAATAGGACGTACGGCACGGGCTGACCGCGACGGAAAAGCCATAACGCTTGTGCGCGGATGGGAGATCAAGGATTTCATGATGATAGAGCGGTTCTTGGAAAAAACAGTTGAAAAGATTCCGCTTCCTGATGGAATGAATGGCCCCGAATACAAAGCGTTGAACAAAAACGGCGGTCGCGCTGTCTTTCACCGCAGGGGAAGGAACAGGAATCAATCGGCAAGACGTTCTGGCAAATACGGCAAGAATGGCGGAAAAAGAAAAGCTGAAAACCGCCGCACGCAGTCAGCGCACAAGAAACAGAACCAAGAGAAAGCAGCAAAACAGCAAGAGAGCAAAGGTGCGGAATAGCATTGAAAGCGGGCAACGTGCTCACTAACTGGGCTAAACATGCTCGCTTATTGGGCTATACGCGCTCACTAACTGGGCTATACGATAATGCGCGTTTTTTGATAGTTCTCACGGAATTCGCTGGGAGCGCACCCTTTCTTGCGCTTGAATATGCGGTTGAAGTTGCTGAGATTGTTGAACCCACAGTCAAAACTGATTTCTGAAATGCTCCTGCTTGTGTCGACAAGCAACCTTGAGGCATATCCTAAGCGAATGTCGATGATATATTCACTCAGGTTTCTTCCCGTATGCAATTTGAAGAACCTGCTGAACGCGCTTGGACTCATGCCTGCAATGTCGGCCAATTGGGCCAAACGCATCTCATCCATATAGTTCTTCGCAATGAAATTCTTTACCTTCAGTATACGGCGAGAGTCATCTTCAACAGCCACCTTGGCATAACTGGACGAAGCCAAAGTGCGAGCACCGGGACATCTTGACAGTTCATAGAGAATGGAAAGGAACTGTATGAGCGTGTAAAAACTGTCCTGCATCGCGCTGAGAGTATCGATTTCCTTATACACTCTCATAATGGCATTCAGGGGAAAAGCAAGTCCCTTTCGCGCCTCATTGAACATCCTGCGCATTGAGATGAAGGGATTCCGCTCGAAAATGGAGTTTTCCACGATGCCGGCATCAAACTGTATCGTCACCTCACGTATGTCATCGCTTTCACAAGTGTGCTGTTCCCACACGTGTTCAAGGTCGGGACTGGTGATAAGCACAAGGTCGTATTCTCCGATTACCTCACTACTGTCGCCCACAATGCGGCGCACACCCGCCGCATGCTCCACGAAATTGAGTTCGTAGACCTCATGGTTGTGAATGGGATATGTGAACTCTTTCTTACGACGGTCGGCTATATAAAGCACGTCCTTACCCATCAGAGGGGTGATTTCATGAATAACCCTGCGCTCTTCCATTATATTTTCAACTCTTTCAGTATATCTGATATTCGTTGCAAGGTTGTAAGACGGGTGGGAACCAGCGGCAAACGCAGCACGTTTTCTATGAATCCCATCTGATGAAGCACTGCCTTCACGCCGGCAGGATTGCCGTCGACAAAGAGAAGACTGAACAGATCGGTGAACCGATGGTGGATTTTCCGCGCTCCTTCAAACTCTCCGCGGAATTCAAGACGCAGCATTTTGGAGAACTCGCGGGGCAGTGCATTGCCGATAACCGATATCACTCCTACGGCGCCACATGCCACCATTGGAAACGTTAGTGCATCATCGCCACTGATGACATCAAAGTCTTTGGGTTTGTTCTTGATGATTTCGTCTACCTGCTCCAAGCTTCCGCTTGCCTCCTTTATGCCAACAATGTTGTCACAATCACGGGCAAGCCTGACAGTGGTCTCTGGTTTGAGGTTGATGCCTGTTCTTCCCGGCACATTATATAATACCACTGGAAGCTTCGTTGCGGCAGCTATTGTCTTGAAATGCTGATAGAGTCCTTCTTGAGAAGGTTTGTTATAATAGGGACATACGCTCAATATGCCGTCGATTCCTTTGAAGTCTCCGGTCTGGAGTTCGTGTACGACGGCTGCCGTATTGTTACCTCCGCACCCCATCAATATGGGTAGACGCTCGCCCACAATGTTCACGACGAGTTCTTTGATTTGCTGTTTCTCATCAGCGGTAAGTGTCGGTGTCTCACCTGTTGTTGCAAGAATACAAATGAAATCTGCTCCGTTATCAATCTGATATTCCAACAATCTTTTTAATGCTGTATAATCAACAGCTCCGTCTGTCGTGAATGGTGTGACCAGGGCTACACCCAAACCTTTGAAAATGTTATACGCCATAAAATAGAGTCTTCCAATATTTTGCAAAGATACACTAAAATCCAATAATAACAAAATAAATACGTTTTTTTTACGCAATTATTCTTTCAACATGCAAGATTATGCTGAAAAATGCAAGCCATCATGTTTTGGAAATTCACTACCGTGAACCGAAATACAGAAAAAGCATGCCAAGCAGCACGAGCAACATATCAACTGCCTTGCTCTTCAGGTTTTTCTCATGAAACAAAACGGCACCGAAGAGGAAAGAAACAACCACACTGCCGCGCCGTATCATGGACACAATGCTTATCATTGCTCCCGGAATGCTCAGCGCATAGAA
The DNA here is from genome assembly GCA_017471245.1 of Prevotella sp. Classification (GTDB taxonomy): domain Bacteria; phylum Bacteroidota; class Bacteroidia; order Bacteroidales; family Bacteroidaceae; genus Prevotella. The sequence continues at coordinate 26,752 of JAFUVB010000004.1, forward strand.
ATAAACGAAATCGGCAGTGCTCAGGAACAGGCTGATGAAAATGATGCTCCAATGCCAATGAAAGGGTGTTGACTGATGACGACGAGGCCACCATAATGTCAAGAAAACGATACCCATCATGACGCATTGATAGATGGTATACCAACTCTGAACCATCATTCTGTCGAGCCCTACTCCCCCATCACCGGCTGGAGCCATCAGATATTTGTCGTACAAACCGCTGAGAGCACCGAGCAAAGCACTGAGCACGATGAAATAAATCCAGTGATCGTGCTTGAAATCAATACCTTCTTTCTTCCCGCTTCTGCTGAGCATGAAAAAACTGACCACTGCAAGCAAGACTCCTATCCACTGATAAAGATTCAAACGCTCACCAAAAACCACCAAGGCTCCCAACAGAACCATTATCGGACGTGTGGCATTGATAGGGCCAACGATGGTTAACGGAAGGTGTTTCATGCCGAAATAGCCGAAAATCCAGCTCGACAACACAATGACAGACTTAAGAATAATATACTTATGACACTCCCAACCACCCGAAGCAACATGGAAAATGCTATCTATAGGCAAGGATTCATACCTTGACAACAGTATCATCGGGAGGAATATAAGTGATGAAAACAGCGTATTCAAAAACAATACGGGAATCACCGCATTGCCATTTAGTGCTTCTTTCTTGAAAGAATCATAGCAACCCAATAGAGATGCTGAAAGAAATGCTAATACCAACCACATGGAAAAATGATGAACTTAGGGATTATCATATCCGATATGCTCCAAAAAGAGTGCATGTCCCGGCATGCTCTCACCGGCTTCCGTGCGCCGTTTACCCTCAACGACACGACAGAAATCGCTTTCTGACATTCTGCCACGCCCCACTTCCACCAACGTTCCGACAACTGCACGCACCATATTACGAAGAAAACGGTTGGCTGTTATCCGGAAATACCATGTGGAATCGCCAGTCTGAACCCAGTGGGCTTCGGTTACGGAGCACAATGTGGTCTTTACGTCGGCATGACTCTTGCAGAATGCACCGAAATCATCATACTCCAACAGATGAGACGCTGCTTTGTTCATCAGCTGGAAATCCAGCTTGTAGCGCAGCTCGCATGAGTAATGGCGCAGGAATGGGTCTTTGCACGTGTGTATATAATAATGATACGTACGTGAAACGGCACTGAATCGGGCATGCATCTCGCTGCTCACACGCTCCACTTTGCTCACAGATATATCTCGCGGAAGAATCTTGTTGAGCCGATAAGCCAGCTGATCGGCATCCAATTCTGATTCCACATCGAAATGAGCTACCATCATCCTGGCATGAACGCCAGTATCTGTTCTGCCGGCACCCGTAACAGACACTTCTTCACGTAGCAATGTTGACAGCGCCCACTGCAGTTTCTCCTGTACAGAATCACCGTTGGGCTGTATCTGCCATCCGTGATAGGCAGTGCCATCGTAACTAAGATAGATAAAATAACGTATCATGATTCGGGTGCAAAATTAATAAAAATCCTCCTGATTTACAAACAGATAACGCCGAATCATTACATAAAGTGCAAAGATGATGACATAAATCATCCACACTTGCACAGCAGAGAGACTGATATTCTGAATTGTAGCACCAGGAAACCGGGATATGTATTCGAGTGCCTGCTGGACAAAATCCGACATGGCCGTAATAACAGCTGCTGCAATCTGAGCCAAGAGGCCACATGACCCCAACAGTATCATGGCAAAGGCTGTGTAGATGATTACCACTGCCGAAGGTATCACTACGAAACTGGTCAGCACCGAGTAGCACGGAATAAAACCGAAATAGTATGCAACCAATGGAACAGTGCCTATTTGGGCAGATATGCTCAATGCTCCCATCTGCCAAATCTTCCTGAAGATTACCTGATGGATATCAGGAAGCAGACGGTAGACATATCGATAGAGGAGCAATATGGAAAAGACAGACGCAAATGACAGCTGAAAACCCACGTCGTAGATATCCATTGGATTGACTATCAGCATGACAATTGCCGCAAACGCCAACACATTGACCGACATTTTATCCCGATGCTGCAAACTGAACAACGAGTAAATTGACAGCATCGTTGCTGAACGCACTACGGAAGAGGACATCCCGACCATCATTGTATACGACCAAATCGCCAGAAGGATGAGTATCTCATGTAGGAATCGGAACCTGCGACCTCTGTAAAGCATTGACAACAAACCATATACAATGCTCAGATGAAGTCCAGAAAGAGCAAGTATGTGAGATGCTCCCGACTGCGAGAAGAGATCTTTTGTTGCCTGTGAAAGCTGCGACTTGTCGCCCAGTGTCATGGCTGCGACAACAGCAAATTGCTGTTCTTTGATGCCATATTCATGGTATCTTTCAAGTAAACGATGTCGATAAGCAAGTGCTGAAATCTGAGTTCTTCTGACGAGCGACAGGCTCTTCAGACTCACCTTCTGCCGGTTCCAACTGTCAGCATAGACAAATGCCACGGCGTGGAATCCATGACGTAACAGGAAACTGCGATAATCAAATGAAGAAAAACCTGCGTTTGATGGAGGTTTCAACATGGCATAGGCACCGATACCCTCGCCTGGCCTTAGCGAAAGGCTCCTGCTGTCCTTCCAGATTGAGGCTTTCACCTTGAGTGGCTTGCCGAAATTTGTTATCAGCAAATCGCATACCACAACCTTGTTTTTCACAACCGGCTCACTTAGCACTACAGCCTCGAATGGTATTTCTTCTTGCGGAAGCACAACTATCGTTAGGTCTTTCTTGTGCTGAAGGAGCAAACCGCCAAGAAAAAAGAATGAAACCAGCAGGAAAACCGACTGCATCACTGCATTCCTACTTGCAAAGAACGACAACAACAACGAACAAACCGAGAACAACATCCACCACCAAACGGACAAGCACATCAGATCTGCCACAACGATTCCTGCCATGAGAAAGATGGCAATCCTCACTAAAGGAACCAATTGCAACCAGTTGTTTGTCTTCATCGCCTGCAAGAAAAAAGGAACGTGATGTGTTTTTTCAGGTTACTATAATGAAGAAATAAGGTGCAACCGAGGTTACACCTTATTATATATATAATAGCAGAAACTTATTTCTTCTCCTCTTTCTTCTCCTTAGCTGCGGCTACTGGTTTGTAAGCTTTGTTCAGACCGGTGATCACATCGGTTGTAATATCATACACTTTGTCAGCATAAAGAATATTATCACCTGCCTTGGAGAGGATCAGGGCATACTTCTTGTCCTTGTTGTACTTTGCCAGGAAATGCTGAATGCTGTCACGAAGAGCCACATTAAACTTGTCTGTCTCTGCCTGGAACTCATTGCCCAAACGCTGCTGCAGCGCCTGAAGGTCGGCCTGTTGCTTCTGCAATCCTGCATTAACGGCTTCTGCCTGCTGCTGAGTGTACTTGTTGTTCTGAATATCCTGCTGGAACTTCACGGCAGCTGCCTGCAGGCTCTGACCTTTCTGATTGATTGTGTTCTGGATGTTCTTGCTCTTCTTCTCAAGAATCTGTGAATACTCCTTGCAGAACTGATATTGCGACATGATAGAGTCAACCTCTACATAAGCAATTTTCATTTCAGACGCACTCTCTTCTGCTGTCTTGGATTTCTCATCCATCTGCTGTGCTTGCTTGTCACAAGCTGTCAGGGCGATTGCTGCCATGACCATCATTAATGTCTTTTTCATTTTTGTTTTTTGTTATGATAATTAATTCTTCTGTAAACCTAAAAAGCCTTCCCCTTCTTGCGCGCTTCGCGATCCTGATCCAACACGCACCCGATGCCGCGGTCCTTCATTGCCGCACTGTCGTGGATATGCATTGACGAAAACTCTCCATTCCTTTTAGAAATGACTTTTATCAGCAATAAAACCACTGCAATAGCAATTATTAACACGCTAATGATGAGAAGTTCTGCCATTTTTTTGTAATTTTGCTGCAAAGTTAATGATTTATTATGACATTCACTCAAAAAAATCCATTAATAATGAATAAAAGTGACTTAAAACCTGCTTGCGTATTTGAACAATTCGCAAAGATTAACGAAATTCCACGCCCTTCGAAGCGCGAGGAAAAGATGATTGAGTATCTCAAACAATTCGGTGAAAGCCATGGATTGGAAACGGTTGTCGACGAAACAGGCAACGTTATCATCCGCAAAGGTGCCACTCCCGGATTCGAGAACCGCGAAACGGTGATTCTTCAAAGCCACATGGACATGGTGTGCGAGAAGCTTGTTGACATCGAATTCGATTTCGACAAGGATGCCATCCAGACTTATGTGGACGGAGAATGGCTTACTGCCAAAGGAACAACCTTAGGAGCCGACGACGGTATCGGATGTGCCATCGAACTTGCCATCCTTGATTCCGACGACATTGAGCACGGCCCTATCGAGTGCGTATTAACTCGCGACGAGGAAACAGGGCTCACTGGTGCCGAAGGAATGAAACCCGGTTTCATGAAAGGCAACATGCTGATCAACCTGGACTCTGAAGACGAGGGACAGGTGTTTGTTTCTTGTGCCGGAGGACGCAACACCACGGCCACGTTCCATTATCAGCAGGAAGACGCTCCCGCCGGGCTGTTCTTCATGAAGGCATCTTTGAAAGGCCTTGTTGGCGGTCATTCAGGTGATGACATCAACAAGAAGCGTGCAAATGCCATCAAGATACTCGCCCGATTCCTCTATAAAGTGCAGGAAGCATACGGTTTGCGGCTGGCATGCTTCAATGGCGGCAAGCTTCACAACGCCATTCCGCGCGACGGAGTTATCATCTTCGGCGTTGCGGCTGACAAGAAAGAAGACGTGCGCGCACTCTGGAATGTGTTCACAACAGAGGTTGAAGAGGAATATCATGTTACCGAAAAGTCGATGCAGTTCAACATGGAGAGCGCCGAAGCCAACAAGGTGTTGCCGCTTGAGGTAAGCACCAAGCTCATTCAGGCGCTGCAGGCTGCCGACAACGGTGTATTTGCCATGTGCCAGGACGAAGCTTTGGCATGGATGGTGGAGACATCCAACAATGTGGCAAGCGTGGAAACAATGCCCGATAAGGTATTGATCGTTGCTTCACAGCGCAGTAATGTGATGAGTGCGCTCGACAATCAGGCTGCAACCATCAAGGCTGTGTTCCAGTTGGCTGGTGCCGAAGTGGTTCAGGGCGACGGTTATCCCGCATGGAAGATGAATCCCGACAGCAAGCTCACGGCTCTTGTGGTTGAGACATACAAGAAACTCTTCGGCAAAGAACCGAAGGTGCTCGGCATTCACGCAGGTCTTGAATGCGGACTCTTCTCAGAGAAGTACCCGAATATGGATATGGTTTCCTTCGGTCCCACCCTTCGCGGCGTGCATTCTCCCGACGAGCGCCTGCTGATTCCTACCGTTCAGATGGTGTGGGATCATCTGCTGGAAATCCTAAAGAATATTCCTGCAAAGGCATAACCTCTCAAGCGTTTTACAACCATGACTCACATGAAAAAATATTTCGTGGTGTTTTTCGCCCTTCTGTTGCTTGCTGCCTGCAGCGAGCAGCAGAAGGCGGAACGCATTGTCAAGCGTTTCCTCGACGAGAACCTGGTGAACAGCGATTACAGCTGCGGTTTCGGCAACATGGCAAGCACCCGCCGCATCGATGACAAGCAACTATTGCGGATGCAGGATCAGACCCGCAATGGCGACAAACTGTTCAAGCGCCCCACTCGATACGGTGCCTACAAGGAACTGGGAGAACTGCGCTACCTCAAGACAACGATCATCCAGGACAAGGATACATTCGTCCGCACCGTATATCTTCACCCGGAACTCCGCGACGACGGGGTCATGGCTGTAAAGGAAAACTGATTTACTATACAATCAGAACAACAGCCAATGGTTATTGGTTAACGCATATTTTTCCAAGAACTATGCTTTTTATGGTTAAAACCATAGCTTTCCGACTTTAGAAGCATAGGTTTCGACTCATGAAACCTATGCTTTTAAGTATAGAAACCATAGCCTTGGGGGTATGATAGCATAGCTTTTGGGGTATAGCAAGAGACGGTTCACTCGGAACAGCACTGAATCAAGTCTTTCCCAAGGTACAAAAACGCATAAATGTGTTACTGCGTATCAACCGCCTCATTATCAGCCACTTGACAAAAATCATGCGTTACCTGCTGCGTTACTCGCTGCGTTACCTGCTGCGCGTTTTTAGATAATTAAGAATTAAGAATTAAGAGTTAAGAAAATATGAATTAAGAATTAAGAAAAAATGAAAGAGCGAATTCGAGTGCTCTCGTGGATGATTTAGGAGTGCGAGCTACCCTAAGCGCAAACATTAC